>CACYYD010000004.1 GCA_902778585.1 uncultured Eubacteriales bacterium | reverse complement strand
CAAAGACGTTAGATAATTAAAACAGCAAGATTGATATAATCAATTTCGTATGTGGAAATCCGGCAAAACATTTGAGGAAACGCTTTGACGAAGAGCTTATCGGATTGCTGCTAAAATTCAAGTGGTGGGATAAAAGTGTTGTAGAAATCAACAGTATGATCCCGATACTTACCTGCAGCGATTTGTCAAAGGTTAAAGCAGAATTAGAGAAACGACTGAATGCAGACTCAGATGACTATGAGGACATACATGATCCGTGCCTGCGTTTCCAGAGGTAAAAAATGGAAAATGCAAAAGTTGTTAAGCTAAAGTAAACTCAGTTAAAGTACATTCTACTTTCGATATCCTGCGAGGCATATTAACCTCGCAGGTGTTTTTTATTCGAGTTGATAGAACATTTATCTGCTGAATAATGAATAACGTGATGGGGTTCAGTGATATGGAATAATGATAATGAATATCGGTTCAGGATGTGATCCTGGCTTTTATCATGCCCGAAACCAGGAGTTTCGCTACCCGATGGGTAGGCGGGGATCGAAGTTTTGAGGAGATGCCGAAAAATCAGCATCTGATGGAAAATGCAGGTTTTCGTAAATCCTCCGAAAACCCATACAGACCCATTTAGGCCTTATACAGACTTACATTATTGTCGTCAGCGCTTTCAAGGCCTTTTGAGACGTTTTTTCCTCAAAAATCGCACATTTGCATTGAATCGGAAACGCTGTATTTGCAAGGGTTATACGAGTTTTCGCAGGTGCAGCCGGCCGATTTTACGAGCAAAAATGTGCGACAAAAACTGTCGTCAAACTGTCGTCAAAATTGTCGTCAAATGAAAAACTGAAACCCTGTAACGCAGTGATTGCAAGGGCTCCAGCTTTTTACTATGCTGGTGCGCCCGGCGAGGATCGAACTCGCGGCCTTCTCATTCGGAGTGAGACACTCTATCCACTGAGCTACGAGCGCATGTATTTTTCAATAACAGAGTGCCTGATCGCGGCCGCGTCAGACACTCTTATTAATTTACACGCGAGTTATGGTTTAGTCAACAATGGTATAGGGCCTGCTAAACTATTCTTGCCGCCTGCCGGTCGCTCTGTTCAACCCGTATATGATATCACTTAAGAGCTTGTTTGAAAATCCGACTGTATGTGCTTTGGATGTGATATTATTTGTCTGCACTTAGGATCAGACTGATAATGATCCGGAAAAAGGAGAATCCATATAATGGCAGACGGCAAGTGGGTAATGACAGAAGAAGATGCGAAGAGGGTGGACCTCAGCTTCAAAGGTTCTGCGGCGCAGAACATGAGGGAACTCCCCAACTTCGGAAAGCGTGCTGCCGTTGACGACAGGAGCGGGAACGCCGAAAGAAAGTGCGCGCTGTGCGGCTCGGATGATCTTCAGTCCGGCTTCGGCGGCTGCGGCGAGGGCTTCGGTTACAGGTCCTTCAAGTGCAGGGCCTGCGGCGGTGAAACGGACTTTGTGTACAAGGACGATGTGAAGAAATACTTTGCTGACTGAAACAGCGGACCGGTGTAAATGGAAGCATCAAAAATCCCGGAGCTCAGGCTCCGGGATCATTTATTTTGCTTCCTGTCCTGCCTGCTGTACGGCTTCCGGTCAGTACTGGTTCATCTCGTACAGGTTAGGCGAGGTCATCAGTATTTCGAGAGCATCCTCAACGGTAATGTTTCCGTGAATGACATCGTAGATGGCTTCGGATATAGGCATGCGCACATTGTAGCGGTCGGCGAGTTCGTGGATCGCCTCTGCCGTAAACATTCCCTCGACTACCATGCCGATCGATTTACGGGCTTCTTCCGGATCCATGCCCTGACCTATGAGCATGCCGCAGCGGTAGTTTCTCGAATTGATGCTGGTGCAGGTGACTATCATATCGCCTATGCCGGCAAGTCCTGCGAATGTCTCCGGCTTTGCTCCCATGGCGACTCCGAGTCTCTGCATTTCGGCAATTCCTCTTGTGAGCATAGCTGCCAGCGTATTGTCGCCGTAGCCCATACCCTTGATTATTCCGGAGCCTACAGCCATGACATTCTTGACCGCGCCGGATATCTCCATGCCTGTCATGTCTTCATTGAAGTAGGCCTTGAACTTGTTTGTGGTAAACAGGTCTATCACGGCAAAGGCCGCATCCTTGTTTCTGGACGACACTGCGACTGCTGTCGGAACGCCGATGCCGACTTCCTCTGCGTGAGAAGGACCGCTGATGCATACATATCTCTGCATGTCGAAGTATTCCTCGACGATCTCGGACATCCTCTTGAGAGTCTTCAGCTCGATGCCCTTTGAGATGTTCATCACGATGGTCTCATCACCTATATACGGAACGCCCGCGCTCAGGGCGGCCCTGAGGTGCTGGGCAGGGAGGGCGAAGATCGCAAACTGTGCGTCTTTCAGAGCCTCTTCGTTGGTCTTGCAGAAGTGGTAGTCACCGCTTAGCTTTACGCCCGGCAGGTAATCCTTGTTTTCCATGTCGGCTTCCATGCGAGCAAGATGTTCCTGGTCGATGTCAAACACATTGATACGGTAACCTTTGCCCGCGAGCACTGTAGATAATGCCGTGCCGAAACTGCCTGCGCCTATAAATGCAACTGTCTTTCCCATAGCGAACCGTTCCTCCCCTTTTGTTATTCTTTCTTTACTGACCTTTTAGGATCTTAAACAAATTATACTGTTTTTGAAGGCAAATTAAAACTATGGCAGGCTGTATGTGCTATACTGTTAACCATAAAAGGGCGGCTTTGACCGCCGGAAAAAGGAGACAGAGATGGCATCCAACAAGAACAAAAGAGTTATAAGGTTTACTTTGAACGATGAGGACTACAGAGCTTTCGGACGCTACCGCATAATGTACACCGAAGGCGGGCGCAAGCTCGTTAACAGGCAGAGGATAACATATTTCATTTCCGGCCTTGCTATAGCAGCGCTGTTTACTGTATTCCATGTTGAGCACAACTTTACGATACTTGCGTATATTGTGGCTGCTGTTGTGGGCATAGGAGGACCTCTCATGGCCGAGAGGATACTCCTCAGGCAGCAGGACAATACGATACAGGCATCCAAGGACAGCATCGAAAGGATACACCCTGACGAAAACATAGTTACGCTGTCGGATGACGAGCTTATCACAGAGGCCGGGGAAGACCGCCAGGTATTTGACTATAAAGACATCAAGCTGGTGGATCTGACTGATGACGCGATATACGTATGGATGAGCGATACCATGATAATGCCTTTCCCTAAGCACGCATTCAAGGGAATGCCTGAGATGAAGGCGGCTTATGACTGGCTGCAGGCCAAGATAAAGGCAAAGGGCGGCGATGCTGCCGGTGACGGGAAATAGACCGGTTTTTAACTCCGCGGCGTTTTTTGTTAGAAACAACAAAATTTTTACTAAAATTTAGTTGACTTTACATAGCGGGATTGCTATAGTTCATCTTGAACTTATTCTATGAAAGGAGCACATTCACATGGCAAGAAACATGATGATGGAAATGGGAATGATGGGCATGTGCATGTGCAGCGCCGATTAAAAGCATAGGATAAGGTCATAACGAAGCCAAACTGTGTATTGTTTACATGTATGTGATACAAAGGGGCAGGTCGTTAAGACCTGCCCCTCTCTTGTTTGTCAGGAAGGAGAAAAATGGCAGAACACATAATAAGCCTGCAGGGTGTGACCAAGGAATTTGATACCAAAGGCGGCAAGGTCGTAGCCCTTAAGGATATCAACCTGGATATCGAAGAGGGCGATTCCTACGGCATCATCGGCCTCTCCGGCGCCGGCAAATCGACGCTGGTCAGAACGATAAACCTGCTGGAGCAGCCTACTGAGGGAAAGGTCCTCTTCAACGGGAACGCACTTACAGGCCTTAAGGGAAAGGATCTTAATATCCACAGACGCAAGATCTCAATGATCTTTCAGCAGTTCAACCTGCTGATGCAGAGGGACGCGATCGGAAATATAATGTTTCCTCTGGAGATCGCGGGAGTTCCTAAGCCGGACGCTCTCAAGAAAGCGAAGGAACTTCTAAAGGTAGTAGACCTCGAAGAAAGGGCACATTCATATCCGTCGCAGCTCTCGGGCGGTCAGAAGCAGAGAGTCGCTATAGCAAGGGCGCTTGCGTCAGATCCGGAAGTCATCCTCTGTGACGAGGCGACTTCAGCACTCGATCCAAAGACGACGCGCTCTATCCTGAGCCTGCTCAAGCGGATAAACGAGGAGCGCGGCATCACGCTGGTGGTGATCACTCACGAGATGGAGGTAATAAAGCAGCTCTGCAATAAGGTCGCGGTCATCGAGAACGGCGAGATAGTTGAGAGAGGCGAGGTGCAGCAGATCTTCAAGAAGCCTAAGACCAAGGCGGCGCGCAGACTCTTCTTCCCTGACGGAGACAGCCGTGAGAAGCCGCTGACCAAGACGTCGACACGCAACCGGGTAAGGCTGGTGTTTGATGAAGCGACTGCGGGAGAGCCGATAATCTCCAACATGATAATGGAACTCGGAGCTCCGGTAAACTTCCTGTATGCCAATCTGGATGTTCTCGGCGGAGCACAGAAGGGGCAGATGGTGATCTGTCTGGCGGCAGATAAGGAGACCGCCGACAAGCAGAAAGAATATCTCGCCGCAAAGGGCGTTGAGTTCGAAGAGATAGAATCAGATGACAGTTTCGGAGAGGAGGTAAGCGATTAATGGAAACACAAGCATTGATAAGCCTTCTTGGCGAAGGAACGGTCCAGACTCTCATAATGACTCTGGTAGGAACGCTGGTATCGTATCTGATAGGCCTCCCGGTAGGTGTTTCGCTGATAGTTACCGGCCCTAACGGGATCAAACCGGCAGCGGTATACAACAAGATAATGGGCTTCATCGTAAATGTAATAAGGTCGATGCCTTTCCTGATACTGATGATCGCTTTCATGCCTTACATCCGCAAGATCATCGGAACGGGAATCGGCACATGGGCCACAACGGCAGCTCTTATACTCGCAGCCTGGCCGTTCGTAGCCAGAATGGTCGAGCAGTCGCTTATGGAAGTCGATCCGGGCGTTGTCGAAGCGGCGCAGGCCATGGGAGCGAGCAACATGCAGATAATAAGAAAGGTGCTGCTTCTCGAGGCCAGACCTTCACTCCTCAACGGTGCTGCGGTAGCTACCATAACCATCCTTGGTTACTCGGCTATGGCCGGCATTCTGGGCGGCGGCGGACTCGGAGACATAGCGATACGATTCGGACATTACAGATTCCAGCCGGATGTCATGTGGATAACGATAATCGTGCTGGTAATACTGGTCCAGATAATGCAGGAGATAGGCGTAAGGCTGGCTGCAAAACTGGACAACCGTATAAATTAAGCCCAAAACTAAAGGTAATAAATCAAAGGTATTAAATGGGAACTGAAAAGAAGGGAGAAAAGAAATGAAGAACATTAAGAAATTAAGCATTCTGGCACTGGCACTGGTGCTTGCACTCGGAACACTTACCGCATGCGGCGGCGGAGAGGGCGGCGGAGAAGAGTCCGCTGACAAGACCATTACGGTCGCTGCTTCCCCTACACCACACGCAGAGATCCTCAACTCTGTAAAGGATGCTCTGGCAGAAGAGGGCTGGGAACTCGTAGTTAAGGAATTCGACGACTATGTACAGCCAAATGTAGCCACTACAGACGGTGATGTTGACGCAAACTACTTCCAGCATGTTCCGTATCTCGATGAGTACAATGAACAGAACGGCACAAATCTCGTATCAGTTGCGGGCATCCACTATGAGCCGATGGGCATCTACAAAGGCACAAAGCAGAGTCTCGATGAGCTCGAAGACGGCGACAAGATCGGTATTCCGAACGACGCCACAAACGGAGCAAGAGCTCTGCTGCTTCTCCAGGACAACGGAGTCATCACTCTGAAGGACGGCGTAGGAGTAACGGCAACTGAGCAGGACATCGCAGAGAATCCGAAGAACATCACGATCGTACCTCTCGAGGCAGCTACTATCCCGGCATCTCTCGAAGACCTCGCGCTGGGCGTTATCAATGCCAACTATGCGATCGGATCGGGCCTCAAGATCGAGGACGCTCTCGCAACAGAGGCTGCAGATTCGCTGGCTGCTGACACATACGTAAACGTTATCGTTGTAAATGAGGAGAACAAGGACAGCGAAAAGACAAAGGCTCTTGTAGCTGCTCTCCAGACAGATGCTGTCAAGGAATTCATCCAGAGCACATTCAACGGAGCTGTTCAGCCTAAATTCTAGAACCGAAACGGCCGGCCGGACCCTGAGGGGTCCGGCTTTTTCTTTGTTGTGAAGCTGCAGCGCGGAGTGTAAAATATGGAAAGGTCTGTCATTGGAACAATGGGTGTTAGCAAATGAGAGAAAACATAAAAAGAGAAAACATAAAAACAGCAGTAATAGCCGGGACTCCTGTGGATACAAGAATGGGTGTCGACTACATTGAGCATAAGGCGCTGAGTGACGGCGCCGCAGTGGAGCCTGTCTACCTGCCTGTCGCGGAGGACTGCGATGCGCAGATCAGATTCCAGTATTCTGATTACGACGGCAAACTCGCTGTCATTGACGCTATATTTGACCGGGCCATAAAGGCCGGCGTGCACGATTTCTTCATTTACTGCAACTCGCTTTCGGGCGCCTTCGATTTTGATACTTACGCGGTGAGGAAAACGCTTGACTCGGGCGAAGACATACATATCCATACTCCGCTCCAGGTGTACAGGGAGCTCGGCAGGGAATACGGACGCCTGGGCGTGATGGCTGCTCATAACCTCTCGGCACATGCCATAGAGGAGGCACTGATGTCTGCCAATCCCGATATGTATGTAATAGGAACGGGGAACATGTCGATAGTAAGGGCGATCGAAGACGGCTTCACGCCATCGGAGATCGTTGAAAAGTGCGGGCTAGGAGACCTTCTGAAGTATATGGAAGCATGCGGGGCGGAGGCAGTCGTGCTCGGATGCACACATTTTCCGTATCTGAAGGAAGAACTCGCAAAACTCACAGATCTGCCGCTCATAGACCCGGCAGACAGGATGTTTGAAGCTCTTACCGCAAAAGCCGTCTGACAGACCCGCGTGAACAATGAAAAAATAAAGTATCCGCCTTTCCGGACGCAATTTCGGAGGGCGGATTTCTTTATTTTGAGCCGTATATGCAGTATAATCTACTATGTATGTTTATGTTCTTATGACAGCCCCGCTAAGGCGCAGCATCAGACGCTGAGCGCGGGGAAATCGCGATCGACAAACTATAGAAAAGGACAGAAAAAATGGCTGGCAACTTTATTAAAGTAGGCAAGTGGGGCGAATGCCTCTGGGGAATAGATGAGAACGGCAATCTGCTTATCGACAGAGGGCGGGCCGTCAGTCTCGGAAGCCAGGGCGCGCCATGGGCTGGTTTTGAAGATACAATAACAGCGGTCGTAGCGACCAGAGAAGTAAGCTTCACTGACGGAGCATCGCTGTCGGGGCTCTTTAAGGGATGCAGAAAGATGCAGAAGGCAGACCTCAGCGGATTCATTACGGGAAATGTTGCCCGCATGGATTCGATGTTTGAGGGATGTGCAAACCTCAGCGAGCTTGATCTCTCATCTTTTGACACCAGTAACTGCTCAGACATGAGCAGCATGTTTGCGCAGTGCGCAAAGCTCGATGACATACTGCTGGGCGACGGCTTCAGCACAAAGGGCGACGGAAGCACGGACTGCGGAAGACTTGCCGTGAAGGATTACGGCAAGTACAAAAAGGCGAAGCCTATCTCAGTAGAGGGCTTCAAAGTGACATATCACAGCAATTCCGGCGATGAGGATATCATCGAGGAAAGACATACCGTTCCGGGCTTCACATATGTTGTTGAAGACCTCATGTTCGACAGGCCGGATGAAAGGGCATCCTTCATGGCGTGGAATACAAAAGCCGACGCCGAAGGAAGATCCATCGCTCCGGGAACGGGCATCGACGCGATCGACAGAGATCTCGACCTTTACGCTGTCTGGGGCCGCGTGCCTGAGATCGGGACTCTGAGCGAGCCTGCTCCGTTCACATACGGCGAGATCATCCCGTTTGAACTGCCTGATATCATCTCCGAGAATGACCCTGCGGTAACGGGCTATCTTGAGATAAGCGAGACGGGCGAAGAGGGAAGCTGGCAGGCCATAAGGCATGATGCGCTGCTTCCGGCAGAGTACAGCGGATATTATCTGAGACTGCATGCATCAAACAGCATCGGAGAGGCAGTATCCAATCCTGTAAGACTCACAATAAAGAAGGCAAATATAGACACATCGGGCGTGCGCTGGGCCGAAGAGGACGACATGACGTACGACGGCAGCGTAAAGCGCGTATGGCTCGAAGGTCTGCCTGAGGGCATCGAGCCTGAATACGAGGGCAACGAAGCCACAGATGCCGGCACTTATACTGCATCCATCAGATTCAATTTTGACAGGGAAAACTTCAACGAGCCGCTTATCGTCCGCGAGCACGAGTGGACCATCCGCAAGGCATCGTATGACATGTCTGAAGTAAAGTGGGACTACGAAGGTGCTTTCACATATGACGGTAAAAGGCATCACGTTGATCTTACAGGACTGCCGGAAGGCGTCAAGCCGCACTATGAGGGCAACATGGGCCTCAATGCCGGTGTCTATACCGCAAAGGCTCAGTTCGGATATGACAAGGTCAACTTCGAAAAGCCGCAGGACATCAGGCCTTGCGTATGGGAGATAAAGAAGGTCTCGGTAGATGCGTCTGCACTCGAGTGGACAGACCACGCCGCCTTTGTGTATGACGGTGAGCCTAAGCAGGTGGTCATAGGCAATCTGCCTGAGGGCGCAGAGGCTGAATACGACGGAGCGACAGAGACTCCTGCGGGCAAGTATCTTGCAAGAGCGGCTCTGTCGGGCAACTACTGCTTCAGCGGTCCTGCAGAACACGAGTGGGAAATCGCCAAGGCATCCTATGATATGAGCGGTGTTCACTGGAGCGATGCTTCGGACTTCGTTTATGACGGTGAGATGCACAGCGTGCATCTTGAAGGAGTGCCTGAGGAACTCGGAGTCAGATACAGCGGGAATGAAGCAAAGGGCGCGGGCAGCTATACTGCCAGGGCTTCTTTCGTGAACCCGGATACACATAACTTCAGAACACCTGATGACATGTTCTTCACATGGAAAATAGACAGGAAGAGCCTGGACATGTCGGACGTCAGGTGGAACTACGAGGGCGCATTCACGTACGACGGTGAGGTAAAGAAGATAGAACTCGAAGGTCTGCCTGAAGGCGTCTACGCTGAATACGAGCGCGCTGCCGCATATGATGCGGGCGTGTACAATGCTCACGCGATCCTCAGATATGATTCGGACAATCTTGAGGCTATCCCGCCGGCAGACTGCCAGTGGAGGATCGCAAAGCGCAGGATAGATATCTCCGATGTTACCTGGGGATACGAAGAACCATTTGAGTACGACGGAAATGAGCACAGCGTATATCTTGTGAATCTCCCGGAGGGTGTTGAGGCTGAATACACGGGAAACACTCACGTGGAGGCAGGCAAGTACGCTGCGGGCGCCGCACTCGTACCTACCGATTCGAACAACTACGAGGTACCGGAGATCAACGGCTGCACCTGGTCGATAGACAAGGCACAGCTCAAAGTCGCAGACCTTGCGTGGACGGATTCCTCAGATTTTGTATATGACGGAACAAGCAAGACCGTGGAGATACTGAACGACCTCGGCGATACGCTTTCGGCAGAGTACAGCGGCAACACCGCGAAGGCTGCCGGACGCTACTACGCCAAGGCTGTATTCTCCCCTGTCGATTCAAATAACTACAGGGCACCTGAACCTGTAGGCTGCTCCTGGACGATCAGAAAAGCGGCTGCCGACATGAGCAGAGCACACTGGGACTACAGCGCACCGTTCGTTTATGACGGAAGCACTAAGAGCGTTGAAGTCGTCGGACTTCCTGACGGCGTCTCGGCAGAGTACATCAACGCTTCTGCGACTGATGCGGGGAATTACACCGCTGTCGCGAAGTTCACGGTCAGCGATCCTGACAACTACGAGGACAATATCCCTGATATGACTCTTGACTGGAGCATAAACAAGGCTGTCTTCGACATGAGTGCTGTCAGCTGGCAGCAGGACAGAGAGTTCGGCTATGACGGAAGCGTCTGGTCGGTAGCTCTCACAGGACTTCCGGAGGGACTGACGGCAGAATACAGCGAAAACGAAGCATCGGGCGCAGGCGAATACATGGCAAGAGCCGGCTTCATCTTCGACGAGAAGAACTACGAAAGACCGGAAGTCGCGCAGTGCCACTGGACCATCGACAGGACTCCTGTCGACGTTTCGGATGTCAGCTGGGATTACGATGAAGCTTTCGTGTACGACGGTACCGAAAAGACAGTAGCAGCCGTCAATGTTCCTGAGGGAACGACGGTCGTCTACAGCAATGCTTCCGCAAACCAGGCAGGCACATATGTAGCAGCTGCGGATATCATCCCTGATGATACCGACAACCTCCTGAAGACCAGGCTCGAGAACCTCACATGGAGGATCGACAAGGGCGACTATGATATGAGCCACGTGCGCTGGGACTATGACAAGCCGTTCATCTATGACGGAAACGAGCGCAGAGTCATACTCAAGGGTCTGCCGGAGGGCGTTCTGCCTTCATACAGAGGCAATACTGCCGTTGATGCAGGAAGCTACACGGCAAGCGTAAGCTTTACTGCGACTGACAGCCGCAACTTCAACACTCCGGAACCTATGGAACTCAAGTGGTCCATCGATAAGGCTGACTACGACATGTCGGGCGTGTTCTGGAACTATGAAGGAGATTTCAGATACAACGGGCGCATGCATGAGGTTTCGCTCGTAGGTCTTCCTGAGGGCCTGAGAGCCATCTATTCAGGCAACGCAGCTGCAGATACGGGATCATACGTGGCATCCGCAGAGCTTATCCCTTATGACACGGGCAACTATAACCAGCCGGCTGTCGATGACTGCGAATGGAAGATAGCAAAGGCTGACTACGATATGTCTGCCGTAAAGTGGGACTACAGCGGCAGCAAGACATACAACGGAAGAGCGCAGAGCATCATGCTTGAACAGCTCCCTAACGGAGTGAGTGCTTCGTATTCCGGAAATGAAGCATCAGAGGCCGGCTCGTACACCGCAAAGGCCGTACTTGCAGTCTCAGATCCTGAAAACTACAACACTCCTTCCGTAAGCGAATGCGACTGGGAGATCGCGAAGGCTGATTACGACATGTCGGATATCAGCTGGGACTATGATCCGGAAAGCTGTGTATATGACGGAGAAAGAAAGACCGTAAAGATCGGAAAACTGCCTGAGAACGTCAGCGCATCATATACCGGAAACAGCGGAGTAAGAGCAGGTGCTTATACGGCTCTTGCAAGCTTTGAGACATCTGACAGCAACTTCAACGCTCCGGATCCTGAGAGATTCGACTGGGAGATCGCAAAAGCCGACCACGATATGAGCGGAGTTTACTGGGATTACAACGGAAGCTTCACTTATGACGGAACTCCTAAGAGAGTCGAGCTCAAGGGCATCCCTGAGGGCGTAAGCGTAAGCTACGAGAACAACACCGCGACTGACGCCGGTACATACACAGCTCACGCAGTATTCGATACGGACGCTGCAGACTTCAATGCTCCTGCCGGAATGAGCTGCGAGTGGGTCATCGACAAGGCTGACCCGGACGTACGCAGGATGAGATGGGATTATTCACAGCCGTTTGTCTATGACGGAAGCGTCAGGACGGTAAGGCTTGAGGGCATCCCTGAAACACTGAGCGTAACATACAGCGGAGACACAGCTTCGGCAGCGGGAAGCTATACAGCTCACGCAGAATTTGAGCCGAAGGATCCGTCAAATTACAACGGAGCTGCGATCAGGGACTGCAAGTGGCGCATCAGCAAGGCTGACTATGATATGTCGGGCGCAAGATGGGAAGGCGACTTCGAGTCCGTATACGATGGAAGTGAGAAGTCCGTTTACATAGCGGGTCTGCCTGAGGGCGTTACTCCGGTCTACAGCGGCAACACCGCGACAGCTGCCGGAAAGTACAGCGCCTCCGTGGAATTCAGATTTGATGCCGACAACTACCGCGAGCCTAAGATGAAAGGATGCAAGTGGCAGATCAGCAAGGCCGTATATGACCTGTCCGGAGCAGAATGGCAGGGCATCGAAGGCAATACATATGACGGAAAAGAGAAGGCTGTTATCCTGACCGGCCTGCCTGAAGGAGTTACTCCGGTCTACAGCGGAAACACTGCTGTAGACGCCGGCGAATACGAAGCATCAGCAGAGCTCAGATACGATGAGAACAATTACGAGAAGCCTTCGATCGGAGGCTGCAGCTGGAGCATAGGACGCGCCGCTGCAAAGATCGATAACGATGCTGTCGTATGGAACTACGACGGACCGTTCGTATATGACGGAACCCCTAAGGGCATCGAACTCGCGACACGCACTGAGGAACTCGGACTCTTTGACAGACTGCGCGGAGTCCAGCCGAGAGTAAGTCTCGCCGGAATACCTGACGGCTTTGATGTCGAGTACAGCGGCAACGAAGCGACAGAAGCCGGAGTGTACTACGCTGCAGTCCGCCTGATAAGCAGGGACAACGGCAACTACAGGGATATAGAGCTTCCGAGATTCAAGTGGGAGATCCTGAAGGCGCCTATAGATATGTCCGGCGTAAGCTGGGATTATGAGGCACCGTTCACCTTTGACGGCGAAGAAAAGCACGTAGAACTCACCGGACTGCCTGATACAGTCACGGTAAGCTACAGTGACAACAGGGCCATGAACGCAGGTGAGTATGAAGCTATGGCAACAGTCGCGGCAAAGGACCCTGCAAACTATGAGACACCTGCTCCGGTAAGCGGCTGCTGGTGGCACATAGAGAAGGCTTCGTATGACATGTCTCAGGTCCGCTGGGACTACGACGAAGAGTTCGTTTACAACGGCAAGGAAAAGAGCGTCAGACTCATGGGTCTGCCTGAAGGCGTAAGGGTAGAGTCCTACGCGGGCAGCAGAGGCACTGAAGCCGGAGGCTATACAGCTGAGGCAAAGCTCAGATACAGACATAAGGAAAACTTCGAGGAGCCTGTAGTGCCTGAACTCAGATGGAGGATAGCGAAGAAGCAGATAGATCTCTCGGATGTTCACTGGGACTACGAGGGCGCGTTCGTCTATGACGACAAGCCGAAGGAAGTCAGGCTCGAAGGAGTCCCTGAGGGCATAGAGGTCGCATATGTCGACAACAGCAGGATCAATGCCGGCACATATACCGCAAGAGCGAGACTCATTTATGACAACCGCAACTGCGAGGCGCCGGAGATACCTGACCTCAAGTGGAGGATAGCGAAGGCATCCTATGATACAGGAGAGGTACGCTGGAATTACGAAAAACCGTTTGAATACGACGGAAGCGAGAAATCCATCAGCCTCGTTGGCCTGCCTGATGAGATCTCCGTAAGGTACAGGGACAACAAGGCGGTCGCCGCCGGTACATACACCGCAAAAGCATATCTGACATACGACAGTGACAACTACGAGGCGCCGGATGTGCAGACGACGATCGACTGGGAGATAAAGGGAAAAGATCAATAAATGAACGGATACTTAATAGCAATAATTATTCTGACGCTGTGTTCGACTTTTTTCTCGGCGACTGAGACAGCGTTCTCTTCGGCAAACAAGATAAAGCTGAAGAACATGGCGGCAGATGACAACAAGAGGGCGGCGCTGGCGCTCAGGCTGGCCGAGGACTTTGACAGACTCATAACCGCGGTCCTTGTCGGAAACACCATAGCCAACATAGTTATGACCTCCGTAGCTACGGTCTACGGCATCATGACATGGGGCTCAAGGATAGGACCGACGATCGCGACGGTGATCGTCACCGTGCTGATCCTGGTGCTGGGAGAGATATCCCCTAAGATAATCGCCCGCGAGTACTCTGAGGAGGTAGCGCTTTTCCTCGCACCTATGGTGAGGGCGCTCATCCTGGTCCTGACTCCTCTTACATTCATCTTCAACGGACTGAAGATATTTCTCAAAAAGGCTTTCGGAAGGAATGACGAGCCTGAGTTTTCCGAGGATGAGCTTCTGACTATCGTCGAAGAGGCTGAGGCTGGCGGAGCCATAGGCGAAGAGCAGAGTGAGCTTATCGCCAACGCGATCGAATTCAACGACATCGAGGCTATCGACATACTGACGCCGAGAGTCGACATTGTGGCGGTCGAAAGAGGGACGCCTGTCGCGGAGATCAAGAAGGTCTTCAGGGAGTCCGGCCTTTCAAGGCTCCCGGTCTATGAGGACGACCTGGATAATATCATCGGAGTCATCAATCAGAAGGATCTTTACAACAACAATGTGAAGACCATCAAGGAGACCGAAAAGATAATCAAGCCGGTCGCATATGTTGCTGAGACTCTGAAAGCTGCAGTCCTTCTCAGGAAGATGCAGGCAAAGAGGACCCATATAGCGATCGTTGTCGATGAGTACGGCGGGACCACGGGTCTTGTCACACTCGAAGACATCATTGAGGAGATCGTAGGCGACATCTATGACGAGCATGATGCCGTGGAGTCGAGAGACGTGAAGCCTGCAGGCAAAGATACCTACCTTGTGTCGGGCGGAGCAAACCTTGAGGACTTCTTCGACATGTTCGACGAGGAGATAGAAGCCGACGCCACTACGGTCAACGGATGGGTCATGATAGAGCTCGACCGTCTGCCTAAGACGGGAGACAGCTTCGACTATGAGTCAAGACACAAGATATTCCACGTAAGGGTCACAAAAGCCGACGCAAGGCGCGCCCTGATGACGCGCATCTTCGTCGAAGACAGACCGGAGGATGAAGATTAAATAAATACGAAGGGAAGTAAACGCTTATGGGTTTAATGGAAAAGATCTTCGGAGATCTTAATGCCAAAGAAGTAAAGAAAATCGAAAAGATCGTAGACGTTATCGAGTCCTACGATGAGGCCATGCAGGCACTTTCGGATGACGAACTGAGGGCTAAGACAGACGAGTTCAGGGGAAGACTTGCCGAAGGCGAGACGCTCGACGACATCCTGCCGGAAGCCTTCGCGGTATGCCGTGAGGCTGCGCAGAGGTCTCTCGGAATGAAGCACTTCAGAGTGCAGCTCATCGGCGGCGTAGTTCTGCATCAGGGCAGGATCGCCGAGATGAAGACAGGTGAAGGTAAGACACTCGTTGCTACTCTTCCTGCATACCTCAATGCGCTCGACGGACACGGTGTCCATGTCGTCACTGTAAACGACTATCTGGCAAAGCGAGACGCTGAGTGGATGGGCAAGCTTTACACATTCCTCGGACTCAAGGTCGGCTGCGTTATCCACGCTGTCGAAGGCCCGGCAAGGCACGAACAGTACATGGCCGATATCACATACGGTACAAACAACGAGTTCGGTTTCGACTATCTGCGTGACAACATGGTCACATACAAGGAAGAGCTTACGCAGAGGGAGCTCAACTACGCTATCGTGGACGAGGTCGACTCCATCCTCATCGATGAGGCGAGGACCCCGCTCATCATATCGGGCAGGGGCGTCGACTCGAGCTCGATGTACAGGAACGCGAATACATTCGTAAAGACACTGACTGCCGACACCGACTACAAGGTCGAAGAGAAGGACAATCAGGTATCGCTGACCGACGAAGGTGTAAAGCTCTGCGAGGACTACTTCAAGATCGACAACTTCTCCGATCCTGACAACATGGAGCTCAACCACTACGTACAGCAGGCTCTGCGCGCAAACTATCTGATGAAGAGGGACGTCGACTATATCGTCAAGGACGGCGAGATCCTCATCGTAGATGAGTTTACGGGACGTCTCATGTACGGAAGGCGCTTCAGCAACGGTCTGCACCAGGCTATCGAGGCAAAGGAAGGCGTGAAGGTAAGATCGGAGTCCAAGACTCTCGCGACCATCACGCTGCAGAACTACTTCAGAATGTACGGCAAGCTCGCCGGAATGACCGGTACTGCCAAGACAGAGGAAGACGAGTTCCGCGATATCTACAACATGGACGTAGTCGTGATACCGACAAACAAGCCTGTTATCAGAGAGGATAAGGAAGACTCGGTATACGCTCATCAGAAAGCCAAGTACAAGGCGATCGTAAACAAGGTCGTCGAGGCGCATCAGACGGGTCAGCCGGTGCTGGTCGGTACCATCTCGATCGAGATATCCGAGCTCATAAGCGGCATGCTCAAAAAGCGCGGCGTAAAGCACAACGTACTGAACGCCAAGCATCATGAGCAGGAAGCCGAGATCGTAGCTGAGGCCGGAAGACTCGGAGCTGTGACCATTGCCACCAACATGGCGGGCCGTGGTACCGACATCATCCTGGGCGGCAACCCTGAATTCGAGGCCAGAAAGCAGATGAGAAAGGATGGCTACACGCCTGAGCAGATCTCGTTCGCGACAGGCTTTGAAAAGTCCGATGATCCTGAGCTTCTGGAAGCACGCGAGAAGTTCCATACACTGCATGAGCAGATAAAGGCCGAGAGAGCTCCTGAACAGGAGAAGGTAAGAGAACTCGGCGGACTTTGCATCATAGGTACTGAGCGCCATGAATCAAGGCGTATCGACAACCAGCTGAGAGGACGTTCCGGACGTCAGGGAGACCCGGGAACGACTCAGTTTTTCATCGCTCTTGAGGACGATCTGATGAGACTCTTCGGCGGAGACAGGATGCAGAACGTGCTGGCCAGAGTCGGAATGGACGAGGATGAGCCTCTCGAGGCGGGCATGCTCTCAAGGTCCATCGAAGGCGCCCAGAAGAAGGTAGAGGGAAAGAACTTCTCCATCCGTAAATACGTGCTGCAGTACGACAACGTAATGAATAAGCAGCGTGAGATCATCTACGACCAGAGACGCATGGTCCTGGACGGCGAGGATGTATCCGGATATATAAAGAACATGACCTACGAGCTGATCGACGGAATCATCGATCCGGTCGTAATGGAATCCAAATATCCTGAGGAATGGGATCTCAAGAGGATCACGGACGGACTCGAGCAGATCGCTCCGAAATTCAAGGGCAGATTCAATGCGGATGAGGATTATCTCAGAGGTCTTGATGAGAACAAACTCAGGGAGGATATCAAGCAGATCTTCGACGATATGTACGCGGAGAAGGAGGCTGAGATAGGCTCCGAGCAGATGAGAGAGGTGGAGCGCATGATCCTCCTCAGAGTCGTCGACAACCGCTGGATGGATCATATCGACGCCATGGATCAGCTGAAGGACGGAATCGGACTCAGAGGAATCGGACAGCAGGACCCTGCAGTCGCATACGCGCAGGAAGGCTTCGCAATGTTTGACGAGATGATAGCCGATATCAGGGAAGAGACCGTGAAGTTCTGCTACAACGTGACGGTGACTACAAGGACCGAGAGACGCAATGTAGTAAGCGGAAGGACTTCGGCTGCAAAGGAGGAGTATAAGGACGACACTGCTGCTCAGGGGAGCGGCGGAAACATGCCTGCAGCGGCACCAAAAGCCGACAAGACAGGCAAGCAGGAGACCATTAGACGTGACATGCCTAAGGTAGGCAGAAACGATCCGTGCCCTTGCGGCTCCGGCAAGAAGTATAAAAACTGCTGCGGACGCAACGCGTAGGGACAAGCGAAAGGAGGAACTTTCAAAATGCTGACTTTTCTGGTTGTTGTTTTACTGCTGGTGGCCACATATGTACTGGTCACATACAATTCACTGACCAAGGATAAGAACCGTATCGAGCTTGCTGAGGTAGAACTCCGCAAGTATGAAGAATCGGGCACTCCTGAAGACATCAATAACGCAAGGAAGTACTACAATGCGGTACTGCGTGACTACAACACAAAGATCGAGGGATTCCCGACTAGCATTGTGGCAAACCTGTTCAATTTCCCTAAGATGCATACCGAAGAGTTCGACGAAGGCCTCTAGAGTGAGAAAACAGACGGTTCTGTTTGTCATGTTTTGGCTGCTTCTGCAGATTTAAGGAGAGCACAATGAAAAAGCACAGAAAAGGATCTGCCGGGATCATAAAAAGGGCAGCGGCGGTACTGGCCATCGTTGCGGTCGCGGTGCTCATGACACCGATAGGTATCCCGGGTACGGACAGCCACGCGGCTGACAACACGATGTACACGGTCAACTACGATGTCGAGGTAGAAGTCGCGGAGAACAACTCCTACGACTATCACGAGCATCTTGACATGTACTACGTGACACCACATCACGGTATATACAGGTACCTGCCGGTGCAGGGCCAGAGGATATCCGATGTGAGGGTGCCGGGCTACGATTATGAAACATACATGCAGTCAGGCTATCATGTCCTGAAGATAGGAAGCGGCAGCTACACTCTTGTAGAGGACAATCCTTATGACATCTTCTACAAGATCTCGATGTATGAGGATGAGAACGACGAGAAAGACATGCTGCTCCTCAACCTGGTCCCTACTGACTGGGAGACAGATATAGGATCGAGCACATGCACGATCACTCTGCCGAAGGAGGCAGACCTCAGCAAGGCGAAAGTCTTCTCCGGAACCTACGGGACCGAATCGAATGAAGACAATGCCGTGCTCGAGACCGGCGCGGACGGAAAGACCATCACGATCACCGCAAAGGATATTCCTGCTCACCACGGCGTAACGCTTCAGCTGGAGCTTCCGCAGGGATACTGGCAGGGGGCGCCTGAGTTCGGAAAGCTCAGCATTCTGAATATGATGATGCTCCTGCTCGGACCGGTCGGAGCCGCGTTACTGTGGTTCCTCTACGGCCGCGACAAGCACATGGTAAAGACCCTTGAGTTCTATCCTCCTGATGACCTGACTCCGGGCGAGATAGGATATCTGGTCGACGGAAAGGCAGACAAAGAGGACATCATCGCCAATATCGTATACCTCGCTGACAAGGGCTATATCGAGATTGAAGAACTCGGCAAAAAGAATTTCAGATTCACTGCCATCAGGGAGCCGGGAGCGGAGGTGCCTCACTACATCAGACTCATCTTCGACGGACTTTTCCCGGGCGAAAAATACGTCAGAACGACCAAGGAGATCGCTTCCTCCACGGCCTTCGGCAAAAAATACGAGAAGTCACAGGAAGCGCTTGCCGGCATGTTCAGAGGCAGCAGGGCAGTCGTCAGACCGGATTCGAAGATGGCGAGGTCATTCTGCTCTATCGCGGCAGTGATGCCTTCTGCAGCATATGTTTCATGGTCTACGGCAAACGGAGACGACCTCGGTATGTTCGGGCTCATCTGGGCCGGCATACATATACTTGTATCGACCGGACTTCTGTGCTCGGCATATGACAACATACGCGGCACTTCAAAGGTGAAAACGGTCCTCAAATGCGTCGGCGCTATCTGGTTCTTTACGATCGGCATAGGCATACTGCCGGTGGCATCGGATTCGATGACCATAATAAATGAGCGCAAGGCGCTTCTGCTTGCGGCGTATCTCATACTGGGAACACTTGTAAGCATGTTCTTCGCCGTCATCGCAATAGCGCGCACGGACACCTATACCGATCTGCTCGGCAGGGTGCTTGGATTCAGGGATTTCATAAAGACCGCAGAACTCGACAAGCTGAACGAGCTCGTCGAAGAAGATCCGCAGTACTTCTACCACATAATGCCTTACGCGTATGTATTCGGACTGAACAACAAGTGGATCAAAAACTTCGAGGATCTGCCTGTGGTCGCGCCTGAATGGTACAGAAGCACAAGAGGCTTCGATAACTTCGATTACTACATGATGGGCAGAATGATGAGCGACTGCAACGCCAGCGTCAGAGAAAGCATCGTGATACCTGCACCTTCCGGCGGAGGCGGCTTCGGCGGAGGAAGCGGCGGAGGCTTCTCGGGAGGCGGCGGCTGGAGCGGCGGAGGCGGCTTCAGCGGAGGCGGTTTCTCAGGCGGCGGTGCCGGCGGCGGCGGAGGCGGCGGCTGGTAGATCGTTCGAATCATTCCGTCTGAAAGGTACGGCTCTCGCCTCGCTGTGGCTTTACGCAGCGGTACTAAGCTCTGCCTGCGCCTGCGGCTTGGCAATCGCTAAGTGCCGGCTACCACAGAGCCCTTTCATCCGGAATATTCTCACGATATAAGGTGTTTAAATGTATGAAAAAACCGTATATTATTTTCGATTTTGACGGAACGATAGCAAATACTAATGACGTTATCCTCGCATCCTGGCAGGCGACCTATGAGCATTATCTGGGATACAGCCTGCCGGTGCGGGAGATCGAGGCGACTTTCGGTGAGACTCTGCGCCATACGATAGGCGAGAAAATCCCGGATGCGCCGTATGAAGAGGTAAGGGACTACTACAGGGCTTATCAGGAAGCACACTGCGACGGTATGGTCTATGTGTTTGACGGGGTGAAGGAACTCTTTGACGAGCTCAGGGACCGCGGATACAGGATCGGCGTGGCGACTTCAAGAACGGCCTACAGCTTCAGCAATTATGTGAAAGACCTCGGCATAGACAAGTGTTTCGATGTCGTTGTAACGATGGAAGACGTAAAGGAACACAAGCCTCATCCTGAATCGGTGAACCTGGTGCTGGAAAAATTCGGCGCCTCGCCGGAAGAGGCCATAATGCTCGGCGACACAAAATATGACATAGGCTGTGCCAACAATGCCGGCATCGACAGCGTCCTGGTAGGCTGGAGCCACTATGTCGATGAAGAGTCGATGGCAGCGGACGGTTTTGTGCCGACATACAGGATAAAAAGACCCGAAGAACTGCTGGATCTGATTTAACGGTACACGGATGGATCTTACGATTTTTCTACATGTAATAATTGAATCGGCCTTTGCGCTTTTCTGCATAATGGCAGCCATATACATCAGGCTGTACGATGCGGTCTCAAAAAAGATCACGGCGGTGCTGACCGCCGGTCTTCTTATAAGCTCGGTCGTCAACATTGCAGATGCTGCGGCATATCTTTACCGCGGCGAAAGCACGGAGCTGTCATTCTACGCGGTCCGGATAAGCAACTTCATCGTCTTTGCCGGAATGTTTGCGCTGCTTGCATTCGGCAGCTTTATGCTCGATGCCGTGCTCGAAAAGTGCGGCGGCGGAGCGGACAAAAGGCTTCATAAGGCGGTCCTGGGAATATGCGCTGCCGGAGCTGCGGCTATCATCCTGTCATCTTTCACCGGATTCCTGTACAGCTTTGACAGCAGCAACTTCTATCACAGGGGCAAGGGCTATGTACTGCTCCCGCTCCTTGCGGTAGCGGCACTTTGCATACTCCTGAAACGTCTGCACGACGAGCGCGGACTGCTGCCGACGAGTGAATACAACGCCTTTCTCGTCCTGTACACCATGCCTGTGTTCGGCGCGGTGCTTCAGACAATTTTCTATGGGATATCTCTTTCAAATCTGGCCAATTCAGCAGCCATTCTTATTCTTCTGACGATATTCCTGCGAGACGCATTTTCAGAGATAAACATCAGAAAAAACTTCATCCTTACGGGTGAGAGCATAGAGGCGATATCCGAAGATATCGAGACTTTCCTGCAGCGCATGGGCGCCGAGAGGCAGAACCGCATCAGGATCCGCTTTACGGTGGAGGATGCTCTTGTAAAGATATGGGAGCGCTTCGGAGATCCTGTAATGGTCAAGGTCACAGCCGGCATCAACTTCGGCAGACCGACGATCAGGATAATGCATGAAGGCGATGCATTTAACCCGTTCAGCAAAACAAAGGGCTCATACGATGACTGGATGGGACGTCTCCTGCCTGCTGCGGGACTCAGCCCGGACTACAGTTATTCGCATGGATTCAACAATATCAGGATCGCTCTTGCCGGAAGAAAGATAAATCCGGTCGTTACGATACTGATAACCATAATCTTCGGTCTGGTTATAGGAAATGTAGCTCTCTTTACACTCGGCGGCGCTGACAGGATCTTTGTGACCGAAAGCGTTCTGGTTCCGGTCTATGATCTCTGGAACAACATCATGTACAGCGTTTCCGCTCCGGCGATGTTCGTCATCGTTATGTCCACTATGCTGGACACACGCGAAATAGATGAGCAGGGCGGAGATGCACGCCGCATAACGGGACGCTATTTTGCCTCGATGCTGCTTATGGGTGTGATTACTATTGCAGCTGCAGGCCTCATGACCGGAGGAAGAGCTTTTACTTCGGCACCTATGACACGCGAGAAAGCGGCAGAACTTATCAGAGCGCTGTTCAGCGTGGTGCCAGAGAACCTGATGGAGCCGTTCAAGGACTTCAATACGGCCCAGCTGATACTGATGGGTATAATATTTGCCTACGCTACCATGGCGGTGGGCAGACAGGCGGACGGTATCGCTTCACTGATCAGGCAGCTGAACCTTGTGAGTGCGCAGATCGCCCAGTGGATCGCGCAGCTGATGCCGGTGTTCACGGTCTTCCTCATAGCAAGGCTCGTCCTGGAAGACAACGCCGGACTTCTGACCGGGATACTCCTGATAATACCGATCGCGGTCCTGATCTCGCTGGCAGTCATGATGCTCTATCTGTTTTATGTCAGCTCCAGGACGGGAACCGGGATCGCAGTGCTCGTAAAGAAACTCTGGCCGTCCTTTGTGCTTACGCTGAAGACGGGGCAGGTCACAGAAACATATGCGCTTGCTGAAAGATGCTGTCATACCGATCTTGGTATACAGAAGATCTTTACAAAACGGGGCATGCCTCTCGGACTGGTGCTGTATATGCCTGCCAGCATGGCCGGAATGATGGCATTCGTCTTATACTCGGCTCTCAGAAGCGGCATATTCATCACTCCGCTGTGGATGCTCAGGGCTATAGTCTTTGCACTGATCCTTCTGGTCGCGGCGCCGCCTATACCGGGAGTGAACCTGCTTTCCTACATAGTCATCATGGGGCAGCTCGGAATAGGTAGCAACTACATCATCGCTGCGATGATATTTGATATAATATTCAACATGTTTGCGTCGGCTGCCAATCAGACGATGCTGCAGCTCGACCTTGTGCTCCAGGCTGACCGGGTCAGCCTCCTCGATAAGGACATACTGAGGGCGGATACAGTCAGTGCTGCAAAACAATAAATAACACTCAACGAAGGAGAAAACATGCTTCAGCTTGATGAAATAAGAAGTCAGCTTCCGGCTCTGAAGGAACGCATACAGGAAGTCGGAGGTTATCTCGATCCGGAAGGAATGAGAAAACGCATCAAAAGTCTTGAAGATGAAAGCCTTAAAGCCGGATTCTGGGATGACCAGAGGAAGGCACAGAAGGTGCTGAAAGAGAAGAAGTCGCTCGAGACAAGACTGGCCGCCTTTGAGAAGATCTCATCCGAGGCGGAAGAACTTCCCGAGCTTATTGATATAGCCGAAGAACTCGATGACGCCGAAGAGGCAAAGAATGTCATCGCGGGATTCGGCAAGCTTTCGGATGAAGTCGAAGATCTTAAGACAAACATGCTGCTCAGCGGCAAGTATGACGACAGGGACTGCATACTCAGCATCCACTCGGGCACCGGCGGAGTCGATGCCAACGACTGGGCTGAGATGCTCGAGCGCATGTATCTCAGATACTGCGAGAAGAAAGGTTTCAAAACGAAGATACTCGACAGGCAGGACGACGTCGACTACGGCATCAAGAGCTCTACCATAGAGGTGAGCGGCGACAACGCCTACGGTCTGCTGAAGAGCGAGACCGGTGTTCACAGGCTTGTGAGGATCTCGCCTTTCAATGCGATGGGCAAAAGGCAGACTTCGTTCGCAGCTGTTGAAGTTGTCCCGGACATAGGTGACGACATCGAGGTAAACATCGACCCGGGCGATCTCAAGATAGATACGTACAGATCAGGCGGCGCGGGAGGCCAGCACGTCAACACGACGGATTCGGCTGTAAGGATCACGCACCTGCCTACCGGAATAGTCGTAACATGCCAGAATGAGCGCTCGCAGATCATGAACCGCGAGGTCGCAATGAAGATCCTGGTCTCGAAGCTTACGAAGATAGCTGAAGAGGCGCATAAGGAGAACCTTAATGAGATAAAGGGCGACCAGTCGATGGCGACATGGGGCTCGCAGATAAGGAACTATGTATTCCAGCCGTACACGCTGGTAAAGGACACACGCACGGGTGCTGAAGTCGGAAACGTGGATGCGGTAATGGACGGAGATCTGGATGTGTTTGTCCGCGCAAAACTGTCGCAGGACGCACAGGAGTCAGCGGCCGTAAAATAGAGAGATAATGCTTAGACTATTCGCGGGAAGAGAGAATATCGACAAGGAACGTTTCATCTACGGCTCCGTAAAGGAGCACGGCGGTGAGACGTTTGTTCTGGTGCCCGATCAGTACACGCTGGTGGCAGAAGAGCAGGCCCTTAAGTATCTCGGAAGCGAGTGTCTTTTTGATGTTGAGATCATATCGATGAACCGCCTCGGACTCAGAGTGCTCACAGAGCAGGGGAAAGAGTCTGTCAGGATGCTCGATAAATACGGCAGGTTCATGCTCCTTTCGATGCTCATACGCGAGCACGCTGAAGACTTTGAGATATTCAGGCGTTCCGCCGGCCGTATAACTTTCACGGCCATGCTGAACGACTTCATCTCCGAATTCAAGCAGCAGGACTGCACTCTGGAGAAACTGCAGGAGATGCTGGCCGACGCGGACGGGGATCCGCTTCTCGAAGCAAAGATAAAGGAACTCAGCGGAGTCATCAGTGCGTATGAAGAGGCTATAGCCGGAAGGTACACGGACTCCGAAGACTATATATCGATGTACGTATCTGCGTTCAGAGACTCTCAGCTTATCAAAGGCAAGAAGGTCTGGATCTACGGCTATGACAGCATAACGCCTAAGTTTGCCGATGCCGTCATGGAACTTGCCGATGCTGCTGAATCTGTCAGCTTCATAGTCAACAGGAGCGACTTCGGGCTGGATGAAAAGCTGACGGCGTCACTTGAAAGACTGGCAGCAGAACGCGGCATCGAATGCAGCCTTGAAGAGATAGGCGGAGATTACCTGGTAAAAAAGGCGGAGACGGTATCCCGCATAGAAAGATCTCTCTGGAAGGACGTGCTCAGCCGTGAGGAGAGAGAAGAAAACAGGGACTTCATACCTGAAGACCTCACTCTCGTCTGCGCGGCGAATCCGTACTACGAGGCGGAGTCTGCTGCAGCGTATATATGGCATCTGGTCCGCGATCTCGGTTACCGCATGAGGGACATCCAGGTCATAGCAAATGATGAAGGCGCAATGCAGCCGGTGATAAGGCGAGTATTCGCGGAATACGGACTACCGGTGTTTGCCGACACATCCCGTGACATAACAGACAGCGCGGCAGTAAGCTTCATAATCAATCTTCTTGATTATATCGGAAGCAAAAAACTGTCCACGTATCTGTTTGCCATGCTGAAGACAGGTCTTTCTGGCATGTCTGATGGCGACATTGAAGATCTCGAGAACTACGCGCGGGATTACCGCGTCAAAGGCTCTATGTGGGACAAACCTTTCAAGTACGGCCGCGAGGACCTCGGCGATGAAGCCTTTGAAC
Organism: uncultured Eubacteriales bacterium; assembly: GCA_902778585.1. Lineage (GTDB taxonomy): Bacteria > Bacillota > Clostridia > Peptostreptococcales > Anaerovoracaceae > Crickella. Next base: position 61,758 of record CACYYD010000004.1, on the reverse strand, counting down.
GGCTGGAATCGATGAGAGAGCGCATAGCCGGGTCCGCCGCGAAGCTTGCGGCGATCGCAAAGAAGGGCAGCGTGAGCGGATTCGTAAAGGACCTCAGGTCATACCTTGACAGCGAATGGGACCTTGCCGCACGTGTGGAGGCAGCCGCCTCTGCACAGGATGAAGCGGGGCTCCATGACGAAGCTCAGCGCATGACACAGAGCTATGACAAGGCGCTCGAACTTCTTGATCAGATAGATGAGATCATGGGAGATTCAGAACTCGATCTGAAAGAGTTCACGGACATTTATAAAGCGGGTCTTTCGGATGTCGAGGTCGGGGTCATACCGCCGACTGTCGACGGGCTCTCCATGGGTACCATGATAAGAACGCGTCCGAGACAGATGCGGGCAGCCGTGATACTGGGTGCCTGCGAAGGCGTGATGCCGCTGTCGCCTGCGACAGAAGGGCTCTTTTCAGTTGATGAGAAGAAGTACTTCAAAAGCAAGGGCTTTGCTCTCGGAAGTCTGGATGAGATAAAGATGGACGAAGAGAATGCCGCCATGTACCGCATGATGGCAAGACCTTCTGAGAAGATATACATAAGCTGGGCCATGACCGATACGGCCGGGAACGACATGAGCCCGTCGCCGGTCATCGATTCGCTCAGGCGCCTCTTCCCTGCGATAGACAGGGAACGTCTGATAAAGCAGGATGTGATAAGCAGCGCAGCGCACGACTCGCTGGGCCGCGGAGAAGTAAACGTCCTCAACAGGGCTGAGGATGGCATGCGCCACCTCGTGAACCGCATCAAGGAAGAAGATGCGGGATCCGGCAGCGCGCTTACCGAAGCCATGCTCAGGTGGTATTCAGACAACCGCCGGGCTGATCTTGACATGATGCTTAAAGCGGCATCGTATGATAACGTGCAGAAGCCGATCGGCAAGGATACCGCGAAGAAACTCTTCGGGCGTGAGGATGGATCCCTTGTGATGAGCGCGTCGTCCATCGGCAGCTACATCGACTGCCCGTTCAGGTACTTTGTGGAAAGGGGCCTGAGACCGAGAGAGGAGAGATCCTTCGAAAGCGATGCGCGTTCTGTCGGAGACATTTATCACGAATGCCTCATGGCAGTCGCAAGACAGATAATGAACGCCGGAAAGATACCTGAAGGTGACGGACTTGAAGAACTCGTCACGGCTGCGCTTGATGAGCTCGCCGGGAAATACAGGGGCGGACTCTTCATTTCAACCGGCGGAGAAGAATACCGCATGAGCCGCATACGCGAGATATGCGCGGCGGCAGCAAGGGCGATGGCTTCACAGCTCGCGGCAGAGAGCGTTACCTCTGCGGTGTTTGAGGAGAAGTTCGGAAAGCACGGAGTCTTTGAACCTATCACTCTTACGGTGGACGGGCAGGAGGTCCGTGTGGAAGGCAAGATCGACCGCGCCGACATGCTCAATGTAGGTGGAGAAGAGCGCGTAAGGATCATAGATTACAAGACCGGTGCGGATAAGCTAGACATCTGGAAGATGCGTCAGGGCTACAAGATGCAGCTGATGATATACATGATCTCAGCCACCTCCGGAGGGGTGACGCCGGCGGGAATGTTCTACTTCAACATCAAGGACCCGATCGAGTCTGCTAACGATGTGAGCGCGGCAAAATACGAAGCGATCGCCGGCAAGGCGGCTGAGGATGAGTTCAACCTCAAGGGGGCATATCTCAATGAAGAGGGCGTTCTCAGCGCCATGCCTGAGAAGGTGCTGGCATCCGTAAAGGGCGGAATAAGCCGCGAAGACTATGAAGAAGCGCGCGGCGACGTCATCAAACGCATAGAGGAGACCGCATCGGGTATACTCAGCGGAGATATCGCTATAAAGCCGCTCAAAAACAGCAATAAACTTGCCTGCGGATACTGCAATTACAGGTCGGTATGCAGGAGGGACCGCGGGTATTACAAGAACCAGCCCCGCGTCATAAAGCCAAAACCAAAGGAAAACAAAGAAAAAGATAATGCCAATTGATATAACTTCAGTCGGAAGCAGCAGCTCCGGCAACTCATACCTAATATTCGCTGAGGGTCACACGCTTGTGCTCGATGTAGGCCTTACGGCAAAGAAGATACTCGGAGCTCTTGAGCACTTCGGGATCGGACCCGAAGAAGTCGAAGCAGTCATGGTGACTCATGAACACGTCGACCATGTGAGAAGCATCAGGGCGGTCGCCAGAAAATGCTGCAATGCGGCAGTTTACGCGAGCCGCGGCACCGCAGAACATACGGCGAATTTCGTGCATGTGCCCGAAGAAAGATTCGTGCCGGTCTCTGCAGGAGACTGCATAGATCTGGGAAACGTGAAGATCGGAGTTTTCCCGCTCAGCCACGACGCGGCAGAACCGGTCGGCTTCACTGTCAGTGCAGGAGGCGAAAAGCTGGCGGTAGTCACAGATACGGGAATAATGACCGACGAGATACGCGAAGCAGTACGTGACGCCGACATGCTCGTCTTTGAGGCAAATCACGATGAAGAAATGCTGATGTTCGGAGAATACCCTTATCCGGTAAAGGTGAGGATCAAAAGCGATCACGGACATCTTTCAAACGACTATGCCGGTCATGAGCTTGCTGACATGCTGCAGGCAAGGCGTGACGAAGGCTGTACCGGTCCCCTCCGCATAATGCTTGCGCATCTGAGCTTCCATAACAACGCCCCTCTCTTTGCGAGACAGACCGTAGAAGATATACTGTCCGCAAATGGCTTCAGAAAGGGCAGAGACTACACGCTTGAAGTAGCCGCCCGCGAGGGACTTACTTTCATAGATCCGCTCAAGGTACCTGACGGAAGACTGGTACCGGCGGCAGAGAAGGACGTATGACATGCTGAACATAAGGATAATATGCGTAGGCAAATTCAAGGAAAAGTACTGGGAGGCAGCTTCGGCCGAATACAGCAAGAGGCTCGGAGCCTACTGCAGTCTTTCTGTCATCGAGGTGAAGGAAGAGAAACTTCCCGCACATGCCTCGCGCGCGGATGAGGAAAACGTAATAAGCAAGGAAGGAAAGGCTATACTCGGAAAGATAAATGCCGGAGACTACGTAGTGGCTCTTGACATAGGAGGACGCGAACTCTCATCGGAAGGACTGGCTGCGAAGATAGAAAGCGCAGCGTTCACAAGCTCAGTCATCGATTTCATCATAGGCGGGAGCCTCGGACTCAGCACGGAAGTGAAGTCCAGGGCCGATCTCAGGATGAGCTTCGGACCGATCACACTGCCTCATCAGCTTGCGAGGATAGTTCTTTTGGAGCAGATCTACAGGGCATTCAAAATAAACGCAGGGGAAACATACCACAAATAAAGGAGATAAAATGGCAAACAAATACAGCAAAAGCAACAATTCATCAAAGGCAGCAGAAAACAAAACGATGCAGGAATACGAAGAGAGACGCAAGAGACTGAATACGGGCGCAAGGGTGATGGCGCTTGTGCTGGTCGCGGCCATGGTAGTGTTTTATGTGATCTCGGCGGGTATGTCTTTCTGGAACTGATATGGCGAATCGGGGCAAAGCCCCTTTTTTTATGCCTTGTACTCGTCTGTTTTTATGTAATTAGTGTACGTAGAGGTTAACGAATTGTGTTAAAATATAATCAACTTTAATCAGTTTTCGGTTTAAAAAGGGTTATTGACTCAAAACAGGAGGTGCCTATGGAACTACAGATTCAAGACCTGGTCTCCTCTATCCGCAAAGAAGGAATAGAGGCGGCGAATGCCGAAGCAGAATCAATTATTGCAGAAGCTAAGAAAAAAGCAGACTCCATCGTTGCGGGAGCAAAGGCTGAGGCGCAGCAGTATAAGGACGCGGCAGAAAAAGAGATCGCGATCTTAAGAGAAAGCGCATCGGTCAGCGCAGAGCAGGCGAAGAGAGACGCAGTACTCGCTTTCAAGACGGAGATCCAGGGAGAGTTTGAGAAGATCCTCGCTGCAGATATCGGCAAGGAACTTACAGGCGAAGGTCTCGGCAAGTTGATTCGTGCGGCAGTTGCCGGAGAGAATGTTGCAGATTATGCGGCAGAGGTATCCGAGGTCAGTGATGCACTCAAATCAGCCCTTGCCAAGGAAATCAAGGATGGGCTTGAGATCAGACCGGCTAAAGACGTACAGCAGGGATTCCGCCTTGCAGCAAAAGACGGATCCGGCTATTTTGACTGTTCAGATGAAGGAATCATGGAGATGCTGATGCCATACTTCAGAAATCTGGACTTCCAGTAAAGGAGGCGCAGTATGGCTTCGTATTATTATCTGATAGCAAGCCTGCCTGAACTCAGTGCCGACGGAGATATGCCAATCACCTACAGCGAATTTCTGTCGTGCTGCCAGTCAAATGTGAGCGATTCAGATTACGAGCTGCTTAAGGACCTGACTCTTTCTTCGACGGAGGGACCGCTTGTAAAGGAGTGGTCGGAATTCTACGGGATGCTGAGCAAGGAACTCAATTATCAGAGAAGCATGAATCTCGGAAAGAGCTATTCATCCGCTTACGATAAGGACGGTTTCATAGCCCAGGTCGTGGGCTCGGCACTCGCAGCAAAGAACCCTCTTGAAGCGGAGCGGATCCTGCTGGAGTACGAATTTGAGAATCTCGATTCGCTCGTTGGACTGCATATGTTTGACGACTATGTGCTGTTCGGATACGCTATCAAGCTTAAGCTTCTTGAGCGTCTTAACAGCTTTGAGCAGACGAAGGGCAAGGCTGAATTCCGCTCATTGTTTGACGGGATACAGCAGCGCGTTTACAGCTTGTAACAGGAGATTTATATGAAAACAGAAACAGGATATGTAGCCGGAGTCAACGGAAACCTGATAAAAGTCGATTTCGATGGCTCCGTTCGCAAGAATGAAGTAGGCTACATCCTCGTTGATGATAAACGGCTTAAAGGTGAGGTCATTCGTATCAACAACGGGGAAGTAAGCATGCAGATCTACGAGATGACCAACGGCATCAAAGTAGGCGACCCGGTAGAGTTTACCGGCGAACTGATGAGCGTAGATCTGGGTCCGGGACTGCTGACACAGGTATTCGACGGTCTGCAGAACCCGCTGCCTAAACTCGCTGAGCAGTGCGGTTTCTTCCTGGACAGAGGAGTATACCTTGACGCGATCCCTGACCGCGACTGGGAGTTCACTCCGGTAGCAAAGATCGGCGACCGTGTAAAGGCGGGCAGCACAATCGGCACAGTGCCTGAAGGTCTGTTCACGCATCACATCATGGTGCCTTTTACACTCAAGGGCAGCGACTGGACAGTACAGTCCATAAAGGAGCCGGGCACATACAACGTCCACTCCACAGTCTGCACTATCAAAAATAGCAGGGGTGATACAAGAGACCTCACAATGGTATTCACCCAGCCTGTAAAGCAGGCAGTAAAATGCTATGAAGAGAGGCTTCGTCCTGACGAACCGCTCGTAACCAAGATCCGCTGTATCGACTCTTTCCTCCCTGTAGCCAAGGGCGGCACATTCTGCACCCCGGGACCTTTCGGCGCAGGAAAGACGGTACTTCAGCATATGCAGGCCAAGAACTCTGAGGCAGATATCGTTATCGTAGCTGCCTGCGGAGAGCGTGCCGGCGAGGTAGTAGAAGTTCTTAAGGAATTCCCTGAACTTACCGACCCGAAGACAGGCCGCTCGCTGATGGAAAGAACCATCATCATCTGCAATACATCATCCATGCCGGTAGCCGCCAGAGAAGCATCCTGCTACACAGCGGTAACACTGGCTGAGTACTACAGACAGATGGGACTCGACGTTCTGCTTCTCGCTGACTCGACAAGCCGCTGGGCTCAGGCGATGCGTGAGATGTCAGGAAGACTCGAGGAGATCCCGGGCGAAGAAGCGTTCCCGGCTTATCTGGAGTCCACCATCGCAGCGTTCTACGAGAGAGCCGGAAAGGTCCGCCTCGAGGACGGCAGCATCGCTTCCATCACCATCGGCGGTACAGTATCACCGGCCGGCGGTAACTTTGAGGAGCCTGTAACACAGGCTACCCTGAAGGTAGTCGGAGCATTCCACGGTCTTGCCAGAGAGCGTTCTGACGCTCGTAAGTACCCGGCTATCCACCCGGTGGATTCATGGTCGAAGTACAAGGGCGTAGTTGATATGGACCGCATCGAGCATGCAAGAAGCATCCTCATCAGGAGCACGGAAGTAAACCAGATGATGAAGGTAGTCGGAGAAGAAGGTACTTCGAGCGAAGACTACATCACATACCAGAAGGGCGAACTTCTTGATGCTGTATATCTGCAGCAGAACTCCTTCGATCCTATCGACGAGGCATGCGTGCCTGAAAGACAGCGCAGAGAATTCGCTAGACTTTACGACGCTATGACGAAGACCTACGATCTCACAGACAAGAGAGAGATCCGTGCGTTCTTCAACCAGCTCAGACAGGAATTCCTTGACTGGCACGGAACTCTGTTCGAGACACCTGAGTTTGAGGCTCAGGAGAAAAAGATCACTGATCTGTACATGTCGAAGGTCGTAGAGTAGGAGGTCGGTGAACATGCAAAAAGTATATACAAAGATAGAATCGATAGTCGGTAACGTCGTTACCGTACGCGCATCGGGCGTCAAGAACGGCGACCTTGCGCTGGTAGGCGACAGTTACGCGAACGTAATCAAACTGGACAAGGACATTGTTTCCCTCCAGGTATTCGCGGGAGCGCAGGGTGTCAGCACGACTGACCCGGTCCGCTTCCTCGGCAGACCTATGATGGTTTCTTTCTCAGAGCACCTGCTCGGCCGTATCTTTGACGGCGCAGGCGTTCCGAGAGACAACGGACCGGCTCTTACGGAGAACATGATCCCTATCGGCGGACCGTCGTTCAACCCGGCAAAGCGTATCCTCCCTACAAAGATGATCCGTACCGGTATCCCGATGATCGACGTATTCAACACTCTGGTAGAGAGCCAGAAGCTGCCTATCTTCTCGATCTCGGGCGAGCCGTACAACCAGCTCCTCTCGAGGATCGCGATGCAGGCTGAGGTTGACGTCATCATCCTGGGCGGCATGGGACTCAAGTACGACGACTACATGGAGTTCCGTGACACACTCGAAAAGGGCGGCGCTATGAGCCATACCGTAATGTTCATCCATACGGCATCTGACCCTATCGTAGAGTGCACACTGGTTCCTGACATGTCGCTGGCCGTCGCAGAGCAGTTCGCTCTCGAGGGCAAGAGAGTACTCGTCCTTCTGACAGACATGACAAACTTTGCCGATGCTCAGAAGGAAATGGCGATCACGATGGAGCAGGTACCGTCCAACCGTGGATATCCGGGCGACCTCTACAGCTGCCTCGCTTCGCGTTATGAAAAGGCAGTAGATATCGAAGGCGCCGGATCGATCACGATCCTCGGTGTAACCACGATGCCTGGTGACGACGTAACCCACCCGGTACCTGACAACACCGGATATATCACAGAGGGCCAGTACTACCTTAAGAGCGGTCACATCGAGCCGTTTGGTTCGCTTTCAAGACTGAAACAGAACGTAAACGGCAAGACACGTGATGACCACCGTGCTCTTATGGACGGTATGATCCGTCTGTATGCTCAGTACAAGGAGTCTCTTGAGAAGAAGTCCATGGGATTCCAGATGTCTGAGTGGGACGACAAGCTCCTTAAATATGGTGAGATGTTTGAGTCCAAGATGATGGATCTTTCCGTAAACATCCCGCTGGAAGACGCGCTTGACCTTGGCTGGGATATCCTTGCTGAGTGCTTCGACCCTGTTGAGACAGGAATGAAGACAAGCCTCATCGAGGAAAGATGGCCGAAGAAGGATGCGTTGAATTAGCAAAGGAGCGGGTCCATGGCTATCAAACTGACAAAGAATGAGCTGAAGAAGCAGAAGGACAACCTGAAGCAGTTCCAGCGCTATCTTCCGACCCTGCAGCTCAAGAAGCAGCAGCTGCAGTCAGTCATCATGAAGATCCGCCAGGAGCTCGAGCAGAAGGAAGCCGAGCGCATTCAGATGATTGGTGACCTGGACGACTGGGTAGCGGTATTCGCTGAGAATGAGATCTTCGATGAAGACAAAAAGCTTGATAATCTCGTTCAGCCTGACAAGGTAATAGTAAAGAACGAGAACATCGCCGGTGTAACTATCCCGGCCTTCGAAGAGCTTACGTTCAAGGACATCAATTACGACGTGGATGATTATCCTCTGTGGGTAGACACTGCGATCTTCAAGCTCCGTGAGATCGCCAGACTGGACGCCATTGTCTCGACTCTCCGGAAGCAGACAGAGCTTCTGGAGTCGGAACTCCGTACGACATCACAGAGGGTCAACCTTTTTGAAAAGGTAAAGATCCCTGAAGCCAAGGAGAACATCCGGGTCATCCAGGTTTACCTGGGAGACCAGCAGACAGCGGCAGTTGTCCGCGGCAAGATCTCCAAGAAGAAACTGGTGGAGGTGTAGAGCGATGATAGAAAAAATGAAAATGGTCCACATCGTTACTTCTGCCTCCCGTAAAGAGGAGATGCTGAAAGCCCTCAGAGACGCGGGCGTCATGCATCTCGCAGAGAAGCAAAGCGCAGACCGTGAGGTGACCGAGCGCTTCCAGACGCTTTCGAGAACGGCAATGGCTCTCAGAGACTATGCCGAGCCTAAGCAGAAGGGAAGCGAAGAGATCCTTTCGGATGACGATTTCAAGAAGATGTATTCGGGCGTTCTGGATGCGATCGACAGAAAAGCCGCTCTCGGACAGGAGATAAGCGCATCGAATACAGAACTCGACAGAATATCTGCATGGGGAGACTTCTCACCTGCAGAACTTAAAAAACTCAGAGAAGACGGATTCGATTTCCACTTCTACCGCATGGGAGAAAAGGAATACCAGGCACTGGCTGAGAGCGATGTCAAATACATCAGACTCGCTCCGATCGACAAGATGAAGACTGTTGCCGTAATGGGTACCCTTCCGGCGGAGATACCTGGAACGGAATTCGTTCCTCCTGAGAAGAGCATAAGCGAACTTAACGCAGGTATCGAAGCGGCAAACGCAGAGATAGCGGAATGCGACAAGGTGCTGAAGGACGCATCCATATATGATGCGAGCTTCAAGGCGCAGATGCTCAAGACACAGAATGAAGAGCTGTTCTCTTCGGCCGGAGCGACAGCGCAGAGCGACGGCGATTTCGTCTGGCTCAGCGGATATGTGCCTGAGGTCGATATGGACAAGTTCAAAGCGATGGCAGAGTCCTGCGGCTGCGCATGGGCCGCGGAGGATGTCGCCGAAGACGATGAGCATATACCTACGAAGCTCCGCTTCAACAAGGTATCGCAGCTCATCCAGCCGGTATTCGATATCCTCGGCATATTGCCGGGCTACAGAGAGCAGGATATATCGATGTGGTTCTTCCTGTTCTTCACGCTGTTCTTCGCGATGATCATCGGCGACGGAGCCTATGGTGTGCTTATCCTGATACTTGCAATAGTACTCAGGGTAAAGCAGGGGAAAGGCACTACAGTTACTTTCCTGCTATTCGTACTGTCGATAGCTACCATTGTCTGGGGAGCCGTGACCGGAACCTGGTTCGGAATGGAGAGTGCAATGAACGTACCGTTCCTCAAAGCTCTCGTAATACCGAGCCTGGCCACATATCCTGAGTACTTCGGGCTTACGGCCACCGTCACGCAGAACGCGATAATGAAATTCTCGTTCTCGATCGGCGCCATCCAGATGGCACTTGGTTCGATACTGTCGATCAAGAAGAAAATACCTGAGAAGGATCTCTCGTGGGTCGCAGACCTCGGCTGGACGATCGCAATCATCGCGATGTACCTGCTGGCTCTGAACCTTGTTATCCATGAGAACATCAGTCTCGTACCGGTATTCGCAATGATCGGCGTGGCATTCGTGCTTGTCCTGCTCTTCGGAGGCATGTCGCCTGACAAGACCTTCGGACAGGGACTCAAGGCCGGACTCGCGAATGCGTTCACGGACTTCCTTGACACCATAAGCTGCTTTGGTAACGTCATGAGCTATATCAGACTGTTCGCGGTAGGTATGGCAGGCGTGGCGATCTCCCAGAGCTTCAACGGTATTGCGGCCGGCATGCACGGTCCGCTGATAATACTGGGCGTCGTGGTCGTTCTTATCGGACACGCACTCAACATAGTAATGTGTTTCCTGTCGGTAGTCGTTCACGGCGTACGTCTGAACGTCCTCGAGTTCTCGGGCCAGGTTGGTCTTGAGTGGACAGGCATTCCGTATGAACCATTTAAGAAGTTAAATAAATAAGAAAAGGAGAACAATTATGAATCTTGCATTTCTTGGTATGGCTGCGGCCCTTGGTTTATCTGCTGCCGGTTCGGCATTCGGCGCCGGATTCGCCGGTATGGCTTCTGTAGGTGCTTGGAAAAAGTGCTATGCTGCGGGCAAGCCTGCACCGTTCATCATGATCGCTTTCACCGGAGCTCCTCTTACACAGACTATTTACGGATTCCTTCTGATGAACTTCATCAGAGGCGCAGAAGGCATCGACCCGGGCATGGCCCTTGGTATCGGCCTCTTCTGCGGAACAGCTATCGGTCTTTCCGCTCTCTTCCAGGGCAAGTGCGCTGCAGCTTCCGCTGACGCTCTTGGCGCTACAGGAAAGGGTACCGCAAACTACTTCATCGTAATCGGTATCGCTGAGACAGTAGCTCTGTTCACACTCGTATTCAGCCTGCTGCTCCTCAACAGCTAATAAGCGCTGGGTCAGGTTGCTGACGTGACGAAGCACGTCTAAGTTAAATATTAAATGACTGGTGGCCGTGGTATTCCCATAGTGGAAATACTGCGGCCGCCTTTTATTTTGCGTATGAGTTTCCGTATCGTTCCGGATCGGCGTGTCTGCTGCGTCTTTGGTACCAGCAATTAGGACAAAAGGAGCAGAAGTAACGGTATCGGCCTAATATATAAAGCAAAGAGACCGATTATCAACGTTACCGGTAAGAAACAGAAAAGCATATAAAGACTGCGGTCATAAATGTGGTACAATACCTTTGCCGGGTAAAACCGGCGGTGCTGAAAACAGACAGCGCAGGCTGATCTGCTAAAAAAATGGGAGATAAAAAATGATCGATTTCAGGAAACTGCAGAACGGCAGTGACATAAGGGGTGTGGCTATAGAGACAGAAGGCGGACCTGAGGTAAATCTTACCAAGGAAGTTGCCGGGCAGATAGCGGGAGCATTCTGCTATTGGCTTTCAAAAAAGGTTAACAAGAACCCGGTGATGCTGAATATATGCGTAGGGCAGGACCCGAGGCTTTCGGGCGACACTCTCAAGGAGGGAGTTATGGAGGCGATAAGCCTCTGGGGCGCTACGGGCCATGACGCCGGACTGACCACGACTCCTGCAATGTTTATGGCTACCGTGATGCCGCAGTTTGAATTCGACGGATCCATCATGATAACCGCGAGCCACCTGCCGTATGACCGCAACGGTTTCAAATTCTTTACGGCAGAAGGCGGTCCAGACAAAGAGGACATCGCGGAGATACTGAGGCTGGCGAGCCGCTATACTTTCATCGGCGGCGCACCTGAAGAAAACAGGACGAACGTGCAGATGATGTACGCGTCATATCTGCGCCAGATGATATCCATGGGGCTCAGGGATGTCCCGGGATATCTCAAAGGGATGCACATAGTCGTGGATGCAGGCAACGGATCATCGGGCTTTTTCGCTACGGAAGTCCTGGCTAAGATGGGAGCCGATATAAGCGGAAGCCAGTTCCTTGAGCCTGACGGGACCTTCCCGAACCATCCGGCCAATCCCGAGAACAAGGAGGCTCTCGAGGCGATCTGCAGGGCCGTCAGGGAAAACGGCGCGGACCTCGGCATCATCTTCGATACCGATGGAGACCGTGTGTCGGCGGTAGGCCCGGGAGGCATACCTATCGCGCGCAATGACATCGTTGCGCTGGCTGCTGCTCTCGCTGTAGAAGATCATCCGGGCGGGACTGTCGTTACGGACAGTGTCACCTCGAACCAGCTGCACGACTTCCTTGAGGGAAAGCTCGGTTTCAGGCATCTCAGGTATCAGAGGGGATATAAAAACGTAATAAACAAGGCAAAAGAACTGCGTGCCGCGGGTGAGGATGCATTCCTCGCGATCGAGACCTCCGGGCATGCTGCATATTCGGATAACTATTATATGGATGACGGAGCGTTCCTCGCGATCCAGATAATAATCAATGCCGCGAGACTCAAGGCTGAGGGCAAGGACATAACTGCGCTGCTTGACGGACTCGGATCTCCGGCTGAGTCGAGAGAGGTCCGCTTTGACATAACAGCGGAAGATTATGCTAAATACGGAGCCGGAGTTCTTGAGGACTTTGAGAAATGGGCTGAGTATTCGAGGAATCTTGAAGTCGTCGAGCCTAATTATGAAGGTGTAAGGGTAAATTACGATATCGACGGGTGCAAAGGCTGGTTCCTTCTGCGCATGTCTCTGCATGATCCTGTGATGCCGCTGAACATTGAGTCGGATATGGAGGGTGGTACGGAGAAGGCTCTTGACGCAGTGCGCGGATTCATGAAGGGTTATAAGGGTATAAGTGAGCCGGGAGCATAAAATGGCTGAGAAAAAGGGAAGAAAAAAAGTAAGTAAAGTAAGGCGGACGGCAGAGAATATTATTATGGTCTGCCTTGCTCTCATAATGGTGGTCTCGGGCTACAGAGTATACACAATATACCGTGACTACAAGGCGAATCAGTCCGCCTATGATAACGTGTCACAGAAGGCTCAGCCGGACGGGTTCACAGGTGACATCGATTTTGATGCGCTCAGAGAGATAAATCCTGAGGTGATCGGCTGGATCTACAATGAAGATCTGAAGATAGATTATCCTATCGTTCAGGGCACGGACAACAAGACCTACCTTAGCAAACTCTTTGACGGGACGTGGGGAGGCTGCGGAACGCTCTTTGCCGACTGCATCACCGAAGCTCCGTTCAGACAGTTCAATACTATCGTTTACGGCCATCACATGAAGGACGGCACGATGTTCGCGCAGCTGAAAAGGTACAAGGACCCCGAATACATAAAGGGCAACCCGAGGCTCGAACTCATAACGCCTGAAGGCAAATTCCATCTTCAGATATGGGCCTTCCTTAATCAGCCGGCAGACAGCAATATATATACAACAAATATCACGGACGCGGGTAGTCAGCAGAATTATCTGGACCTGGCAGCAGGGATGGCTGATTACATAACGAATGTCGAAGTTGCCCCGGGAGACCGGCTGGTCGTGCTCTCAACCTGTGCCTATGAGTATCAGGATGCACGATACATAGTTGTCTGCAAAATGGTTCCGTGGTAAAATCCCTTTGTTAGTCACCGGCGGCGGGATGCCGCGGGGGAATCGTGACAATTGAAAGGAAGAGAAAAATGGACTACAAGATGACGATCGCAGGCCTTGAAAGGCACCTGCCGCTTTGCAAAGTAACAGATGATCTTTACATTGCAGGCTTCATTATGTTCAATGATGTCGAGGTAACGGTAGCGGCTGCAGAAGAGCTTCTGAAGCAGGCTCCGGAATTCGATGTTCTCATCACGGCTGAGAGCAAGGGGATCCCTCTTTGCTACGAGATGGCCCGCCAGGCCGGCAAGCCTTACATCGTAGCCCGCAAGGGAGCCAAGCTCTATATGCAGGACGTCGTCAAGGTCCAGGTGAATTCCATCACCACAGATCATATGCAGACACTCTGCCTTGGCAGAGACGAGAGAGAGCAGCTTTACGGAAAGCGCGTTCTCATTGTTGACGATGTTATCAGCACAGGCGAATCCCTGGCAGCTCTCGAGCAGCTCGTTGAGACAGTCGGCGGAGACATTGTCGGAAAGTTCACCGTGCTTGCAGAAGGCGAAGCAGCAGACCGTACGGATATCACATTCCTCGAATACCTGCCGCTCTTCAATTCTGACGGCACACCGCAATAATGTGACAGCGGGGAAGATCCTCCCTGTCAGATCCAGACACTCAAAGGGTCCGCATCGCGGACCCTTTTTTGACGAATTTAGCGAAAAAAGTGTCATGATTACCATTGTTTTGTAAATAGTGCACAAAAACGGATTTGGTTTTTGATTTTTTTCACAAAAAGTGTTGACACAAAATCTTCACAATGCTATTATCCGACTGTACACAAAATCCGTACAAAAATAGAGGAGATCAAATGTACTTTACTTCAGGTATTATCGTCATTATCAGCATTATCGGCGTCCTTCTGGTCGGAAGACTCGTAGAGGGCGATGTTGTGCTGTAGGGCGATAGAGTACAGAAGGTCAATCCAAAACCTTGAAGCTTGAGAGCCCGCAGCGATGCGGGCTTATTTAATGCTCAGGGATCAACAGGTTAATTTATCAACTATCACTCAGTCAGAATCAGTTATTGAAACAAGAAAGGGAGAAAAGAAAATGAAGAAGACATGGACTAAAGCTTTAGCTGTAGCTCTCTCCTGCATGATGGCATTCGCGCTTGCTGCATGCGGCGGCGGAAGCAGTGCAGGAGACGGAAAGCTCCACATTGGAGTTATCGGTCCTTTCACAGGCGGAGCAGCACTTTACGGAAACGCTGTAAAGAACGGTGCTGAACTTGCTGTAAACGAGATCAACGCTGCAAACGCAGACGGACTGCAGATCGTAATGGAGTCGCAGGACGACGAGCACGATGCTGAGAAGTCGGTAAATGCTTACAACAAGCTTCTCGATGACGGAATGCAGGTTCTGGTAGGACCTACAACATCGACACCGGCTGCAGCAGTAGCTACAGAGTGCGAAAAGAACCAGACATTCATGCTCACACCATCGGGATCTTCCCCGGACGTAACAGCTGAGCACGGAAACGTATTCCAGCTTTGCTTCTCTGACCCTAACCAGGGAATCGCAAGTGCGGACTATATGGCAGAAAACTTTGCAGACGCTAAGGTTGGCGTAATCTACAAGAATGACGACAACTATTCGACAGGTATCTTCAACAAGTTCAAAGCAGAGTGGGAAGCTAAGGGCAAGAAGGTCGAAGCAGAAGAGACATTCACAGACGGCGTTACAGACTTCAGCGCACAGCTCAACAGCCTCAAGAATGCCGGTGTAGATCTGGTGTTCCTGCCAATCTACTATGATGCAGCTTCGAACATCCTTACACAGGCAGACAAGATGGGATATGCACCTAAGTTCTTCGGATGTGACGGCATGGACGGAATCCTCTCGATGGAAGGATTCGATACATCCCTCGCAGAGGGACTGATGCTCCTGACACCGTTCACACCATACTCAGAAGATGCTAAGTCAAAGGCATTCACAGAAGCATATCAGGAAGCGTACGGCGAGCTGCCTATCCAGTTCGCAGCCGATGCTTATGACTGTGTATACGCTATCTATGATGCGTTCAACAAGGCAGGCCTTGATCCGAACGCTGACATGGCAGAGATCTGCGAGGCTCTGGTAGGCCAGTTCGCAGGAGACTTCACAGCAAGCGGAATCACAGCTGAAGAGATGAAGTGGAACGAAAAGGGCGAAGTTGAAAAGACCCCTAAGGTTTGCGAGATCCAGGACGGCAAGTACATTGAGAAGTAATACACTGACTGACTTAAGTGTATAGTTGTTTGGCAAAGGGGTGTTGCATGTGACATGTGGCACCCCATAGCCGCGTAAAAAGCAACTTTATCTTTATCAGTAGAAAGAAGAGACCATGAATTTTTTGACTAATCTTATCTCGGGCCTCAGCCTGGGGAGTGTATATGCGATCATAGCGCTTGGATATACCATGGTTTACGGAATATCCAAGATGCTGAACTTCGCTCATGGTGACATCATTATGATAGGCGGATACATGTCGTTCATCATGTCTATGTACGTTGGGATGAACGGCTGGCTGGCTCTTCTGGTTGCGATAGTGATCTGCACTATCCTCGGAATAACGATCGAGAGACTCGCGTACAGACCTCTCAGAGGTACAGGCTCACTGGCCGTACTGATCACCGCTATCGGTGTTTCATATTTCCTCCAGAACATAGCCCTGCTCATCTGGGGCGCAAACCCGAAGATGTTCACAAGCCTCTTCAAGGGAATGAGCCCTATACATGCGGCAGGCGGAAAGCTGACTATAACTCCGGAATCTATTTTCACGATCCTGGCCAACATAGTTATCATGCTTTGCCTGACACTATTTGTCAGCAAGACAAAAGCCGGAAAGGCAATGAGAGCTGTATCTGAAGACAACGGCGCTGCTCAGCTGATGGGCATCAATGTCAATCAGTCCATATCGCTTACATTCGCTATCGGCTCGGGCCTTGCTGCGGTCGCCGGAGTGCTTATGTGCTCTGCATACCCTGTGCTGATCCCAACTACAGGAGCGATGCCTGGTATCAAGGCGTTCACTGCAGCGGTATTCGGTGGAATCGGTTCCATTCCGGGAGCCATGATCGGAGGTCTTATCCTCGGCATCATTGAGATCTTCTCCAGGGCCTATATATCCACAGAACTCGCTGACGCTATCGTATTCGGTTGTCTGATCCTTGTACTTCTTGTCAGACCTACAGGTCTTTTAGGCAAGAAGGTACATGAGAAAGTGTAGGTGCGCCATGGCAGAAAGAATACTGAAATCAGTAAGCGTCAGGGCGCTTAAAGGCGCCAAGAGAGGCGGCCAGTACAGAAAAGAAGCGATGATAGCTTACGGCATCCTTATCGCGGGATACATCCTGCTGCAGCTTGGAGCCGCAACGGGCATCATCGGAAGAAATCTTCAGGGACAGTTTGTGCCGATCTGTGTTTATATGGCACTCGCTATCTCGCTCAACCTGGTAGTAGGAATCTCGGGAGAACTTTCGCTCGGACATGCCGGCTTTATGGCGGCAGGCGCGTTCACCGGAGTAGTTGTTACGAGAGTGCTCGAAAAAAGTCTGAGCTTTGCTCCTGCAAGGCTTATCATAGCGCTTATCGCAGCAGCTCTGGTAGCAGCTCTGGCAGGCTTTATAATCGGCATCCCTATCCTCGGACTCAGGGGCGACTATCTGGCTATCGTAACTCTGGCGTTTGGAGAGATCATCCGAAACTTCATGAACGTCATCTACTTCGGACTCAATGAGAAAGGACATCTGGTTTTCTCGTTCAACCATGCCATTGACGGCATCGAAGACGCCAACAGAGTCATTACGGGTCCTATCGGTGCTACCGGAACAACACAGATAGCTACATTTACCGGGGCAATGCTGCTCACTGCATTCACACTGTTTGTGGTTCTCAACATTAAGAACTCCAAGCAGGGAAGAGCCATCATGGCTATCAGGGACAACCGCATCGCGGGTGAATCGATCGGCCTTGATGTCAAGAAGTATAAACTGATGGCATTCGTCGTCAGTGCCGCACTCGCCGGTATGGCAGGCTGCATGTTCGGACAGAACTACAGTACGCTTGCACCGGTAAAGTTCAACTTCAACACATCGGTTCTGATCCTGGTATTCGTTGTACTTGGCGGAATCGGAAATATCTGGGGAAGTATGATAGCTGCGGCTCTTCTGACTATCCTGCCGGAAGCTCTGAGGCAGTTCTCGGACTACAGAATGCTGACCTACGCAGTAGTGCTTATCGTTGTAATGATCTGCACATATAACCCGGCCATCAAGGCAAGGATCGGAGCGGTATGGTCAAAGATCAATCCGTTCAGGAAACGAAGTAAGGACAATTCCGGATCTTCCGGTAAGAAGGGAAAGGAGGCAGCGTAAATGGCAGATAACAAAGAGAAAGAAAATGCCGTATACGAATACTCCGATTCCGGACACGGCTATGAAAACAGACAGGAAATCTACTACAACGACAACGTAGGAGGACGTGCTGTATTCGTAGACTCGAAAGAGCAGTACGAGGCTGATGAACCTTACAATGATGAGGTTTATCTGCCTGAGAAGGACAGGGGCAAGGCGCCTATCCTGCAGGTCAACGGCCTGGGTATCGACTTCGGCGGACTTACAGCGGTAGACAACTTCAACCTGACACTCGGAAGGACTGAGATCGGCGGGCTTATCGGTCCTAACGGCGCCGGAAAGACCACCATCTTCAACATGCTCACAAAGGTATACGAGCCGACAAGAGGCGACATCATCTTTGACGGAAAGAGCACAAAGGGCATGAGCACCGTTGACATCAACAAGGCGGGAATGGCCAGGACTTTCCAGAACATCAGACTGTTTGACAAGCTGACAGTTGAAGAGAATATCAAGGTAGCTCTTCACCATACAACAAACTACGGACTTATCGACGGCATGCTGCATACGCCGAAGTACAGACACGAGGAATTCCGCATCCGCAAGGAGGCGATGAAGTACCTCAAGATCTTCGGAATGACAAAGACTGCCGACTACAGGGCAGGATCACTGCCGTACGGTGCTCAGAGAAGACTCGAGATCATGAGAGCTCTCGCAACGAAGCCGAAACTGCTGCTCCTTGACGAGCCGGCAGCCGGCATGAACCCGTCCGAGACGGCAGAACTGATGGATACCATCAAGGAGATCCGTGACAGATTCCAGATCGCCGTATTCCTGATCGAGCATGATATGAGCCTCGTAATGGGTATCTGCGAAGGTATCGTTGTACTCAACTACGGCCGTACCATCGCAAAGGGCAGTGCCTCTGAGATCCAGAGCAACCCTAAGGTCATCGAAGCTTACCTCGGAAAGAGCCGCGGCAAGATGGAAGAAGAGAAACATGAGAACCTCGAGGAGGCGCTCAGCAAGGGCAGACTCGCGTCCGCTCCTTCCGGAAAGCCTGATGCAGGGAAGGAGGCAGAGTAATGGGTACAGTACTTACTGTTAATAACATCAATGTTTACTACGGAGCCATCCATGCTATCAAGGGCATTTCTCTTGATGTAAACAGAGGTGAGATCGTAACGCTTATCGGCGCGAACGGCGCCGGCAAGTCGACGACTCTGCACACCATCTCGGGACTTCTCAGAAGCAGGACCGGAGACATCGAATTCCTCGAAAGCTCGATCTCTCACGTGCCTGCGCACAAGATAGTCTCTATGGGCATCTCGCACGTTCCTGAAGGAAGACGTATCTTCCAGGGAATGACTGTAGAAGAGAACCTTCAGATGGGCGCTTTCGTTGCGAAGAAGGACAGGATCGCCCACAACCTCGAGTATGTCTATGAGCAGTTCCCTAGACTTAAGGAGAGGACGAACCAGATAGCGGGAACTCTCTCCGGCGGTGAGCAGCAGATGCTCGCCATGGGAAGAGCGCTCATGTCCGATCCGGAACTTCTGATGCTGGACGAGCCTTCGATGGGTCTCGCACCTATTCTGGTAGACCAGATCTTCGAGATCATCAAGAACCTCAACAAGGCGGGTACTACCATCCTTCTGGTAGAGCAGAACGCGCAGATGGCACTGTCGGTAGCTGACAGGGCTTACGTCATTGAGACGGGCCGTATAACGCTCTCCGGAACAGGCGAAGAACTTGCAAAATCCGAAGCGGTCAAGAAAGCATATCTCGGCGGCTAAGACAGCGGATGTATATTTTCCGACAATAAATATTCATAAAAACTTCACTCAGGGAAGCGGCTGTGCCGCTTCTTTGATTTTAATGGCTGTGTTATTATTACAAGGTAACAATTCAAACATAGGGGGGTTGGAACGTGAAAAACAGCATAAGAAAATCTTCAATATTTACGGCACTTCTGGTCATTGTCATGATGCTGCTCCTTGCGGCATGCGGCAAAGCCGGCGAAGCTGCGGAAGAACAGGACACCCCGGAAGAACCGGCTCCGGAAGAAGAGGTCGTTCAGGTGGTAAAGTCTTTTGAGGAAATCGATGTGGAGGGCATGAAGGATGAGCCTCTTCAGATCGAGTCCATACAGCTTCTGGAGGACGGTACCGTAAGAATAGTTCCGACCGGAGACCTGCTTAAGAATGCTGAGACAAATGACGAACTGACCGACGGCGCGATGTTCCCGTTCGCAGACAGCGGCAAGGTAAAGGATATATATCTTGTCAGGTTCGGGAACGGAGGCTACAGGACCATTATCTGCCTTATGGAAGACGGATCACTGTCGGCTCTCAGTGCCAAGGAACTTATAGAAGACCACATCACAGTTGTCTGGGATAATCTGACCGGCCGTGACACATACACATCGGTAGAGCAGAAAGAAGATGGCGACAGCTTCAGTGTGGTTGGAATCACAAAGGATGACGAAGAAATAGAGCTTGACTTTAGTTTGGATTTCTAACGAAAACACGCATCAGCTTATGATATAATTCATTAGTAAGACAAACAGATTTTTTCTGTGCGAAAAAACATGGAAGGGACAGACTATGGCAGCAGATGTATTAAGCGTACGCGAAGCAGTCACAGAATGGTTCGAAACTGATTTCAAAGAGGCTGCGAAAGCTACAACAAAAACATCGAGACTTGAGGACGGAAGACTGAGCTACAGGTTCTCTGTAGTCAACAATTCCGGTTTTGACTTCGGAAAGTTCTCGTTCAAGATCAAAGTCATCAACAGGACAAACAATACTGAGATAGGTACTGCGTCCATCAACGCGGGACAGTGGGCAAACGGCGAGAAGAAGAACTTCAAATCCCGCCTCACCGTTCCGGCTGATGCCAGGAGCCTGTCATTTGTTATGTATTCAAATTCCCTCGACTATGAGGCAGAACCGGCAGACACCGTTTCGGCTACGATGAGGGAGGTCGGCGACGCCATTCAGGAAGTCGGCGATGCCATTACCGGCGCTGACGGAAGCGGCGGGGTCTTCGGTGAACTCTTCGGCACGGGCGGAATGCCTGAGACCGGCAGGACTACAGTGACAAAGACTACTACCACAAAGACTGCAAACGGTACGACTACTACCAAAACAACGACCACAACTACTACCCGTCCGGGCAATTCCGGCACGGTGAATGCAAGACCTGCACGCACGCAGTCGCGTCCTACGCAGACATCGCGTCCGCAGACTCAGAGCGGCTCATTCGCACAGCGCAGAAACGAGAAAAAGCTCAACAAGATAAGACTCGGCAAATCCGGCTGGACGGTCGCATCTCTTGCGACAGGAATCCTCTTCCTCATGTCGGCTGCCGGATCCACGGATGATCCTGAATTCAGGATCGGTGTCGGCATCGTGGGAGTTCTGCTCCTTGCTGCCGCGGGTATCACAAAGCTCGTCCTCAGCGCAAAAGCCAAGAGGATCAGGATGTATGAGTCCAAGATCAACAAGAAGGGCAACACCTCTATTGACGATCTTGCAGCATACGTCGGCAGACCTTTCGAAAAGGTAGCCGATGATCTGCAGTCCATGATCGCCGACGGATTCTTCCCTGAAGCATATGTAGATATAAACAACAGACTTCTGGTAATGACAAAGAACGGCGAACCTCTTCAGTCAGTCGAAAGATCGGCTGCCGAGAACAAGAGGGCAAGGCGCAAGGCAGCGAGAGACGGCGGACTTGTACCGGAGTCGCTTGATGACCTCATCACCATGACCGATGATACCGAGATAAAGAGCAAGCTCCAGGCGCTCAGAACGATCACAAGAAAGATCGATGCGAGAGTCGAAGAAGTGCCAGATCTCGAGAAGCAGGTCAAGGACTTCAGAGAGAAATACTATCCTGAGGTCGTCCGCCTCACGGACGGATACAACGAGAAGATCGCAAACATGGGCCAGATCAGCGAGCAGCCTAAGGAAGAAGTCACAACGGACGCTTCCGGCGCACCTGTTCTCAACACCAATCCGAACTATCTGCAGGAGCAGGCAGATGCTATCAAGACACAGCTTATCAGCCTGATAGACTCGGTAACAGAGGCTTCCGAAAACCTGCTTGAAAGACTCCATGAGGACGACATCATGGATATTACGACGGATATCACAAAGCTGCAGACCACGCTCGCGAGCAAGGGCCTGCTGGACTCGGATTTCGATATATAATGGAAATGTTATAAAAAGGAGGACAAGATGGCAGAATTTGAACTTACACCTGAAGCTGTAGCAGATGCAGCAGAAAACCAGGCAGCTGAGATGCATGCAGAGGTTCAGGAAGTTGCGGCTCAGGCAGCAGCTATCGAAGAAGCACCGATGATCGACTTCGGCGCAGAACCTGCAGTCGAGGAGAAGAAAGAAAACACTCTTGCACAGTTCACACCTGATGAGCAGAGACAGATCCGCACTGTAGCAGACAAGATCGACATCACAGACAGCAACGCTGTTCTCAGCTACGGCGCGACCGCTCAGCGCAAGGTGTCCGACTTTGCTGACGGCGCTCTCGAAAGCGTAAGGGCGAAGGACATGGGAGAGACAGGACAGGTCCTGACATCACTCCTCGTTGAGCTCAAGACAAACGGCGAAGAGAAGAAGAGCTTCCTCGGAAAGATCTTCGGCAGCGCTGAGAAGAACTTCGAGAGACTGAAAGCCCAGTACAGCACAACAGAGGCCAATATCGACAAGCTCGTACAGCTTCTTGAAGGGCATGAAGAGCAGCTTCTCAAGGACATCGCACAGCTGGACAAGCTCTATGACAAGAACAAGCTCTACTTCAAGGAAGTATCGATGTACATCGAGGCCGGAAAGCTGGCTCTTGAAAAGGCAAAGACAGTCACACTGCCTGAGCTCGAGGCAAAGGCAAAGGAGACAGGCGCTGTAGAAGATACTCAGGCCGCTCAGGATTACGCAGACATGATCACAAGGTTCGAGAAGAAGATCTACGACCTCGAGCTTTCAAGAACTGTTTGCCTGCAGTCGGCTCCGGAGATCAGAATGGTACAGAACTCCGACACCATTATGTCGGAGAAGATCCGCTCGACTATCGTAAACGTTATCCCTATGTGGAAGACTCAGATGGTACTGGCTCTCAACAACTACCACACACAGAAGGCCATCGAGGCTCAGCAGGCAGTTACAGAGGCTACAAACGAGATGCTCAGAAAGAATGCCGAGGCGCTGCATCAGAGCTCAGTTGAGACAGCAAAGGCAAGCGAGAGAGGCATCGTGGACATCGAGACACTGCAGCACACCAATGAGCAGCTGATCAGCGCTCTTGATGAGATCCAGCAGATCCAGGCAGACGGCAGAGTTGCCAGAGCCGAGGCTGAGAAGGAACTCGCAAGGATCGAGCAGGAACTCAAGGACAAGATGCTCGGCATCGCTGCCAACGCAAGATGGACAGGCGAGGACATTGCGGCAGCAAGAAGCAAAGAAGAGAAGTAGGCCTGCAAGGCAACCGGTGACCGGTCGCGAAGGGCCGGCAGCCGCTATGACGGTGCGCGGGTGTAGATTGAGAGGATAATCTCACGAAAATACACCCAAATCCAGTAAATGCGGTGTAATAAACGCAAAAATAGCCAAATGGGTGTAGCATGACCCCGGAATCCCGGTGAATCTACACCCATTTTTAGGAATTGGGTGTAGCTTTCCGGATTATTGTGATGAATATACACCCGATGAAGGTTTCAGACCGTTTTTCATTAAAGAAAAAGCGAATCGGGTGTATTTGCGAATAAAAAATGAAGAGATGCTACACCCGCGCTGATAAAAACCAAATGAAGGATAGCAATAAAGTAAAAGAAAAAGGAAACAACAAGCGAAACAGAGCGGGACTTGCCCTGCTGCTGGTGCTTTTGCTTGCAGCTTTCTTCTTTATTTCATCTGATGCGCCGTTCATTAAGGGCGCCCGTGACTCGCTGATGCAGAGACTCGGCTATGAGGCTATCGAAGATACTGAAGGCGGCGGAGACGGCAGTTCATCTGGCCAAAACGGCGGTACGCAAACTGTGGATGGTGCAGATGTTGCCTCGCTTGATGCGTCTGCGCTTCCTGAATATAACGGAGAGCATTATGTTAAGGTCAACGACGGCAGACCGGAATTCCCTGATGAAGTCTATGAGCGCGCAGGACTTGTAAAGGACGGCGATACGTGGAAGACAAATGGCAATCTGCTCGGTACGGTCGACAGCAATAAACTCACTCCGTACGAATACTACGGAAGTCTTGACAATCTGGACAGATGCACCTATGCTTACGGCTGTCTGGGAAGAGAGACCATGCCTGAAGAAGGACAGGAGCGCGGAGATATATCTTCCGTGCATCCTTCAGGCTGGGCAAAGGCACAGAACTGGGAGCGCTGCCATCTTATCGCATGGGCGCTTTCGGCCGAGAATGCAAATCCTCAGAATCTCATTACCGGAACGCATTACCTCAACTATGACGGCATGCGGCCGCTCGAGGAAGAAGTCGAGCATTACATCTGGAATACGGGCAACCACGTGCTGTACATGGCCAGACCGTGGTTCACAGGTGATGAGCTTGTTGCCAGAGGTGTGCAGATGACCGCGTGGTCGGTAGAGGACAAGGGCGAGGGTATATCCTTCAACGTTTATTGCTTCAATGTGACACCAAACGCTGACATCGACTACAGAACAGGCGTTGTTACCACTGAAGAACAGGCTGCCCAGGATGCCAGACTTTACGTCATAAACACAAGATCGGGTGTGTTCCATTACCCGACATGCGACGGCGTAAAGGAAATGTCGGACCGCAATAAGAAAGAGGTCACCGCGACAAGGCTCGAACTGACATCGCAGGGATATACGCCTTGCGGATACTGCGAGCCGTAAAAACAGAAAAACTAAAGGACGGAACTGTTAATTGATCGATGAGTATTTAAAGGCGAAAAAGATCGCCGAAAAAGAATATAAGACAAAAGTTGCGGCAGGAGAGTACCCTTTCCTGCCTGCTTTGGATGACATACTTCCTGACAGCGATACGCTGCCGCAGAAGCCACTGGGCATCATGGACATTCCTACAGGGCTTATCGCAGGCACAAAAACAAGAGCGAGACAAAACTCTTTCTCGCCGGGATTTATGCCGCTGCTCGAGCCGGACTCGGAATTTGCCTCCAAGTGGAGCAGCCTGTATATGGCTCAGATAAGTCAGGGCATAAACGATCCCGTGAAGGTATATGAATACCTTCATAGATTTTATGTGATCGAAGGCAATAAGAGAGTGTCCGTATGCAAATATAACGAAATGCCGGTCATAAGCGCGGATGTGATAAGGGTGATGCCTTCTGCGGAAGTGCTTGAAAAGAATCCTGCTTATGCGGAGTTCCTTAAGTTTTACGATGCAACGGGCATCTATGACATAGTCTGCAGCCGTGCGGAATCATATGAAGAGATAGCAGAACTTCTGGGTGAGGATCTCGGGCATAAGTGGGAAGAAGATACCGTAAAGTCCCTTAAAAGCGCGCACTGGACTTTCCTGACTGAATATCTGGCAGAACACGACAGCCCGGATAGTTTCAAATCGGGTGATGCGTTTGTCCTTTACCTGAAGGTATACGTCAGAGATGCGCTCAACAATCAGACGGCAAAGACGGTCTCCAGCCGTATCCATAAGATAGAAAAAGAACTCGCGACAGAGCAGAGCGGAAGGGATGTAGAACTGGTTGAAGAAGCCGAGGACGCCCTCAATGCCGGCTCGCTGATCACAAAGGCGGGCAGCACCATAAGCAAGGTGATCCCTTCGCTTACATACACGCCGAAGCATCCGCTCAAGGCGGCTTTCATATATGACAAGGGCATCGATGAATCAAGCTGGGTGGCCGACCACGACAAGGGCAGGCTCAGGCTCGAGAAAGCATACGGCGGGACTGTGGTCACCAGAAGATATGAGGGCTGCGCGGATTCTGCTATGTTTGAAGCTGCTGTGAAGGATGCCGCAAAATGGGGCGCAGATGCTGTGTTCACGACATCGCCTAGGCAGATCGATGATGTTCTGAGAGCAGCCATTGAGTACGAGGACATCAAATTCCTCAACTGCTCGGTCAATCTTAACCGCCAGTCAGTGCGCACATATTATGCAAAGATATATGAGGCAAAGTTCCTTGCGGGCGTCATAGCCGGCATCTATTCTGCTGCAGACGGAACACACCGTATAGGCTATTGTTCTGACTATCCGGTCTACGGAACCGTTGCCGGCATAAACGCATTTGCCATCGGAGCTGCGATGACGGATCCGTCCGTGAAGATCACGCTGGATTGGACATCACAGGCTGACAACAACTGGTGGTGGAAGACTCTGGGCAGAGGCATCCATGTAATGTCATATGTCGATTCCATGCATAACAGCGACGGCAGCGATGCCTACGGGCTTTGCTATGTCGAAAGGTGTGAGCCGGGTCAGGGCAACGACCTGTCAGGGACATGCAGGATAACAAATCTCGCGACACCTATATGGAAGTGGGGCAAGCTCTACGAGATAATCGTCAAGACGATGATAGAGGGCAATTACCATTCTAGATCTGTCGATAAGAAAGACCGTGCCACAAATTACTGGTGGGGCATGATATCCGGCGTTGTGGACATAAAGCTGTCTGACAACCTGAATCGGTATACCCGCGGTCTGACAGAAGCTTTGAAGGAATCCATTGTCAGCGGCATATTCAATCCGTTTGACGGTGAGCTCCGCAGCCAGGAAGGCATTATCAAAGAGGCCGGAGGAAAGGAGCTCAGCAGCCTTGACATAATAAAGATGGACTGGCTGTGCGAGAACATAGAAGGCGAGATCCCTGCACTGGACAGCCTTACAGATGAAGCAAAACAGACAGTCAAAGTAAGCGGTGTACGGGGGGTCAAAAGATAATGAAGATCCTTCTTGTTGCCGACCGCGAGGAGCGTGCTCTTTGGGGCGCATGGTCTGAGGACATGAGGCAAAGGCTTTCAGACGTAAGCCTGATACTTTCGGCAGGAGATCTGGACCCTGCGTATCTCGAGTTTCTGGTTACCATGCTGAATGTCCCGCTTGTGTATGTGAGGGGGAATCATGACGGCTGCTACGATGAAAAGCCGCCTGAAGGCTGCATCAGCGCCGACGGGCGCATCATAGAAGCAGCAGGCCTTCGCATAATGGGCCTCGGAGGCTCGATGAGGTACAGACCGGGTGACCCCGATATGTATACAGAGGCTGAAATGCGGAGGCGGACAAGACCGCTGCAGCTGAGGATGGCGGCGGACAGCCTGGCGGGCCGTGGCGGGATCGACATACTCCTGACTCACGCGCCATGCAGAGGATACGGCGACATGGAGGACATCCCGCACAGGGGATTCAAATGTTTCAACTACCTGCTCAAAACGTACAGGCCAAAGTTCCATTGCTTCGGTCATGTGCACCGGGAGTACGGTCATTTTAAGAGGACGACAGATCATCCGTCAGGCACTGTACTTGTGAATGCCTGTGGATATTACATATATGAGATATGATCGATCGGGAAAGGACATCGAAAATGGAACTTGCTGTTTCGCAGCTTATTGAATACGCGGTAAGAAAAGAATGGATCGCAGAAGGCGACAGGATATGGGCATCAAACAGAGAGCTTGAGGCGCTGCAGGCCGACGGCTTCGGAGGCCTGGTGCCGGTGGACGGGGAACTTCCTCCGCTTCAGCAGATACTTGATACGCTTTGCAGATATGCGTTCGAACATGGAGTCGTAGACGGGGACTCAGCAACATATTTTGATCTGTTCGATACCAAACTGATGGGTCTTCTGGTGCCGCGGCCTTCCGAGGTCACCGGCAGGTTCATGAGACTTTATGAAGAATCTCCTTCAGAGGCAACAGACTGGTACTATGAGTTCTCGGGAGATACGAATTACATAAGGCGCGACAGGATCGCGAAGGACAAAAAGTGGACGGTAGATACTGAATACGGCACGATCGACATCACGATCAATCTGTCCAAGCCTGAGAAGGACCCGAAGGCGATCGCCGCAGCCGGTAAAGCCAAGGCATCCGGATATCCGATGTGCCTTCTTTGCGCAGAGAACGAGGGCTACGCAGGCAGGCTTGATCATCCGGCACGCCAGAATCACCGCGTGATACCTTTGTCTCTTTGCGGTCAGGACTTCTTTATGCAGTACAGCCCGTATGTCTATTACAATGAGCACTGCATAGTGTTCAACAAAGAGCATACACCTATGCACATAGACAGGCAGACCTTTGCCAATCTGCTCGATTTTGTCACTGTATTCCCGCACTATTTTATAGGGTCAAACGCAGATCTCCCTATAGTCGGAGGCAGCGTTCTGAGCCATGACCATTATCAGGGCGGCAATTATGAATTTGCCATGGCCCGCGCAAAGGTGGAGACGCCTTTTAAAGTCACAGGCTTTGAAGATATAGAAGCCGGCATCGTCTGCTGGCCTATGTCCGTTATAAGACTCAGCGGCACAGATAAAGAAAGGCTGCTCGATCTGGCAGAACATATACTTTGCGCATGGCGCGAATATGACGATCCGGACGCCTTTATTTATCACGAAACAGATGGAGAGCAGCATTCGACCATAACGCCGATAGCCCGCAGAAGGGGTGAGGCATATGAGCTCGATCTCGTGCTTCGCAATAATATAACTACAGAAGAACATCCTCTGGGCGTTTTCCATCCTCATGCTGATAAGCATCACATAAAGAAGGAAAACATAGGCCTTATAGAGGTAATGGGACTCGCTGTTCTGCCGGCAAGGCTCAAGGGTGAACTTGAAGCCGGACATTACACGGAAGATGAGATCGGCAGAGTGTTTGCGGCAGTGCTCGAGGACGCGGGAGTTTTCAAACGCACCGAAGCAGGCAGAGAAGCATTCCAGAGATTCATCGGGACACTTTAGGTAACAATACAAATCGTGAAGAGCCGCTTTCGCGGCCAGAAAGGGAATACGATATGGCAACAGGAAGAATGGAGTTTCATGCGGACACTATCATGCAGCACACCAATTTCAGTTTTGTGCTGCCGAACGATGTGGAGATGGAGGAGGTCTTCGATCATAAGTATTACGAGCGGGACCCGATGAATATAATCCTCCTTCACGGACTTACGGGCACTGACACCGACTGGGTCTATGGAGGCGTTGCCCAGCTTATGGCCATCCAGTACAACCTGAATATATTCATGCCTACCACGGGAAATTCCTTCTATCTGGATCAGGGCTACAGAGGCCGCAACCACGCGAGTTTCATAGCGGAGGAACTCCCGGAATACATCGGAAAGACCTTCGGCATAAAGATGGAGCGCGGAAACACCATGATCGGCGGGCTCTCGATGGGAGGCTACGGCGCCCTGCATACCTCGCTCATGTATCCGGACAGATTCGATGCCTGCATCGCTCTCTCGTCCGCCCTGGTGGTGAGGGACGTGGCGCAGACTCCTGACTCGGAGGTCGGCGGCGTGCTGCCTGAGGGATTTAGGAGGGAGCTCTTCGGAGACCCTTCAAAACTTATCGACTCGGATAAGAATCCGGAGGTGCTGTATAAAAAACTGAAGGCGGAGGGCAAGGCCGCGCCGTACATCTACATGGCCATAGGCACGGAGGACAACCTGCTTCCGAGTAACCGCAGATTCCGTGATTTCCTGAAGGCCGGGGGCGCTGACTTCTTCTACGAGGACGGCCCGGGAAAGCACAACTGGCAGTTCTGGAACGAGTACCTCGACAGGGGTCTTAAGAAGGTTTTAAACAGATAATTATTAAGGCATTCAGAAACAATTTAAGGCGTGTCACAACGCCTTATTTCATTGACCGCATATGGTATTGCTGATAAAATCTAACAGTGCTCTGCAAGCGCAGAGACACAATCACTTACAATAATGTATTGATTGTCAGAGAACAAAATGGAGGTATGTTTTGAAAGCAACATTAAAACGTGTTGTTGCTCTGATGACAGTGCTGGCGATGTCCGTACTGCTTCTGGCAGGCTGCGGCGGGTCCTCCGGCGGTGAAGAAGCCCCTTCGGGAAGCACCAATGGAATCACGATCTTCAACTCAAAGATGGAGATCCAGGATCAGCTGCTCCAGATGGCAGAAAAGTATGAGGCAGAGACAGGTGTCCACGTAGAGGTTTATTACTCAAGTGACACGGTCTCGGCTCATATGGCAACAAGGTACTCATCGAACAACCCGTACACACTGTCGATGGTAGACGCCAAGGATATCTATTCCCTGGCTGAAGAGCACGCTATTCCTCTCGATGATGAGGAATGGGTAAAAGACACGGGTTATGCGATCAGTATTGGCGGTCATGTATACGGATTCCCTGTTTGCGTAGAAGCAAGGGGCATTATTTACAACGCCGACGCGATCAAGAAAGTTACAGGTAAGGACTTTGATCCGGAGCAGTACAAGACACTGACAGCGTGGAAGGGACTGATCGAAGAACTCAAGAAGGGCGGAATGGAATCGCCTACGGGAGTTATGAAAGAGGACTGGTCGCTCGGAGCCCACTATCTTGCTCAGGTCTACGAAGAACAGGACGATCCTGACGCATTCCTTATGGATCTCAGCGCAGGAAAAGTCAAACTCATGGAGAATGAGAAGTTCAATTCCCTCATGGACACATTCGATGTTCTGATGGAAAACAACTACGCCAAGGCAAGCGCCATCTCTGCAGAGCGTGAGATCTCTGAGAAGAAACTGGCAGAAGGCGAGATAGCGTTCATGTTCGGCGGTAACTGGGACTGGTCGCAGATCAACCAGTTTGACTACACAGAGAACATGGGCATGATGCCTGTTCCTCAGGATCTTGATGACGGAATGAACGAGATGCTGGTTGGCGGAGGATCGAAGTACTTCTTCATCGACAATTCCTCCAACACATCGGAAGAACAGAGACAGCAGGCTAAGGATTTCCTCAACTGGCTTGTCTACAACGAGAATGGACAGTCATTCCTCGTTAACGACTGCGCTCTTGTTCCTGCGTTTTCGAACATCGAACTGCCAATCAGCGATCCGCTTGGCGCTTCGGTAAGCAAGTACACCAACGACGGCAAGTTGATCCCTAACTACAACTACATGCCTGACGATCACTACGCTATCCTCGGAGCCATGTTCCAGAAGTATCTGGCCGGCATCAGTGATCGAGAAGGATTCGCCAAAGACGTTGAGACGTACTGGCACACAAAGACTCTGACAAGCCACTCAGAATAGGAAAGGAGGACTGAATAATGGAAAGAAACACAATGGCTTATAAGTCAAAACAATTCCTTATGTTTGCAGGTCCGGCGCTCATCCTGTTCTGCATGGTCATCATCATTCCGTTCATCTACGGACTGTTCCTGACCTTCACCAGCTGGGACGGAGTCAGTGCTGAAAAGCCTTTCGTAGGCTTCGCAAACTATGTATCCGCATTTAAAGACGCTTATTTCTGGTCGGCGATCGGCAGAACGATCATTTACTCGGCATTTGCCGTGGTATTCGTCAATGTCGTCGCTTTCCTGCTCGCTTACATGGTAACGAGCGGTGTAAAGGGTCAGAATTTCTTCCGTGCCGGATTCTTCATTCCTAACCTGATCGGCGGAATCGTACTTGGTTATGTTTGGAAGTTCGTTTTCAACCGTGCATTCGTAGCTATCGGTGAGGCGATCTCGGGAGGGACGGTGCCATCACTGCTCTCTACGACCGGAGGCGCGATGTTCTGCCTGATACTGGTATCAGTCTGGCAATACGCGGGCTACATGATGCTGATATATGTAGCCGGATTCATGAGCGTATCAGACAGCCTCAAGGAAGCGGCCATGATCGACGGCTGCACGCCTTCACAGGCGATGCGCAATGTGACGATCCCTCTGATGAGGACGTCATTCACAACTTGTATCTTCCTGAGCATTACGAGATGCTTCGTAGTGTACGATGTCAACCTGTCATTGACAAAGGGCGAGCCGTTCTTCAGCTCGGTAATGGCGGCGATGCACGTATACAACAA
This sequence comes from uncultured Eubacteriales bacterium, assembly GCA_902778585.1. GTDB lineage: Bacteria > Bacillota > Clostridia > Peptostreptococcales > Anaerovoracaceae > Crickella. Next base: position 30,007 of record CACYYD010000004.1, on the reverse strand, counting down.
AGCGTTCACGTATAAAGACTACGGCACAGGCCAGGCTGAGGCTCTCATCCTGTTCATCGTCTGCGCGATAATCGGAATCACTCAGGTATATGTGAGCAAGAAAGGGGAGGTGGAAGCATAATGACTCAGAACGAAAAGGCTGCTGCAGCCAAAAAGAGAAAACACGCCATTATGATCGTCCTCCTGGTCGTCGTATTCATCCTGTTCATCGCACCGTTCATTCTGGTGCTGATCAACGTATTCAAGGATCAGGCTGACATCACCGCGAACCCGCTTTCGCTCATAGGCGAGCACGGATTTACAACGAAGAACTTCCCTGACGCAATGGCCAAGATGGACTTCTTCAACGTATTCAAGAACTCCCTGCTCATTACAACATGCGCAACGATACTGACTATCATCGTATCTGCAATGGCATCGTTCGTCATCGTCCGTAACGGAAAGTGGAAGGCATGCTCAATGCTCTTCGCTCTGATGATCGCTTCGATGGTAATCCCGTTCCAGGTACTGATGGTTCCTCTGGTATCCGTATACGGCGGTGTATTCGGCATTCTCAACAGCCGTCTCACCCTCATACTGATGCACACCGGATTCTCGGTATCCATGGCAACATTCATGTTCCATGGCGCGATCCATTCCAATATACCATTGGAACTCGAAGAAGCGGCTCTCATTGACGGCTGCTCCAGATGGCAGACATTCTGGAAGATCGTCTTCCCGCTTCTCAAACCGACAGTTGCAACAGTTGCCATCATTGACGCCATGGCGTTCTGGAACGACTACCTCCTGCCAAGTCTGGTACTCACCGACAAGGAGATATACACGATCCCGATCGCAACACAGGCATTCTATGGAACTTACTCCACAGACATCGGCCTGGTAATGGCGGCACTGCTGCTGGCCATGCTGCCGATTCTCATCCTGTATCTCTTCCTGCAGAAGTACATCGTTGCGGGAGTTACTGCAGGAGCAGTCAAGGGCTAAGATTTTTTCGGCAAGGTGAGAACTGATAACTGATGGATAAATTCTTTGACTCGGGTAATCCCGTAATGAAGTTTCTCGCGAGGCTTGTGGACCTGGCCGTACTGAACATAGTGACGGTCGTGTACTCGCTCCCCCTCGTTACCGCGGGCGGCGCGATGGCAGCAATGAATTACGTGCTGCTGCACCTTGTGAGAGGCGACGAGACATACGTGATAAGGATGTTCAGAAAGTCCTTCAAGGAGAACTTTCGGCAGGGCATCCCGGAGGGGCTTCTGGTAATACTGATCGCGGTCATAACGGCAACTGACCTCTGGGCCTTTCACGGATCCGGGTCCAGGGCGGTGACCATGATGATGATAGTCATCAGCATAGCCGCGCTGCTCCTCTTTGTAAGCGCCGTGTACATGTTTGCTCTTCAGGCAAGATATGACAACAGCGTAAAGGGGACCATCATTAACGCATTCAGGCTCTCGCTTGGCAATCTGCCGAGAACAGCCGGCATGGCCGTGGCATGGACCATATGGGCCCTGGTGCTTGTATATCTGCACCGCGCGGCGCCGCTTGTGTTCATGCTGTACGGCTTCACTCTTCCGGGTTACCTCTGTGCGATGCTGTATGACGGCATCTTCAGAAAACTCGAAGAAGAATAGTTATCAGTCAGAACCGATCGTTTATCAATGTATATTGGAACAAAGGAGTAAATAAAAATGGCAAGTTTATCATTGAAACACATCGAGAAGATCTACGAGAACGGCTACCACGCTGTTCACGACTTCAATCTCGAAGTAGAAGATAAGGAATTCATTATCTTCGTAGGACCTTCCGGCTGCGGAAAGTCCACAACTCTTCGCATGATCGCCGGCCTTGAGGACATCTCCGAAGGAGAGTTCCTCATCGACGGAGTAAAGATGAATGACGTTGAGCCTAAGGACAGAGACATCGCCATGGTATTCCAGAGCTATGCTCTCTATCCGCACATGACAGTAAGGGACAACATGGGATTCGCTCTCAAGCTGAGAAAAGTTCCTGAGGCTGAGATCAACGCAAAGGTAGAGGAAGTCGCTAAGATCCTCGACCTCGAGAAGCTGCTCGACAGAAAGCCTAAGGCTCTCTCCGGCGGACAGAGACAGCGTGTCGCCATGGGACGTGCCATCGTAAGAAGCCCTAAGGTCTTCCTCATGGACGAGCCTCTCTCCAACCTGGACGCCAAGCTGAGAGTCCAGATGAGAACAGAGATCGCCAAGCTGCATGAGAGACTGGGAACGACCATCATCTACGTTACTCACGACCAGACTGAGGCTATGACTCTCGGAACAAGGATCGTTGTAATGAAGGACGGTATCGTTCAGCAGATCAACACACCTGAGCATCTGTACAACAAGCCTTGCAACCTCTTCGTTGCAGGATTCATCGGATCGCCTCAGATGAACTTCCTCGACGCAGTAGTCGAGAAGAAGGGCAGCGACACATTCCTGAAGGTCGCTGACTTCGAACTCAAGCTCCCTAAGGACAAGGCTGAAGCTGTCAAGGATTATGACGGCAAGACTGTCGTAATGGGCATCAGACCTGAGCACCTCCTCGACGGAAGAGGCAAGGAAAAGGATGGCTGCACAGTAAAGGCTCCTGTAGAAGTACGTGAGCTTCTGGGTGCAGAGGCTTATCTGTACTTCACTCTCGCAGGCAAGCAGTGCACGGCAAGAGTCGCTTCCGACGTTGACCTCACTGTAGGCATGGAGGGCACATTCGCCTTCGATATGAACAAGCTCCAGCTCTTCGACAAGGAGACTGAAAAGAGCCTGCTCTGGGCAGAGTAAAAATGCATTAAAATCAATAGATGCGGACTGCCGCTATTATGTGGCAGTCCGCTTCTTTTTTTGATATTATCTGACTGGACTGCAAATTAACGCGGAGGGTATAAATGAGCATAAGATATATAAAAGAGACAAAGCAGCTCATACTTGAGACGAAGAACACCGGCTATCACATGAAGATAGATCAGCTCGGCTACCTTCAGCATATGTATTACGGGCCTAAGCCGGGCCAGGATGACATGTCGTATGCCTTCCGTTATTATGACCGCGGATTCTCGGGAAACCCGTACGACAAGAGGTATGACAGGACCTATTCTCTCGACTCAATGCCGCAGGAGTACACATCCTTTGGTGTCGGGGACTTCAGGATAAACAGCATCGCCGCTTCATGTTCTGACGGCAGCAGATGCGCCGAATTCCGCTACGTAAGTCATGAGATAAAGGAAGGCAAGTACAGCATACCGGGTCTTCCTTCTGTATATGAAAACTGCGGCAAGGCCCAGACACTTATTGTGACTCTGAAAGACACGGCCGCGAATATCGGTATCAGACTGTATTACGGAGTCTTTGAAGACCTTGACGTCATAACCAGATCAGCTGAGATCTTCAATGCAGGTGAAGAAATGGTATGGCTCAGAAAGGCATCATCGATGTGTCTTGAGCTTCCTTACGGCAGCTGGGATATGATGCATTTTCACGGCAGGCACTGCATGGAGCGCCAGGCAGAGCGCGTAAAGCTCTTCCACGGAGTACATACTCTTGTCTCGGGACGCGGCATGTCGAGCCATCAGCACAATCCGTTCATCATCATATGTGACCACGATACCACGGAAGACAGCGGACCTTGCTACGGCATGATGCTGATGTACTCCGGAAATCACAAGACAGAGGTAGAACTGGATCAGTTTGAAAGCGTACGCGTGGTCATGGGGCTCAACGACGACCGCTTCCGCTGGGAGCTTGCGCCGGGAACATCCCTGAACACTCCTGAGGTGATCCTCAGCTATGCGGAAGGTCTGACTCAGCTTTCGCATAATTATCACCGTTGCATCCGCAATAACGTCGTAAAAGGCAAATTCAAATACAGCCACAGGCCTGTACTGGTAAACAACTGGGAGGCTACATACTTCGATTTCAATGAAGAGAAGCTGCTTCAGATAGCAGAGAAAGCCGCTGATCTCGGAATGGAACTCTTTGTTCTCGATGACGGCTGGTTCACAAACAGAGAAGACGATAACGCCGGTCTCGGAGACTGGGTCGTCGATACAAATAAACTGCCGGGCGGACTCGAAAGCCTTATAAGCAAAGTAAAGGCAATGGGACTCAGGTTCGGTCTCTGGATAGAGCCGGAGATGATAAGCGAGGATTCTGATCTTTATCGCGCGCATCCTGACTGGGCTCTGACGGCTCCGGGAAGGGCGCCTATGATGGCCCGCAACCAGCTTGTGCTTGATCTGTCGAACCCGGATGTTCACGAATACCTGTATAAGACTATATCGGGTCTGCTCAGGGACTACGATATCGACTATATAAAGTGGGACTTCAACCGTCCAATTTCGGATGTGTATTCGCATGCGACGCCATCGGCCTTGCAGGGCGAAGTGCCTCACCGCTACTATCTGAGCCTTTACAAACTGTATGACAGGCTGACATCTGAGTTCCCTGATGTACTGTTTGAGGGCTGCGCGGGCGGCGGCGGGCGTTTCGATGCCGGCATGCTTCAGTATTCACCTCAGATATGGACTTCGGATAATACGGATCCTGTATCGCGCCTTGCGATCCAGTACGGCACATCGTTCGGCTATCCTTGCTCTGCCATGGGAGCTCATGTGAGCGCATCTCCGAACCATCAGACCGGCCGTAAGACACCGCTCTCAACAAGGGGTATAACGGCGATGGCGGGCTCTTTCGGATATGAGCTCGATCTCACCAAACTCACTGAAGAGGAATGCGCTGAGATCAAAGAACAGATAAAGAGATATAAGGATGTCGAGCCTGTGGTCCACAGCGGACTTCATTACAGGCTGAGTGATCCTTCGGAAAATAAAGGTTATTACTGCTGGGAGCATGTGAGCGAAGACAAGAGCCGCTGCCTGCTCAGCATAGTGGTAACAGATCCTCAGGCCAACTACACACTGGCCCATGTAAGACTTAAGGGACTTGATCCTAACGCAGTCTATTCTGTCGGCGGCGAATTCGAATGCCGCGGCAGCACACTCATGAGAAACGGCTACACCTTCCCGCAGCTTACGGGCGATTACCCGGCAAGGCAGCTGGATATAATCAGGATCTGAGAAGGAGATAGAATTGGTAAGCAAAGAACTGAAAGCTGTAAGAGAATTTGAGAAAGAAGAATCGGCTCGCATCCCGGCAGAGGAGCGCCCCGTATATCACTTTTCTCCGCTAACCGGTTGGCTCAACGATCCTAACGGATTCTCGTTCCACCGCGGACAGTATCATCTTTTCTATCAGAACCATCCGCACAGCACATTCTGGGGACCTATGCACTGGGGTCATGCCGTAAGCTCCGACATGATCAACTGGGAGTATCTGCCGTGCGCAATGGCTCCTGACACGGAATATGACGGATCCGGATGCTTCTCGGGGACTGCCATAACTCTGGAAGACGGAAGACATCTTCTTATGTACACAGGCTGCGGCAGCAACGCCGGCGACCCGCTCGGCAAGGGCAGATGGCTGCAGATGCAGTGCGTCGCAGTTTCGGAGCAGAATGAGGACGGGAGCACGGAGTATGTAAAATATGACGGAAACCCGGTCATCGACATGGATGACCTTCCTGAGGACTGTGATGCCTATGAATTCAGGGATCCGTATATCTGGCGTGCCAAGGACGGCAGCTACAGGGCTCTCGTTGCTGCAGGCAGGACAGGCGAGATAGGCGAGGACGGCAACTACCATCCTGAAAACGGTACGCAGCTGCTGCTCTTCAGAAGCAAGGATGCCTTTGACTGGGAATTCGGCAAAGTCCTCTTTGAAGACCACAGAAGGATAGGAGTCATGTGGGAATGCCCTAACTTCTTTGAACTCGACGGAAAGCAGCTTCTTATAGCAAGCCCTATGGATATGGAGGCCGAGGCAGACGAAGCTATCGGCTCCGTAAGATTCCCTCAGGGAAGCAATGTATGCTGCATACCCGGATCTTATGATGAGGAAACGGAAACATTCAGACCTGACGGCGGCTATGAGCCTGTTGATATAGGTCTGGACTTCTACGCCCCGCAGGTCATGAAGACTCCTGACGGAAGAACAGTCATGATAGGCTGGATGCAGGATCCTAAAAACGGCAACTTCGTGGATAAGAAAGAAGACCTCACAAGACCGGGACTGCAGTACGCCGTTCCTGTCGATGATCCGGACGGATATATCCACGGACCTGAGGGAACGCATATCTTTGGCCAGATGACTGTCCCGAGAGAACTGAGATTCAGGGACGGAAAGCTGTATCAGTGGCCGGTCAGAGAGATAAGGGAATACAGGAAAGACAAGATCGAATACAGCGGACTGATCCTTCATGACGAGGAGCGCGTATTTGACGGCGTAGAGGGCAGGTCGCTCGAACTTGATCTAGAGATCGCACCATGCTCGGAGGGAGCAGCTCTTTACAGGGAATTTGCGGTCAAATTCGCGAAGGATGAGGACCATTACATAGTGCTCAGCTACATGCCGGGACGCTCGCTCCTTACCGTTGACAGAAGCCGCAGCGGCCAGAGCGGAGAGCTGACAGCCAGGCGCAGCACCAGAGTCTCCTACAATGACGGAAAGATAAGTCTCAGGATACTTCTGGACAGATGGAGCGCAGAAGTATTCATAAACGGCGGTGAGCAGGTGATGTCGCTCACGTACTATACGCCGCTTGACGCAGACAGCATAAGCTTCTCCGCGGATGGGAATGCCGCGCTGGATATGACTGCGTATACATTAGGAAAATAATATAAACTGTGCTAAAATTAATACGTTTGAAATCGCACAAAGCAGGCAGAGGATCATAAAAATGACAGACATAACAACTCTCGGAGAATTACTTATAGACCTTACGCAGAGCGGGACCGATGAGAACGGAAACGGCAAATTCACGGCTTTTCCGGGCGGCGCACCGGCGAACGTAGCTGTTGCGGCTGCAAGACTCGGCGCAAACACGGGATTCATAGGAAAGGTCGGAAATGACGCTTTCGGCCGCAGCCTTGCTGAGACTCTTTCGAAAGAAGGGGTCAATACCGACGGACTCTTCGTGTGTGACGAGGTCCCTACGACCATGGCTATAGTATCGGTCGACGCGACAGGAGAAAGGGAATTCTCATTCTACAGAAATCCGGGAGCCGATACGCAGCTTACCGCAGCTGAGGCCGTACAGGCTCTTTCGGGCGAAAGGCCTAAGATCCTGCACGTGGGCTCGCTGTCGATGACGACTTCGCCTGCAAAGGAAGCCTGCCAGGTCACAGTGAGCCAGGCGCGCAACAAGGGCGTTCTGATAAGCTACGATCCGAACTACCGTGCAGCTCTCTGGGACAGTGAGGAGCACGCGATAGAGATGATGAAGATGCTTCTGCCGCTCGCGGATATCCTGAAGGTGTCCGATGAGGAGATGCCTATGCTGACGGGCACAGAGGATCTTGAGGAGGGCAGCCGCATACTCGCAGAGTACGGCCCTCACCTTGTGATGGTCACACTCGGAGCGGACGGAGTCTTTGTAAGATACGGAGACTTTACCGAGAAGGTAGCGGGCTTCAAGGTCAAGGTAGCTGATACCAACGGAGCCGGAGATACCTTCGCCGGAGCCATGCTGGCTCAGATCTCGCGCAGAGATGGTCTTCTTGATGACCTCAGCGCAGATGAACTTCGCAGCTTCGTGACCTACGCAAACAAGGCGGCGTCACTTACGTGCTCGCGCCACGGAGCGATCCCGGCGATGCCTCACAAAGAAGAACTTGATTAAGCTGATCAGCACACAGATAAAAAGACCATGAAGAGGACTGAAGAGAGAAAAACCCAAAAAACAAAGGCCGGAAAGAAGCCGGAGAAAAAGCCTGAAAAGAGGGTCAGCAGGTTTGATGCCAGGCTCGCGCAGTATTATGACGAGCTGAAGTGGCTCTATATGGAACTATATGACAACGAATCCTCGTTTGAGTACTTCGTGGAAATGCTCAGACGCGCTTACAAGGACAGAAAGCAGACGCTGAGAGCCGTAGATGAAAGGCGCGCCGGCAATCCGCATATGCATCATTCTAACAAGATGATGGGTATGATGCTTTATACTGAAAACTTCGGAGGCGACTTGAATGGCGTAAGGGAAAGACTCGACTACTTCAAGGAATGCGGCGTCAAGTATGTTCACCTGATGCCTCTTCTCGATTCTCCTGAGGACAGCTCCAGGAGCGACGGAGGATATGCCGTATCCGACTTCAGAAAAGTAAGACCTGATCTCGGCACGATGGAAGACCTCGAAAAGCTTACGGGATCCTGCCACAGAAGGGGCATACGCGTATGTCTGGACTTCGTGATGAACCACACAAGTGAGGACCACGCGTGGGCAAAGGCGGCGCGCGCAGGAGACCCTATGGCGCAGTCGAGATACTGCTTCTACGACAGCTGGGACATTCCGCGCAAATATGAAGAGACCATGCCGCAGGTATTCCCTGAGACTGCTCCGGGCAATTTCACATACTTTGAGGATATCGGTAAGATAGTCATGACGACTTTCTACCCTTTCCAGTGGGATCTCAATTACGCCAATCCGCTGGTATTCAATGACATGACTGAAAACCTGCTCTTTCTGGCAAACAGGGGAGTGGATATCATAAGGCTCGATGCCGTTCCGTATATCTGGAAAGAACTTGGAACGACCTGCCGCAATCTTCCGCAGGTACATTCCCTCGTGCGCATGATGAACATCGCCTGCAGGGTGGTCTGCCCGAGCGTACTGCTTCTGGGCGAGGTCGTTATGGAGCCGAGCAAGGTGCTGCCTTACTTCGGTACGGAGGAGAAGCCTGAGTGCGACATGCTCTACAACGTGACCACCATGGCGACTATATGGCACACTATGGCAACCCGCGATGTAAGACTGCTGGCTCATCAGCTGAGGCAGATAGAATATGTTCCGTCGAACTGCATTTTCCAGAATTATCTGAGATGCCACGATGATATCGGCTGGGGCCTGGATTACAAATTCCTTGGTCAGTTCGGATCAGCAGAGGCGCCACACAAGAAGTATCTGAACGACTGGTTTACCGGAAAGTGGTACGGAAGCCCGGCAAGGGGAGAACTTTACAACGATTCGGAGTGGATGCAGGATGCAAGACTTTGTGGTACTACAGCATCTCTTTGCGGAATAGAATCTGCGCTTTATGAGCAGAACGAGGATGCCCTTGCGCGCGGTATCGCGGCAGATGTCATGCTTCACGCACTGATGCTGACACTCCGCGGGATCCCGGTATTCTACAGTGGTGACGAGATCGGCATGCTGAACGATTACGATTATCATAACGATCCTGGAAGGCAGGCCGACAGCCGCAACATCCACAGAGGACGCATGGACTGGGAGCTCGCAGAAGAGAGGCATGATCCGGAAACACCTACGGGACGGATCTTCGGCGAGATCAGCAAGCTCATAAAGATCCGCAAGAATAATGACATCTTCCATTCAGATGCCCATGTTTATCCGGTATTTACCGGCGACAACAGGGTCCTCGGAGTTGAAAGAGAGTACGGCGGAAAGCGTATGCTCGGACTGTTCAACTTCTCGGCTGAAAGCGTAAAGACTGAAATTGAGACGGCTGACAGGATAGACCTTGCGGACCCGGAGCGTGAATACCTTCACTCCGACGGACCGGTCAGCGAGTACTGGATCGAGCCTTACGGCTTCCGCTGGCTGCTCGAGAAGTAAGGCTTATGACGGCACTGCCGGCTGCGGCAATGACAAGAGAATACAGCACAAGACCCGCGGGGATACCCGCGGTTTTTTGTACGCTGCTTACAAGAGGCTGCGGTGAAAGGTGGTAAGGATTCAGATAAAACATGGCAGCGTGATCATGAGGCAGTCCGGCTCCGTTTTGCACGGCTGCTTGCATCAGCGGTTCTGCTGCGATGTTGATCAGCACAGCTGCAGCGCAGAGAACGGCGAACAGCCCGGCAGCCCTGATGATCCCGCGTCCGCGTGAGTCCGCTGCTCCTGAGAATATGATCAGCAGACTTATAAACAGAAGTATGCCGTGCCACAGAAAACCGTGCACGGTAAGTGAAATGTATGATCTCAGATAGTCTTCAGGGTAAATGAGAGCGGCAGCTGCACTTATGAATGTGTAGCCGCTCATGAAGGTGAAGAAAGTTCTTCTGAGTTTTTTCCCGGCAAGCGGAAGAAGTATGCACAGGTACATGGGAACGGAGCAGAGCTGGAAAGGGAAGAACCACCAGTCATAGGCTTCGCCGTTCACCACATAGTAAAGAAACAGCTGCTTGTATACTTCGAGCACGGCAAGAACGCAGCCGCAGGCGACCAATATCCTCACGAGAGAGATTCTGCCAGCTGCCTTGGATCTTATGCGGTGTGCGAAAACAGCGGCGGCGCATACAGCTGCTGCGGCTGTGACGACGAGCGCACAAAGATGGAAGCCGCCGAAGAGCTGCGGCGTCTCCATTCGCCATGCGGTCATATCAAGAAAAGATATCAGTGATTCCTTCATCAGAAAAAGCATACTTCACGCTGACATCAAAATCAATTTGATATGGACTTCTGCTATAATGAACGAAGAAAGGAAACGGAAACATGGCAGGGATGAATGAGACGCCTTCGGGCGAAAGAGTACATATAGGATTTTTCGGGCGCAGGAACGCCGGCAAGTCGAGCCTGGTCAACGCAGTGACAGGGCAGGATCTTGCAGTCGTATCCGATGTAAAGGGCACTACAACGGATCCGGTCACCAAGTCCATGGAACTTCTGCCTCTGGGGCCGGTAGTTATCATAGACACACCGGGCTATGACGACGAAGGCAGCCTGGGAGAACTTCGCGTGCAGCGCACAAGAAAGATCCTTGAAAAGACTGACATAGCGGTGCTCGTTATCGACACGACCGACGGGTTCAAAAGCGAGGACGCCGAACTGGCGGATCTTTTCGCGGAGAGGAACGTTCCGTGCATCATAGCCCTCAACAAGAGCGATATTTCCGAGGACTCCGAAGACCATAATATAGACGAAGAGTCCCTGGGTATCTTCCAGGCGATAGCGAAGAAGAGCCAGGGAATGGTGCATGTCAGCACGGTGTCGGGGCAGGGCATAGATGAACTCAAGATAAGGCTCGCTGCTTTGAAGCCGGAAGAAGATAAGGAAAAACTGATCGCAGATAAGATCGATCGCGGAGACATCATAGTGCTTGTCGTTCCTATCGATAAGGCGGCGCCGAAGGGAAGACTCATACTCCCTCAGCAGCAGACGATACGCGACATACTTGATGCCGGAGCATCCGCTCTGGTGGTGCAGGATTCAGAACTTGCCGAAACGCTGGAAAAGCTCGGCACCAAGCCGGCGCTCGTCGTTACTGACAGCCAGGTATTCGGAAAGGTAGATAAGATAGTTCCTGCTGATGTTCCTCTGACATCGTTTTCGATCCTGATGGCAAGATACAAAGGCCTTCTGGATGATGCAGTGAGAGGAGTTGCCGCCATAAGCAGACTCAAAGATGGGGACAGGGTGCTTATAGCTGAAGGATGTACGCATCACAGGCAGTGCGGCGATATAGGCACTGAAAAGATACCGCGCTGGCTGAAGGAATTTACAGGCTGCGATCTTGTCTTTGAGACGGCTAGCGGCACAGGCTATCCGGATGACCTTACTCCGTACGCGCTTGTGGTGCACTGCGGAGGCTGCATGCTGAACGAGAGAGAAGTCAAGCATCGTGCAGACAAGACGGTCTCACAGGGAGTCCCTATCACAAACTACGGAACCATGATAGCTTATGTCCACGGAATACTTAAGCGCAGTCTTGAGATATTCCCGGAGTACTCAGACCTTATATAATGACGTAAGAGGCGCGGTGAGAAACCGCGCCTTTGCTTCGGGTTTCATTTTTGCATATCTATAGAGAATCGCCAATGTATTTGTTACAATATATAGGTGCGAGAGTATGTTGTTAACCCAATCCGGGCATACTGTCCGGGGGCAGCATAGCAAGCGCAATCACATCCGTAAAGGGATACAGAGAGGGAAAAAATGAGAAAATATAAGTGTGAGTATGACATCGAATTCCAGAATCTCAAGGAGATAATGGACTTTGTTGCCGAAAAGTACGGGGACAATACCGGATTCATTTTCAAGAATGCGGACCGTACAAAGAAAACGGAGATCACATACCGCAAGTTCAGAGAAGACCTCGACGCACTCGGAGCATATCTTATCAGCAAGGGCCTCAAGGGCAAGAGAATCGTTGTAACCGGACCTAACTCCTACCAGTGGCTGGTCGCGTACTACGCGGTAGTCATCAATGTCGGAGTCGTGGTTCCTCTTGACAGGGGTCTGCCGGAAGAGGAGATCGTAAACTCGCTCGTCAAGTGCAAGGCTGACGCGATCATCTATGATGACAGCATGAATTTCGATTATGCTGAGATCATAAAGAAGGACGGCATCCAGGTCGAGACTCTTATACCGATGAGCGACTTCTCCCAGGAGAATATGCCAAAACTCGCGGAAATGATCGATCAGTATAAATCTGAGTTCAAAGTAATCGACAACGACGCAACAGACATCATCCTGTTCACATCGGGAACTTCTGCAGATGCCAAGGCAGCTCAGCTGTCGCAGCGCAACATCGCTTCGACGATCGCAGCAATGAGAAAGGTAGAGCCTATCTATGAGGACGACGTTGAGATGATATTGCTCCCACTGCACCATGCGTTCGGAAACCAGGGCGTTCTGATGTTTATCAGCAACGGAGCCACGAATGTGTTCTGCAGCGGACTCAAGTACATCCAGAAAGAACTCAAGGAGTACGGCGTAACATCGTTCTTCTGCGTGCCTCTTATCATCGAATCCATGATCGGCAAGGTCCTGAAGACCGCGGAGAAGGAAGGCAAGCTGGCAAAGCTCGAGAAGGGACGCAAGATCGCAAAGGCCCTGATGAAGGTCGGTATCGACGTAAGACGCAAGCTCTTCAAGGACGTAATCGACGGACTCGGCGGCAAGCTGAGATTCCTCATAAGCGGAGCCGCTGCGCTCGACCTCAAGATACTCGACTATGCGACAGACTTCGGCATCCTCACGGTGCAGGGCTACGGTCTTACTGAGACAGCTCCTACTATCGCATCCGAGAGCTACTTCTACCGCAAGGCAGGTTCAGTCGGACACGCTATGCCGGGAGTCGAGGTCAAGATCAACGATCCTGATGAGAACGGCATCGGAGAGCTCTTCGCGAAGGGCCCTAACATCATGAAGGGATATCTTGATGATGAAGAGGCAAACAAGGCCGCATTCGTTGACGGATGGTTCAATACAGGCGACCTCGCGCGCATCGACGATGAGGGATACATCTTCCTGACAGGCCGTAAGAAGAACGTTATCGTTCTTAAGAACGGAAAGAACATCTATCCGGAAGAGATCGAGCCTATGATCGACGCTCTGCCATATGTTGTCGAGAACGTCGTGATGGGTGAAGAAGAAGGTGACGACTACAGACTGGTCACACACGTGGTCTATGACCCTGAGGCCGAAGAGGTCAAGGGAAAGAGCCTCGAAGAGATCCAGGCTATGGCTGACACCGACATCGAGAAGATCAACGGCGAGATGCCGACATTCAAGAGGATCAAGCAGGTCTACCTGAGAACAGAGCCTTTTGAAAAGACAACGACACAGAAAATCAAGAGACGTACAGTAACTGCCGCGAAATAACAGATTGCTAAGAGAATGGTCCTGTACCCGTTAGTATAAAACTGATGGGTACAGGCTTTTTTTACAGGAAAAGCCGCATTGCGGTTGACACGGTGTCAAGCAAGTGCTAATATACAGTTGTTGACACGGTGTCAACTGAACGAGGGGAGATATTATCATGTTCAAAGGAACACCTGAAACCGTTGCGCAGAGAAGAGAAGAGATCGTGGCTGCATGCGAGCAGTTATACAGGACGATGAGCTTCAAAGACATAACACTCAAGGAAGTCAGCAATGTCACATCCTTCTCGCGTCCAACCATATATAACTATTTTCAGACTAAGGAAGAGATATTTCTCGCTCTGTTTGAGCGTGAATATGAAAGATGGAACGCCGATCTTGAAGAGATCCTGAACAGTGATGAGAAGTATTCAGAACAGCAGCTGGCTGAACTGATCGCGAAGTCCCTGGAGAGAAGGGCTCAGCTTCTCAGACTCCTGTCAATGAACAACTATGACATGGAGGAGAACAGCCGGGAGGAGCTTCTCGCATCATTCAAAAGAGCATACGGCGAGTCCCTGCAGAACTTCAGGATGATACTTGAGAAACATTGCTCATGGCTTTCCGGCGCGGATATTCAGCAGATCATGTACGTATTCTTTCCGTTCATGTTCGGCATCTATCCGTATGCTGAAGTGACAGCCAAGCAGAAAGAGGCCATGACAGAAGCGGAAGTCGATTATAAATATCAGTCGATTTACGAGATCACATATAACTGCCTTACAAGGCTATTATCAAAATAAAAGGAGATGAAATAAGTGAGCATTACGGTGAATCTGTATTACATGGGAGAGAACGGCAATGCCCGTAAGTTTGCTGAGGAAATGGAGCAGTCAGGAGTAGCTGACAGGATCCGCAATGAAGACGGCAATCTGAGGTATGAGTATTTCGTCCCGCTGATGCAGCCTGAGACTGTGCTGCTCATCGACAGCTGGGCAGATCAGGATGCAATAGACAGGCATCATGCGTCGCCGATGATGACAGAGATCGTCGCATTGCGTGATAAATACGATCTACATATGAAGGTGGAGCGCTTCGTTTCGGATGAAGGCGGCGTGCCCGATCACGACAAGAGCTTCATCAGGGAATAGGAGGATAACGAAATGAGTGAAAAAATCGTACAGACAGCAGGAAGAGATCAGCTCGGTGAATTTGCGCCTATGTTCGCGCATCTAAACGATGACGTGCTCTTCGGAGAAGTATGGAATGAGGAAGCGATCGACGTTAAGACAAAGTGCATCATCACGGTCGTTTCGCTGATGGCATCCGGTATAACGGACTCCTCCCTGACTTATCACCTTCAGAATGCGAAGTCTCATGGGGTCACTAAAGACGAGATCGTAGCTATCATCACACACGCGACCATGTATGTTGGCTGGCCTAAGGGCTGGGCAGTATTCCGTCTTGCAAAGGAAGTCTGGAACGAGGACATGCCGGAACTTACAGAGAAAGATAAGTATCAGAACAGCATTTGCTTCCCGATCGGAGAAGAAAACCCATATGGAGAGTTCTTCGTAGGCCAGAGCTATCTTGCACCGGTCTCTACAGAACAGGTCCCGGTTTTCAATGTTACATTCGAGCCGGGATGCCGCAACAACTGGCATATACATCATGCCAAGAACGGCGGCGGACAGATGCTTATCTGCATCGGCGGCAGAGGATATTATCAGGAATGGGGCAAGGAAGCTGTTGAAATGACACCGGGTACTGTAATCAATATCCCTGCTGAAGTAAAGCACTGGCACGGAGCTGCACCGGGTTCATGGTTCTCACATCTTGCGATCGAGGTCGAAGGCGAAGAGACGAGCAATGAGTGGCTCGAAGCAGTATCAGACGAAGACTATAACAAACTGAAATAGACAAAAGGGGAGACTATGAGAAAGATACTTTCAATATTGCTGGCACTTTGCCTTATCATCGGGCTGACAGCATGTACGGCATGGCACCTGTGTCGCTTGCAAGGAAGATGCATCTCGCAATGTCGCACTGGTCATTCGTGCTGGTGTTCCTCGAGAACCTGCTGATGCTGGTATTCTGGGCATTTATTGGCGATCGTGTATCAAGGTTTCTTTGCAAAATCCTATGAACGTCCTGACCAGAAGCGTTGTTTCCGATGAAGGAAGGGAAGCAATACCTATAGTTCTGAACTGACGGGGGTTCAGAGGGATCTGCACCAGATCAAAACTGGCGGTGCGGACCATCATATCGGGCTTCATAGGGCTGCTGATATCATATATTCCTGTTCTGAATCAAGGCTGCTAAAGAACTCATGACCGCCTTCAGGGGCGGTCTTTTGATGTATAGACGCAAACTATAGCAACTGTAAATAGTGATAAATTAATTCAATTTTCAGACCCTTTTTGCGGATAGTAAAATTTATATGTAGGCGGTCTTTGCGGCACTGCCGCAAGGGCTCACAGATGTTGCATTTATTGTAAAAAAGGGAGAATCAATTATGGCTGACAATCAGAAAATGTGGGCAGAGCTCGGTATGAACCTCGAGATGCACGACATGCTGTGCGAAGTACTTCCGGGAGCTATCGGTGACGTATTCATGTCCCAGGAGAACAGACCTGAGGCAATGGACTACTTCGACATGGTCCTCGCAGACGTACACGGACTGAGACCTTCCGAACTCGTTGAGTTCAGAAAGAACGGCGGAAAGGTATTCGGCACATTCTGCGCTTATGTACCTGACGAAGTTATCTTTGCTGCAGGCGGAATCGCTACAGGACTCTGCGCAGGTTCGCAGTTCTGGGTACCTGGCGGCGAGAGATATCTGCCGGCTAACACTTGCCCTCTCATCAAGGCTATGCTGGGCGCAAGATTCGATAAGACATGCCCGTTCTACAGACTGGCAGACATCTATATCGGAGAGAACACCTGCGATGGCAAGAAGAAAGCTTATGAGATCCTCGGAACAGACGTGCCTATGCACATCATGGACCTGCCTCAGATGAAGAGAGAAAAGGACTACCTCAAGTGGGCTGACGAGATCAAAGACCTCATCAAGGTAGTTGAGGAAGTAACAGGCAACAAGGTAACTCCTGAGGCTCTGGCTGAGAACATCAAGAAGATCAACAACAAGAGAAAGGCTCTCGAGAGACTGTACAAGCTCAGAAGAAACGAGAACGTTCCTATCTCCGGAACAGACACACTGCTCATCTCGCAGATCGCTTACTACGACGATCCTGAGAGATTCGCAGCAATGGTCAACAAGCTGTGCGACGAGCTCGAGAAGAGAGTTGCAGACGGTGTTAACCTTGCAGAAGGAAAGAAGAGGATCCTCATCACAGGTACTCCGATGGCTATTCCTAACTGGAAGATGCATAACCTCGTCGAGACAAGCGGCGGCGTAGTAGTCTGCGAAGAGACATGCACAGGAACAAGATACTTCGAGAACCAGGTAGACGAGAGCGGAACAACTCTGGACGAGATGGTTCAGAACATCGCAAACAGATACATGGGCATCAACTGCGCATGCTTCACTCCTAACACAGGCAGATTCGACGACGTCGTAAGACTGGCTAAGGAGAGCAAGGCTGACGGAGTTATCGATGTTAACCTCATGTTCTGCCAGACATATGACATCGAGGGCAGAAGCCTCGAAGAGAGATGCAAGGCAGAGGGAATCCCGTTCCTCGGCATCGAGACAGACTACACTGACAACGATGCTCAGCAGCTCAAGACAAGGATCGGCGCATTCATCGAAATGCTCGGCTAATTGCCAGCATGGACGGTTGCGATCGACAACTTTCCAGCAGGAGCGATTCCGGCTGACAAGTTTGGGGAAACCCGAAAAAGATACGATGGGGCGGAGTTATTCCGTCCCATCGTTTATCAATCCGCGGATTGTGTATAATCAGCCTCAGATTTTCAAAATCTACACATTTTGCATATATACAGGTGCAGATGGTGGCAAAAAACGGGCAAATAGTGTAATAATATAAGCGAAATCGCTGAAAATACACAGGCTCAGCAAAATGTTGTGTATAATTTAGATTTTTTCTGTGAAAAATACACATGGACAGGATAATCGATGGAAGAATATTTACACTACTACATATTATTTCAAAATCACACGGATGCGACGGCGATGTACCGCTCACTTAAGGGAAAAGGTATGTACGCCCAGATAAGTCCGACACCGAGGGAGCTTTCTGTGTGCTGCGGTGTATCACTGCTGGTACACGGAGAAGACGTTGACAGGATAAAGGAGATCGCCGGAGAGGAGAATCTTGCGTATCTTCAGATAAGCGGACTCAACAACACATTCGATAATACGCGCCACAAATACGGCTAAGCCATGCGGCGCTGAAAATACAGAAAAGGATAAAGATATATGGGAAAGAAATACATCGGAATCGACATCGGCTCGACCGCATCAAAGGTGTGCGTTCTCGAAGAGGGCATGGAACCTGTATTTGAGGTGCTGCCTACAGGATGGAACAGCAAGATAACCGCAGGGATCATCAGGGACGACCTTCTGAAAAGGTATGGCGACATCGATGACTCCAGCGTTGTCGCAACGGGTTATGGCCGCATAAGCGTCGACTACGCAGATAAGGTAATAACCGAGATCACATGCCATGGAAGAGGCGGCTATGAGATGATAGGGCGCGACTGCACGATTATCGACATAGGCGGTCAGGACACGAAGTACATCAACGTAAAGAACGGCAAGCCGATCGATTTTCTGATGAATGACAAGTGCGCCGCAGGCACCGGCAAATTTATCGAGGTAATGGCCAACAGGCTCGGACTTACCATAGAAGAACTCTTCGAGCTTGCCGAGATAGGCGATCCGATTTCGATCAGTTCGCTCTGCACTGTGTTCGCGGAGTCAGAAGTGATAAACTATATGGGAGAAGGCAGAAGCCGTGAGGACCTCGCAGCCGGAGTCATAGATTCAGTAGCGCTCAAGGTAGCTACTCTTGTCCAGCGCAAAGAACTGCAGGACACTATAATCATCACCGGAGGATTCAGCAATAACGAATTCTTCGCATCGCTGCTCAGCAAAAAACTGGGCAAAAAGGCGCTGGCCATGCCGGACGGAAGGTATGCCGGCGCATACGGTGCGGCTCTGCTGGCAAAGGAAAAAGACGCAAGGGCATAATGACCCCTGCGGGAGTCTGCTGTATACAGACCTGAGGTGAGTCATGAAAAAGAATCTGAAAATCTGCATTTTCATTATTATTCTCATCTGCTCGGTCGTAGGTGCTGCATATGTGATCATCAATAAGCATGCGCAGAATAAAGCGGCTGAAGAAGCCCGGCGCGCGGCAGAGATCGCGGCGCAGCAGGAGGCCGCTAGACAGGCGGCAGAGGAAGCCGCGGCTAAGGCGCGTGAGGAGCAGATCGCTGCAGAAAAGGACGAGTGGTACCTCATACTGGTCAATTCAGATAACGCGATGCCCGACGACTTCGATATAGAGACTGCAGATGTCGAGGATGGCTACGTGATAGACTCCAGAGTGCAGGAACCGCTCAAAGAGATGCTTGCGGACTGCAGGGACGCGGGATATTCCCCGAGAATAATCTCCACATTCAGGACGCGAGAGACGCAGCAGTATCTGTATGATCACACGGCCAACAAGGCGGATACCGCTATACCGGGACACAGCGAGCATGAGTGCGGTCTGGCCGCAGACATCATTGATGCCGCTTCACTGGGGTGGGCCGATCCGCTGATAGCCGACCAGGAAGACATGCCGGCTCAGAAGTGGCTCATGCAGCACTGCCATGAATACGGCTTCATCCTCAGGTATCCTAAGGATAAGGAAGATGTCACGAAGATAATCTACGAGCCTTGGCACTACAGATATGTAGGAAAAAAACATGCCGCTGCAATAATGCAAAGCGGCATCTGTCTCGAAGAATATCTCAGCAATATGGAGACATATTATGATCCGGAATGATCCGGATCATTTTTTTCTGATAAGAATGAACGGTGTGCACTGATCGTCCTGGCCGGCCGGGTTGTCGCGGATGATCTCGCAGAGCTGGTCGTCGCTCAGCTTTACTGTGTCACCCTTGCCGAGGATGTCACGGGTGAAGTCGTTGGCATCGATGATGATGGTCTCGACACCGGTCTTTTTGTAGATCTCGTTGCAGACTCCTACAGGGTCTTTCGGCAGAGGAATGCCGAACTCACCGTAGATAGGGAAGACATCCGGATAGAAGCCGTCAAGTCCGCGGACCTCATCTCCAACCATGTCGTAGAAGATGCCCTTCTTGCCGACGAGCTTACCGAATCCGGCGCATACCGCAGCCCAGAAGACCTTTGCTCCTCCGTTGATATCGATAGCGTACTGCATCTTATATACGTCGCCTACGCCGATGCCCGCAGAATTGTGCTGGGTGGCGAAGCGGCTCAGGAACTTTGCGAGCTTGCTGACCTTTACGTCCTTCTTAGGGATGACGTTGTTCTGGCACAGAGAGACGATCTTCTCTGCGACTGCGAGCAGGTCACCTTCCTGCCAGAGAGGCTTCACGTAACGCTCGACCAGTTCGTTATAGTCCTCACCGATCTCGATGAAATGCGTATGTATGGCGCAGCGGTCGTAAGTTCCCGTTGACGTTTCTATGCTTACATTCTTGTCTTTGTTTGCTGTAAATTCCATCTTGTCCTGAATTCCTTTCTTTTTTACGGATTATATTCTAACACGCTTTGCCACTGATTTGCGTCATATTTCGAAATATATCATATTATTAATGTGTGGCCCGCTGCTGGCAACTTGGCACAATATATAGTAGAATAACGTGGAAACCAAAACAGAAGGAGGGTGAAGAAATGCTTAGCCCAAGCTATATGATAAGAGTATTAAAAGGCATGAGCCTTGATAAATATAAGGAGGTCCTCGACAGGACAGCAAAGTTTTCCGGAATGAGCAAGGCTGCCATAACCGTCGACATGATAAGAAGCGCGGTCAAATTCGGAGCAGGCTACTATGACTACGTTACTTTCGGATTCTGGGATCTGACTGACGAGCAGCGTGACACGTTCCTCACAAGGCTCCGCAACAAGAAGCTGATAAGCCACTTCAACGATGATACTTATGAAGATCTCTTTGACAACAAGGAGCAGTTCAACAATCTCTTCAAAAAGTACATCAAGCGCGACTTCATCAACTTCCAGACTGCATCCAAGGGTGATGTAAGAGCATTTGTAGAAAAGCACAGAAGGATCTTCTGCAAGCCGGTCGACGGGTCATGCGGACACGGCTGCTCGATAAAGAACCTCGATGACTACAAAGACTTTGATGAAATGTACAGAGACCTCTTCCTCGAGGAGTCGTGGCTTCTCGAAGAAGTGCTTGAGCAGCATCCTGACAACAAGAAGGTATATCCGAACGCAATGAACTGCCTCAGGATCATCACCGTGGTAGACAAGCAGAGAGTTCCGCATGTCATCTTTGCGACTCAGAAATTCGGACTTAACGGCCGCGTGGTCGATAATTACGGATTCGGTACAAGAGTTGATCTCGAGACCGGAAAGATCTGCTCGCCGGGAGTAAGCGGTGACGGATCGATGGCTATCACATATGACGAGCATCCGATGACGCATTATAAGCTGATGGGACATCAGGTCCCGATGTTTAAGGAAGCGTGTGAACTCGCCAAGGAAGCTGCACTCGTTGTTCCGCAGGTAAGATACGTCGGATGGGATATCGGCATCACTCCGGACGGTCCTGCCATCGTAGAGGGCAACAACTACTGCGCTCACGACTTCTGGCAGCTGCCTGCTCAGACGCCTGAGAAGACAGGTATCCTTCCGGTATTCGAAGCGATCGAGCCTGATCTTCATGTAAGATAGACAATCAGTTCAATATGGACATAAAAAAGCTGCGCCGTAATGACGCAGCTTTTAATGTCGCTTCTTTCACGGCCTAGCCGTTGATGCGGGCGTAGCCGTAGATCACCGGAGAATCCAGAGAGTACCTCTTCTGACGGCAGCGGTCACTTGAGTTGCCTTCGACTGTGAAAACATTTCCATCGATGACTGCCGTAACGATTCCGACGTGGTCGCGTGATTCGTCCTGCTCCCAGTCAAAAAAGATGAGGTCGCCGGCCTGAGGTGTCTCGGTAGGCTCGAGCCACTGATCGCGCTTCATGAACCAGTTTGATCCGTCGCTTACAAGGGCAAAGCTCGGTGCAGTCTTTGCCTCGATGTATCCGCACTGGTCTTCGCACCAGGATACAAAGATGGCGCACCAGTCAACACGCGAACTGAAGCCGTACCATTTCCAGAACGGTTCACCGCCCACATTGCCTATCTGAGGCATCGCGGCATTTACTATCGGAACGTCTTCGGCAACTGTCTTAACGGCTGCGAGTTCGGCATCATATTTCTTGTTGCCCGCTGCGCTGCCGGTAATAAATGCTGCAACTATCGTCACAACGGCTGCCAGCCCGAATGCGATGAAGCGTTTGAGCCGTCTCTGCCGTCTCTTCTTTTTTCTTAATAACTGTCTGATTTCCTGATCTGTCATACAAAGGATTATACAGCATTAGACAAGCCCCGACAAATGCTATATTATTAATCGAGACGGAGATAAAGGATATGAAAAGAAAGAAAAGAGATCTGCTGTTGCTGCTGATCGCACTGCTTATACTCGCGATCACATTTACAGCTATATATTTCAGCAACAAGAATTCGGTATATAAAGAAAGGCTGGCAGAAGAAGAACTTACGACGCTGGATTTCTATTCGATGCAGGAATATTCCGCCGGCAATGCGGCGGCTGTCATGGATGCGCTCAAGACGGGAAACACAAAGAAACTTGAGAAGCTCATGATAGATCCGGCGGGAGTCGACGCTCTCATGAATTTTGCGGACTGGAAAAACGCCGACTTTGAAAACGCCACTTCCATGGGGGCGGGAAGTCTTACACCTGCACCTGATGAAAACGGCAAGATGGACATAAGCGAAAGATTCATAGTGAATGTGGGCGATGTAAAGTATGTGCTCTTTGTTGAGACTCTCACTTCGAGGTGGGGAATGAACAATGACGGAGTCAGCGCGGCCGCTGCAACTACTTTCGGACATTTTGACGGCACGGATTACGCGTGGAACGGAGAAGGTGATGATCAGAGCGTACTTGCCGGGTCACTCTGGTGGAACAGGGGAAACTGATATCCCAAAGGAGATTTAATGTTCAAGAGATTTAAGGACAGTCCTTATACCAAAGCCTCGCTGACGATCCTGATCTGCGGAGCGCTGCTGATAATCTTCAACAACTGGATCAGCAAAAACAGGATCTCAATAGGTTTTGAGAACATAAATAAAACGCTGGCGCCTGTATACATAGGCGTGGTTTTCGCGTTCATTCTCTGCCCTGTATACAACGCGTGCGTAAGATGGTGCTATCCCCGTATGCTTGCGGGGGCGACGCGCAGAGGCTTCTCCATCGGAGCGATGATAGTCCATGAGGACGGCGAGCTTCCTGCAGATAAAAGTGAGAAGCGCAGGATACTCGGCGCCGCGAGGATAGTTGCTTCGCTGGTATGCATAATACTGGTATTCGGCCTGATCGGACTCTTCATATACTTCGTTGTGCCGCAGGTGGTGGCAAGTGCATTCAATCTCGTCAACACCCTTCCTCAGAGGCTCGATGCACTTTCAGGCTGGTGTGAGGTGCACCTGAAGCACTTCCCCATGGTTGCGGTCTGGGTAAATAACCTGGCGAACGCGGAGAACCAGGAAATAATCGACTGGATACAGGAACACATACTGAGCGGCAATGCGGCAAGCATCGCAACAATGGTATCCACGGGAGTTGTGACGGCTTTGAAGTATGTCGCGAATGTGGTCATCGGCATGCTGATAATGGTATATCTGCTCAACTACAAGGAGCGGCTCTTCGCTATAACGCGCAAGCTCGTAAACGCCACATGCAGCCAGAAGCGCAAGGCGAGACTTTACGAGTTTGCGAGCGTGGTCAACGAGACCTTCATCGGCTTCATAGTCGGCAGGATCATAGACTCGTTCATAATCGGCGTTCTGACCTACGTAGTGCTTAAGATATGCGATATCCCGTTCGCACTGATGATAAGTGTTATCGTCGGTGTGACAAACGTGATACCTTTCTTCGGACCATTCATCGGAGCCATACCGTCGGTATTCATACTGCTGCTGGAGGATCCGATGTCAGCGCTGTACTTCATAATCATAATCGTCGTTATTCAGCAGCTTGACGGAAACGTCATCGGTCCTAAGATCGTAGGCAACGCGATAGGCATGAGCAGCTTCTGGGTGCTCATCTCGGTACTTGTCGGCGGTGGACTTTTCGGATTCGCGGGCATGGCACTCGGTGTGCCGGTCTTTGCCCTGATATACAGATATGTAGACAAACTGACCATAAAGAGCCTGGAGAGAAAAGAAAAGAATACGAATACATCGTATTACTTCAGCCTTGAACCATATGGGCTTGAGGATGATGAAGTCGCTCTTGAACCGGAGAAAAACGAGGATCAGCCGTCGCTGTTCTCAAAGATCAGGAAAAAGGATAAAAAGGACAAGATTTACAACAAGTTCGCATATGACCGTAATGATCGTGACAGCAGATTAGACAGGGATAAGCATTTGCATGAAATGCAAAAAGAAAAAAAGCAGGAGAAGAGTGAATGATGACTGATATCATCACAGAAACCATAGACAGGATAAAAATGACTGTGCCTGAAGACCGTGTGCTCATAAAAGAGCCTATGGGCAGGCACACGTCTTTTCGTATAGGAGGACCGGCAGAAGCATTCGTACTGGTCAATAATGAAGAGGAACTCTCTGCAGCTCTTGCTGCGGTAAGCGGATCCGGAGCAGAGCACATGCTCATAGGCAACGGGTCAAATCTTCTGGTGTCAGATGAGGGTTATCCGGGCATCATGATAAAGCTGTCGGGAGACTTCGAAAGCATAACGCAGTGTGCAGATGATCCGCACAGGATAAGAGCGGGAGCTGCAGCCCTTATGTCGAGGGTTTCGGCATTCCTGACCGAAAGAGGACTCAGCGGCTTTGAGTTTGCGAGCGGCATACCGGGAAGCATCGGCGGCGCGGTGTTCATGAACGCGGGCGCTTACGGCGGTGAGATAAAGGACGTGGTAAGATCGGTCCGCGTGATGGATGCAGACGGCTCGAATGCCCGCGACGTCAGCGGAGAGGACATGGGATTCGCGTACAGGCACAGCAAAGCCCAGGACGGAGGCATGATCATACTCTCAGCAGAGATGGAGTTTACGCCTGACGATCAGTCCGAGATAGCGGCAAGAGTATCAGAGCTTTCGGCAAAGAGAAATGCCAAGCAGCCAGTGAACTATCCGAGCGCGGGCAGCACTTTCAAGAGGCCGGTCGGCGGATTCGCAGCGGCTCTTATAGAGCAGTCGGGGCTCAAAGGATACAGAGTCGGCGGCGCTGAGGTCTCCGAAAAGCATTCGGGCTTTGTGATCAATACCGGCGGCGCTACATGCGAGGACGTGCTTGCTGTAATGAGACATGTAAGAGAGAAAGTCCTGGAAGATTCGGGCATAGAACTTGAACCTGAGGTAAGGCTGATAAACTGCAGCCTGTGAGGACGGAATATGGATATAGAAAGACTGAAAACAGAATACAGACTCAGGTATGACCATCATACGCATACCATCTATTCAAGGGTCGGCCCCTATCTGCACGGCAAGGGGCGCATCATAGACAATGCACGCGCTGCCGCAAAGAGAGGGCTTGATTCGCTTGCGATCACGGACCACGGTCCTTCGGATTTCTACGGCCTGGCCCTCAAGAGGATCCCTGATATGCGCAGGGATATCGCCAAGGCGAAGCTGACCTTCCCGAAGCTGAAGGTTTACCTGGGAGTAGAGGCGGACATCGTTGATACACCGAACGGCCTTGATGTTTCGCCGGCTGACTTCGATAAATTCGATTTTGTGAATGCCGGCTATCACTATGTGCCAAGGTGCCATATGATACATAACTGGCTTTCATTTCACATGCCTTGGCCGGATTTTCTCTGCCGCAGGCTCAGAAAACAGAACACGGCCCGCATCGTGAAGGCTCTTAAAAGCAACGACATCAATATCCTGACGCATCCGGGCGACAAGGCTTTCATAGATGAATACGCAGTTGCCAAGGCGTGCGAGGAGACAGGCACGCTGGTGGAGATCAACGCGAGGCATAAGCATCCGAATGCTGATGATCTCAGGATCTACAAACAGTATGATGTCAGATTTGTCATAAGCAGCGATGCCCACAGACCTAAGCATGTGGGACGCTATGCGGAGAGTCTGGCGCTCGCGATCGAGGCCGGGATAGATACGGACAGGATAGTGAACATAGAAAAGAGATAGACGGGTAAGGGAAAAAAACAGAAGGCAATGGCAGCAGAAGACAAGGGAAAAATGGAAGTAATAATCATTACGGGAATGTCCGGCGCAGGGCGCAGCAGGGCAGCTGACTGGTTTGAGGACCAGGGATATTACTGTGTCGATAATATGCCGCCGGCCCTCATAAACAACTTCCTGGAGATGGCTTCGGGATCCGACAACAGGATCGAGAAGGCCGTCTTTGTAGCCGACCTCAGGGGCGGCCGCTTCTTTGACGAGCTGGTCGGTGTGATAGACGACCTGAGGGCACGCGGCGACATAGAGCTCACGGTGCTGTACATGGAGGCTGCGGTCTCGGAGATCGTCAGGCGCTATAACGAGGTCAGGCGCAATCATCCGCTTACCGGCGGGCAGGCGAGCGCAAGCGTTATTGAAGAAGAGGCCGAGAAACTGTCGGAGATACGTCTCAAGTCCGACCTCATCCTGGATACGAGCAACCTGAAGCTGCCTGAGATGAACGCCGAACTCGACCGCATGATATCGAGCGGCAAGGGGTCATCCAACTTCGCGGTAAGTATAAGCTCTTTCGGCTTCAAATACGGGATCCCGACGGAGGCTGACGTAATGTTCGACGTGAGGTTCCTGCCGAATCCGTACTACGTGCCGAGTCTTAAGAAACTCAGCGGCAATAACCGCAAGATAAAGAACTACGTCTTCAGGAGCGAGCTTGCAGGGCAGTTTGTGGAGTCCGTGCATGCTCTTATCGGATCCATGATCGAGGGCTACAAGAGAGAGGGCAAATACCACCTCAACATAGCTTTCGGCTGCACGGGAGGGCATCACCGCTCCGTTGCCATAGCGAACGCGGTGGCCGATGAATTCAGAAAAGACGGACTGAGAGTAAGGATCAGTCACAGGGATCTTGCTCTTCAGAATAAAAAGGGATAGAAAGCAGGCCGGGATTTGTCATTCTCTTCGGAAGTAAAAAGTGAACTGGCAAGGGTGACTCCTGCCAAAAAATGCTGCATGCTGGCTGAGGTGGCCGGATTCCTGAGAGCATCGGGATCGGTCAGGCTCGCGGGCGGCAGTTTTGCTATTGTGGCATCCACCGAGAGCGCGGCTGTCGCAAGGCATTTTAAAGTGCTAATAGAATCGTACTTCCACAACAAGGTAGAGCTCGGGATCGGAGGCTCTCTGAGACCGGGAAGCCAGGGGAAGAGAGGCCGGAATACCTACTACATAAATATAAGCCCGGACGAAAAATCGATGCAGATACTGCGCGAGACCGGAATGATCCTCATTCGTGAGGGCGACGATTACTTCAGCGACGGCATATACCAGCCGGTCGTAAAATCCAAGTGCTGCAAGCGCTCGTACCTCCGCGGCATGTTTCTGAGCTGCGGCACCATGTCCGATCCGCGTAAGGGATATCACCTTGAATTCGTGATGGACAAAGAGCAAAGCGCCATGGACCTGAAAAAGCTGATCGGATCTTTTGACGACCTTTCCGCTTCGGTCGCACGGCGCGGGAGCAACTACGTGGTGTATATGAAGAAGGCCGCGTATATAAGCGATACGCTCGGCATAATTGGCGCTGACAGCGCTATGCTTGAGTTTGAGAGCATAAGAGTAAACAAGGGCATGCACGGCGAGGTAATGCGCATAATAAACTGCGATAATGCCAATGTGGACAGGACGCTGACGGCAGCTGAGGAGCAGCGCTCCTGGCTTGAGGCCATAGCGTCTGCAGAGACAGGGCGCGAGCCTGAGGCCGGAGAGCTTACCGATCCGATGTCGGATTTCTGGACTGAGGGCCTGAGGCATCTGCCTCCGCAGCTCAAAGAGGCAGCCTACCTGAGACTGTACAAGCCTGAGGCGAGCCTCACCGAGATCGGTGAGTCGCTGACGCCGCCGGTCGGTAAGGCGGCGATCAGCAAGCGCTTCGCGAAGCTGCGCGCGCTCGCCGAGAACGCAAACGGGGAGAAATCATAAATGGAAAAAGGACAGATAATCGAACTGGTAATAGAAGATATGCTCGATGACGGCAGGGCTTTCGGCAGATCCGGAGGCTGTGCCGTTTTTGTGAGCGGCGGCGGTGTGCCCGGAGACACCGTGCGCGTAAAAGTGCGCAAGGTAAAGAAGACCACGGCCGAAGCCTCGTTTGTGGAACTCACATCGCCGTCTCCTGACAGAGTCGCCGCGGAGTGCCCGTATTTTGGCGAATGCGGGGGATGCACGCTCCAGGAGATGTCATATGACGCCCAGAAGAAACTGAAGGCAGACCAGGTAAAGGCCAAGCTGAAAAGGCTCGGAGGGATCGAAGAACCGAAGGTGAATGAGACCATCGGATCTGACGACCTCAAGTATTACAGGAACAAGGCGGTGTTTGCCGTCGGCCCTCACGGAGAGGTCGGTTTTATGAAGGGCAAGAGCCACTTTGTGATGGATATAGATGACTGCATGCTGCAGACCGATCCTGCCATGGCCTGCGCGGAGGCATTAAGGAACTTCCTGCACAAGACAGGAGTAAGAGGCATAAGCCAGATGACGGTAAAGACCGCCTTCGGGACCGGCGAGGTAATGGCTGTGCTTGAGACTGAAAAAACGCAGATACCTCAGGCGGAGAAGCTGGCAGAGATGCTTGATGATGCCGTTTACGGCGCGGGCAATGAAGAGGGCGGCTGGAGCCTAGAGTCCATTGCGAGTGTACATAAAGGGAAATGCCGCATCATAGCAGGCAAGCCGACCATAACAGAGGAATTCATAAGAGATGACGGAAGTGCCGTCAGTTTTGAGATAAGCCCTCAGTCGTTCTTCCAGGTAAATCCGGGACAGATGCCGAAACTCTATGACAAGGCCGCAGAATATGCAGATCTTAAAGGCGGCGAGACAGTGCTCGATCTTTACTGCGGCGCGGGCACGATCGGCATATGGCTGCTGGACGGCCTCAGAAGAAAGGATCCGGAGGCGTTTGAGAAGACAAAAGTAATAGGCATCGAGTCGGTGAAGCCGGCTGTGATCGATGCCAACCGCAATTCGGTGATAAACGGCCTTATCAATACCCGCTACTTCTGCGGAAAGGCAGAGGAGGAACTGCCGGGAATGATGGGACTCGCGAAGCTGTACAAGTGGAACGAAGTGAATGAGCGTGTGGAACGCGAACCGGAGATCAGGATAGAGCATGCCGACGTAGCGGTACTCGATCCCCCGCGTGCCGGCTGCGGAGAAGCACTGCTCGAAGCGGTGGTGAAGGCTGCGCCGGACCGCATCGTTTACGTGTCCTGCGACCCGGGAACGCTTGCAAGAGATATAAAATATCTTACGGCAAACGGCTATAAATTCATCGAAGCCACGCCGATCGATAACTTCCCGATGACTTCACACATCGAGGTAGTCGCGAATATACAACGTAGATAACGCTCAAAAGCCTTGAAAATCAAGGCTTTCACGATTTGGCGATTTTTGCAGATTTTAGCAAAAATCGCCATTTTTTAGTGTCCGGACCGAAATTAAAAAGGGCATCTGGTCAATGGAAATACATCAACAGGTGTAGTTCCGAAAAAATGACGTTTTTCTGAAACCCTTGCAATTACTGCGTTATACACCAATATTCATTCTATATCCATGTATTTTCGGGCGTGGTAGTTCATACCATGGAAAAAATACACGCCGATGGGTATAATCTTTATTCATTTTATGCATTTTTATGCATAACTGCTGTCAAACCCTTGGAATTAAGCGGTTTGCCGGATCGGACAGCTTCGCACAATTGCGGCTGCAGCATAAAGAGAACCGTCAGCTGATTCATTCATCAGCTGACGGTATCCAGTCACTTGTTATTTTTCACTGTCCTCTTGACGGGTAGCACACCACGGATCTCCGGGGGTTTTCTCTGCACGATATTCTGTTCCCTGCGGTCAGCAGTCTTTCTCCAAATGCCAGATATCATTGTTGTACTGGTCGATCGTTCT
>CACYYD010000003.1 GCA_902778585.1 uncultured Eubacteriales bacterium | reverse complement strand
AGTATCACGCAGTTATCTAGTACTGACGTACAGAAACAGAATAGGACATCGGACTATTCCGAAGATGGGGCTGAGAAATCAGCCCCATCTTTTCAAAGAAGACAAACAATGGCAATCAGATGCCGGGAGTTTCCGGCAAGCTGGTATCGCATTAACGACGCGAAAAGGGATAATCAATCATGGAAGACATTGAACTGAGAAGATTGGTGATCAAGGCTTTCCACATGACAGATGTCAAAATTGGAGACGAGAACAAGATCACAACAGACGGCAAGATGACCATCTGCAAGGACGGTCTCGACGCGCTGGCTGCAAAGTACAGCGAGGTAATTGAAAAAATCGACATTGAGGTCATCGATCCGGGTGACCATGACAGATATACAAACACCATCATGGACATCATTCCTATATCCGTGAAGGTGCTCGGAAAGTGCGGAGAGGGCATCACCCACACCATTACAGGAGTGTATGTAATGCCTACAGGCGTTGACGTTGACGGCGAGCAGGCCCACGAGTTCGGATCCTCCGAGGGCAACCTCAAGGACATGCTCTATCTCAACAGAGCAGGCACACCTGCAGACGATGACTTTATAATCTCCTTCAACATCACCTTCAAGAAGGGAATGGGCCAGGAAAGATACGCCATCATTGATGCTTACAAAATGGTCGAGGAGTGGATGAACGACTTCAGGGCACAGCTCAAGAAGTTCGAAGGCACAAAGTGCACTGAGAGACACGAGTACTACGACCGCATCAGACAGGGACAGAAGAAGGTCCTCGTTATCAAGGAGATGATCGCTCACGGAGCGATGCTCGACACATGGATCTTCCCTGACCAGCCGTCAGGCGTAGAGGGCGGAAAGTCACTTATAGATTACGGCGCTATGCCGGTCATGCTGACTCCGAATGAGTTCAGAGACGGCGCCATCAAGGCGATGAATTAAGGAGGTAAAGATATGGGAGTAGGTCCTTCAACAAAAGAAACAAGCCTGCATCACTTCAGAGATCCTCTGATCAAGCTTCTGGGCGAAGACCCGGGAATCGACCTGATGGGAGTGCTGGTATTCGGATCCCCTGAGGGAAACGAAGAAAAGATAAGATGCTCGAGAACAGCTGCTGTTGTTGCTGAGTGCTGCCGTGCTGATGGTGTCATAGTCGAGACAGACGGATGGGGAAACCTTGACGTAGACTATGTAAACTGCGTAAACGAGATAGGTGAGAGGGGAATCCCTGTTGCCGGACTCAACTGGAGCGGCACAGCCGGAACATTCGTAGTTGAGAGCCCTTACCTGGACAACGTGGTTGACTTCAACAAGAACCCTGAGGGCATCGAGTCCAACATCGTAGGTGAGAACAACTACACCGAGGATGATGTAAAGGAATGCATCAAGAAACTCAAGATCGCGATGCTCAAAAAAGAGCGCGGAATGAAATAAACCGCCTTCGTGTGTAGAATCTTCAGAGAAATCTGCAAATATACACAAAAACGCAGAAATCAAGAGGGATTTACACTGAAAAAAACTGGATATGTGTAGAATTTAGCAAAGCGCTAAGGCTTTTACACATAATAATGAAAAAAATGTGTATTTTTTGGAAGCTTTTTCCGAAAAATGCACATTTTCTGTTTATTTGCTGTTTTTTCGATGCTGAAATAGCGTTTTTTGTGTAGAAAACTGAGTTTTTCTCAGAAAATACACCAATCCGCATCGACTTGTTATATCGACATGCTACGTATGTCAATCATCAAAAAGCGGGGTGGAGAAGTAGCGCTCTGCTGTATCCGGAAGGACCGTGACTACTGTCTTTCCCGGGCCGAGCTTCTCGGCCAGCATCAGTGCCGCTACTACATTTGTGCCCGATGAGATGCCGCACATAAGGCCTTCTTCTCTTGCAAGGCGCTTTGCCATGTCGAGTGCGTTGTCATCAGGGATGATGCAGGTGTTGTCATAGACCTCTGTGTTCAGGATGTCCGGGATAAGTCCGTCGCCTATACCCATCTGGATGTGGGTGCCGATGCTGCCGCCTGCAAGGATCGCTGCGTCTTCAGGTTCTGCAGCCCAGATCTCGATGTCCGGATTGTGCTCTCTGAGGACCTCTCCGATACCGGTGATTGTGCCGCCCGTACCGATGCCCGAGCAGAATCCGTGGATCGGACCGTTTACCTGCTGCAGTATCTCCTGCGCCGTCGTGGTCTTCTGGGCCACGATGTTGTTTATATTGATGAACTGCTGAGGAACAAAGACGCGCTTGTCCTGTTCTTTCATCCTCATGGCTGTGGCGAGGCACTCGTGGATGGCCTTTCCGATGTCTCCGTCATCATGGACCAGAACGACTTCGGCTCCGTAGTGCTTTACGAGCTTGCGGCGCTCTTCGCTGACGGAGTCCGGCATGACTATTATCGTCCTGTAGCCGCGGACTGCTCCGACGAGTGCGAGACCGATGCCCTGGTTGCCGCTCGTAGGCTCTACGATGATGCTGTCAGGACCGATAGCTCCGGCATCTTCGGCAGCATTGATCATCTGGTAGGCTGTTCTTGTCTTGATGGATCCGCCTACGTTGAGTCCTTCGAATTTGACGAGGACCTCTGCATTAGTAGGAGGATTGATGTGGTTGAGACGCACCATCGGCGTGTTGCCGAGAGCCTCGAGGATATTGTTATAAACCATTCTGAGTCTTTTACCCCTTTTCTTTATTTCAACGGGAAGTATTTTACATCCAACCGCAGTCCCATGACAACTGATGCTGTGAAATGCAGGATAATTGTTGTAAAATTAATCCATGTTCACACACCTTCATCTGCATACCGAATACAGCCTGCTCGACGGCATGAGCCGCATATCGGAGCTTCCGTCACTGGTCAAAGAGCTTGGCATGGAGGCCTGCGCGATCACTGATCACGGGGCCATGTTCGGCGTGGTCGACTTTTACAAGGCCTGCAAAAAAGCGGGCATAAAGCCGGTCATCGGATGCGAGGTGTACACTGCCGCGAGGACGCTCTATGACAAGGACCCTGACAGGGACAGAAACTCCGGCCATCTTATTCTTCTGGCCGAGAACCAGCAGGGATACAGCAATCTCGTAAAGATAGTTTCGAAGAGCTACGTGGACGGCTTCTACTACAAGCCGCGCGTGGACAAGGAGCTACTGAGGCAGTACAGCGGCGGACTCATCTGCCTGTCGGGCTGTCTGGCCGGCAACGTGCAGAGGATGCTGCTCGCGCGCGACTATGAAGGCGCCAAGAAGGAGGCAATCGAGCTCAGGAGCATTTTCGGCGAGGACAACTTCTATCTTGAGGTGCAGAACCATCTGCTCGAAGAAGACAAGGTCGTCATCGAAGGGCTCAGGGAGCTGAGCGCGGAGCTCGGCATACCGATGGTCGCGACCAACGACGCGCACTATCTGAGGCGGAGCGATGCGACCGCCCAGGACGTGCTGATGTGCATACAGACTCAGGCGAAGGTCACCGATGAGAACCGCATGCGCTTTGAGAATGACGAGTTCTACGTCAAGTCCGAGGCCGAGATGCTCCAGCTTTTCCCGGACATGCCTGAGGTAGTGGAAAGAACACAGGAGATAGCAGACAGGTGCAATGTCGAATTCGAATTCGGCAATTACCACCTGCCTGAATACATACCGCCGGGAGGCAAAACGACAGACGAATATCTGAGAGAGCTCTGCTACAAGGGTCTCGAGGAACGCTACGGAAAGGGAGCGATGGATCTGTCGAGCCAGTACAGGCAGAGGCTCGAGACCGAGCTCGGGGTCATCGAGGGCATGGGCTATGTCGAGTACTTCCTCATAGTCTGGGACTTCATCAACTACGCCAAGACTCACGGAATCGCCGTCGGACCGGGCAGAGGATCGGCTGCGGGAAGCATAGTTGCATACAGCCTCCATATCACAGAGATCGACCCGATCAAATACAACCTCATCTTTGAGAGATTCCTCAATCCGGAGCGCGTAAGCATGCCGGATATCGATATAGACTTCTGCATCGAGAGAAGGCAGGAGGTCATAGACTATGTCATCAGAAAGTACGGAAAGGACAAGGTCTCGCAGATCATCACTTTCGGTACGCTGAAGGCCAAGGCTGCGGTGCGCGACATCGCGAGGGCGCTCGACGCCACATACGCTGAGGGCGATGCGATCGCAAAGGCCATACCGAACGAGCTCGGCATCACCATCGCCAAGGCTCTCGAGGTGAATCCTGACCTCAGACAGAGGTACGAGCAGGAGCCGCTGGTAAAACAGGTCCTCGATCTTTCGATGGCTCTCGAGGGACTCCCGCGCCATGCGTCGACTCACGCTGCCGGCATCGTTATCTCTAAGATGCCGCTCGATGAATACGTGCCGCTTTATTCGTCCGACAAGGGCGTGGCGACACAGTTCAACATGACGACTATCGAGGAGCTCGGCCTTCTCAAGATGGACTTCCTGGGCCTCAGAAACCTTACGGTAATAAGGGATGCTCTCAGGATGATCAAGAAGAACCACGGGATCGATCTCGACTTTTCGTCCATGGACTTCGACGATCCTGATGTATACAAGCTGATAGCGGACGGCAACACCAAGGGCGTATTCCAGCTTGAGAGCGGCGGCATGACCGACTTCATGAAGAACTTAAGGCCGACCTGCTTTGAGGATATAGTCGCGGGGATCGCGCTCTACAGACCGGGTCCGATGGACTCGATCCCTAAATACATAGACAACAAGAAGCATCCGGATCACATCAGATACGCCGATCCGCATCTTGAGCCGATACTCGGCGTCACATACGGCTGCCTCATTTACCAGGAGCAGGTAATGCAGATAGTCCGTGACCTCGGCGGCTACTCATTCGGGCGGTCCGACCTCGTGCGCCGTGCGATGAGCAAAAAGAAGATGCAGGTCATGCTCGAGGAGAAGGAATACTTCATCAACGGCAAGACCGACGAAAACGGAAATGTCGAGATAGCCGGCTGCGTCAGAAACGGCGTGCCTGCGGATGCGGCGGAGACCATCTTTGAGGACATGGTCACTTTTGCGTCCTACGCTTTCAACAAGTCGCACGCTGCGGCATATGCTGTCATCTCGTACCAGACGGCATATCTGAAGTGCCACTATCCGGTCGAGTTCATGGCAGCCCTCATGACCAGCATGGCGGGCGACGCTAAGCACACGGCCGATTACGTAAGAAACTGCCGCGAGATGGGCATAGGGCTCGATCCGCCGTCAGTGACAAAGAGCGGAAAGAACTTCTCGGCTGAGAACGGCCGTATACGCTTCGGAATGCTCTCCGTCAAGAACGTCGGAGAGGGCATCATCGAGGCTATCATAGAGGGCCGCAGGAGCGTTGAGGGCACTCACGATATATACGAATTCATTGACGCGATCGACGCGGCCGAACTCAACAGAAAGGCGATCGAATCGCTCATACGCGCCGGAGCTTTCGATGACATAAACAGCAACAGGGCCCAGCTGATGGCGGTCTGCGACGACGCCGTGCAGAGGGCGCAGAAGAAGGCGAAGCAAGGGAGCAAGGCGCAGATCAGCCTCTTCCAGCTTGAAGACTTCGGCGATGAGGTGCTTGTGAGCCCTGAACTTCCGAAGGTCGCGGACTTCAGCAAGGATACAAAGCTTGCGCTCGAGAAGGAAATGCTGGGCGTTTATCTGTCCGGCCATCCGCTCGACGAATACGCGGCGCTTATCCGCGACAACACGACTGCCGGCACGGCAGAGCTCACAGGAGGGAACGAGGAGTTCACCACCGGCGGTGAGGATGCCGACAGCATGGTGATCAACACGTCCAGGTTCAAGGACGGAGATCTTGTGATACTCGCCGGAATGATAAGCGGCGTGCGCACCATGATCACCAGAAAGTCCCAGGAGATGGCGAGGCTCACCATCGAGGACTTTGACGGCGTGATCGATGCGATAGTCTTCCCTAAGGTATTTGAAAGGAAGAGAAATCTCGTAAAGAACGACATGATAGTCGGTGTCTCCGGGCGTGTCAGCTTCAAGGACGAGAGCGAGGCCGAGATACTTGTCGAAGACATAGTGCCGATAGAGAACATAGCGAGTCTCGGACGTGCGCGCAGGGGAGGCCGCTACGGAGACGAGCAATACGGAAGCGCTCCGGCGGACTACTACGACAGAGGACCGGCAGACTACAGACCGGAGCCGCAGAGGCCGGCAAAGGCGGCAGCTCCTGTGGATCCGGTGAAGCTCAGGATACCGCAGGCGGTGCTGGATGCTCACGGAGATACGCGAAGGCTCCTTATGCATGTGACCGACATGATAAGCCTGCATCCGGGAGACCGCGATGTACTGGTGTACCTGCCTGACGGCCGTATGGTAAGGTGCAATGCCGATAACAGGATCACTTTCACGGATGACTTACGGGCAAAGCTTGTAAGGATGCTTGGCGAAGAAAACGTAAAGGGATAGGAGCGCATACGGGCGCCGTAATAACATCAATGAGTAAGGCAATAGTTATATACACATCAAAACGCGGATCGACAAAGCAGTACGCAGAGTGGATAGCGGAGGACCTCGGCTGCGAGGCGAAGGCTCTCTCTGACTGCGGCGGGATCGATCTTTACGCGTATGACCTCATCATATATGGTGGATGGATACGCGGATCCGGCATCGTCGACTTCGATAAGTTCGCGAGGATGCTCGATGACACTCTCATGGACAGACTGATAGTGTTCGGAGTCGGCTTTGCGGATGAGACTGCGGACAATTACGCGCAGGTCTGGGGCTACAGCCTCGGCAAGCTTGATCCGAAGAATGAACACCGCGTGCTTTTTTACATTCTGGGCGGAAAGTATGATCCGGCTTCGGTCACAGGACTGGATAAGTTCCTGATGAAGACGATGCGGGCAGTGCTGCTGTCGGGCAGCACCACTGAGTCAAAGCCGCGCGCTAATATGATGAAAGAGCGCATCGACGGAGGCTGCGATCTTGTAAAGAGAGAAAACATATCTTCCCTTGTGAAGGATGCACGGAAGAAGCTGCAGCAGGATGCCTGAAACTCAGGGATCACAGCGTAAACAGCCTTTATATGTAGTGGCAGCGGGCCCGGAAGGGCCCGTATTGATTTGCTTTATAATATAGATCAAATGCGATATAAATGCTCTATTTGTTAATACGTAGAAGGACTTTTAAAATTGTATTGGTGTTGTGGCATCACATGCCACCTTTATATTGTAAAAAACAGGAGGAAACAACATGTCAATCGAACTGGAATATGCACTTGAACATAAGAATGATCCAGCAGTACTGTGCTGCAGAATGGAGCCGGGCGAGATCTCGCACCACAACCTTGAGGACCCTGCTATCTTCCCTGACCTGGTAGACACAGGACTTCTGAAGCTTGACGGATGCCTGACGATCGGTCAGTGCCTCGGCGCTACACTCAAGGAGACTTCGGACTCCCTGACACCGCTCACAGCTGAGATCGTAGACAACATCCAGGATCCTGCTGCTGATGAAGAGGAAGCTCCTGCAGAAGAGGCTGCTCCGGCTGCTGCTCCTGCTATGGCTGTTCCTGCAGGCACACAGGTTACTTTCGGCGGCGGAGTTGTTAAGCTCTACATTGCAGAAGGCAAGGACATCGCTATCGAGTTTCCGGTATAAATAGTATAATCAGGTAAATTATAATGATTGCTGACAGTCATCATTCAGATGACTGTCAGTTTCTTAAGTAATAAGAAGGGGTGAATAGATGGAACTTATCAAAGAACTGCCGGCAGTGTTTGAAGATTTTGCAGAAGCAAGAAGAAACGCATTCGTAAACGTAAAGAAGGTAAAGGATCAGGGTATCCCTGTAATCGGATCGTACTGCACATACTTCCCGCAGGAACTCGCTATCGCAGCAGGCGCTGCTACAGTAGGCCTCTGCTCGACATCCGGTGAGACTATCCCGACAGCTGAGAAGGATCTGCCGGCTAACCTCTGCCCGCTGATCAAGTCCAGCTATGGATTCGCAAAGGATGACAAGTGCCCGTTCTTCTACTTCTCCGACATCGTTGTAGGTGAGAACACATGCGACGGAAAGAAGAAGATGTACGAGCTGATGAGCGAATTCAAGGATGTATTCATCATGGATCTTCCTAACTCGCAGAGCGAAAAAGGACTCGAGCTTTACAAGGAAGAGCTCCTTAAGATGAAGGCTTACGTTGAGAAGAAGTTCGACATCACTATCACTGACGAGGATATGCGCAAGGCTGTAAAGCTTGAGAATGAGATCAGAGTAGCAAAGAAGCACCTCATCGATACAATGAAGAACGATCCATGCCCGGTATCCGGACTCGACATGTTCCACGTACTCTACGGCAGCGGCTTCAAGTTTGACCACACTGCTATCGTTCCTGAGATCGAGGCTGTTCAGGCTAAGATCGAGAAGGAATATGCAGAAGGCACAAACGTTGGAAAGAAAGCAAGGATCGTTATCACAGGATGCCCGATCGGAGGCGTAACTGAGAAGGTCATCAAGGCTATCGAGGACAACGGCGGCGTAGTTGTCGCAATGGAGAACTGCGTAGGCGCAAAGCAGTATGACAGACTCATCGACGAGGACGCAGAGGACATCTGGGAAGCAACAGCTTACAGATATCTGCAGATCGGATGCTCGGTAATGACACCGAATGCAAACAGATACGACCTGCTCGGAAGAACCATCGACGAGTACAAGGCTGACGGCGTAGTAGACATGACACTTCAGGCATGCCATACATACAATGTTGAGTCCAAGTCCATCGAGAAGTTCTGCACAGAGAAGAAGAACGTTCCTTACTTCCACGTAGAGACTGACTACTCCACAGCAGACGTAGCTCAGCTCAACACAAGGATCGCAGCATTCATCGAGATGCTCTAGGCTCTTATTAGTCAGAAAAATCTCAAAGGGATAATATAAAGGAAACACCCTTGCGTTATGTTTCATTATGATGCATAATGTGAGGGCTGTTTTCTTGAGACAGCTTTTTTAGTGGGAAAAAAGGGACTGAATTCAGATAAAGACTATGTGGAAGAAAATGTTTGAACCGGTGGACATGACGCAGGGCGATCCTGTCCGCCAGATAGTAAAATTCATGATACCGATGCTTATCGGCAATGTTTTCCAGCAGTTATACAACACGGTGGACAGCATTGTCGTAGGCAAATATATCGGAGACAACGCGCTTGCTGCAGTAGGAAGCGCCGGACCGATAGTGAATCTGCTCCTGGTGCTCTTCATGGGTATCTCGGTCGGAGCGGGGATCATGGTCTCGCAGTACTTCGGTGCAAGGCAGAGGACTCCTCTCTCGAAGACCATCGGATGCTGCATCACCGCGACTTTTGTCGCATCGCTCATCGTGATGGTCATAGCGCCGTTTATCACCATGCCGCTGCTTAAGCTCCTTAATACACCGGCTGAGATCATCGGCTGGTGCGACAGCTATCTCAAGATACTCTTCCTGGGAATAGCGGGCTGCGCGTTCTACAACATTCTGGGCGGAATGCTCAGAGGTCTCGGAGATTCGGTGTCGGCTCTTATTTACCTTATAATCGCGACGATACTCAATATCATTCTCGATATTTACTTTGTGGCAAGCCTCAAGATGGGAG
Organism: uncultured Eubacteriales bacterium; assembly: GCA_902778585.1. Lineage (GTDB taxonomy): Bacteria > Bacillota > Clostridia > Peptostreptococcales > Anaerovoracaceae > Crickella. The sequence continues at coordinate 109,123 of CACYYD010000003.1, read as the reverse complement.
TTCCGGGAGTAGCGCTTGCGACAGTCATTGCACAGAGCGTCTCGGCTGTACTGTCGTTCCTGAAGCTTCGCAGAAGAACGGACTGCTTTGACATGAAGGCGTCATATCTGATCCCGGGAAAGAAGTACCTCAAGGAGCTTGTCAGACTCGGGCTTCCGTCGGGTATCACGCAGGCGATCTTCTCGCTGTCGATGGTAGTCGTGCAGTCTCTGACGAACAGCTTCGGAGCTATGTGCATCGCAACGAACGTCATCGTAATGAGGATCGATGGCTTCGTAATGATGCCGGCGTTCTCCTTCGGCGCCGCGATGACGACCTTCGCCGGCCAGAACATCGGGGCGGGCAGAATCGACCGCGTCGAGACCGGAGCTAAGAAGGGCACACTCGTAGCGATGGCGACTTCGGCAGTTATCACGCTGCTGATAATCATATTCGGAAAATACCTGATGGCTCTCTTTACAAATACGGATGAGCTCATCGAACAGAGCTATCACATGATGCTCATCATGGGAGTGGGCTATATCGCAATGGAGATCACCCAGTGCCTGCAGGGAATAATGCGAGGCGCGGGAGACACCATGGCGCCTATGTGGATGTCCATGATAACGACTGTAGCTATCCGTGTTCCGCTGGCATATCTCATGACATGGATGACCAGATCACCTGAGCATCCGCAGGGACAGTTCTACATGATGTTCGTCTCGATGCTGATCGCATGGCTCATCGGAGCTGCCATGACACTCATCGTGTACAAGGCCGGCCGATGGAAGCGCAAAGCAATCGTATAAAAAACTCATTCCGTCCGCAGTGAGCGGGCGGTTTTTTATTGACATCAGACAAATGCGGATATAATATGTAAGTGAGCTCGTGAATGAAGATTCACAAGAGAAATATAGACAACTGTAAACAAAAATAATCAGGAGGAACAGACGATGGCATATAACGGATTCGCGATAGACAAATATCTTGATGCTGATGCGGTGAACGCTCAGTTAGACAAGCTTATGAAGGCGCCGATCTATGGTGTTCTTCCTGACGCTCTCAGCAATTATGAAACAGAGTATTTCGATAAGAAGTGCCCGCGCTCCAAGGCTGAGATCAGCGAAGCAAAGAAGATAATCCCGGGCGGAGTCCAGCACAATCTGGCATTCAACTATCCGTTTCCGATAGTTATCACAAAGGCTGACGGTGCAAAACTGTATGACCTTGACGGCAATGAATACTATGACCTGCTGCAGGCAGGCGGTCCTACAGTGCTCGGAAGCAACCCTGAGGTAATAAGGGAGAAGGTCATCAATCTGCTGAATACCTGCGGACCGTCTACGGGACTCTTCCATGAATACGAGTACAAACTTGCAAAGAAGATATCAGATTGCGTTCCGTCTGTAGAGATGTTCCGCATGCTGGGTTCGGGCACAGAGGCCGACATGGTCGCGTCCAGGATCGCCAGACTGAAGACAGGCAACAAGAATATCCTTAAAATGGGCGGTGCATATCACGGATGGTCAGACATGCTTGCATACGGCATAAGGATCCCGGGCACAAAGGGACTCCAGTCAAGAGGTATCCCGAATTACGCGTTCAGCCATACCGATGAATTCTTCCCGGGAGATCTGGATGACCTTGAGAAGAAACTCAGAAAGAACAGACTGACGGGCGGCACAGCTGCTGTATTCGTAGAGCCTGTAGGACCTGAAAGCGGCACATGGCCTGTTACAAAGGACTTCATTCTTGGTACGGTAGAGCTTGCCCACAAATACGGCGCACTCGTTGTATTCGATGAGGTCGTCACGGGTTTCCGTATCGGAATGTCCGGAGCTCAGGGATACTTCGGAGTAGATCCTGACCTCACGGTATTCGGCAAGGTCATAGCCGGAGGATATCCGGGAGCTGGCGGCATCGGCGGACACAGAGACTGCATGCAGCACCTCGGAGCAGGACTTGATTCATCCGGAAAGAAGATCAAGAAGGCTCTGTGCGGAGGAACGATGGCTGCGACACCTATAAGCTGCTGCGCCGGTTACTACACTCTCGAAGAGATCGAGAAGACAAACGCATGCGAGAAGGCCGGCCGGATGGCTGACCGCCTCACGGAAGGCATCAGAGCATCGGTCGAGAGACACGGACTCCCGTTCGTCGTATTCAACCAGGGCTCCATCTGCCACGTGGATACCGTAGGCACCATGCACTACTCGATCGACTGGAGCAAACCGTGGCAGCTGCCGGTCGTACTGAAGGAGACTTCAAGAAGACAGAAAGAAATGGAGCACATGGGAGCCGCTTACATGGCAGAGGGGATCATAACACTCGCCGGCTCAAGACTTTACACCAGCGCCGCATATACCGAGGAAATGATCGATGACGTTATTGCCAGATTCGACAGGGTCTTCGACAAGTGCGGCAGGCTGGATAAATAAAGAAGGTGGCAAATAATGCTCAAACCTCTTACAAAGGAGCAAACTGAGAATATCCTTAAGACTGCGGCGGAAGAGTTTGCGGCAAAGGGCTTTGCGGGCACGGCAGTAAGCTCGGTGGCAAAAAAGGCCGGTGTCAGTGTCGGAGTGATCTATAAGTATTACGCCGATAAAGAAGCTCTCTTCAACGCCTGCGTTGCCAGGAGTCTCGGTGCGCTTGATGAGACCCTGGGGATGGCCGTAAACGGCAGGACGCTTGAAGAAAAGATAGACAGTCTTATAACTCAGATCCAGAAGGTCTCAAAGGAGAACCCGGAATATATAAAACTGTATCATCAGATCACTGTCTCCGGTACCCCTGCGGGCAAGGAGCAGACTGCGGAGATGATCGAAGGCGCGACAGCGAAGCTTTACAAAACCCTTCTGAAGGAGGCTGCGGAGTCAGGAGAGATCAACGCTGATATTTCACCTGAGGCATTTGCGTTTTTCTTCGACAATCTTCTGATGATGCTGCACTTCTCCTACGCGTGTGACTATTATCAGGACCGTTTCAGGATATTCTGCGGAGAGGATACGCCTGACAGAGATGAATATATTAAAGAGCAGATGATGAGGTTCATAGGGGGTGCTCTTCATGGCTAGGATACTTGCGTACGATATAGGAACGACAGGTGTAAAGACCTGCTTGTATGAGATCAGTAAATCCATAAAACTGGTGGGTGCAGCATCTGAGGGTTATGAGCTGTACACACTGCCGGGAGGAGGAGCCGAGCAGCACGCTGATGAATGGTGGAGCGGCATATGCAAAAGCACGGCTGAGCTTTTGAAGGACACCGGCATCGACCCGGCGTCGATAGACGGCATAACGTTCTGCTCGCAGATGCAGGGCCTGGTGCTTGTGGATGAGAAAGGCACTCCGGTAAGACATCCGATGAGCTATATGGATCAGCGCGCGTCCGAAGAGATGAAGGCCGGCATAGGCCAGGGCGTAAAGATCGCCGGAATGAATGTGAACAAGCTGGTGAAATCCCTGCTTGTGACCGGAGCTGTATCCGGCAGCGTCAAGGATCCTGTCTGGAGATACCTCTGGGTAAAAAACCATGAGCCTGAGAAATTCAGGAAAGTCAGGTGGTGGCTCGATGTAAAGGAATATATCATAGGCCGCATGACAGGAGAGTTCATTATGACCGAGGATTCGGCGTGGTCGACATTCCTGTATGACACCAGAAAGAAGACGCGTGGATGGAGCAGCGAGATATGCGATCTATTTGATATAGATATAAAGCACCTGCCGCCGGTCATAAAAACGACTGATGTTGCCGGAAAACTGAGAGAAGCTCAGGCTGCAGAACTCGGCCTTGCACCGGGGACTCCGGTATACGGAGGCGGCGGAGACGCGTCTCTTATCGGGATCGGAGCAGGCTGTGTGAGGGCAGGAGAGACTCACATCTACTGCGGCACATCCGGCTGGGTATCGACCCTTGTGAAGAGGCAGATAGTGGATACCGACAGCATGATAGCGGCGTCTGTCGGAGCAGCCCCTGGACTATATAATTACTTTGCCGAAATGGAAACTGCAGGCAAGAGTCTCGAATGGGTGAAGGACCACCTTGCGAAGGACGAGATAGGTGTCTACATGAACAAGGAAGAGATCACAGGCAGCAAGGAAAAAGTATACACGAGCCTGTACGACTACATGTCCGAGGTCATAGACAGCTGTCCGGCCGGCGCGGGAGGTGTCATATTCACTCCATGGCTCCATGGCAACAGATGTCCGTTCGAAGATCACAACTCAAGGGGAATGTTTTTCAACATTTCTCTCGATACCGGAAAGACCGAGATGCTGCGTGCCGTGACTGAAGGGGTATGCTATCACCTCAGATGGATGCTCGAGTGCGAAGATAAGAAGATAAAGACTTCAAAGAAGATCAGATTCGTTGGCGGCGGAGCGCTGTCGGCCGTGACATGCCAGATCCTTGCCGATATTACCGGAAGGACGATAGAGACCGTGGACAATCCGCAGAATGTCGGAGCGGCCGGTGCTGCGCTCACCGCGGCGGTCGGCATGGGCATTGTAAAAAGCCTTGACGGCATAAAGGCACTCATACCTGCGTCGGCAGTCTACAGAGCTCACAGCCGTGATTCAAAAGTATATGACCGCAATTATGAGGTCTTTAAAAACCTGCATAGATCAAACAAAAAGAACTTTGAAAAACTGAATGACGGTCTGCTGTGACAGGATGGCCAAACGGCATCAAAAAACATTGATTTTTCAAAGAAAAAACACATTTTGCTCTTGCAAATGATAATCCATTTTCCTATAATATACGGGCGTGCGATTTGCGCGCTCGTATTTATTTGTCACACTGACGCCCGCCGCGGTGCCCCGTGATACGGGGGTTTAAGGCACTTAGCTTAAGGGCGAGGGCGCAGTGGAAGTTAATTAACCGGAGGTTATAAAATGTCAGTAGTATCAATGAAACAGCTGCTCGAAGCAGGCGTCCACTTTGGACATCAGACAAGAAGATGGAACCCTAAGATGGCTCCTTACATCTTCGCAGAGAGAAACGGAATCTACATCATCGACCTTCAGCAGACGCTGGGCCTGGTAGATGAGGCTTATGATTTCATGAGAAAGGTCGGAGAGACAGGCAGACCGGTACTCTTCGTAGGAACAAAGAAGCAGGCTCAGGCTGCTATCAGAGATGAGGCAGAGAGATGCGGAATGTACTTCGTAAACGAGAGATGGCTGGGCGGCATGCTCACTAACCACAAGACTATCAGCAAGAGAATCGAAAGACTTGCAGAGATCAGACAGATGCAGGAAGACGGCACTATCAACAAGTATGCCAAGAAGGAAGCACTGAAGCTGGTCGCAGAGGCAGACAAGCTCGAGAAGTACCTCGGCGGAATCAAGAACATGAAGGGAATGCCTGCTGCAATCTTCGTAGTTGATCCTAAGAAGGAAAAGATCGCTGTCAAGGAAGCAAAGATCCTCGGAATCCCTGTAGTAGGAATGGTAGATACAAACTGCGATCCTGACGACGTTGATTATGTAATCCCAGCAAACGATGACGCTATCAGAGCCGTAAAGCTGATCACAAGCTGCATGGCAGACGCTATCATCGAGGCTAAGCAGGGCGAGAGCTTCCAGGAAGCACCTGAAGAAGCTCCGGCTGAAGCTGAGGCTGAGGCAGAAGAAGCTGCAGACGAAGAGTAGTTCAAGGAGGATAAAATGGCTGTAACAGCACAGATGGTTAAAGAACTGCGTGAAATGACAAGCGCAGGAATGATGGACTGCAAGAAGGCTCTTGTTGAGGCTGACGGCGATATGGACAGAGCTGTAGAGATTCTGAGAGAAAAGGGACTTTCGAAGGCTGCAAAGAAGGCCGGCAGGATCGCTGCTATGGGTCTTGTAAGAACAGCTTGCTCTGCAGACGGAAAGACTGCAGCTATCGTAGAAGTTAACTCCGAGACAGACTTCGTTGCAAAGAACGACGAATTCATCGGATTCGTTGAAAAGCTCGCTGAGCTCGCTCTTGATGCAGAGAGCAACGACATGGACGCTTTCAAGGCTATGGCTTTCGAAGGCTCCACAGTAGGCGACACACTGACAGCTCTCATCGCTAAGATCGGTGAGAACATGTCGGTAAGAAGGATCGACAAGGCTGCAGGAGAGGTCCTCGCTACTTACATCCACGGCGGCGGAAACATCGGCGTTATCGTTGCTGCTAACGGCGCAGACACTGATGAGAACAAGGCTGCACTGAAGAACGTTGCAATGCAGGTAGCTGCAATGAACCCTCAATATGTAAGCAGAGACGATATCTCTGAAGAAGAACTCGCAAGCCTCGGAAAGATCACTCTTGAGAGTGCTCTGAACGATCCGTTCACACTTCCTAAGCCGATCCTGAACGGACTCCTCGACAAGGTTCAGGATGTATGGGAAAAGGCTGACCTTGACATCCTCTCCGAGAAGAGAGCTGACAAGAGCTTCAACTTCAACTATCTCCCTAACTTCCTTTCGGAAGAGGCTAAGACAAGACTTGCCGGTCTGGCTATCGCTGCTAAGATGGAGATCTCCGAGAACAAGATCTTCAAGGGTCTCGTTGACGGACGTATCAAGAAGCAGCTCAAGGAGATCTGCCTGCTTGACCAGACTTACGTAAGAGCTGAGGACGGAAACCAGACAGTTGCTGAGTATCTGAAGAGCGTTGATAAGGATCTGGCTCTGACAAAGGTAGTCAGATTCGAGGTCGGCGAAGGAATCGAGAAGAAGGAAGAGGACTTCGCTGCTGAGGTAGCTGCTCAGATGGAAGCAGCTAGCAAGTAATTCTGTAAACAGAATCAAAACGGAATTCCCCTGTCCATGAAGATGCATGAACAGGGGATCTTTTTAGGACAGGTAAATGAAAAACGAACAAAACAAAGGATACCTGATGGTGCTTGCAGCGGGAACGCTGTGGGGCACGATAGGACTGTTTGCCACAATACTGAACAAACTCGGGATGGAGCCATTCCCTCTGGCCTTCTACAGACTGCTCTTTGCATCCCTGCTTCTCATCCCTGTAATGATAGTGCAGGGCAGGGGGATGAGCCTTTTCAGGATAAGCAAAAAGGGCCTGCTATCGTGCTTTCTTGTGGGTCTTGTATCTCAAGGTATATACAACCTCTGCTATATGACTGCCATAGAACAGGGCGGGATGGCCACTGCTTCGGTGCTGCTTTATACTGCTCCGGTATTTGTTGCGATCATGTCGAGGATATTCTTCAAAGAACCTCTCGGCCGCAATGTGATACTGGCAATAATTATAAATATATGCGGATGCATTCTAACCGTAACAGGCGGAAACTTCTCGGGTATAAGCCTTTCAGTGCTCGGAGTGGTGATGGGCATTCTGTCCGGATTCACATATGGCACGCTGCCGGTATTATCCAGGCTCGGAGCCGACAATGAGGATCCTTACACTTCCGCGTTCTACGGGCTTGCGTTCGGAACAGCGGCGCTGTTTTTCATGGTGAGGCCCTGGAGGCCGGAGGTCACCGGGATCACAGATCCCAGAATGGTGCTGGCTCTCATTGGTTTCGGTATAATACCGTCTGCACTCGCATATATCATTTACTTCGGAGGACTCAGCAAAATAAAAGAGACCTCGATCGTTCCTATACTGGCTTCAGTTGAAACGGTCGCGGCCTCATTTATCGGCTATATTGCTTTTCATGAAACTCTGGGCCCGGCGAAGATTCTCGGAATAGCGATGGTTTTCGGGTCTATCGTAATAATGAATCTGAAGAAGGCACAGACTGATCATTAGAGGTACCGGTCGAGTTTCTCCCAGAGATCCTCGCCGGTCTCTTTTATTGTTTCCTTTATCTCTTTTCCAAGAGAGCGTATGCCTTCCTTTGCCTCGTACTGCGCAGTGATCACATCGACTATTGCTTTGTTCCTGATGGAGCGAAGCGATGACTCCACTTCTGCCTGAGTCTCGTTAAAGTCATGTATCAGAGCCTTCCCGGCAGCTTCAGCTTCTCCGAGGATCTGCATGAGTTCGCCCTGCGACTGCATAAACGATCCCCTGAGAGGGTCATGTCTTCCGTAGAGCCCGCGTCTGTAGTTGTCGATGACTGCGCCGTAACGGTCATAAGCATTGGCAACTGCATCTTCCCACGATATGTAAAGCTCGTCACCGGCGCATCTGCCGACTTCAGCCATCTTTCCGGAATGATCGCACAGCTCACGCAGTTTTGCTGCGAGCGAGTCAGCGTTTTCTTCGATGAGGAATCCGTTGCGGCCGTCAGTGACACCTTCTGATGCGCAGCTGCCTTCTATTATCACGGATGCCGTATCTGAAGCGGCAGCCTCTCTTACGACCAGTCCGTTGGTGTCGAATGTTGAAGGGAAGAGAAAAAGATCTGCCCGGCTGTACCAGGCTCTGAGTTTTTCCCTGTCCGAGACCGGTCCGGTAAAGAACACCCTGCCGGCAAGTCCGAGTTCGTTTGTATATTCGCGGACTTCCTTTTCATCACCGCCTCCGCCAACGAATATCATTCGGTAATCAAGTCCTGCGGAATCCAATGATTTAAGAGCATCGAGTATTATACGCAGCCCCTTGTACCACATGAGCCTTCCTATGAAGAGGAAGCACGGCACATCTGACGGAAGATCATAGGCTGCAGTAACTTCTGATATGAAGTCTTCAGAAACCTTCTCACGGGGCAGGTCGACCCCGTTGGGCATCACAATATAATCGCCTTCGTAACCGATCGATTTCAGGTTTTCACCGGCGCCCTTGCTTACGGTCCAGATCTCATCACAGGCGTTCACATTGCGCAGGAGCGCCTGAAGGGCGCCTTCCTGGAGCACCTTGCTTTTTACCGCGTTGGCGATGTCGATGTCATACTTTGTATGCCACGTGAGCACAAGCGGAAGCCGGTATGCCTCGGCCAGCTGTCTTGCCAGAAGGCAGGAAGTAACAGGGCAGTGGGTATGCAGAAGCGAGACCTTCTCCGACTCCACCATATGAGCTGCCTCAGGTGAGAAAGGATAGCCTGTGACATATCCGATCATCTTTCTTGTATCGATGCTGGGATATCTCACTACAGGAAAACCGTATATGCTGTCATCAGTGCCCGGGACCTGCGGGGTCATTACAAGCGAATGTCCGTGATCCTGTTCGATATACCGGGCATAATTGAGAACTGCGTTAGCGACTCCGTCTATGGTTGGCGGGAATGAATCATTAAGTAAGCAAATAGTATGTTTCTTATCCATAGCAGTATTCTAACAGAACGGCGGGGCGATTCCCACCCCGCCCGCGTTGCCATTTTGGCCGTTTTGAAGTAGAATCTCCCTTGTAGGTTTGATGGTAAAGAGGAAAACTATGAAACAGCAGGACAGACAAAAGGAAATAATAAAGACAAGTATTGTGGGCATTGCGGTCAACATACTGCTGGCGGCGTTCAAAGCGGCGGTGGGCCTTCTTTCAAACTCCATTGCAGTAGTCCTCGATGCGGTAAACAACCTGTCAGATGCACTTTCATCAGTCATTACTATCGGCGGGGCAAAACTTGCGGGAAAGAGGCCCGACAGGGAGCATCCGCTCGGACACGGAAGGATAGAATATATCTCCGCGCTCATAGTGGCCGCGATCGTACTTTACGCCGGAATCACATCGCTGGTGGAATCGGTAAAGAAGATCATCGAGCCGTCAGCGCCTGCATATTCGACGGTCTCGCTCGTGATCGTCGCGGTGGCGGTGCTGGCAAAGGTGCTGCTCGGAAGATACGTAAAGAGCAAGGGCGAGCAGACAAATTCTGGAGCTCTCGTGGCTTCAGGCACGGATGCGCTGTCCGATGCAGCACTTTCGTTCGCGGTCCTTCTGACAGCCCTCCTATATACGTTCAATGGCATCTCACTTGAGGCATATGTGGGCGTCATTATTTCCGGATTCATCATCAAGGCCGGTATCGAAATGATAAGCGATACTGTGAAGGATATTCTGGGCAGGCGCGCAAACGTTGAAGTATCAAACAAGATAAAAGAGCTGGTCACGGGAGAACCGGAGGTACTCGGTGCATACGATCTCTTCATACATGATTACGGTCCGGGCAAGGCATACGGCTCGGTACATGTAGAGCTTCCGGATACGATGACAGTCGATAAGGTAGATATCCTGACCCGCAAGCTAACTGACAGGGTATACAGGGAAACAGGCGTCATTCTTACCGGTATCGGAGTGTATTCGCGCAATACTGACGCGAAGGCAGAAAAGATAAGACGTGACATCGAAGCGATAGTAATGGCTCATGACTGGGCACTTCAGATGCATGGATTCTATATCGATGAGGAGAAAAAGGTCATCAGGTTTGACGTCGTGCTCAGCTTCGGCGTTTCACAGGATGAGTGTATAAAAACCATATGCGATGAGATCGCACCGCTCTATCCTGATTACAATTTAGTCATTGTGCCGGATATAGATATTACAGATTAAGGATAAAAGATATCAATGAGTGATTATATTATTAGAGCAACAGCAGCAGGAGAGACAGTAAGAGCTTTCGCGATCAGATCGACTGAGCTTACCGCGGAGGCGCGAGAGATACATCACACATTCCCGGTCGTTACGGCTGCGCTCGGAAGACTTCTGAGCGCGGGAGCGATGATGGGATCGATGATGAAGGGCGAGAACGACAAGCTGACCCTCATGATGAAGGGTGACGGCCCGATCGCTCAGCTGACAGTAACAGCGGACGGCCATGGCCATGTGAAGGGATTCCCGGCAAATCCGTCGGTAGATATCCCGCTGAAGAGAGCGGGCAAACTTGATGTAGGCGGCGCCATTGGAAAGGGCACACTTACAGTCATAATGGACCTTGGCCTCAAGGAGCCGTACAACGGCCAGGTAGAGATACAGACAGGAGAGATAGGCGATGACCTTGCTTATTACTTTACGGTCTCGGAGCAGACTCCGTCAGCTGTCGGCCTCGGGGTCATGGTAGATACAGACAGCGAAGTAAAGCACGCGGGTGGATTCATAATCCAGATGATGCCTGATGTCGCAGAAGAGACGATTGAGGCCATCGAGGCAAAGCTTAAAGATGCAGAACCTGTCACAACGATGATGGAAAAAGGCATGAGCCCTGAAGACATCCTTGAGTACTATCTGGGCGGTCTGGACCTTCATATCAATGAAAAACTGCCCGTGGAGTTTTACTGCGACTGCAGCAAGGAGAAGGTTGCCAGAGCGCTTGCGACCATCAGCACGGACGACCTCAACGAGATCATCAATGACGGCGAAGAGATAGAGGTAAAGTGCTATTTCTGCAATTCGGCATATAAGTTCCAGGTAGATGAACTCAAAGAAATGATTGCACAGCGCTGATCACGGGAGCAGGAATGACAGACGGAAAAAGCAGATGTGTTATAGTCGGCGGCGCGGATATCGCTAATTACGCGCGCGTCAGAAGCTTTCTTAAGGATGATGACTTCATAGTATACTGCGACAGCGGACTGAAGCATATGGAGGCCCTTGACAGAAAGCCGTCTCTTATAGTTGCCGATTTTGACTCGTATGACGATCCTCACATGGACGTCGAGACGATAACGCTGCCTGTCGCAAAGGACGACACCGATACTGTCTACGCCATGCACGAGGGCATACGCCGCGGCTACACGGAGTTTCTGATCATAGGCGCCATAGGCGCGAGGCTCGACCATACGCTGGTGAATGTTTACATCCTCACCGCGCTTGAGAACAGCGGCTGCCGGGGAATGATAGTAGACGATTATTCGGAGATGGAGCTCGTTACAGATAAGGCTTACGTAAGCGATGTATATCCGTTTTTCTCACTTGTTGCCATTGAGGGCGCAGCCCGTGGGGTGACGATAAAAGATGCAAAATTCGAGATAGAAGACGCTGTCATCGGGCCGGATTACCAGTACGCGACGAGCAACGAGCCGCTGCCAGGCAGGACATCTGAAATAACGGTAAAAGATGGGAGATTGCTTCTCATAAAAATCACAGAATGAACACCTTATCGTTGCTCTTTCCGTTGATAACTCCGTTATTTTCGTGGTAGACTAACCAGGATGAGAAGGAGGTATTTAATGGACAGAACAGGAGCGACGGAATTCGTTTTCAGCCCGACTATCGACACAAAGATCCTGAGAGAAGCCGGCATCGGTCTCTCATCTACATACACCATTTTACCCGGTTTTTGCGATGTGCATGTGCACTTCAGGGAACCGGGTTTTTCATATAAGGAAACCATAGGTTCGGGAGCGAAAGCCGCTGCTCACGGCGGCTACACGGCAGTATGCACCATGCCTAATCTTGATCCGGTGGCCGACTCGAAAGAACATCTCAGGGAGCAGCAGGATATCATTGACCGCGATGCGTGCATCCACGTCTATCCGTATGCGGCGATCACAGTGGGTCAGAAGGGAACGGAGCTTGCAGATCTTGACGGAATGGCAGGCGACTGCATCTCGTTCTCGGATGACGGTCATGGCGTTCAGTCAGACGATATGATGCGCGAGGCAATGCTGAAGGCCAAAGCCCTTGGAAAGATAATCACAGCCCACTGCGAGGTGAACAGCCTTCTGAAGGGCGGATACATACATGACGGAAAGTATGCCGCTGCAAACGGACACAGGGGAATATGCTCTGAGTCCGAGTGGCGCCAGATAGAGCGCGACCTCAAACTTGCCGATGAGACCGGCTGCGCATACCACGTATGCCATATCTCGACCAAGGAGAGCGTGAGCATAATAAGGGACGCAAAGAAGAGCGGAGTCGACGTCACATGCGAAACAGGTCCGCACTATCTGCTTCTTGACGACAGCATGCTGAAGGAGGACGGAAAGTGGAAGATGAATCCGCCTCTCCGCGATGCTTCAGACCGTGAGGCATTGCTCGAGGGGCTCGTGGACGGAACGATAGACTGCATCGCGACCGACCACGCGCCTCACTCCGCTGAGGAGAAGTCGAGGGGACTCGAGAAGTCCGCGTTCGGCATCGTCGGCATAGAGACGGCCTTCCCGCTGGTATACACATATCTTGTGATGCTGGGGATAATCACCATGGAGAGGCTCGAAGAGCTCCTGGTGTACAACCCGCGCAGGCGCTTCGGAATACCTCTCGGAAATGATTACTCAGTATGGGATCTTACCGAGGAATGGACGATTGAAAAGGAAGAACTGCTTTCAATGGGTAAGGCTACTCCTTTCGAAGGTTGGAGAGTGATGGGCCGCAATTACCTGACCGTATGTGACGGCAGGATCGCATACAGCGCGGCAGAAACACGTTGATCAATTTTTTCAGATATATAGGATAAAGGGTAAAATAATGGCAAAAAGGACAGACATCAAGAAGATCCTTATCATAGGATCCGGACCGATCGTTATCGGACAGGCGGCGGAGTTTGACTACGCGGGCACTCAGGCGTGTCTGGCGCTGAAGGAAGAGGGCTATGAGGTAATACTCTGCAACTCGAATCCGGCTACTATCATGACGGACACATCGATAGCAGACAAGGTATACATGGAGCCTCTTACTCTGGAATATATCGCAAAGATCCTGAGATATGAGAGACCTGATGCCATCGTCCCGGGTATCGGCGGACAGACGGGACTCAACCTCGCCATGCAGCTGGACAAAAAGGGCGTTCTGGCTGAGTGCAGGGTAAAGCTTCTCGGAACTCCGGCTGACTCGATCGAAAGAGCCGAGGACAGAGAGCTCTTCAAGGAGATGTGCGAGTCCATAGGCGAGCCGGTCATCCCGAGCGAGATCACATACAGCATCGAAGAGGCAAAGAAGGCAGCTCTGGACATAGGATATCCTGTAGTCCTGAGACCTGCGTTCACGCTCGGCGGAACGGGCGGCGGATTTGCCAACAATGAAGAGGAACTCGAAGATATCGGCATCAAGGCATTCAATCTTTCGCCGGTGCATCAGGTGCTGGTCGAGAAATCCGTAAAGGGATACAAGGAGATAGAGTTTGAGGTAATGCGTGACGGCACAGATAAGGCCATCACCATCTGCGGCATGGAGAATGTGGATCCTGTCGGCGTCCATACAGGCGACTCCATCGTTGTCGCGCCGATCCTCTCGCTCAGTGACCACGACCTAAAGATGCTGAACGATTCGGCGATCAAGATCATCCGCGAGCTTAAGATAGAGGGCGGCTGCAACGTGCAGTTCGCACTCCATCCGGAGACGAGCGAGTATTACCTCATCGAGGTAAACCCGAGAGTATCGAGGTCGTCGGCGCTCGCGTCAAAGGCGTCCGGATATCCTATCGCGAGAGTAACGGCAAAGATCGCCGTCGGCATGACACTCGACGAGATCGAGGTAGCGGGCGGACTCGCTTCAACTGAGCCGAGCCTCGACTACATCGTTGCCAAGTTCCCGAGATTCCCGTTCGACAAATTCAGCGATGCCACGAATGTGCTGGGTACGCAGATGAAGGCGACCGGAGAGGTCATGGGAATAGGCTCCGACCTCACGGAGAGCTTCCTCAAGTCCATAAGGTCGCTCGAGACGGGCGTATGCCACCTGCACCTTGAGAAGTTTGACGGCATGAGCCGCAACGAGCTCATGGATTACATTTCCGAATTCAGGGATGACAACATGTACGCCATAGCCGAGCTTCTGAGAAGGGGCATCAGCGTCGAAGAGATACACAAGGTCACCATGATCACGGATATCTTCCTTGAAGCTTTCAAAAACATCGTCGAGATGGAGAGACTGCTGAGGGAGAGGGTCAATGACGTGAAGACCCTGAAGGCAGCAAAGCTTATGGGCTTTTCGGATAAGTACATCGCGAAGCTCTGGAACCTCACGGAAAAGGAAATATACGAGAAGAGAAAGGCGAACGGCATAGTGCCTGTATTCAGAATGGTCGATACACTGCATACCGGCAAGTACATCGCCTACCTCTATTCATCATACAGGGGAGAGAACCAGTCCATACTGACGGACAAGAAGAAGATAATCGTACTGGGCGCAGGTCCTATAAGGATCGGTCAGGGCGTTGAGTTCGACTATTCGACGGTACACGCCGTGCAGACCATAAGGCGCGCAGGCTACGAGGCCATAATCATCAACAACAACCCTGAGACAGTATCGACTGACTACACGACTGCAGACAAGCTCTACTTTGAGCCGCTGACGACTGAGGATGTCATGGCGATAATCGATTTTGAGAAGCCTGAAGGCGTCATCGCAACGCTCGGAGGCCAGACCGCTATCAACCTTGCGGAGCCTCTGATGGAGCGAGGCGTAAAGCTCATCGGTACGGACTGCGAGGCTATCGACAGGGCCGAGAACAGAGACAGATTCGAGAAGGTCCTCAAGGAACTCGGGATCCCTCAGCCGCCGGGGCATGCGGTCACTAAGATCGAAGACGGAGTCAAGGCTGCAGCTGAGATCGGATATCCGGTGCTCGTAAGGCCGTCTTTCGTACTCGGCGGACGCGCGATGCAGATAGTAGGAGATGAGTCGCAGCTGAGACAGTACCTCAAGACTGCCGTAGAGATAGATGAGGACAAGCCGGTACTGGTAGACAAGTACATACTCGGAAAAGAGGTCGAGGTAGACGCGGTATGCGACGGACGCGACGTGTTTGTACCGGGCATCATGGAGCTCGTTGAAAGAACGGGTATCCACTCCGGCGACTCCATCTCGGTATATCCGACTTACTCCATCAGCAACAAGGTGAAGGGCAAGATACTGCAGTACGCCAAGAAGCTCGGTCTGGGAATAGGCATAATCGGACTTTACAACATTCAGTTCATCGTGGACGAGAACGATGAGGTGTATATCATCGAGGTAAATCCGAGATCGTCGAGGACGGTGCCTTTCCTTTCAAAGGCAACGGGATACAGCCTCGCGGACATCGCGACTGAGGCGATACTCGGCAAGTCCCTCAAGGAGCAGGGCATATTCGACCTCTACCCAGAGGAGAAGAAGCGCTACTACGTAAAGGTGCCTGTATTCAGCTTCAACAAGATCAAGGGACTCGATACATATCTGTCGCCTGAGATGAAGTCGACAGGTGAGGCGATCGGCTACGACAACAAGCTGAACCGCGCTCTCTACAAGGCGCTCACAGCGTCCGGCACCAAGCTCAGAAACTACGGTACGGTGCTCGCGACTCTCGCGGGAGACGACAAGGCGGAGGCACTGCCTCTGATCCGCAGATTCTACAACCTCGGATTCAACATCGAGGCGACACCGGGAACCGCGGCCTTCCTCAAGGAAAACGGAATAAGGACGAGACAGCTCAGAAAGATCAGCGAGGGCTCGGAAGAGATACTCGATGCCATAAGGAACGGACATATCGCGTACATCCTCAACACCCGTAAGGTGGGAGATCACGTGACTGCGAACGACGGAGCTCTCATAAGGCAGTGCGCGAGCGAGAACAACGCGACGCTCTTCACATCGCTCGACACGGTAAGCGTTCTGCTGGACGTTCTCGAGGAGACAACACAGACGATATCTACTATCGACGCATAACGGAGAATCAATGAAACAGGGTCTATTTACCATAAGTGAAAACAGACAGCTCACTCCGAGCACATGGCTCATGAAGCTTGACGGTGATGTGAGCGGAATTACTGCACCGGGACAGTTCATCAACATAAAGCTGGACGGACACTTCCTGAGACGCCCGATCAGCGTGTGCAATGTTGAAGAGGGCAGCGTCACCATCATTTACAAGGTGCTCGGCAAGGGCACAGATGAGATGACGCGCTTTGAGACCGGCAAAGAACTCGATGTGCTTACCGGGCTCGGGAACGGTTACGATCTTTCGGAAGCCGGTGACACTCCGCTCCTCATAGGCGGCGGAGTCGGCATACCGCCTCTGTACCTGACAGCGCGCTGCTTCAGAAACCATCCGACGGTGATACTCGGATTCAACAGCGCCGATGAGGTCTACTATGTGAAAGAATTCAGGAGAGCGGGCGCGAAAGTCATAGTCGCGACAGCCGATGGAAGCAGCGGGATCAGCGGCACAGTCATCGACGCGTTCAAAGTGCTTCTGGGAAGAGGAGAGACTTTCACTCACTTCTACACCTGCGGCCCGGGACCTATGCTGAAGGCTGTATATGATGAGGTATATGAAAAGGCCGGCATAAGCGGCCAGATGAGCTTTGAAGAGCGCATGGGATGCGGCTTCGGAGCCTGCATGGGCTGCAGCATGAAGACAAAATACGGTAACAAACGGATATGCAAGGACGGTCCTGTTTTCAGAACGGAGGAGATACTGTGGCAGAAGTAAGAAGAGTCGATATAAATGATGCCATGCCTGATACAAGGGTAAACCTCTGCGGTATAACACTGGATAATCCGGTAATTCCGGCATCGGGCACTTTCGGTTTCGGCTATGAGTTTGCCGAACTCTATGACATCAACTGTCTGGGAACGTTCTCATTCAAGGGAACGACTCTTGATCCGCGCTTCGGCAACGACACTCCGCGCATAGCCGAGTGTCCTGCAGGCATGCTCAATTCGGTAGGTCTGCAGAACCCCGGCGTGAATGATGTTATAAGGGAAGAACTCCCTAAGCTGGCGCAGGTATTCCATAAGCCGGTAATGGCCAATGTAAGCGGTTTTTCTGCCGATGAGTACGCAGAGGTAGTAAAGAGGCTGGACAGGTCTTCCGTATCGGACATGATAGGCTGGTATGAGATAAATATCAGCTGCCCTAACGTGCACGGAGGCGGAATGAGCTTCGGAACGGATCCGCACATGGCCGCTTCCGTGGTAAAGGCTGTCAGATGGATGACCGACAAGCCGCTTATCATAAAGCTCTCGCCGAACGTGACTGACATCACGGAGATAGCAAAAGCCTGCGAGACAGAAGGCGCTGACGGGGTGAGTCTTATCAACACGCTTATGGGGATGAGGATAGACCTCAGAACAAAGCGGCCTGTCCTCGCGAACGTGACAGGCGGTCTCTCGGGACCGGCGGTATTCCCGGTAGCTCTTCGTATGGTATATCAGACTGCGAAAGCAGTGAAGATACCTGTCATAGGCATGGGCGGAGTAAGCTCGGCCGACGACGTGCTTGAGATGATGATGGCAGGCGCTGCCGCGGTAGAAGTAGGCGCGGCAAATCTCACCGATCCGTACGCATCACGCGATATAGTAAGGGATCTTCCTGCCGCAATGAAAAAATACGGCATAAAAAGATTAAGCGGTAGCGCAGACCAGGCAAAGAATCTATAATAAAAGCATAGAAGACAGATGTAGAGGGAGCCGGCCTCAGGACCGGGGAGGTGCATCATGGCAAAAGACGTTATAATAGCCTGCGATTTCAAGAGCACGGACGAGGCGATCCAGTTCCTTGACAGGCTCACCAGGATCAGGGATGAAGTGATAAGCTGCGACGATATCAGCATCGGAGCGGGCAGACCTTACGTCAAGATCGGCATGGAACTTTTCTATGCTGAAGGACCTAAGATCATCAAAAAACTTAAGGAAAGAGGACACAAGGTATTCCTCGACCTTAAGCTGCATGACATCCCGAACACCGTAAAAAAGAGCATGCAGGTGCTCGGCGAGTACGGTGTAGACATGGTGAACCTGCATGCGGGAGGCGGCATAGAGATGATGAAGGCCGCAAAAGAAGGCCTTATGCTGGGTGCCGCAAGGTATGCCGACAAGCCTAAACTGATCGCTGTCACGCAGCTTACATCGACTGACGAAACCATGCTTCATGACGAGCTCCTGATAAACGGAGCGATGGAGGATGTCGTAAGACAGTACGCGCTCAATGCCAAGGCTGCCGGACTCGACGGCGTCGTATGCTCGGCATTCGAGGCAAAGGCAATACATGAGGTATGCGGAGATGATTTCCTGACGGTAACTCCGGGGATCAGATTCGAGGACAGCGTGTCAGACGACCAGAAGAGAGTCATGACTCCGGCGAGGGCAAGGGAGGCAGGCTCAGACTACATAGTCGTTGGCAGACCTATCACCGCTGCCGAAAAGCCGTATGACGCTTATGAAAGATGCAAAAAGGAATTCCTTCAGACAGAGTAATATGGATAAGAATAAAGAAATAAAGAGACTTATAGCAGAAGACCTTCTCAGCATAGGAGCTGTATTCCTGAGACCTGAGGAGCCGTTCACATGGGCAAGCGGGATCAAAAGTCCGGTATATTGCGACAACAGACTGACTCTGACCGCTCCGGAAGTAAGGACTGACGTAGAGGAGTCACTCTCATACACTATCAAAGAAAAGTTCCCTGAAGCCGAGGTGCTGATGGGTACTGCAACAGCGGGAATAGCTCATGCAGCTATAGCTGCTCATCTCATGGGCCTGCCTATGGGCTATGTGAGATCAGGCGCAAAGGATCACGGCCGCGGCAATCAGATAGAGGGAAAGCTCGAGCCGGGCCAGAAGGTAGTAGTCGTTGAAGACCTCATCTCGACAGGCGGCAGCTGCATCGACGCTGTCAACGTACTGAGGGAAGCCGGAGCAGAGGTCCTTGGCGTAGTGTCCATCATGACCTACGGAATGAAGAAGGGAATAGACCGTATGGCAGAGGCCGGTATCGAATGGGTGTCGCTGACAAACTTCGATGAAGTTGCTGCGGCAGCTGCCGACAACGGTTACATATCCGCAGACGATATTTCGAGACTTATTGCTTTCAGGGATAACCCGTCAGATGAGAGCTGGATCAGAAAGTAGCCGAAAAGGGTAAAGGGAAAAGCAAAAACAATAATGGCAATAATCGCATATCTGATAGGAATAATATCGGGTGTTGCAGCGACCGTTCAGGCCAGCTTCAACGGCGAGATCCGCCGCAGATTCAGATCGCCGTACATCACTGCGGCGGTCAATTTTATTGTGGCACTGACACTTATAGCAATAGTGCTGCTGATCACGGAACACAGTCTGGCGCTGCCTGTATCAGAGATAGTCAAATACCCGCCGTGGATATGGATGGGAGGCGTCTGCGGAGCAACGATAGTGATGGCGGGCATATTCTGTCTGCCGGTTCTCGGGAGCGCCCGCAATATGATGCTCCTCTGCTTCGGACAGATCATGGCCGGACTGCTTATAGATCACTTCGGCATCTTTGACGCTCCGGTCACGAAGATGTCACTTATGAGAGCTGCCGGAGCGCTGCTCGAGATAGTAGGGATAGCCTTTATCTCCATAGAAAAGGGCGAGAAAAGCAAAAGCGGGATGAGCAGCAAGGTGATGCTGTTCATAGTATTCGATATATTCACGGGATTCGTCGCTGCGGCGCAGGTAGCCATAAACGGCACGCTCGGAGTAGTGGCTGACAGCCCGGTAAGGGCAACGCTGGTATCGATGTGCGGAGCGCTTCTGACCATGGCTGTCATTTGCAGCCTCATAGGAATGTTTGGCGGAAAGGCATCGCTCTTCGACGGCAAAAAAGCCCCGGAGGGAAAGATAAGATTCACGCCGTTCTTCCTTACAGGAGGTCTTATGGCGCTGGTGGTAGTAGGCGGAAATGCCATCACCGGACCTGTACTCGGTACGGGAATGGTCACCATGATGAACCTCTTTGGCATGATGGCCGCGGGTCTGGCTGTCGATGCCACGGGATTCCTCGGGATAGAGAAAAAGCCGGTGACATTCAGAAAGATCTTCGGCATGGCACTCATGCTTGCCGGGACCGCGATGATCTCGCTGTAGGTCCAGTAAAAGGAGATACAGATATGAGCAAAATAAAGATAGCGAGCCTTCAGCTCAATGTGCTGGAAGACAAATACGACAATATAGAGAGGCTTGCGGAGATAATAGCTGACGGCGCTGCCGACGGGGCAGACATCATAAGCCTCGGAGAGATATGGAACAGCCCGTACCAGACGGATCTGTTCCCGGTGAACGCCGAGCCGGAGCAGGGCGATTCATGGCTTGCCATGTCGACCATCGCACGCAAGAATCACGTGTATGTGGTCGGCGGGTCCATCCCGGAACTTGGAGAGGACGGCAATATCTACAACACCTGCTTTGTCTTTGACAGGGAAGGCCGCCAGATAGGCAAACACCGCAAGGTGCATCTCTTCGACATTTATGCGCACGGCGAGCAGGTATTCAAGGAGTCAGACACGCTGACCCCGGGAGACAGATTCGACACCTTCGAGACGGAGTGGTGCACGATGGCAGTAAATATCTGCTTCGACATAAGGTTCCCGGAGAGCGCACGCATACCGGCTCTCAATGGGGCAAAGGTGATATTCAATCCCGCATCATTCAATATGACAACTGGCCCGGCGCACTGGGAGACAGCTTTCCGCCAGCGGGCGATAGAGAACCAGGTCTATATGGTCGGCACCGCAGACGCACAGAATCCCGAAGCAGGCTATCTGAGCTACGGGCACTCCATCATCACCGATCCGTGGGGGAGGGTCCTCATGCAGATGGACGAGCACGAATGCTGCAATATCACGGAGATAGATCTTGATTACGTGGAAGAAGTGAGGCAGAGGCTGCCGCTTCTTTCTGCACGCAGGACAGACGTATATGATTTGTGCTACAATAAGTAACGCAAAGGAGGGACGATCATGGCAAGCAACAAGTCAAAAATCAGAAATACAGGCGGTAAGGCGGATGCTTCGCTGGGCGGTGCGCTTCTTACTATCATAGCAGCGGGCGTAGCCGGCGGCGCTCTTCTCATAAGCGGCGCAAAGGCTCTCGGAGAGTTCATTCTGGAAGAACAGAAGAACAGCTATACAAAACTTGAAGAAAAGCGTGAGGCCGACAAAGAGGCGGTCAGGCGCATCATGGAAAACGAAATAGATGATTAAATATCTATAGATAAAGGAGAAAAAGACAAAAAATGGAATCTATACTTGCATACGCACAGGAAAACAGTGCACAGGGATCCAGCATGTCGACATTCTGGTTCATTCTCGGAGCGATAGGTCTCTGGAAGATGTTTGAAAAGGCCGGAGTGCCCGGCTGGACAGGCATCATTCCTCTCTACAGAGACTATAAGCTCTGCGAAAAGGTAATGGACAACCCTTGGTATTGGGTAAGGGTGCTTGTGTTAGTGTTCATACCGTTCATCGGATGGATAGGGGCGCTCTATTTCCAGTATCAGATCTGCCTGGCAACAGCAAAGGCTTACGGAAAGCCTGACGGCTGGGCGTGGGGATATCTCTTCCTGGCACCGATCTTCTGGCTGATCACAGGATTTGACACATCATCATACTACGGACCTTTCGGTTCGGGTGACAACCGCACAGGTGAGGCCCGCCAGGCGAAGACCGTAGACTTCGACGTCATAAAGAACGAGCCTATACAGCCTGCACAGGAAGAACCTGCTCCGGCAGCAGAGGAGAGCGACGTAGACTTTGATTTCAACCAGGACGTCGGTGAGTAAGCACATTCGCTGACGGCGAAGCTCAGATATGGCAAACAAAAGAACCGGCATCTGCCGGTTCTTTATTACCATAATGGCGAGAATACCCCACCTCTAAGGTGGCGGGATGAATCGTCTCAACATGTTGAAATAATTGACGTTGCGTTGCTTTCCGAACGTTTGTTTGGTATAATATCTGTATGAAGATAACCAAAGGCTATAAGTACAGAATATACCCGAACGCTGTCCAGACTGAGCAGATCAGCCGCACTCTCGGCTGCTGTCGCTATGTGTATAACCATTTCCTCGCCGCACGATCTGACGCCTGGAAGTTTCGCAAGGAAAGTTTTTCCTATGTTCAGAGTGCGCGTAGGCTTACGTCGCTGAAAAGCGACCCTGAGCATCTGTGGCTCGCATCTGCCGACAGCATGGCTCTTCAGGAGAGTCTTCGCAATCTGGACAGAGCGTTCCAGAACTTCTTTGAGAAGCGCGGCCGCTATCCTCGTTTCAAGAATAAACATAACCACCATCAGTCGTACAGGACGAGAAACCAATCGAACAACATACGTATCGAAGGTGACCGCATCGTCCTGCCGAAGCTTGGCGCCGTAAAGGCGAAGATATCGCGGCTTCCAAGTGGGCGCATCCTCAATGCAACAGTGTCGAAGACCCCAACAGGGAAATGCTTTGTGTCGCTCTGCGTCGAGGAAGAACTCGTTACAAAGCCTAACGCCGGCGGCGTTACGGGCATCGATGTCGGCCTTTCGGAGTTCTACACCGATTCGAACGGCAGCATAGTCGATAATCCGAGAACACTTCGCAAATATGAACGCAAGCTCCGTCGTGAGCAGCGCAGACTGTCACGCAAGCAGAATGGTTCTGCCAATCGTGCGAAGCAGCGTATCAAAGTGGCTGTTGTTCACGAGAAGATATATAACGTACGCACTGACTTTCTTCACAAGGAGTCGACTCGTCTGGTGAGCGAGAACCAAGTCATCGCGATCGAGTCACTTAACGTGAAAGGCATGGTCAGGAACCATCACCTGGCAAAGACCATTTCGGATGTGTCGTGGGGCCGCTTTTTCTCGATGCTCGAGTACAAGGGCTTTGAATACGGCTGTGAGATAAGAAGGATCGATACTTTCTATCCTTCCTCGCAGACTTGCTCCTGCTGTGGATTTAAGAATCCGATCGTGAAAAAACTTTCGGTCCGTGAGTGGGTCTGTCCTCAGTGTGGCGCTCATCACGACCGTGATGCCAATGCGGCAATGAACATCCTGAACAGAGGACTCGGCTCTGCGTAGCCGGAAGCATATATCCTTTGTACCGCCGGGAGGGCGGGAAGTCACGCCTGTGGAGATCGTGTAAGACGATGCTCTCTTCGGAGTTGCATCGCTGTGGTCGCTGAAGCAGGAATCCCCTACTTCAAGGCGTTAGCCTAAGTAGCGGGAGCTTCAATTGCGAAGGTTTTCGAGTACCTGAGCGAATACCTCAGGGAGATCGGAATGGAATTCCATATATTGTCCTGTGGACGGATGGACGAATCCGAGCGTGCCTGCGTGAAGGAGCTGGCCGCTGACGGCTATGCCTTCTACCTTTGATGAGGTCCGCCTCGGACCGTAGAGCTCATCGCCTACGAGAGGGTGGTGCATGTAAGCCATGTGTACCCTTATCTGATGGGTCCGGCCCGTCTCGAGCACGGCCTTTACGAGAGTGTACTTCCCGAAGCGCTCGAGGACTTTTATGTGAGTCACGGCGTTTCTGGCTCCGGATCCTCCGACAGCGTTTCTCATGCGGTTTCTCTCATCCCGTCCTATCGGCTGATCGACAGTGAAGCTGTCTTCCTTGATATTGTCATAAACAAGGGCGGTGTACTCCCTTGTAACGCTGTGGACCTTGAGCTGGGCTGCGAGGGATTCATGTGCCGCGTCATTCTTGGCGATCATCAGAAGTCCGCTCGTGTCCTTGTCTATCCTGTGGACGATACCCGGTCTTATGACACCGTTGATCGATGAGAGCGAGTCTCCCATGTGATACATTATCGCGTTGACGAGAGTCCCCGACTGATTGCCGGGTCCCGGATGCACGACCATCCCGCGCGGCTTGTTGATGACAGCAACATCGTCATCCTCGTACACTATCTCGATAGGGATGTTTTCGGCTGTTACCGCGAGAGGCTCGGGCTCCGGCAGATCGATCTCAATAATATCACCTTCGGATACGCTCTGCTTCTTTGAAGCCGCCGGCGTACCGTTTACGCTCACGAGACCTTTTTCGATGAGCCTGACAGCATAGCTCCGCGAGAGCTCATCCGTATTGTACCCTATGAATGCATCCAGCCTGGTGCCCGAGTCCTCTGCGGAGGCTGTTACCGTAAGTCTGTATTCCGACATCTATGCCTCCTTGCTTCCGCTTTTATCATCTTTATACAGAACGATCAGCGCTATCATGCTGAGGGCGCAGCCGCATGTGATACATATATCCGCAACGTTGAAGACCGCGAAACTGCCGCATGATATCATGTCTGTCACAAAACCCAGCGCAAGCCGGTCTATCATGTTTGAAATGCCGCCGGCTGCCACGAATGTGAACAGTACCGATACGATATGCTCGCCGGCTCTTGCCTCATAGATGATAAAGACCAGGCAGAATATTATCAGTGCCGATGTCAGAAAGACCGTTACGAAGCGGTTGCCCGAGAACATGCTGAATGCTGTTCCGGTATTCTGAACATAATAAATACTCATCCAGTCTCCGATCACAGGTATCCTGTCACCGGGCTGCATGTTTGCTCTTACAAGGTATTTCGTTAGCTGATCGAGGCATATTACTGCTGCTGCGATCAGATGGTAGATCATTTTTTTCATGTTCTTAATAATACTATATGAAAGGCTGAATTCTCAATGATTATGGTGCAATGGAGAAATGGTTTTGCTAATACTATGTTGAGTAAGTATATCAACTGAAGTCTGGGGGAATGACAGATGGCCGATGACAAAAAGGTTTTCAAAGACCGGGATGCGCTGAAAAAAGCAAACAGCTATTTCTTTGGAAAGATGCTGTTCAATTTTTTCCTGGTCTTATTCGGCGCTGTACTGATAGCGATATTCCTGCGGCAGATGCAGGCGCAGACAGCACTTGTAAAGCAGGAAGAAAACAGCCGGCTCGCTCTTGAAGAGGCCGTGACCGCTCTGGAGGATAATGTCCAGAATGCGGATTCTCTTGCTGCCATCTTTCATGATGGCAATCAGGATGAGCTCGATGACATGTATCAGCTCTTTACGAGCGGCATGTTTGAGTCGATGGCAGACCTCGATAACAAGCAGAGGTCTGAGGTCTTCGCGGACATGGTCGAGCGCTCCGGTGTACAGTATCTCTTCCTTATGACCATGGACGGCAGGATAGTACTGTCTCAGAGTGAAGCGATGTACGGCATAAATCCGGCTTCGGGATCATACATGACTCAGGAAAATATCAATCAGATACTGAAGGGCACAAAGGCTGCCGACGGAACGATCACACCGGTGACAGTAAAGAACCGCTTTGGCACTTTCTATTTCTATATAAAGAAGCCCTTGACGAATGCCAGGAGAGATACGGAGCGGATGATCCGAAGTTCTACGAGCAGCTTCAGGCGCAGTATTCAAGATTCAACCAGAATGATATCGTCATAGAGGATAAAGAAGTGAATGTAAAGTTAAAAAGGCGGCAGAAATGCCGTCTTTTTTGGTAAAATAACAATATGTTTAAGAGGACAGAAAGCCTGCTGGCGGATACACCGGTAAATAGCGGCAGACAGCTTGATGTAGACATCGCAAAGGCCCAGATGGTGCTGATGCTGCCTTTTATCCATTGCATCATTGAGTGCACTACGGATGAAGGACTCTGCAGCGGCATCCCATACCTTTTTGATACGATAATCGGAGGTCCGTTCAGTGCTCCGATGTATTTGTTTGCGATGGGAATAGGCTTCGTATACAGTCGCAGGCAGACAGCAGCGCTGCTCGTGAAAAGGGGAATCACTCTCATCGGGATATTCTACCTCAGCAATACCTGCAGATTCCTGATACCTTATCTGATAGGCTATGGTATCAGCGGAGACAGAGAGCACTTCATCGTTCCGCTGTTTTACAGGTGGCTTGGGAATGACGTGCTGCTTTTTGCAGGGCTTACGATGCTGATGATGGCTCTGTTTACGCATTTCGGTCTGAGCGACAGAGCCATGATCGCGATCTCGGCTGTATTGACGCTCACCGCATTTCTGATAGGTGACGTAGATACACACTCGATGTTCGGAAATATCTTTCTCGGGTATCTGGTAGGAACAGACGATGCGACCGGACTTGTAGTATCCGACTTTCCGCTGCTTACCTGGCTCATAATCCCGGTATGCGGATACGCCTTCGGGCACTTACTGATCCGGGTAAAGGACAAGACAGCGTTTTACAGAACTGTTTCACCTCTGCCGTTTATCATAGCAGCAGTATACTTCCCGGTAGGGATACACTTCGGATGGGGCATGTTCGGCGAGGGCCAGAACTGCTATTACCATATGAACCCGTGGGATATATTCATCTGCCTGTGCCTGGACGTGTGGATGCTTGGGCTGTGGCATAATCTGAGCAGGCTGCGCAGTGAACGCGTAAAGGACTTCCTTTCCGAAGTCAGCGCCAACATTACGGCGATATACTGTATCCACTGGGTATTCGTAAGAAGCATAACTAATGTTATAATCTATATAATCAATGGCACGCAGATACTGCCGCTGTGGCAGACTATGCTGCTTGCGCTCGCGATCGATATCGCTTCGGTCGTTCTGGCACATTATTACAAACAGTGGAAAACTGCCTACAGACAGGCAAAGATAAGCGGATCTGAAACAAAAGCGTCATGAAAAACAGGAAGAAGACAAGTATAAGCAAAAGACTGCTGAATAGCCTTGTGTTCCTTGCCATTTTGCTGGTCATCCTTACCGGCACGCTTGTTTCGGTGCAATACTATTATTCGCAGCTCAATATGTACAGCGAACGGGCATTTGAGTATTCGCGTACCGCTGCGGATTTCATCGACGGCGACACCGTAGAAAAATATGTTGAGACCGGCGAGAAAGACGATTACTACTATACGGTCCTTGAATTTCTCAATGCGACGCAGAAGGAAGGGGATCTTAAGTATTATTATGTATTCGTTCCTTATGAGGACGACCTGGTATACGTCTGGGACGCTACCAATGTTGAAGGATACTGTGAGCTCGGGACCCATGAAAACTACATGAGCGAGAAGAGCAAGGCCGCGACTTTTGAGATCTTCAGGCAGGATCCGCCTGAGAAGATCAGTTTCCAGACAGATGCCAGATACGGACATATCGCGTCGGCCTATTCTCCGGTATTCAACAGCGCCGGTGACCCGGTCGCCGTAGCGGCTGTGGATCTTTCGATCCCTAATATCAGAAGGGCTGTGCTCTACTATATTCTGATAGTCGTGATCTCCATATTCGGCATCATAGCTGTTGCGATGACTCTGTACTATTCGCAGGTAGAGCGCAATATCATCAAACCGATACGCACGCTGAGGAAGAGCACTGCAGAAATGATCAAAAACCTCGAGCGTGACAAAAAGATCGATATAAACATAAAGACCGGAGACGAGATAGAAGAACTCGCGAATGCAGTCGTGAAGATGGACGGGGATCTCAGAGAGTACATCAGCGAACTCTCAGCGGTCACCGCAGAAAAGGAGCGCATAGGGGCAGAACTCAATGTAGCCAACCGTATACAGGCATCTATGCTTCCGAGGATATTCCCTCCGTTCCCTGACAGGAAGGAGTTTGACCTCCACGCCTTCATGATGCCTGCGAAAGAGGTGGGCGGGGACTTCTATGATTTCTTTATGACAGATAAGGATCACATAGCGCTTGTCATGGCTGACGTTTCAGGCAAGGGAATACCGGCCGCGCTGTTCATGGTCATTTCCAAGGTGCTGATCAAGACGAGCGTACAGGCCGGACTGAGTCCTGCAGAGGCGCTCAGCAAGGTCAACAGCCAGCTTCTCGACGGAAATGATACAGGCATGTTCGTTACGGTATGGCTCGCTGTCATAGATATAAGGACAGGAGAGGGCATTGCGGCGAACGCCGGTCATGAGCATCCGGCACTTAAGAAGAACGGTACCGGTTACGAAATGGTCAAATACAAACATTCGCCGGCGATCTCAACGATCGATGGAATAAACTTTACGGAGCATGAATTCAGACTTGAGCCGGGAGAATCCGTCTTCGTCTATACCGATGGTGTCACCGAAGCGACTGATTCAAATCTGGAGCTCTTCGGAGAGGAGAGGCTGGTCGAGATCCTCAACCGCAACAGTGATGCAGCTCCTGAAGATCTGCTGCCTGCGGTAAAGGAGGCAATAGACGGATTCGTCGGTGCAGAGCCGCAGTTTGATGACATAACGATGCTCTGCTTCAGATATAAAGGATTATGATCTGCAATATAAAACGGCATCTCCTGCGAGATGCCGTTTTTTTGGTGGTCTGTGAGGGACTCGAACCCGCGACATCATGGTTGTGACCCATGCGCTCTCCCAACTGAGCTAACAGACCATATCAGCCGGCGCGTTTTTTCCGCGCACGACTATTGTAACTCAATAATGAAAAGATTTCACTAACTAATTTTTACTGCCTGAAGATCCCGGCAGCTTAGGTGTCACATATACCGTCTGATTGTGAGTGAATATAACCATTCCCGGTTTTGCTCCGTTTGGCTTTTTCACGTACCTTACGGGGACATAGTCCACAGGCACATTGTCACTGCCCGACGCCTTGCTGTGATAAGCTGCGATCGATGCCGCCTCATAGATGAGATCTGCCGGCAGGTCATTCACATTCCTTCCGTCCTCAAGCTTCACGATCACATGTGAGCCCGGGATGTCCTTCGTGTGCATCCAGATATCCGTTTTGGAAGCGTGCTTCATTGTGAGCCAGTCATTCTCGATGTTATTGCGGCCTACGAGCACCTGAGTCCCGTCGCTGAGCGTATATCTGTAAGGTTCAGGTTTTGCGGCTTTGCGCTTTCTCTGCGATGCCTTCTGGCGGCGCCTGACGTATCCGGTCTGTTCCAGTTCGTCCCGTATGGATTCCAGAAGGGGCACGCTGTCTGCGGCTTCTATGTTCTGTATAACGGATTCCAGATACGCGATATCACTGTCATTGTCCTCAAGCTGGGCCTGCTTCTCGTGTATGGCAGTTCTGGCCTTGGAATACTTCTTGAAATACCTCTGGGCATTTGCCGAAGCACCGGTCTTCTCATCGAGAGGGATGCTTATCTCGTTTCCGTCATAGTAATTGATGACGGTGACACTGCGCGCCCCCGGCTTCACAAGGTGGAGATTTGCAGTCAGAAGCTCGCCGTAAAGTCTGTATTTATCGGAATTCTCAGCATTCAGAAGATCTTCCGAAAGCTTCTTCTTTTTGAGAAGAGCCTTGCTGAGGGATGCCTGCACAGACTTAAGAAGCGGCTGCGACTTCTGCCTTACGAGATTTGAAGCCTCGCGGTTGGAGAAGTAATAGTCTATGCATTCCGAAAGCGTATCGAAGTACAGCGTCTCCAGACCCTCGTATTCGGAGAGATCTGTCACATGGAACTCCCTCGGTGTCCCGTCGCTGTCGGCATAAACTCTTGGCTTTGCGCTGCCGTCTTCTATTGAATGCAGGATCTCAAGCAGTCTTCTGGCCGGAACGACAGATAGCACTGACGCGTCGTGAGATGTATAGCAGGATGCCAGCAATTCGCGGCTCACAGCAGGCGAGATGCCTGCGACGCGCGACATGATCGCACGGTCATCGTGAGGAAGTACCGTCTCTTCGGTGACATCCATGAAAGCCAGTTTGTCTTGAGCAGGCGGATACTGATAGATGACGCCCGGAAGGAGCTGGCGGTATCTGTTCACATCTATAGAGATACGCTTTATTGAGTCGATGATCTTACCAGTTTCAAGATCGATGAGCACTATGTTGCTGTGCTTCGACATTATCTCAACGATAAGTCTTCGGCATACCGAGAATCCGAGCTCGTTCTGAGCCTCGATGTCTATCTCGATTATGCGCTCGGAGTCCTTCTGTCTTACATCAGTTATCCTGCCGCCCTGCAGATGCTTTCTCAGAAGCATGCAGAAGGTAGGCGGCTGCTCCGGATTGGTATACGAACCTTCTGTCAGGCAGACTCTGGCCGACTGGCTGTTGCACGACATAAAGAGGCGCACATTCCCACGCGCAGTGTGAATGTGCACCAAAAGATCTTCGGGACCCGGCTGATAGACTTTTTCGATCTTGCCGAGCGTGATCCTTTCCCTTAATTCCTTTGCAGCAGCATATGTGATGATGCCGTCGTATGCCATACTATATTATTTTTTTCCTCTTTCGTGGCTTCCCTTTATGCTGTTTATAGGAGTCAGCTTCAGATACTCTGAGAGAGGAGCATCGTTCATGCAGAGCTCAATGATCTGACGGCCCAGAGGATCGAGTTCAGGTACAAGGAACTGCTGAAGCTCTTTCTTGAAGAAATCTGTCAGTATCTTTGCGCCTGCATCGTATCCTTCTTCGCCGAGTCTTACCTGAAGCTCAGGTCTCAGGAAGTTAAGTCTGATGGACTGTCCGTCTATCTTCATCTCATCAAGGCAGTATCCGAAGAGAGGGCAGCGCGCCTCTACGAGGTGCTTGGCCATTACTGTGCAGCTTCTTCTTGCAAGGTATTCACGAGTGATCCACTCAGCCTTGAAGCCTACTCTGTACGCGCCTATATACTGGTTAGGTATAAGGATGTTGAGCGTATTCGGAGTATCCACGATCTGGTGCAGCAACATGTTTGCCTGTGTGACCTTGAGACCTGTAGCGAAAGGCCAGTATGATCCGACGCCCTCGGCTGAGAGTCCGCTGCCGGCAGAATTGTCAGCGATGGACGGATTCTTGAAGCCGCGAGGCGAGACGAGTCTCCAGAGCCACGCAAGGGCAGGAGGGACTATCTGAACGAATCCCATGATGCCGTAATCAGGCTTCTCCCATGAGCTAGGAGGCATTCTTACGCCGAATGAACGGACGTCGACCTCCAGTGGCTCATCTCCCGGGATGATATTGTCTATCATCTCGCGAGGGATTATCACACGCGGATTTGAGCAAGGCTTGCCATTCGACTCCATCGTGTGCTCCCAGATGAGGCATGTAGCTCCCGGAGTTCCGTCAATGTTGAAGAACTCGAGAGGCTCATCCGGATGTATGCTTATCCTCTCATAAAGAGGGATGTTTCCGTAGTATTTGTCTCCGTCGACTCTGAGGAACCAGCCGTTCTCGGCATCTGTGATCACCAGTCTGCCGGAATCGTTCTGCATGTCTTTGTGAGCCATGACCATGTCGTCGGCGATAGGGAAGATGTCGCAGGTGTCTCTCATGTTAAGGTAGAAAGCTTCTCCTGTGACATTGTCAGTCGCTACCTTGATACGGTTATCAGGTTCACGCCTTATCTCTTCGAGCATCTCGCTCTTGCCGCCGCCGGATGCGCCCTCATGCATGAAGACGAATTCGTTTTCGTACGGTGTCTGAAGCATTGCAGCCGAAGCGTGGTTTGTGATCCAGCCTTCATTTTCGCCTATGTCGAGCAGTACGGAGAACACGCCTTTCTTTGCGCTTGGTCCCGGATAAAGGTTATACGAGAAGACCTCGTGCAGTACATTGCTTCTGCAGTGGACTACAGCCTGCTTGCCGCCGAAGTGTGTGTGTCTGAAAGGCGGAGCTACGTAGATGATCGAGCGCGGCTCATATGGAGCCTCTATGTCATCGATGCTTACAAAATCCTGGATGTTTGCAAGAGCAAAGGCAAAGAATGCTGCGTTTGCAGGGCAGACGATGAGGCATGAGTATGTATGCTCTTTGCCGCCTATGCCTGCCGGCATAACAACGAGGCTCTGCTCTGCGAGCCAGCTCATTGTGGCAGCTCTTAGGTCGCCGAATTCCATGTTCCAGGAATCCTTGAAGCGTGGCTTATCTGTAGGCAGATCATCTCCTATGTACATGCAGTGAGGGTCTCTTCTTCTCAGGTATTCATCGGAGAAGTTTACGGATGCACCGTTCTTGCAGCGGACTACCTCTGCTTCCTGCACGTATCCTCCTCCGGGAATAGTATACCCGACGATCTGGACACTGCCTCCGGAAGTGCCGAAGCAAAGCTCGTATAACTCGTGCTTGGTCTTCGGAAAGTATATGTTCGGACATGCTTTCAGGGCAGCTGCCAGGTCGCCCGGAAGCTTCATTTTTTCAAGGTATTCAGATTTCATATTCCCATTCCTTTTTGTTGAATTGCGGCTGTGGATCTCATATTCCGCGATTCCATATATTCTACTATTACAGGCGTAATTATGCAAATAAAAAGCGCAGCCCGTAAGCTGCGCCTTTGTGAGTGGGATCACTGTATTTCAGGTCTGAAACTGCTGATATTTCCCTCAGAGTCAAGGGCATATATCCAGTCGCCTATGTAAACGTTTCTGACAAGCCAATTCTGATCAAGAGCATGCTGTTCCATAAGCCTGATGGAATCCTCTCCACCGAACACAAGCACTCCGGCCTCGTGCGAGGAATCCACGGCGGGTTCTTGATCCGCAAGGACATCCTCATCCTCTATAAGAGCACCGCCGCCATCTATTACGATATCCCCGTAACGGTCTATGGAATACGGTATGGCGTAATAGCCGGCTTCCGCATTTACCATCAGGGCGTGATGGTCGCTCTGGGCAGGACTCATCATGTCTTTGAACTCCATGCTGTCAAGCACTGCAGGGTGCGAAGGGTCGGAAATGTCAAAGAGTGCAAGTTTGAGCCCGCTGTCATACTCTCCTCCGTAGCCATTGTCGCCGGTGGCGTGGCCTATGCCCAGCATCCTCCCTTCGTTAACAGGAACAAGCAGGGCAGAGAAGCCGTCGATCATTACTTCGCCCTCGATGGAAGGTTTTTCAGGGTCGGACAGATCGATTATGAAGAGCGGATCTATAGCCTCGTAAGTGATGACGTATGCCTTGTCGCCTACATAACGGACAGCTTTTATGCTTTCGTTGCGGGCAAATCCGGTAACTGATCCGGCTTCCTTAAGGTCAGGATCTAGAACAAAGAGGTTGTTTACATCGATGCCTCCGCGCTCGGATGTTGTGGCTATGCGGAAATATCCGTCCTTCTCATCCATCGCAAACTGCGACAGGGCATATCCGCGCACCTTTGCGGTAGCATTGAATTTTACCTTAAGTCCGTCGAGCGATGCCCTGACTATCCGTGTGCTGTAAACATTATCCTTGCTATTCCATTCACCTGAAACTGAATAGAGGTTGTGGTCGTTGCAGTAGATGTCCTCACCGGCACCGAGTATGGCCTTTGTGACTGCCGTGCCCCGAGTGCCTGAAGATACATCTATGGCACTGAGCACAATGTATGAAGATGTCTGAGGCTCCGGCACGCAGCAGATGTCTCCGGCTTTGAGCGAAGAAAGGGTATCGTTGCTTCCGCAGAGCGGCACTGTGCGCCCGCCTCTGTAAACATAGTCATTTGTGACCAGATATACATAACCGCCTGTCATGCGGCTCGAGAGTATGCTCCCGCTCTGGCTGAAGTCATACAGTTCCTTTGGATCATTGCGGTTGCTTATATCGTATACGACTATGCCGGTGCATGGATCCTGACTGCCGTCCTTGTAATAATTTCCGACAGTGATAAGTCTGTCGCCGCTGAGGTAAATGTCATCTATGTAGTTCTCAACACCGCTGTATCCGATCGTGGAAAGCTTTTCGGTCTTTCCGTCTTCTGCGGAATATATCACGACTTCCTTATTGTTATTGACAAAGTATATGTATCTGCCGTCAGTCTTCACGATGTCTGCCTCATCGATGCCTTCCACCTGCAGGTACGTGCCGGAATGGTCAGCTGCGGATCCTGCGGCAGAGGAGGTCTGAAGCCCTGTTGCGGCAGAATCGGATGACACAGCTTCTCCCGGTGCTTCCTCATACTCGATAAGTCCGGTATCCGGAGCGGTATCGCTTGGGGAGAAAACCTTTTGGCGGAGCCCGTCATTGCCGCCATTATTTATGGATGACAGCAGCTTTTCTATTTCTTTTTCACTGCCGAAGGTATACAGCTCTCCGCCAACGAGAGAAGTATCAGGCGGGCGCTGTACTATATCCATGAGCCCGCTTATGCCGAATACGGCAACGAGCATCGCGGCTGCGAGCCCCATGACCATGCGGAGCGACGGCCGCCGGACACTGCGCTTGCTTTCGGATCTTTTTTCTTCAGCCTTTTCAAGCATGGCAAGCATAGTTTCTTCGGACAGACTGTCCGGAACATTGATGCCGTCATTATCGAAAAGCTCTTTTATATATTCACGGTCCTTATTCATGGTCGGTCTCCTTAAGACAAAAACTCACGCATTTTTGCGAGGCTGCGGGACAGCTTTGAGCGGACACTGCCAGGAGCAAGCCCGGTCAGGGATGACACTTCGGTGCTGCTCAGTCCGCCGACAATGCTCAGCAGGACTATCTCTCGTTCATCTTCTTTCAGTATGGCAAGTGCTTCAGCCAGCTCGACAGACAGTGAAGGCGATGAAGAGACTGCTGCATACTCCGGTGATCCGTTCCGTATGCGCTCCATGTTTTCACGCGCTTTTATTGCTTCTTTTATGTGAAAAGCGCAGCAGGAAGAGAGGATCCTGAAGATCCATGAAGCAAAGGCTTTTTCACTGCGGAGGCTGCCTATGCCGCGCCAGGCTGCGAGCACGCATTCGCTGACGGCGTCCTCGGCATCCGAAGGATCACCCAGGCGGTACAGCGCATAGCGGTACAGCTTATCCTTGTATTCGCCGTACAGCCTGCAGAAGGCCTCTTTGCTGCCTGCTATTGCATCATTCACGAGCTTTTCGTCCATAGCTTCCTCTCGTTCGTCCGGATATGCATCTTAAGAGCTCTCATAATAATAGTAGCTTAAACACTGCAGGGTGTTGCAGACTTTTTGATGTTTTTTGTATGTGCTTTGTGTTAATATATGCGACGGACGCACAGAAAAAAGAAGGCGTAAGAAGATAACAAAAGGAGCACAACATGAGCAAAGCAGATATTGCATCGGCAAAGCACAGAAACGGATATAACTGCTGCCAGGCGGTAGCATGTACTTTTGCAGAAGCGGCAGGCATCGATGAGTCCATACTCTACAAGCTTGGTGAAGGCTTCGGCGCAGGAATGGGGACGACTGAAGGCGTATGCGGCGCCATCAGCGGAGCTGCTATGATAGCAGGACTCGTTTACAGTGACGGCAATACTGAGCATGCGGGTCTTACGAAGGCAAAGACTACAAGAGCCGCAGGTATAATGCAGAGAAAATTCGTCGAGGAGGCAAAGGCACTCAGATGCAAAGACATCAAGACCGGCAATAACGGCAAGGCATTCACTTCATGCGACGAATGCATAAGAATAGCGACCAGACTGGTTGAAGAAGAATTCGGTCTGTAAAACAGGGAAAAAGGGGACAAGTTTTAATGAATGATCAGAAGCCGGCGGCAGCAGCCCCGGCAAACAGTGAATACAGGCTTGGCGTGATACTGGTCATTGCCTGCCAGCTCTTCTGGGGCGTATGTCCCATATACTGGGAGGCGCTTGTACCGATCGAATCATGGAAGATAATCCTGTACAGGATATTCACCATGTTCATCTACGCGTATATCGCTGCCAGGATAAGATACAGCAGGGAGGAGGTATTAGGTCCGCTTAAGGACCGCGAAGTAAGGAGAAAGTACTTCTTCGCCGGACTCATCCTGACGGCAAACTGGAGCATATACGTATGGGCGATGACTTCGGAGCATGTGGTGCAGGCCTCGATCGGGTACTACATAGAGCCTATCGTGATCTGCGCTGTGGGTATCATCTTCTTTAAGGAGAAGCTGACAAAGTATAATCTGACAGCCATGCTGTTTGCACTTGCTGCAATAATACTGATCCTTGTACATTTCAGGCAGGTGCCGGGAGTAGCACTCGGTCTTGCGGGTACCTGGGCAGCTTATTCGGCAATAAAAAAGACATCGGATATGCCGGTGCTCCTGACAATGGTGTATGAGACCATGTTGTACGCTGCACTGGCGCTTCCTGCGATAATATATATCGAAGCGACGGGCAATGGTGTTATCGCCATGAACATGCCTGTGAAGTACGCGATGCTCTTTCTGAGCGGTCTCATCACCGTGATACCGGTGGGACTCTTCGGAGCCGCGGCAAAGAAAGTCCCGCTGCTGGTGATAGGTCTGGCGCAGTATATAAGCCCGACGATCACGCTCCTCATAGGCGTGTTCATGTTCGGAGAGCCTATCGACGCAGTACAGATAACCGCATTCGGTATAATCTGGATAGGACTGACTATCTTCACATACGGAGAGTTCAAGCATGCAAAAGAGCAGTAACCGGAGTTACTGCTCTTATTTTTATGCCTGATGTTCAGTTGTTATTCTTCTTCTTTTTCTTCCGGAATGCCGCTGTCAAACATGAGTATGTTGCGTGCCTTCAGCTCTACTGCTTCGGCTATGGCGATCAGCACGTCGAGTGACGGTCCGTAGAAAACGGATCCGTGGTGCGGGATGATACATGCGTGTGTGCTCCTGAGAGTGGAGACGACAGCTTCGGCAAGTTCGTCCGTGCCCGGCTCTGCATAATCCGTGACCATGACATCTCCGATGAGATCAGTGAGATTTCCCGTACCGAGGACAAAACCTGCCTTGCAAGCCGCGAATACGCTCATGGCGTTGGAACGCGTCTGAACGATGGCGTTGCAGCCCTGAAGTTCTCTGTATGCCTTGGCGTGCATCCTTACTTCGGTGCTCGGTATACGCTGGTTCCCGAACTCGAGTGTATTTATGTCGACCTTGACTATATCCTCGATCTTTATGTCGTAGTAGTCCATGGAAGAAGGCGTGATAAGCATCTCGCGGTCATTCAGCCTTACGGACAGGTTGCCCCATGATCCGTATGACAGGTCACGGTCAACAAGATCTCTGCCGTGATCTATGAGGCTGCTTCTGAGAGCAAACTCCTCTTCGTCATAGTTTACATAGTTGACGTATGGTTCTTCGTTCCTCTGAGTATAGTCAGAGACGAATTCCTTTCTGTATTTTTCAGCGAGATCCCTGTCGAGGGCTTCCGTGCCGCCGATAAGTCTGCCGTGCACCTCGGCTTCGCAGGCCTTCTCAACTATCTGTGCGCCGACTGCTGCCTTTCTGCAGTTGCTGCCGACAGCAATAGCTCCGACACCTTTTATGAGGCATACGGAGGCGTCCTTTACGCCTTCAAGTATGCTTGCTACAGATGTGTCAGGGATGACTTTCAGCTCGGCTCCGGTGAGCCTGGCGAGGTCTTCGAGCGCTACCGGAATAGACTCTGATTCTTCGGACGCTTTTACGGTATCTGCTGAGCATCCGAAAAGGATGGCGTTTATGTCAGGCCTCTTTCTGAATATCTCACCGAGGTCTCCGGCATTTATGTTGCAGAGCTCATAGCTGTCTTCAGTGATATCTGCAAGGATCTTGTTGCCGCCGGTGCTAAGATATGTGTCTTTATCTACACGCACGCAGACCTGGCCGTACATGACCTTGAATCTTCCGTGGAATGCGCCGAGAGCTGCCGTCAGCTGCTCGGTTGCTTTTTCTCTGTCCATCAGTTTACCCCGTTCTGAGCCAGCGCCTGCTTCAGTGCCTTGCTCAGCTGATCAGGGCACGAAGTGTCCTTGAAACCGCAGGTAGTGCCTTCGAGTCTCTCGATCACATCCCCGGCCTTCATTCCTTTGATAAGCTTGGAAATACCGCTGAGATTGCCGTTGCAGCCGCCTGTGAATACAACGTCTTTTATAATATCGTCTTCAAGTTCTATTTCGATCATCATAGAGCATACGCCCTGTGGATAGAATGTAAATTTATTGCTCATCTGTTGCTCCTTATATTGCATTTCAAGTTAACATTTTATTTTTTTTCTGCCCGGGTGTCAACGGCTGTATAATTGAAGAAAAGTATACGGGTGACAGTGAGGACAGACCTATGACAGAAACGATAATGCAGCTCAAAAACAGAAAGTCCGTCAGAGTCTTTGAGGACAGGGCAATAGATGAAGATCTGGTGCGGGCCATTCTTGACGCGGCGTGTCAGGCCCCGACTGCAGGCAACCAGCAGCTTTACACGATCATACGAGTCACTGATCCCGGCCTGCTTGAGAGGCTGAGCGAGTCATGCGATCACCAGCCGTTCATAAAGGAGGGCAAGCTGGTGCTGGTATTCTGTGCGGACTGCCTCAAATGGCAGAAGGCATATGAATATGCGGGCTGTGAGCCGAGAAAGCCCGGTGCGGGAGATCTTATGCTTGCTGTGATCGATGCTGCCATCGCGGCACAGAATGCCGTGACCGCTGCTGAGTCTCTCGGAATAGGGTCCTGCTATATCGGAGATATACTTGAGAATTGCGAAGAACAGCGCGAGATCCTGGGGATACCCGACTACGCAGTACCTGCCGTGATGCTCGTATTCGGTTATCCGACAGAGCAGCAGAGAGAGCGGGTGAAACCTGCGAGGTCAGATCTGGAATATGTTGTGAACGAAAACCGCTATCCTGATATGGATGAGGAATACGTGCGCGGCATGTTTGAGCCTAAAACAGGCAGCCAGGACTATGAAACATGGATGAAAGCCTTCTTTAAGAGAAAATATGATTCGGACTTTTCGCGCGAGATGACGAGATCGGTCGAAAAGTACCTGGAGCAGTTCAGATAAATAAGTTTTGAAAGCAAAAGCTCCGGCTCAGCTCAGGCCGGAGCTTTCAGCTATGGTGGTATTGAGTATGAAACTGCTGTTATGCAGCTTTTCTTACCGGTGCAGTTTCTTTTGCTGTTGGATAAATCCCGCGATGAAGGAGTTTATCAGAATAGCATCGGACATTGCTTATTGAAGAAAAAATGATTAGTATATGTGGCAGTTGTTTTTCATACGGCTGCCGCGGCATACGGCAGCGCCGCGACTGAAAACCGGGTATAGAGGATAGTAATGATAAAAGGTTTAGGAACGATAATAAACACACTGGCGATAATCGCAGGCGGACTCGTCGGAGTCGCAGGCGGGCGCTTCATAAAAGAGAATTATCAGGATATAGTCCTGAAGGCGACTGCCATCGCCATAATGTTCATCGGAGCGGCAGGCGCTTTCGCAAAACTGATAGTTGTGGGTGATGACGGGACTCTCGGAACGACAGGAACGATAAACATCGTCATTTCGCTCGCACTCGGAGCCCTTATAGGTGAGATCATAGACATCGACGGATTCTTCGAAAGGATAGGAGCCTGGCTCAGGCATAAGTCGGGGAGTGACGGCGACAACAAATTCATTGACGGATTCGTCACCGCGTCACTTACATGCGGAATAGGTGCCATGGGTATCATGGGATCGATACAGGACGGAGTATACGGGGATTACAGCATACTCGCGGCAAAGGCGACCATCGACTTTGTGCTTCTCATAGTTATGGCATCGTCGATGGGTAAGGGCTGCATCTTCTCGGCGCTTACCGTAGCGGTCCTGCAGGGCTCGATGACAGCTCTCGCGGCCGTGCTTTCGGGATTCATGAGCGATGCGATGCTGGATGCGATCTCAATGACGGGAGGCATACTGATCTTCTGCATCGGCTTCAATCTCATGTGGCCAAAGACGATAAAGGTGGCAAACCTGCTGCCTGCGCTGGTCATTACCGTTATCATCGCTCTGATCTGACAGCAGGGATGTAACTGAGAACAGTCCCTGCGAGACCGTCCCAGGTGATGCCTGACGTATCAGGCAGCCTGCCCGGAAGACGTCCCTCATAAACGTCTGAGATGACGGAACCAAGAACAGAATAAAGATCATCAACAAAGGCATCACGGCCGGCGTCAGTCGGTTCGTCGATGCTTTTCATTTGCGGCATCTGGACATAAACGGCGTTTGATCCGCCGACATGAGCATCTATCCAGTCCTTTACGCCGGGCAGATCGGTGCTGACAGGCACCGCGCCGGACGCCATCGCTTCTATAAGCACAAGAGGCAGGCCTTCAAAATATGAAGGCAGAACAAAGATGTCGCTCCGGCGCAGCAGCTCCGCCAAAGCGGGCTGCGGGATCTGCCCGAGCCATGTGACGTAATCCGGCAGTGAATCCAGGGATGCCTTCAGCACTTCATCCTGGCAGCCGCCGGCCATTGTAAGTTCAAACGGCGGCATGCCGTCTTCGTCCGCAAGCCTTTCGAGCGCGGCGAGCATCTCAGGCACTCCTTTCGGCCTGCTTATCTTGCCGGCATAGCATATGCGCGCCGGGTCTTTGGATCCGCGCGGGGTCCGGCCGTCCGTATTGAATAATTTATCGTTATAGCCGCTGCCTATGACAGCGACCTTGCTTTCGTCCATACCGAAGATATCGATTATCTGGCGGCGCTGCTCGTCGTGGAGCGCAAGAGCCATGTCGATGTCGTGGATGAGAGGGCGCACCATATCACGCAGGTTATCACAGTTCCGCATCTGCCTTAGGTCTGTCCCGTGGGATATCCCCAGGATCTTTCTGTCCGGGAAGTGCTTTCTCACAAGGGCAGTCAGCAGAAAGAGGTGATGGCATATGATCACATCAGGGTCGAGGTCTTCCACAGCCCTTGAGACCGCGCCAATGAAGGCTTCCTCAAACTGCGAGATCATCGGAGGTGTGAGGTCGCGGTACCTTGTCGACTCATAAGGCATGATATCCGACATTCCGACTACCGGGAACGGAAGCGTGTCTATGGACGCTTTCGATGCCTTGCACGGCGCGGCAAGATACGGCTCGCCGCCATCTGCACTCTTTTCGCGGAAAAACACCGGATAGCAGGCGACTCCCTCGGGAAAGTCCACCGCATCTGAAGGAAAGATGCCGCAGACGACCGCCTGCGAATGCCCCATGCGTGCGAATGCTCTTACGAGCTCGGTCATATATGTGCCGCTCCCGGTCGAATGCGGCTTCTGTGCTGTTATGCTTAGTATTTTCATGTCTGAATCTTACCATAAGACGGCATCCAAAACACCCGGAAGCGCTACAAACAACAGCGTTCACACAATCTTTACTTGTAAAATCCTCAAAAATAATGTATAAGTAGTCGTGTCTAATCAAGCGGGTAATATCGAATGAGGCTGTTCCGGTTCAGGGGACAGCCATTTTTGTAAGAAATATAAGAACATGGGACTTTTTTACGAAGCAGAAAAGACATTTGAACAGCTGATGGATGAGAAGAAGAACTTCGTGTTCATCGGCGAGGCGGGCTCGGGAAAGAGCGAGATAGTTCTGAATATCGCGGCAAAGATCGCTGAGAAGACGGGAAAGCCGGTCGACCTCTTTGACCTGGACCAGACAAAGCCTCTCTACAGATCCCGCGACATGCAGCAGGCTTTTGCGGAGCGCGGTGTCACGATCCATTATCAGGACCAGTATCTTGACGCTCCTGTCATGGTAGGCGGAGTCAGGGTGTCTCTTATCTCAGACAACTACACGCTTCTCGACATCGGAGGAGGCCATCAGGCAGCTAAGTTTGCCGGTGCCTACAATGATCTTCTAAGCAAGGATAATGCCGTTCCTGTATACATTGTGAATCCGTACAGACCGTGGACAAAAAGCGTCGATGCGATCGACGGCACGATGAGGCACATACTCGGGTCCATGAGACTCGACCATATATACATTCTGGGCAATCCGAATCTCGGATACACAACATCAGTTAATGAATTCATGGATGGTCTTGATAAGATCGACGAGCTCTTTGACGGCTTCACGACCGTCAACAGCGCGTGCGTCCGCAGAGAAATCTTCGAAGAGGCGCAGGCTAAGACAGAAAAGTCGCTCGTGCCTCTCGATCTCTACCTGACCTACTCGTGGGTTGATTAGTATAAACAAGATATTGTAAGGAGAAGGAGGACTTATTAATGGCAAGAATCGAAATCACCACTGAAGCTTGCAAATCATGCTCCTACTGCGTCATTTCGTGCCCTAAGCAGTGCATCGAGATCAGTGACAAGGTAAACTCCAAGGGATATCTCTACGCGGCATCCGTAAGGCCTGAGGACTGCATCGGCTGCGCTATGTGCGCACAGATCTGCCCTGAGTCCGCAATAGAGGTATGGAGATAGGAAAGGAGACTGATATGGCAGAAAGAGTATTCATGAAAGGAACAGAAGCGATCGCAGAAGCTGCTGTAAGAGCAGGCTGCCGTTTCTTCGCAGGCTATCCTATCACTCCGCAGAATGAGATTCCTGAGTACATGGCCAGAAGACTTCCTGAGGTCGGCGGCACATTCGTACAGGGCGAGAGCGAAGTAGCTTCAGTAAACATGCTGTACGGTGCAGCATCGACAGGAATCAGAGCGATGAGCTCGTCCTCGTCATGCGGAATCTCCCTCTACAGCGAGGGCGTATCCTACTGCGCATCGGCTCGTATCCCTATGGTATACGTCAACGTCCAGAGAGGCGGCCCGGGAATCGGAGCTATCCAGCCGGCTCAGCAGGACTACCTGCAGGCTACAAAGGCGTCCGGCAACGGCGGATTCAGAATGATCGTACTTGCTCCGGATTCAGTCCAGGAGTGCGTCGACATGGTATATGAAGCATATGACCTCGCAGAAAGAGACCAGAACCCTGTTCTCGTTCTCACTGACGGCGTTATGGGCACCATGATGGAGCCTGTAGTGCTACCGCCGATGAAGACAGATGAGGAGCTCGCAGCATGCAGAGCAAAGTTTGCTGACAGAGCTATCGTAGGACATCCTCTCGGACAGCAGGCTTACTGCAGACCTGGTTCTGTAGGCGACGGCCAGGAGAAGGTCAACATTGAAGCTGCTGCTATGTATGAGACCTGGGATAAGGATATAAGAGTAGAGGAGTACATGATGGACGATGCAGAGATCGTATTCGCTGCGTACGGAATCAGCGCACGTATCTCAAGAGCTGTCATCAGAGAGCTCAGAGCTGAGGGCATCAAGGCCGGAATGATCAGACCGATCACTATCTCTCCGTTCCCTTATGACTCGTTCAGAAACCTCGACTTCAACAGGGTCAAGGGCATCATCGATGTAGAGATGTCGATCCCGGCTCAGATGAGATGGGACATCGACTACGCTGTCCAGGGCAAGTGCCCGGTACACGAAGTCCTGAGATCCGGCGGACAGCTTCTTACCAACGACCAGGTAAAGAAGGGTGCTATGGAATTCATTAAGGAGGTGCTGTAATGGCTGAAGAAAAGAAAGTCTATACCAGGACCAAAGGTATCATCGAAGGCGCTGTCTCGGGATTCTGCCCGGGATGCATGCACAGCACGATCCACAAGATCATCGGCGAGGCAGCTGAAGAACTCGGACAGCTCGACAACCTCGTAAGAGTAGAGGGCGTAGGATGCTGCGGACTCGGACAGTTCTATGTAACATGTGACGAGACCATCGCTGCTCACGG
Organism: uncultured Eubacteriales bacterium; assembly: GCA_902778585.1. Classification (GTDB taxonomy): domain Bacteria; phylum Bacillota; class Clostridia; order Peptostreptococcales; family Anaerovoracaceae; genus Crickella. The sequence goes on along the minus strand of CACYYD010000003.1, from coordinate 65,326 downwards.
AAGAGCGGGCGCTGTCGCAACAGGCATCAAGAGATCGTCCCCGAACTCACTCGTTTATACATACCAGGGCGACGGAGACCTCGCCGCTATCGGACTTGCAGAGACAATGTCAGCTGCAAACAGAGGCGAGAACTTCACTGTTATCTTCGTCAACAACGGTATCTACGGAATGACAGGCGGACAGATGGCTCCTACAACACTCGTAGGCATGAAGTCCACAACAACACCTGGAGGACGTAACCCTGAAGAGCACGGATATCCGATGCACATGTCGGAGATCCTCAACCAGCTGACTGCTCCTTACTACATCGAGAGAGTAAGCTGCGACACTCCTCAGCACGTTATCGCTGCACGTAAGGCTATCAAGAAGGCGTTCCAGTATCAGCTGGACGGCAAGGGATACTCGATCGTTGAGATCGTTACATCCTGCCCTACAAACTGGGGTCTTGATCCGCTGAAGTCTCTTGACTTCCTCAGAGAGAAGATGTTCGAAGAGTATCCTCTCGGAGTATTCAGAGACGAAGGAAAGAAGCTTAAATAGGAGGTAGACCATGGAAAGAAATCTTATGATCGCCGGATTCGGCGGACAGGGTGTTATGACTATGGGAAAGCTGCTTGCCGAGGCTACTTCGCAGGCAACAGACCTCAATGTCACATTCTTCCCTTCATACGGAGCTGCCATGAGAGGCGGCACAGCTAACTGCTATGTAGTTATCTCGGACGATCCGATCGGAGCGCCTGTAAGCTACAGCCTTGAGGACCTCGTAGTAATGAACGGTCCTTCGCTGCACAAGTTTATCGGAAACCTAAAGCCGGGCGGAAACCTGTTTGTAAACAGCACCATCGTTACCGATCCTATCGAGAGAGATGACATCAACATCATCGAGGCTCCTGTAACACAGATGGCTATCGACATCAACAACCCGAGAGCGCTCAACGTAATCATGCTGGGCGTATACGTCGGAGCAACTGATGCGGTACCTGAAGAGGTAATCATCAAGGGCATCAACCACAAGTTCGAGAAGAAGCCTAAACTGATCGAGCCAAACGTTGAGGCATTCAAGATGGGCCTTGAGATCGGCCGCAAGCAGAAAGCGGACAAATAAGCAGATATTTTGCGGAAGAGGATGGGTAAAACCATCCTCTTTTTTTGCAAAATGCTGTAAAATAATCTGCGGAAATAACAGAATACTGCATGGAGGTATACAGATGCTTCTTCTTAATGAGAAAGAGATAAAAAGCGTGGTTTCGATGAGAGACATGGTCGAGGCCGACAAAACTGCCTTTCAGATGATCGCGAACGGGACTGTCGAGGTGCCGCTGAGAGCGGCCATCAAGGCACCGGCGCATGACGGGACATTCCTGTTCATGCCGTCGTACGCGGCTTCGGAAGAGGCGGCTGCCGTGAAGATCATCAGCGTATTTCCGCATAACCCGGAGATGGGACTCGAAGCCTGCCCGGCTCAGGTCCTGCTTCTTGACGGAAAGACCGGATACATAACAGCCATGCTCGACGGATCGACAGTAACACGCATGAGAACAGGCGCGGCTTCGGGCGCGGCATTCGATATCCTCGGGAAGAAGGACTGCAAGGTCGGAGCTCTCATCGGTACGGGCGGACAGGCGCCGGAGCAGCTTGAGGCTATGCTCTGCGTAAGGGAGCTCGAGAAGGTGTGGGTATATTCGAGAAACCGCGAAAGACTCGAGACATTCTGCGAAAAGATGCAGAAGGAACTCGGTCATTACGGTGCTCAGATACTGCCTGCGGGCAGCGCGGATGAGGCTGTAGAAGATGCGGATCTGGTGATCACTGTCACTACTTCGACTGTGCCTGTATTCGACGGAACAAAGATAAAGCCGGGCTGCACCATCAGCGCTGTGGGAACCTACGAGCCTGAAAAGCACGAACTCGATCCGGCCGTTCTTCCGCGCGCATCGAAGATAATCTGCGACTACAAGGACGCTGTGCTTTCGGAGTCCGGAGACCTTCTGATCCCGCTTGCAGACGGAACGATTAAAGATGAGGATATCCAGGGAAGCCTCGGAGATGTCATTGACGGACGCATCGCAGGCCGCGAGAATGACGATGAGATAATCGTATTTGAGTCGGTCGGCGTGGCTTCACAGGATCTTGTGGCTGCAAGAGTGATCTTTGAGAAGGCATCTGCTGCCGGTATGGGAACAGAATGGAAATAAAAAAGACAGGATCATCTGATCCTGCCCGAAGATCTTTTCGAAGCTTTTGAAGCGAGATAATTGGCGCTTTTTTCAAACGGAGCGGAGTAGTATGACTTTCCGCTCTGTTTTCTTTTGCACGAAAAATACGGCAGGCGGTTCCAAAGCATGGAAGGGGCGCCTATCAGAAGAAGATAGAAGGGTCCCAGAAGGAGGGACTGAAGTGTGTGGCCGTATTCGTGCTCAAGAAGGAAAGGGTCAGCGAGTTCTTCTGCATGTTTCGCAGAGGCGGCCTTGCTTCCGCGGGACTTTTTCGGCACAAAAATGAACTTGCCGAGCGATACGCCGGCATCCCTGTCCCATACAGTGGCGCGCGCACTGTTGTAGTCGAAGTGTTCGTCCTTGCGGTGTGCGAGGAAAAGGACGGCGCCGATAAGAGTCTGCGGCAGACCCCAGGTCCACTGGGCGGCAGTATAGACATGTTTTTTCAGCTTTTTTCGGTCCTGCTTTTTCATGGCTCAATGATAACACAGCACAGTCATTAAGGAGGAAGGGATTTTTTGTTGTTTGACCACAATTTTTCGATGACAGCGCAGAAGGCGTTTGGTATAATCTTTTCGTTGATTGCATCGGCGTTGCCGTAAGGATGAAACGATTGATCTGCGGAGGCAAGCTCCTCCGATAGAATCATTTTGTTGATCACAGCGGCGTAGCTGTAAAGGAGAAAAACATGGATCATAATAAAAAGATTGAAATATCCGTGTTCGGAGCGCTCATGATAAGCGCTGCAATATGGTCTCTGGCGATCGCTACTTCAAAGCTGATCGATTCGTTCGTTTCCGAGGGAGAACCGGGAAGCGGCGACTGGAGCATTGACGAAAAGGAATACGGGAAATATTGAGAAAGCCCCCATTCGGGCGTGAAAGGAAGAAAATGGAAAACAAAGGCACTTACTACATCAGCACACCTATTTACTATCCGAGTTCAAACCTGCACATCGGACACACATACTGCACGGTAATGGCAGACGCCATGGCCAGATTCAAGAGACTGCAGGGCTACGATGTAATGTTCCTTACGGGAACTGACGAGCACGGACAGAAGATACAGACAAAGGCGATCGAAAAGGGCGTTACTCCTCAGGAGTACGTCGACGAGATCGTTGCCGGCATCAAGGACCTCTGGGCTACTATGGAGATCTCTTACGATGATTTCATCAGAACTACCGAAGAGAGACACATGACCAGAGTACAGAAAATCTGGCAGAGGATGTATGACAAGGGCGATATATATAAGGGGTCGTATGAGGGACTTTACTGCACACCGTGCGAATCCTTCTGGACAGAGAGCCAGCTGGTAGACGGAAAGTGCCCTGACTGCGGAAGACCTGTAGAGAAGGCAAGCGAAGAGGCATACTTCTTCAAGCTGTCGAACTACGCTGACAAGATCCTGAAGCTTTACGACGAGCATCCGGAATTCCTTGAGCCGGAGACAAGAAGAAACGAGATGAGAAGCTTCATCGAGCAGGGCCTCGAGGACCTCTGCGTTTCGAGATGCACCTTCGACTGGGGCATTCCTGTACCGAACGACCCTAAGCACGTAATGTACGTATGGGTCGACGCTCTCTCAAACTACGTGACAGCTCTCGGCGGACCGGACGACTGCGAGAAGTACAACAAGTACTGGCCTGCAGACGTACACCTGGTAGGAAAGGAGATCGTAAGATTCCACTCGATCATCTGGCCTGCAATGCTGATGAGCGCAGACCTGCCTCTGCCTAAGCAGGTTAGAGGACACGGATGGCTGCTCCTCGGCGGAGAGAAGGTCTCGAAGTCCAAGGCTTCGAAGGGCGAGGACGTCATCGATCCTGTAGTTCTGATCGACCGCTACGGTATCGACGCTCTGAAGTACTTCCTGCTGAGGGAATACACATTCGGACAGGACGGCAACTTCACAAATGAGGTAATGCTCAAGAGAATGAACTTCGACCTGGCAAACGACCTCGGAAACCTGCTCTCGAGAACAGTCTCCATGATCGTCAAGTACTGCGGCGGAGATGTTCCTGAAGCAAAGACAAAGGATGAGATCGACGAGGAACTCATCTCGATGGCTACAGCCGTTGCCGGCAAGGTAGCCGCCCACATGGACGAATTCAGGTTCAATATGGCGCTCGAGGAGATATGGATCCTCATCAGACGCGCAAACAAATACATCGACGAGAAGACTCCTTGGGTGCTCGCGAAGGATGAGTCCAGAAAGGACGAACTCGACACAGTAATGAGAAACCTTGCTGAGTCGCTGAGAATAGTCTCGGTACTCATCGAGCCATTCATGCATACGACTACAGACCGCATGAGAGAGCAGCTCGGACTGGCAGACGTCAAGGTGGACTGGGAAGACGCTTTCGAGTTCTACAAGATGGACGGCTGCAAGGTCGAGAAGGGCGCAATGCTCTTCCCGAGACTCGACATCGACAAGGAACTCGATGAGCTGTATGCTCTCGGAGCAGAGGCGGCAGCGAAGTAAGGCGGCTGCGGCAAAATAAAAAAGGAAAGGGCTGCCGGTATCTGATCGCAGCCATGGACAATGGATCGATGAAATGGTGTATATTTTGAATGAAATGTTTGGAAAATACACCATTTTTTCATTTTGAAGGATGACAGAGGCAATGCTGTTTGACGCGCATACACACTTAAACTTTGAGAAATACAGTGAAGAGGAAAGACGGGAGATAGCGGCCGCGATCGAAGCGTCGGATGTCGGATACATCGTCGATGTGGCGGACTGCGTGGCGTCAGCGAAGCAAGCGCTCGCTGACGCAGCCGCGTATCCATGGTGCTACGCGGCTGTCGGGATACATCCCGACCACGCGTCCTCGTATACTGATGCCGACATCGAAGAGATCCGCCGGCTCGCGGCCGATCCGAAGGCTGTCGCCATAGGCGAGATCGGTCTGGACTTCTATTACGGGACGGATGACCGCGAAGAGCAGCAGGTCCTCTTCAGAAAGCAGATAAGACTGGCAAATGAGCTTAAGATGCCTATCATGATCCACTCGAGAGATGCCCATCAGCTCACGATGGACATTCTCAAAGAGGAGGGCGCATTCTCTGATGAGCGCAAGTCGTGGTTCCCGCCAAGGATGACCGCTGACGGACCTAAGCCTGACGCCCGCGTCCAGATGCATTGCTTTTCGGGATCGCCCGAACTCGCGCTCGAATACGCAAAGCTCGGCGCGACTATGTCACTCGGCGGACCTGTTACCTTCAAAAATGGAAAAAAGGCAGCCGAGGTGGTAAGACAGCTTCCGATTGAATACCTGATGTCGGAGACCGACGCCCCGTATATGGCACCGGAGCCACTCCGCGGCAGACCTAATATGTCGCCGTACATCGAACACATAGTAAGGCGCATGTCCATACTCAAAGGTCTTGATTATGAAGAGACCGCGCGCATCCTGACTGAGAACGCAAAGCACTTTTTCGGGATAGAGCAGTAAGCGGCGCGCCCTGCAACTGCATATAAAACAAAGACTATGAAAAGAAATCTTATAATCGACACGATAATCGACAGCGGACTCATCCCTCCTGCATCGGTTGTAATAGCCGGCGTATCGGGCGGGCCAGATTCGCTGTGCCTTCTGCACGCACTGAACAGCATAGCTGACATGTACGATCTCATGATAGAGCCTGTGCACGTCAATCACATGCTGAGGCCTGAAGCAGCGGCTGAATGCGAGCACCTTGAGGACATATGCTTCCGCATGGACCTCGACCTCCGCGTATACGAGGCATCGTGCAGTGATCTCGCCACTGAGCTCGGTGTGTCCGTAGAGGAAGCCGGCAGGCAGATGAGATACGAGATATTCGACGAGGTCGCTGCAGAATTCGAAGAGGACGGGATACCGCCTGAAAAGATAGTCATCGCCGTTGCGCACAACGCGGACGACCAGGCGGAGACAGTGCTCTTCAGACTGCTCAGAGGCACGGGCCCTCACGGACTTGCGGGTATTCCTGCCGTAAGGGCATCGGCTGCGGGCTATACGATCGTGCGCCCGCTCCTCGGCGTGGAAAGAAGCGACATCGAAGCATATATAAAGGAAAACAGGCTGAAGCCGAATATCGACAAGTCCAACAGCGACAACAAGTACACGCGCAACAGGATAAGGAATGAGCTTATCCCTTATCTTGAGAAGAACTTCAACCCTAAGATCAAGGAAAACCTTAGGCGCTATGCCGAACTCGCGTCCATGGACGACGCGGTGATAAGGGAATTCGCGATAGCGGATTACATCGGAAACATAACTATCGATCCGGACCGTGAGGAAGCCGTTCTCAACACTGCAGATCTCAAGAGCAATCCGGTGCCGGTAAACAGCCGTATCGTGGGACTGATCTTCGACCTGCTGAAGCTTGAATCATGCGCGACTTACGAGAACATATCCGCGGTGACGGGCCTGATCTACAATGACCATCCGTCCGCGGGCATAGACCTTCCTTTCGGCATAAGGGCCAGAAAGGAATACGACAGGATAGTATTCTCGGCGAATGAAGAGGTGATCGCTCCGGATACCAGCATAAGCATCCATCCGCAGGTGATAATGGCAAAGGACTTTGCACCGGTGGAGGACGCTCCGTATGCCGCTTTCGACTTTGACAAGTTCAATGAAGAGTATCCGGGAAGGCTGGGCGACCTTGTCCTCAGGACACGCAGGGAAGGCGACTACCTGCCTATTAGGCACGGAAAGAAAAAGATACAGGACTTGCTGGTAGACTCCAAAGTCAGGAAGGCCGCAAGGGACAGCATACTGATGGTCTGCATCGGCAGCGAGGTCCTTTGGGTGCTCCCGAGCAGGTATTTCAGCAGAGAGCCGGAAAAAACAAAGGGAAGATATTCACCAAAATTTCATATAACAGATAAGACTAAGAGGGTTCTTTTGATTGAATTAGACGAGACCCTATGATAAAATTTGTGCTTGGAACACAAAATGAGACGCTTTTTTAGTGCCGCTTTTTTTATACAAGAAAGGAAACGAACAATTGAAGAATTTCGGAAGAAGCATCGGTACATATATGATCATCTTCATTGTTGTACTGTCCCTGTCCATGATGGTTCGCAGTATGGCGGGGAATGCAGATGTCAAAGAGGTCAAGTTCTCGCAGTTTGCGAATCATCTTGAAAAAGGCCAGTATGAGAGCATCAACATTACTGACAGAAGACTTACGGGAACTACGAAAACCGGAAAGCAGGAGGTCACATACGCTCCTTCACTGGTAGAGATCAGCTACCTTGAGGACAAGTATGTGAATCCTATGCTCGAGGAAGGAAAGATAGAACTGGACAGTGATCCTCCGAAGGGGGAATACACACTTCTCAATCTGCTGCCTACCATACTCATGATAGCGGCGATGGGATTCCTCTTCTATTTCATGATGAGCCAGGGCGGAAACAAGCAGGCCTTCCAGTTCGGAAAGAACAGGGCGAGGCTGTATAAGAGCGACGCAAAGGCCATAACATTCAAGGATGTTGCCGGACTCGAAGAAGAGAAGGTAGAACTTTCCGAAATAGTTGACTTCCTGAGAAATCCGGGCAAGTACACCAAGCTCGGTGCCCGCATCCCTAAGGGCGTCCTCATGGTAGGACAGCCGGGTACAGGAAAGACATATATTTCGCGTGCGACAGCAGGCGAGGCGGGAGTACCGTTCTTCACTATCTCCGGATCTGACTTCGTTGAGATGTTCGTCGGCGTAGGTGCGTCGAGAGTAAGAGACCTCTTCAACGAGGCAAAAAAGAATGCTCCGTGCATCGTATTCATCGATGAGATCGACGCAGTCGGAAGACGCAGAGGCGCCGGACTCGGCGGAGGCAATGACGAAAGAGAACAGACCCTCAACCAGCTCCTCGTCGAGATGGACGGATTTGACGGCAATCTCGGTATCATCATCCTTGCCGCAACAAACAGACCAGACGTACTTGACCCAGCTCTTCTGAGACCGGGCAGATTCGACAGACAGATCGTGATCGGAATGCCTGACATAAAGGCAAGGGAAGAGATCTTCAGACTCTACACAAAGAACAAGCCGCTTGACACCGACGTTTCGCCTGAGATCCTCGCAAAGAGGACTCCGGGATTCTCGCCGGCAGACATAGAGAACCTGATCAACGAGGCCGCACTGCTTACCGCAAGGCGCAACGGAACTAAGATCAGGATGGACGAGATCGAAGAGGCTACCACAAAGGTCATGGCAGGACCTCAGAAGAAGTCGAGAGTCATATCCGACGCGGAGAAGAAGCTCACGGCTTATCACGAGGCAGGTCATGCCGTCGTCATGAGGGCTATCCCGGGATCGGACCCGGTACACCAGATCACCATAATCCCAAGGGGCATGGCAGGCGGATTCACCATGTGGCTGCCTGAAGAAGACAGGTTCTTCGAGACTAAGGGACACATGATCGACAATATCAAGCACCTCCTCGGCGGAAGAGTCGCCGAAGAGCTCAAGCTTGACGACATCTCCACCGGCGCGAGCAACGACCTTGAGCGCGCTACGGGCATCGCAAGGCAGATGATCACCAAGTACGGATTCAGTGAAAAACTCGGACCGGTGTCGTTCAGTTCGAACGACGAGGTCTTCCTCGGAAGGGACTTCTCGACGCGCCAGAATTATTCTGAAGAGGTCGCGTCTGAAGTCGACCACGAGATAAGGGCTCTGCTCAGCGAGTGCTATGCTGAGACAAAGAAGATACTCCAGGAAAACGACGAAGCATTCGAAAGAGTCGCACAGGCTCTGCTGCTCGTTGAGACTCTTGACGGAGACCAGTTCGAGAGGCTCTACAATGGCGAGATAGATCCTGAGGGTATACAAAAGGAAGTTGAGGACGAGAACAAAAAGATAGAGCACAAAAACAAGCAGGAGGCCGAAGAGGCAAAGCGTCTCGAGCAGGAACAGATGATAAAGATGAAGGAAGAGCTCGAGAAGATGCACGCCGCAGCTGCAGAGCCTGATGACCGCGAAGTGGTAAGCTTCGGGCCTGATGACTCGGATTCCGGCAAGTAAGTCCACAGCAACGGAGAGATAGAATGAAAATAAACGTAAATGATTGTCTGAAACTGGATTCATTCAGGAACGCAAAGGTCCTTTCATGCGCTGAAATGCTCGACAGGCGCGTGAAATCCGTTTCGGTGTTTGATGAAGCTGATCTCGGCATGGGTGTCGAAAGAAACGGAGAGAAGGATCAGATGGTCCTTTCCCACTTCTGGACATGCAGCCATGACATCGACGTGCAGAAGAAGATCGTGGACGGGCTTGCAGCTAAGGACGTAAGTGCGCTTGTGATCTTCCTCAACGAGAAAGGGGTCACAAAGGTCTCCGACGAAGTCGTGAATGAGGCAGAGACAGTTGGTCTTCCGCTCATAACGATCGGAGAAGAAGACCATATAACATACAGCATGCTCATAGAGCAGGTCATCGATAAGATACTCTACGGGGAAACTTACTCTGACAATGTTCTCAACAACACGATGTACCATCTGCTCAACTTTGAGAGCCACAGCAGCTTCCCTGATGCTCTGAGAGAGGCGGCACTCTGCAATAAATACCAGGTAGTGCTGATGACCGAGGAGTTCAACACCATACTCACCGTTGAGACAAGACACCTTGTCAAGATCGAGGATGCGGTGCATGCTGCGAGAAAGCTGGACGCTTTTTCCGTGAACAGCTTCACACGTGTTGATGTCGAAGGCGTCATAACTTACTGGGGATTCATCGATATCAAGGAAAGCAGATACATCCTCGTCATCGTCGACAACGATGATGAATATTCGGTATCCGAGATGACCAAGCTCGCAAGATCAATCGAGATCGCGATAGGCATGTGGAAGTACACTCCGGACAGGGATTCGAGATCCGAGTTCATAAAGTCGGCAGTCCGCGGCGATATCGCATTCTGCCATACACTTCTCGACGAATCCGGACTCCGCGGCAAGCAGTTCACCAGCGCGTTTTATATAAGAAACGTGGGGGAAGATCTTGATACATTCCTTGATATACTCGCGAAGTACAAGAAAGAGGCTGATTTCGGCCTTCTCACGACGACTGAGCCTGACGAGGTCTACGGCATCATCTACACTGACGGAGGCCAGGACAGAGGAATAGAAGTCAAGAATGCATGCCTTGAGATGTTCGAAGAACTCAAGTCGGTCAAGAAGAATGAAAGGATCTTTCATGTGACCGGCTTTGAAAGACTTGAAAGCTGCGTTGACGGCTTCAAGATGATAAACAAGACGGCCAGATTTATGGAAAAGGTATTCCCATACAAGAGAGTCTTCTCAAAGTATGAGATCGCCATGGTAAGCGACTGCGTTTACATGCAGAGCGGTTCTCAGATGCAGAGAAAGATGTATCTGGACCTGCTTGAGCCGTTTGAGCGCGAAGTGTCACAGAACAAGGGGAGAATGCTCATCGACACTCTGTCCACATTCGTTCTGGATGCCGGAATGAATTCGGGCAGAACAGCCGAGTTCCTGGATATCCACAACAACACGGTCCAGTACAGGCTGAAGAAGGCCAATGAGATCCTTGGCGCGGAGATGACCGCAAACAGAGTCATCCCGGGTCTTACGCTCGCGCTTGCTCTTAAGAGACTGGAGGAGGAATAAAAAATGCTGCTTGCGATCGATGTCGGCAACACAAACATAGTTCTCGGCGTATTCGAGGGCGACACGCTGGTGGATAGCTGGAGACTTGCCACCGACAATAAGCGCTCTGCGGACGAGTACGGCACCATAATCGACTCGATGTTCAGAAGGGTCGAGATAAAGGCAGAAGACATAGATGACATAATCATCAGCTCTGTAGTTCCTTCGCTCCTGTTCACACTCGAGCATATGTGCCTTAAATTCTACGATAAAAACCCTATCGTCGTTGAGCAGGGCATCAAGACGGGTCTGAGGATCAAGTACGAAGACCCGAGACAGGTCGGATCGGACAGAATAGTCAATTCCGTAGCTGCTCACACGAGATACGGCGGAGACCTCATAGTCATCGACTTCGGAACGGCGACTACATTCTGCTGCGTATCCGCGGACGGATGCTTCCTGGGCGGAGCTATCGCACCGGGGATCAAGACGCAGGCTGCGGCTCTCTTTGAGCACACCGCAAAACTCCCTAACGTAGACCTCGAGCTCCCGGGAAAGTTTATCTGCCGTAACACATCCGAATCCATGCAGTCAGGTCTCATTTACGGACACATGGGCTTTACCGAGCACATGGTAAGAGGCATGAAGGACGAGATGAGCAAGGAACTCGGCTGCAAGCCTGAGGACATAAAGGTAATAGCGACAGGCGGTATGGCTACGATGGTCGCGAGCGGTGTCGACTGCATCGACTGCATCGACAGGAGGCTGACACTTGATGGCCTGCAGATGCTTCATGAGAAAAACAAGGGACTCAACAAGAAGAGAGTCCTTCAGGATCGATGAGCCTCAGGATAGGCAGTCTTGAGCTTGCATCCCCTTGGGTCCTTGCCCCGCTGGCGGGCTTTACGGACGCCGTGATGAGGACCCTCTGCGAAGAGCAGGGCGCTTCTCTCACTTACACGGAGATGGTGAGCGCAAAAGGGCTGTACTACGGAGGCAGCAAGACCGGTGAACTCACATATATCCCTGAGAACGCCGGACCTGCGGCGATCCAGATATTCGGGAGCGAGCCCGAGATAATGGCCTTTGCGGCAAAACATCTCGACAGCCTCCCAAACAAAGTGCTCGACATAAACATGGGCTGCCCGGTCCCTAAGGTAGTCAGAAACGGCGACGGATCGGCTCTCATGCAGGATCCCGGACTCGTCTTCGATATCGTAAAGGCAGTGACAGCTGCCACCCGCAAGCCGGTGACCGTCAAGATCCGCAAGGGCTTCGACGAAAAGCATATAAACGCGGTAGAGGTCGCGCTGGCTGCAGAAGAGGGCGGAGCGGCTGCCGTATGCGTTCACGGAAGGACCAGGAGCCAGTATTACAGCGGCGAGGCCGACCGGGGAATAATCAGGGCGGTGAAAGACGCGCTCAGTGTCCCGGTGATAGCCAGCGGAGATGTAACGGATGCGGCTTCGGGAATGAGCATGCTCTCGGAGACGGGATGCGATATGGTCATGATAGGCCGCGGAGCGCTCGGGAATCCATGGATATTCAGAGAGCTCGACGCAGCCTGGAAGGGACAGGATATCCCGCCGCGCCCGTCAGACGAAGAAAGGGTATCCATGATGATAAGGCATCTTGAGATGCTCTGTGAGCTGAAAGGCGAAGGGACCGGAGTCCGGGAGTTCAGAAAATACATAATGCGATACACAAAAGGGATGCGTGGTTCCGCTGCCGTAAGGAGAATGGCGAACGAGGCCGCAGACCTTAATGAAATGAAGGAAGTCATAAAAATTGGCTGAAAATCATAGAAGAAAAAAATCAATAAGCAGACTGATCCTTGCGGCAGTGCTTATCTGCTCGATGATCGCTATGTCAGGCTGTGCTACTTTTGACAGCTTCAGGCAGACCTTCTTTGCTCCTCAGCAGAGCGATACTGACCCGGTCATCACCATCGGCGTTATCGAGCCGCAGACAGGCCGCTACGCTGACAAAGGCCGTGACGAGATAAAGGGCATAGAGCTGGCAAACAGCATCTACAGCAATGTCGACGGATATAAGGTCAGGCTCGTCAAAGTCGACACGCAGTCCACCGTAGCCGGTACTGAGACAGCCATACAGGCTCTCATAGAGATGAAACCGGTAGCGATCATAGGATCTGCCGGAGAGGCTTCATCGCTGACTATAGGTGATTATGTGGATGACGCGGGCATACCTGCCATCACACCGTCCGGCACCAATCCGCTCATAACCCAGAACTGTGAGTATTACTTCAGGGCATGCCTGACAGAGTACCAGATGGGAGAGGGACTGGCGGAGTATGCCGTAAGTGAGCTCGGATCGAAGCGGATCGGCGTCGTGAGCATCAAGAACGACACAGGTATCTCAGCTCTTCTTGATGGCTTTGACTACAGGGTAGGAAAGCTTGCCGGAAAGCGAAGCCGCGCGGTCCTTCTTACCGAAGAACTGACTCCTACAGAGGACGAGATGAAGAAGGTCCTCAAGAGCATAAAGGAAAATTCCATCGAGGTCTGCTTTGTTTCGCTCGGAACAGAGGATATGGACAAGTTCTTTACGATGGCGGAAGACATGGGACTTGAAGACGTGGTCTTCCTCGGTACCAGAAGCTGGGGCGATGCTGCATTCATATCCATGATGGAAAAACACAAGGATATAAAGGCGGTATTCCCGTATGAGTCCGTGCTGACGAAGAACGACGACACTTCGGATACTTACACCGAAGAAGCACAGAGGTTCCAGATAGAGTACGCCAACAGATACGGAGCAGACGATGTCCCGACTGACAACGCCGCTCTCGCGTACGACTCATACCTTCTGCTCATAAACGCCTTCCATAACGCAAAATCCATGGACGGCGCCGACATCAGGACTGCAATGATGGAATTCGACGGCCTCAAGTGCGCTACGGGACTCTTCACTTTCGATGTAAACGGAAATGTACAGAGAGCCGTAACACTTTCGACTATCAAAGACGGAAAGCCGGTAACGGAATACGTCACAAAGATCGAGTCGAAGGCGAAAGAACTCGAAGATCCTGAAAATGTAAATCCTGAGGGACAATAAAACAATAAGGAGACCGCAATGGGATATCTTGAAAGACTTGAATCATACAGAGAAGACATGCTGAAGACTCTCGGCGAGTCTGTTTCGAAGCCGAGTGTAAAGGCTGAAGCCGTAAAGACGAAGGACGGCGCCGTACTTCCTTTCGGACAGGGAGTGCAGGATGCTCTCGAGCACATGCTCAGCGCGGGCGCAGAGCTGGGCTTCGATACATACAATGATGACAACTACGCCGGCCACATCGAGTGGAAGGCAGAAGAAGGCGGCGATGATTACTTCGGTATCGTCGGACACCTCGATGTCGTTCCAGTGAGCACCGGATGGGCTACAGACCCGTTCACGATGACAGATAAGGGAGACGGATTCGTATACGGCAGAGGAACTTCTGACGATAAGGGCCCGGTCGTTGCCTGCCTGTATGCCATGAAGGCTCTCAGGGAAGAGGGATGCGAGCCTAAGATGAACATAAGGCTCGTTCTCGGACTCGACGAGGAGAGCGGACATATCAGCGCTGAGCATTATACCGAGCACTGCGGACATCCGGCAATGGGCTTCACTCCGGACGCTGACTTCCCGCTTGTAAACGGCGAGATGGGCATACTCGTATTCGATATAGCCCGCAAGTTCTCAGGCAGACCGGGCAAGGATGACCTCCGACTCACAAAGCTTGAGGGCGGCACGGCGCATAATGCTGTTCCTGCTTATGCAAAGGCAGTAATAGCCGGCAGCAAAGAGCAGTACAGCCTCATAGCTGACAGGGCAAAGCTCTACCGCGAAGAGAGCGGCTATGATCTCAAGACAAAGAAGCAGGGCTCAGCACTGGTCGTGGAGGCATTCGGAACAGCCGCTCACGGTGCTCATCCTGAACTCGGCCTCAACGCCGTAAGCATACTCATGGACTTCCTCGGAAGGATAGCCTTTACTAGTGAAGAACTCAACGAGTTCATCAGTTTCTACAATGAAAAGATCGGTTTTGACCTTCACGGGGAGCGCATTGGATGCTTTTTTGAGGATGAAGCCTCAGGCCCATTGATTTTTAACGTCGGAGTGGCTAATATTAACGAAGAAATCGCATCGGTTTCCGTAAATATCAGATATCCGGTAAGCTACACAGATGAGCAGGTCCTTTCGGGAATAGAAGCAGCCGTGGAGGGCATGCCTGTAGGCATCGTCACAAGCATGGTGCAGCATCCGATCTTCATGGATCTTGATGACCCTATGGTCGTAGATCTGATGAAGGCCTACAAGGATGAGACCGGAGACGCTGACGCAAAGCCGATGACTATCGGCGGCGGGACCTACGCAAAGATGTTCAACAACATACTCGCCTACGGGGCACAGTTCCCGGGCGAGGAGAACACGATGCACCAGGCGGATGAGAAGTTCAGCAAGGATTCGTTCATGAAGATGGCACGGATCTACGCAAGGGCTATCGCATCCCTCTGCTGTAAATAAAACAGCCGCATAAAGCGGCACATCAAACAAATCTGTTTCAGGGCGTGGTGAAAGTCCACACCGGCGGTGATCGCAGTGCATTCTGCGTAAGTCCGCGAGCCTCACGGCCGAACCGGTGAGAATCCGGTACCGACGGTATAGTCCGGATGAAAGAAACAAACATTACAGAATGTATGTGTAATGAATGGCCTTGACCCTTACATCAAGGCCATTATTAATGCCTGACAGATTCCATCCGTTCATGATATCGAAAAGGAGGAATATGTTATGAACAACAAAATGAGTACTCAGAAACTTGCAAAGCTCGCGATGATGACAGCGGTATCACTGGTGCTGTTGCTTATCGTCAGGATCCCGTTCCCGCCGGCACCTTTCCTGGTATATGATCCGGCAGATGTTCCGATCTATATCACGGCATTTGCTTTCGGACCTCTCGAAGGACTTGCGGTCACACTGGTAGTATGCCTGCTGCAGGCGTTCGGACTCGGCGGTGACGGTCTCTACGGATTCGTGATGCATTTTGTTGCTACAGGCATCGTTGCCGTTGTCATCGGCATGATGTACAAAGGCAATAAGACAAGAAAGACTGCCCTTAAGGCTCTCGTTACGGGAGTTATAATCACGGTGGTCGTGATGTGCTTCATGAACATACTGGTAACTCCGGTTTATATGGGAGCACCGAGGGAAGCTGTCGTAGCGATGATCCCTACTGTGATCATTCCGTTCAACCTTCTTAAGGCAGGCATCAACTCACTGCTGACGCTGGTGCTCTACAAGAGGATCTCTGTGCCTCTTCACAGAAGCAATGTTACCGTAAAGGACTGAAACTGTAATTAATGAAGTTTTTTGAACAGGATATAATAAGACTCAACAATGAAGCAGACACCCGTGCTCTGGGCCACCGCATTGCGGAGGCCGCAGAGCCGGGTGATGTTGTTGCGCTTATAGGCGACCTGGGAACAGGCAAGACAGCGCTGACAAAATACATAGCTGAAGGCCTCGGCATCAAAGGGGATATCAGCAGCCCGACCTTCACCATAGTAAAGGAGTACAGGAGCGGAAGGCTCCCGCTGTACCACTTTGATGTGTACAGGCTGGGAAGCGGAGACGAGCTCATCGACATCGGCGCAGAAGAGATGCTTGACGGCGACGGCCTGTGCGTGATCGAATGGGCCGATATCGTGGCAGACGTGCTCCCGGAGGACGCGCTGGCCATCAGACTTGACTACGGAGAAAATGAAGGAGAGAGAATCGCAGAGATCCTATGATGAATATACTTGCACTGGAAACAACAGGTAAATACGGATCAGCGGCAGTGATAAGCGGTGAAGGAAAAGTCTTCAGCGCTGTATCTGCAGAAGAGATGAACCACCTTAAGGGGATGATAGACCTGGTGGATGAGGCTATAAAGAGCGCGGGGATCGCCAAAAGCGGGCTCACGCATGTCGCCGCGTCTGTCGGACCGGGATCGTTCACAGGCATAAGGATAGGAGTCACTACAGCGCGCGTCATGGCGCAGATGCTCGGCCTTCCATGCGTAGGAGTGTCATCTCTTGAAGGCATGGCATACGGCGTCCTTGATGATGCAGTTTCTGCCGGAGCGCTTTATGTCGTTCCGCTTATAAACGCTAGAAGACACCAGACTTACGCCGCGGTTTACGAGGCGCAGTTCACATCAGACCTTGAAAACAGATCGCTTTCCTCCGTGATGGAAGAAAAGCAGTACATGATAGAAGACCTGCTTGAGGCTCTTTCGGCAAAGCTCGCAGAGCATGACGGGGCAAAGATATTTTTTACAGGCGACGGCATCGACGCTTATGCGGAGATAATAGAAGGGACGCTTCCTGAAGGCTCATTCATCTATGCGCCTGAAGAGATCCGCTATCAGCTGGCGGCACCGGTCGCGGAGATAGCTCTGAGAAAGGCTCAGGCCGGGCAGACTGTGGACTACAGTGAGCTCATGCCTGAATACATGAGGCTTGCAGAGGCAGAACAGAGGCTCAAGGCGGGCACCCTGAGCGACAGGATACGAAAGCCGGTGCAGTAGGGTGGATATAACGATAAGACAGGCAAAACTGTATGATGTTCCTGCCATTGCGCGCATAGAGCGCGAGTCGTTTGACGAGCCGTGGAGCGCGGCTGAGATAACGAAGGATGTCACAGCGGGCGGAGGTCTGTATGTGGCAGCGGCCATGCGCGGAGACGAACTTGCGGGCTACGCCGAGATAAGGATCATCGCTGGAGAAGCCCAGGTATACAATATAGCTGTCGCGCCTGAATTCAGGAGCGAGGGGATAGGTGAAGCGCTTCTTCGTCATATGATAGAAAAGGCTGAGGAGACCGGCTGCAGCGTTGTGAACCTCGAGGTGATGGACGGCAACGAGGCGGCAATGGAACTATACAATAAGCTCGGATTCCGCGAGGTCGGAAGACGCAGGGGATACTACGCCAAAGGCAGCAGGGACGCGGTCCTGATGGACCTTGCCCTCGGAAAAGTGGAGATAGATATCGAAGTATGAAGGACGGAAAATTTCTGACACTGGGAATAGAGACGAGCTGTGATGAAACAGCGGCATCCGTTGTAGCCGACGGACGTTTTGTGATGAGCAATGTCATAAGCTCCCAGATCGACATCCACACGGCCTACGGCGGAGTCGTTCCGGAGATAGCTTCGCGCAAGCATCTTGAAAAGATAAATGAGGTCATCGGAAAGGCTCTTGATGATGCAGGAGTCACTGCAGAGGATCTCGATCTCATAGGAGTCACATACGGACCGGGCCTCGTCGGAGCATTGCTCATAGGCGTTGCGGCTGCAAAGGCGATGGCATACGCTTGCGATAAGCCGCTTATAGGCGTCAATCACATGCACGGACATATAGCGGCAAACTATCTTGAACATCATGAGCTCGAGCCGCCTTTCATGGCGCTTATCGTCTCGGGCGGCCATACCGAGATAGTAAATGTTCCGGGATACAATAAGTGCGAAAAGCTCGGAGGGACACGCGATGACGCGGCCGGCGAAGCTTTCGACAAAATAGCGAGAGTCATAGGTCTCGGATATCCCGGCGGACCTAAGATAGACAGAGCGGCAAAGGAGGGCGATGCCTCCGCGATAGCTTTCAAGCGCGTATATCTTGAGCAGGGAAGCCTGGACTTCAGCTTCTCGGGACTCAAGACCCAGGCGCTGAACTACCTCAACCAGGAAAGACAGGCAGGCAGGGACATAAACGTGAACGATGTAGCTGCCAACTTCCAGGAGGCGGTAGTTGAAGTCATAGCTGACAAGGCTGTCGACGCTGCAGAAAGATACAGACAGAAACGCATAGTGATGGCCGGCGGAGTAGCCTCCAATTCGAGACTAAGAGAACTCATCGGAGAGAAGGCAGGCGAAAAGGGCATTGACGTACTCAAGCCAAGCCCTGTATTCTGTACTGACAACGGAGCCATGATAGCATCGGCGGCTTACTACGCGTATAAATCGGGAGAAAGACCGGCACTCGATCTCGATGCTGTGCCGGGACTGGAGTTTTAGTCCATGGTAATAATCTCGGGCAAAGACATAAGCAAAACGTACGGGACAGACATCATTTTCGAGGATGTCTGTTTTGGCGTAGAAAAAGGCGACCGCGTAGGCATAGTCGGCGCGAACGGCACCGGAAAGTCCACGCTGCTCGGGATCATAGCCGGAGACATAGAAGCGTCTTCAGGCGATCTGTACATAAGGAACGGATTCAACATAGGATATCTGCGCCAGCAGAACCATTTCGAGGGCAGCGGCACCGTGCTTGAAGAAGCGGAGAAGAGCTTTACGTATCTTGCGGAGATGGAAAGGAAGCTCGAACGCCTTCAGCTCGCGATATCCGATCACGAAAGCAGCAGCTTTGACAGGGATCTGGAAGAATACACCCGCCTTATGGAGGAATATGAACATAAGGGCGGATTCACATATAAGAGCGAACTTGGCGCGATGCTCACGCATATGGGCTTTGATGAAGAGGCCAGACAGAAGAAGATCGGCCAGCTCTCAGGCGGCGAGAGGACACGTCTCGCGCTGAGCTGCATGCTCCTCAGCAAGCCTGATGTCCTAATGCTAGACGAGCCTACGAACCACCTGGATCTTCACATGCTGGAATGGCTCGAGACATATCTTGACGGATACAAGGGGACCCTTATGGTGGTCTCTCATGACAGATACTTTCTTGACCGCATAACGAACCGCATTTTCGATCTCGGCAGCGGAACGCTCGAGGCATATACGGGCAATTACTCGGAGTTTCTCGTAAAGCGCGAGGAAAGGCTCGAAGCCATGCGCCGCGAATACGAGAAGCAGCAGGCCGAGATAGCCAGGCAGGAAGACATGATACGCCGCTTCAGGCAGCATGGCACAGAGCATCTGGCAAAGCGCGCGGCATCACGCGAAAAGCGTCTTGCCATGATAGAACTGAAGGAAAAGCCGAAGATCCGCAATGATAAGATGAAGCTGAGCTTCGAAGCCGAGTACAAGAGCGGCGGAGAGGTGCTGGAAGCTGAGGACCTTTCCAAGAGCTATGGGTCCAGAAAGCTGTTCGACCATGCGGGGCTCATGATCCGCAAGGGCGAGAGGGTCTGCATAATAGGAGACAACGGTATAGGAAAGACCACGCTGCTGAGGATACTCATGGGTCTTGAGAAGCCTGACGACGGCTATCTGAGGATAGGCTACAATGTCGATTTCGGCTACTACGATCAGGGGCAGCTGCTTCTGGATGAGAACGAGACTGTCCTCGGTGAGATGAAGAACGCATATCACCTTTATACGGATACGGAGATGAGGTCGCTGCTCGGACGCTTCCTGTTTACTGGAGATGATGTTTTCAAGCATGTCAGGGATCTTTCCGGAGGCGAGAAGGCAAAGCTCTCACTCCTTAAGCTGATGCTGTCGGGTGCGAATACGCTCATACTCGATGAGCCTACGAACCATCTGGACATCGAATCGAAGGAGATAGTCGAGGAAGCTCTTCTTGAGTTCAGCGGCACGCTCCTCATAGTCTCGCACGACAGATACCTGCTCAATACTATACCTGACAGGATACTCGAGCTTACGGAGCACGGACTTGTCGAATACAAGGGCAAGTTCGACTACTACCTTGAAAAGACCGGCAGACTGAAGACTCAGGATGAGGAGGCAGATCAGAAGCCGGCCGGCAGGGCAGGCAGAAGCGAAGCGGAAGAACTGGAGCTTACAAGAAAGCTCGTGAAGGATTCCGAGGCTGAGCGCCAGGCAAAGAAGCAGAATGAAGCTGAGCAGCGCAGAAAGCAGCGCAGAGCCGAGAGCGTGGAGCAGAGGATACACGAGATAGAGGCCGAGATCGCTGATATACAGGACCTCATGATGCTCCCTGAAAACGCTTCGGATGTGTCCTGGATGCAGGAGAATTCCTCAAAAATGGCAAGCCTTGAGGAAGAGGTGACGGCGCTTTATGATGAGTGGATGGAGCTTCAATAGGCATTTGTATGATGTTTGTGGACTTTGTGAAAAACATCAACAATTTCGTTAAAAATCCTACTCAAATCGTTGAATAGTCAACCACCGTAGACTATAATAATTGCCGTAAGCACTGATTAATATAGAAGGAGATACAATATGGTATTTGATAAAATTCAGGCTCTTATCTCAGAGCAGCTCGGTGTAGACGCATCAATGATCACTATGGATACAGACTTCATGAAAGATCTTGAAGCTGATTCCCTTGATGCTGTTGAGATCATCCTCGGAGTTGAGGAAGAATACGGAATCGAGATCCCTGATGATGTTGCAGAAAACTTTACAAAGGTCAGCGATATAGTCAAGTACGTTGAAGCCAATATTTAGCCGGAGGGGTGCGCAATGGGCAAGATGAAAGTTTCCAATGCGATCATCCGCAGGCTCCCACGCTACAGAAGATACCTCGGTTACCTTCAGACGAAGGGAATCAAAAAGATATCCTCAAATGAACTCAGCGAAATGATAGGTTACACTGCTTCACAGATCAGGCAGGACCTCAACACATTCGGCGAGTTCGGACAGCAGGGATATGGCTACGAGGTCGAAAAGCTTTATAAAGAGATCAACAAGATACTGGGACTGGACAGAGAATACAAGACAGTTGTCGTAGGATGCGGCAACCTCGGACAGGCTATCACCAACTATACATACTATTACAAGATAGGATTCAATATCATCGGACTGTTTGACGCAAATCCGAAGATCATCGGCAATGTCATCAATGACGTAGAGGTCATGGACAGCGCCAATCTTGAGGAGTATGTCAAAAAGGAAAACATCGATATCGGCATCATCTGCGTAAACAGAGAAAATGCGCAGAAGGTAGCTGACGCGCTGGTTTCCGGCGGCGTAAAGGGAATTTGGAACTTCGCGCCGGTCGATCTGGTGATCCCTGAAAATGTAGCACTTGAGTCCGTTCATCTTTCGGACAGTCTGCACGCGCTTTCATTCATGATCAAGAGAATGAATGAGGAGGGCAGGGACTGACGGAAGAAATTCCGGAGAAAACAAAATCCCGTAGCCTTACAGCTACGGGATTTTAATAATTATGGTTGTTAACTAAGCCTCAACAGGTGCGCCTACAGGGCAGTTAGCTGCGCAAGCTCCGCAGTCGATGCAAGCGCTCTCGTCGATTACGAAAGGAGTTCCTTCCGAAATAGCCTCTACAGGGCAGTTAGCTGCGCAAAGTCCGCAACCGATGCAATCATCAGTGATCTTGAAAGCCATAATATTACCTCCTTAAAAATTCAATATCTACGGTCAGAGTATAACACTTGATTTCTGGCTTGTAAATATCAAAAAAACAAAATGAAACAATCCTACCAAAACGGTGGGAATTAGTAATTGCAAGGGGTAAACAATCTGAAAGGTGTGTTCTTAAGAGTAAAATGAAGGTCGTTTCATTCACGGGAAAAAGCGGTACGGGAAAGAGTTTTCAGGCCACTGCTCTGGCGCAGAGGCGCGGTTTCGATGCCATAATCGACGACGGACTTCTCATATATAAGGGCCAGATCGTTGCCGGAAGCTCCGCGAAAAAGTGCGCTTCAAAAGCAGCCGCGATGAGGACCGCGCTCTTCAATTATGAGGACCACCGCGAGTCCGTGAAGGCAGCACTCGAAAGATATAAGCCAAAGGTGCTGATGATAATCGGCACATCCGACAGGATGACTGACATAGTCGCGTCGCAGCTCGGACTTGATCCGATAAGCGAACGCATATACATAGAGGACGTTACCACCGAAGAGGAGAGGCAGATAGCCGCCCATTACAGGCTGGATGAAGGCGAGCATGTAATACCTGCGCCTGTCGGACAGCTGAGGCGTGACTTCGCCGGCTACTTTATGGACCCGATAAAGCAGTTTATCGACAAGGCTCGCGGGAACGCTCTCGAAGACGAACAGAAGGCCGATGATGGTCCGGATGACCGTACGGTAGTAAGACCGACTTTCAGCTATTTCGGCAGCTTCTCGATAAGCGAGCAGGTAATAAGGGACATAGTGCGCATAGCAGCCGAAAAATACAACACTCATCTCGTCGTGGTGGACAGGATGAGCAACGGCAAGCAGATAAGCATGTCCGTTACCATAGACGTAATGGCGGTAAGAGACCCTGAGTCAGTGAACAAGTGCATAGAGCTTCAGCATGATGTGTTCGACGCTCTGGCCACGATGACCGCGTTCACGATAGAAAGCGTCAACGTAAGGATAAGGGATATCGTTAAGGACAGAGAGGAAATGCTCTCCAGGAAACTGCACTGACAGCAGAAGCGAAAGGCGGATACATTGGCAGACAAAAGCAATCAGGCAGTCATAGAGTTCAGAGATTTCGGCTTCAAGTATTTCTCACAGATGGAGCCGACTCTTTATGATATCGACCTGACGATAAACAAAGGCGAAAAGGTCCTCATAGTCGGTCCGTCCGGAAGCGGAAAGAGCACTATAGGACATTGCATAAACGGACTGATCCCGTTCTCCATGAAGGGAGAGATAACGGGAAGTCTTAAGGTCTGCGGACAGGAGACCAAAAACAGCGACATCTTCAGCCTCTCGAAGCATGTAGGCACTGTCCTCCAGGATTCTGACGGGCAGTTTGTAGGCCTTTCGGTAGGCGAAGACATCGCTTTCGCGCTCGAGAACGACCTTGTGCCGGTAGGAGAGATGCGCGAGACAGTGCAGAAGGTCGCAGACATAGTCGGCATGGGGAGCATGCTCAAATCGTCGCCTTATGAGCTGTCCGGCGGACAGAAGCAGAGAGTGTCTTTTGCGGGCGTCATGGTAGACGATGTAGACATCCTGCTGTTCGACGAGCCTCTCGCCAACCTTGACCCGGCGACCGGCAAGACGGCCATAGCGCTCATTGACGATGTACATAAACAGTTCGGCAAGACTGTCATCATAATAGAGCACAGGCTCGAGGATGTACTGTACAGGGATGTTGACCGCATAATCGTCATTTCGGACGGAAGGATAGTAGCAGATAAAAGCCCCGATGAGATAATGGCTTCGGGCATACTGCCTGAGCTCGGGATAAGAGAGCCGCTCTATGTGACCGCCATGAAGTACGCGGGCATAGAGGTGACTCCGGAGATGCATGCCGGCAGGATGGAGACCCTGGATACCGCTGCGGTAAAGGAGCCTCTTCTTAAATGGGCGTCACAGAAGATACAGAAGGAAGAACAGCCTGAGAGACCGGTGATACTCGAAGCGGAGCACATGGACTTCCAGTACACCTCAAGAAGGAAGAACCTTCAGGACATAAACTTCCGCATCCATGAAGGAGAGATGGTGAGCATCGTCGGAACGAACGGAGCCGGTAAGAGCACGCTCGCCAAGGTCATATGCGGCTTTGTGCACGAGGACAAAGGCTGCATCAGATATTACGGCGAAGACATAAAGGACTGGACGATCAAGGAGCGCGGCCAGAAGATAGGCTACGTGATGCAGAATCCGAACCAGATGATCTCCAAACCGATGATATACGACGAGGTTGCTCTGGGTCTTAAGATAAGAGGCGCTTCTGAAGATGTGATAGAAGAACGCGTCGACAAGGCTCTCAGGGTATGCGGACTCTATCCGTTCAAGAAATGGCCGGTGTCGGCTCTCAGCTTCGGGCAGAAGAAGCGTGTCACCATAGCGTCCATGCTGGTCCTCGATCCGCAGATACTCATACTGGATGAGCCTACGGCAGGGCAGGATTACAGGCATTACACCGACATCATGGAGTTCCTCAAGAGTCTCAATGACAGCGGCGTTACCATCATCATGATCACGCACGACATGCATCTGATGCTGGAGTATACGCCTCATGCCATAGTCATACATGACGGAAGGATAATAGGCGACTCAAGCGCTGTCGATATACTCACAGACGAGGAGATCGCGGGAAAGGCGAGCCTTAAGCTCACATCCCTGTATGAGCTTGCGCTGAAGATAGGGGCGGAGGATCCGGCGGCATTCGTCGACCACTTCATCACATATGAGAGGGAGGTGGTCCGCAAATGAAAACCAAACTCTTCGACTACATAGAGCGTGACAACCTCATATTCAGGCTGTCTGGCCTCACAAAGCTGATCTGCTTCATTTGTATGACATTCTCCGTGATGTTCTCGTACGACATAAGATACATACTCTTTGTGACAGTGCTTTCATGCGTGTTCTTCTGGATGTCAGAGCTCAAGTTCAAGCAGATAAAGGTGATGCTGATATACGTAGCGATATTCCTGCTGCTGAACTTTATACTCACATATCTCTTCAGCCCGGTCTACGGCACTGAGATATACGGCACATCACACGAACTCTTCAGATTCAGCAAGAGATATGTGGTGACGCAGGAACAGCTGCTGTACCAGATAACCAAGATATCCAAGTACGCTTCGATGGTCCCGATGGGGATGCTCTTTCTGCTGACGACGAACCCGAGCGAATTCGCAGCGTCTCTCAACAGGATAGGCGTGAGCTACAAGGGCACGTACGCTCTGTCACTGACTCTCAGGTACTTCCCGGATATCATAAGGGAATACAACGACATAGCGCTCGCCCAGCAGAGCCGCGGACTCGACTTCTCAAAGAAGGAGAAATTCGGACAGAGGGTAAAGAATGTTGTCGCCGTGATGGTGCCGCTCATTCTTTCGACACTCGACAGGATAGATCTTATAAGCAACGCGATGGATCTTAGGAGCTTCGGAAAGCATAAAAAGAGGACCTGGTATGTCGCTGAGCCTCTCAGAAAGAGCGACTATATCGCGATAGCTGTCGGCATACTGATACTCGCGGGCTCGCTGCTCATGACATTCCTTGTCAACGGAGGATCCAGGTTCTGGAACCCGTTCATATAAATAACGGAGGTAATTCATACATGAAACCAATACTCGTATTTCAGACGGATTTTACATATAAAGAGGGAGCGGTAAGCTCCATGTACGGCGTCGTCAAGTCTGTGGACCGCGAGCTCGAGATAATGGACGGAACACACGAACTCCCGCAGTATGACTCGTGGAGCGCCAGCTACAGGCTTTACCAGAGCCTTCCGTTCTGGCCTGAGGGAACCATCTACGTATCGGTGGTAGACCCGGGAGTCGGCACCTCGCGCAAGAGCTGTGTCGCTCTTACAGAAACAGGGCACTATGTTGTCACACCCGACAACGGAACTCTTACCCACGTGAAGAAATACATGGGCATCAAAGCTGTCAGGCAGATAGATGAGAGCGTGAACAGACTCAGGGGCAAGGGCACCGAAGAAGTCGCTATTTTTCACGGAAGAGATGTATATGGGTATACCGCTGCAAGGCTTGCAAGTGGTATAATCGATTTCTCCGGCGTCGGACCTGAATATCCGGTCGATGAGATCGTGATGCACGATATACTTGAGCCGGAGATAAGCGACGGGCTCGTAAAGGGCATATTCGAGATCGACGACCCGAATTTCGGCAACCTCTGGACCAACATCCCTACACCTGAATTCAAGGCCGCGGGATTCGGCTACGGAGAAGATGCGCTCATGACGATAGAGCATGACGGAGAGAAGGTATTCGAGGATACCGTATCCTTCCAGCCGAGCTTCGGCTTTGTGGAAAAGGGCACGGTGCTTTCATACAATAACGAACTCATGAGAGTAGCGGTCGCGGTGAGCCAGGGCAGCTTTGCCTCAGAATACGGCATAGGCTACGGACCTGAGTGGACCGTGACATTCAGAAAAGCTTAGTATTATTTGTGAAAATAAATTTACGGAGGAACACAAATGGAAAAGAAAAAACTGTTCGACTTCAAGACAAGAACTATCGTAGCTACGGGACTCGGTGCTGCACTGTTCACAGTAATGTTCATGTACCTCAAGGTACCTACAGGCATTCCTGAGACAGAGATCCAGACAGCTTACGGAGTAGGCGGATTCTTTGCCGCACTCTTCGGACCTATCGCCGGCTGCCTCATCCAGTTCATCGGACACGCGCTGTCCGATTCGGTACAGTACGGATCAGTATGGTGGAGCTGGGTCATTGCCAGCGGCATCGCAGGACTCATCGTCGGTCTCTCGTACGGAAAACTGAGAGTAGAAGAGGGCATCTTCGGAAAGAAGGACATCATCTATTTCAACGTTATGCAGCTCATCGCCAACGCGATCGCATGGATAATCGTTGCACCTGTCCTTGATATCGTCATCTACTCCGAGCCTGTGAACCTGGTATTCACACAGGGTATCGTGGCAGCTATATCCAACGCCATCTCCACAGGCGTTATCGGAACTATCCTTCTGGTACTCTACAGCAAGACAAGATCCCAGAAGGGCAGCCTTACAAAGGAGAGCGAAGAGTAGAGCATGGTTTTCAGAGATATACATGATCTTGATCTGACTCATATCTTTGAATGCGGACAATGCTTCAGATGGATGCCTGACGGCTCCGGCGCCTATACCGGAGCCGCAGGCTCTTTTGCTGCAAGGGTATTTGCGGAAGGAGATACTCTGACCGTGGAAGCAACGGGAGGAGACGAAGCATTCTGGAGAAACTACTTCGATCTGGATACGGATTACGGAGAGATAAAGAACAGGCTGATAGAGTCTGAGCCACGCATCAGAAAAGCGGCTGAATACGGGTATGGGATACGGATCCTGAATCAGGATCCTTTTGAGACCATCATCTCGTTTATCATCTCGCAGAACAACAACATTCCGCGCATAAGGAAGAACATAGAATCCCTGTGCGATAAATACGGAGAGCCGATAGATGGCAGCAGCAGAAAAGCTTTCCCGTCGCCTGAGGCGCTTGTGCAGACGGACGAAGCAGACCTGGCCGCTATGAAGCTCGGCTACAGGGGACCGTATATAATCGCAGCGGCAAAAAGGTATATGGAAGAGGGATGCCCGTCCTGCAGGGAAGAGCTCCTCTCTTATCTGGGCATAGGTCCGAAGGTGGCAAACTGCATAATGCTCTTCGGACTGAGAGACATGGCGGCCTTCCCGGTAGATACCTGGGTAAAGCACATAATGAATGACATGTACGGCTTTGACGAAGGTGACACTAAGGGCATGCAGAGATTCGCAGCCGAGAGATTCGGCAGTCTCGCAGGCTATGCGCAGCAGTATCTGTTCTACTATTACAGAGATAAAAAACTGTGATGAAAAGTGTTGATTTCTTCATATACGGGTGTTGACACTTATATGAGCAGTGAGTACAATAAGTTTTGGTGATTGGCACTCAGATGTTAAGAGTGCTAACAAGAATAGCAAATCAGGAGGCATAAAATGAGTATCGGAATCAAACCGCTCGGAGCAAGAGTAGTTATAAAGAAAATGGAAGCCGAAGAGAAGACAGAGGCAGGTCTGCTGCTGAGTGGCAGCGCAAAGGAAAAGCCACAGCAGGCTGAGGTCCTGGCTGTAGGTCCGGGAACAGAAGAAGAGCCAATGCAGCTCAAGGTAGGCGACATCGTTATCTTCAGCAGATACGGCGGAAGCGAGCTCAAGTACAAGGGCGTTGAATATACTATCATCAATCAGAAAGACATCCTCGCTACTATCGAAAAATAATAGCGGGTGCATATAGAAGGAGGAATCACAATGGCTAAGGAACTTTATTACGGTGAGGAATCAAGAAGAAAACTGCTCGCCGGAGTAGATAAACTGGCAGACACAGTAAAGATCACACTCGGACCTAAGGGCAGAAACGTTCTTATCGAGAGATCATACGGATCACCGCTGATCACAAATGACGGTGTTACTATCGCAAGAGAGATCGAGCTTGAGGACCAGGTAGAGAACATGGGAGCACAGCTCGTTAAGGAAGTTGCTACAAAGACAAACGATGTAGCCGGCGACGGAACAACAACAGCTACACTGCTCACACAGAGCATCATCAGAGAGGGTTTCAAGAACGTTACAGCAGGCGCTAACCCTATGATCCTCAAGAGAGGAATCGCAGGCGCTGTAGAGGCAGCTGTAGAAAACCTGAAGGCCGCAGCCAAGACAGTTGACGACAAGGCATCCATCGCACAGGTAGCTTCCGTTTCCGCAAACGACAAGGAGATCGGCGAGCTCATCGCAGAGGCAATGGAAAAGGTCGGCAAGGACGGCGTCATCACAGTTGAGGAGTCCAAGACTCTCGGAACAACACTTGACGTTGTCGAAGGTATGCAGTTTGACAGAGGATACCTCTCACCATACATGGCAAACAACGAGAAGATGGAAGCTGTCATGAACAAGCCTTTCATCCTGCTCACAGACAAGAAGATCAGCAACATCCAGGACATCATCCCGCTGCTCGAGACTATCATGAAGGCCGGCAGAAGCCTGCTGATCGTAGCTGAGGACGTTGACGGCGAGGCTCTCGCAACACTCGTACTCAACAAGCTGAGAGGAACACTCGACGTGGTCGCTGTAAAGGCACCTGGCTTTGGCGACAGACGTAAGGCAATGATGGAAGACATTGCAGTCCTGACAGGCGGCGTAGTCATCTCCGAAGAGCTCGGATATGAACTCAAGGAAGCTACTATCGACATGCTCGGACAGGCTGAGACCATCAAGGTCAACAAGGACAACACAGTTATCGTAGGCGGAGCCGGCAACAAGGACGAGCTCGCTGCAAGAGTCGCTCAGATCAAGGCTTCCATCGAAGAGACTACTTCGGACTTCGACAGAGAGAAGCTGCAGGAGAGACTCGCTAAGCTGAGCGGCGGCGTAGCTGTAATCAACGCAGGCGCTGCATCCGAGACAGAACTGAAGGAAAAGAAACTCAGACTCGAGGACGCTCTCAACGCAACAAAGGCTGCTGTTGAAGAGGGTATCGTAGCAGGCGGCGGCGTATCTCTCATCAGAGCCATCGAGGCTGTAAAGAAGTACGCTGACGAGCAGGAAGGCGACATGAAGACAGGCGCTAAGATCGTAGAGAGAGCTCTCGAGGAGCCTGTAAGACAGATCGCTGAGAACGCAGGATTTGACGGAGCTGTAGTAGTAGCCGAGGTAAAGAAGGCAGAGGGCAATGTCGGATTCAACGCTGCAAACGAGAAGTACGAAGACATGATCGAAGCCGGTATCGTTGACCCTGTAAAGGTCACAAGATCGGCTCTCCAGAACGCTGCATCGGTAGCAAGCATGCTGCTGACAACAGAGGCAGGCATCACACAGATCAAGGAGCCTGAACCTGCAGCACCGGCTAATCCGGGAATGGGCATGATGTAATGATCACGGCCCCGGGCCGTAAGCATTACTAAAACAGATATCAAAAAACTTCCGCGCTGTGAAAAGCGCGGAAGTTTTTTTAATAGAGAGGTTGATCAGTCAATGAAGTTTCTCTTCCTGAGCACCTTGATGATATTACGTCCTTCTTCTGTTCCTTCGATGATCCTTCTCTGTCTCTTGGAGTCACCGATGTTCATGAGCTCAACATCAGCAAACTCTTCCTTGAGCATGTCGAGTACAGGGTTATTGGACTTGAGTCCCATGCAGATGCATCCGTAATCGAACTCAACTTCTTCGATGGATCCGTCCGGATTCTTGACTACGAAGCTGTCAGGCTTTACTTCCTGAAGAGCTGTGGACGGTCTCTGATGTACGTTGTACTTATTCATCAGATCAACGATGCTGACCTTTGTGATAGGATCAAGTGCAGGTCCGACGATATACGGCAGCATCTCGATTACCGTGGTGTCCGCTCCTCTAGGCGCGAAGAACTCCACTACATCGAGTCCTACGGCGCCGGCGCCGATAACAACGACCTTCTTGCCTGTCATATCCTCAGGATAGTTCTCGAGGTTGTTGATAACGCCGAGTACAGTCTGGACCTTGCCCTTGCCAACGTTTTCCTTGAGTCCCGGAATAGGGAGGATCAGAGGCAGTGAACCTGTCGAGTTGACGATTACGTCAGGATTGAGTGTCCTGATGAACTCAGGAGTAGCCTCTGTGTTCAGGAATACGTGCAGATTGTGGAGCTTCTTGATCCTTCTCTCAAGGTAATCAGGGAAGTCTCTCAGTCTGCTCTTGTCAGGGAACTTCGAGATCTCGTATGCGAGTCCGCCGAGGTGATCGGCCTTCTCGATCAGGAATGCCGTACAGCCTACTTCAGCAGCCGTGCATGCAGCTTCCATTCCGGCTGTGCCGCCGCCGATAACGACAACGTTGCATGGCTTGTTGACCTTGAGCTTCTTGTACTCTTCGCCCTCGATGACAGCCGGGTTGACCGTGCATCTGATAGGCCTGTTGTTCTGGATACGGTTGCCCGCGCATCCGATGTTGCAGCTGATACATTTTCTGATGTCGCACTCATGACCGAATTCAGCCTTGTTTACCCAGTCAGGGTCAGCGATCAGGCCACGGCCGATACCGATGAAGTCAGCGTCGCCTCTCTCGAGGATGTCGTTTGCTACCTTAGGGCTTCTGATGTTGCCCATTGTGACGACCGGCTTGCCGTATCTTTCCTTAACGGCCTTAGCCATGTATGCACGCCATCCATCAGGGTAGCAGTTGCTGTCGATCTGATACTGCAGCGAAGGGTTGAGAGCTGCAGATACGTTGTATACATCGACCTCGTCTCCGAAGTACTGCAGATACTCGAGGCAGTCATCGAGGTTGTTTCCGCCCTCGAGAAATTCGTCGGCACTGATTCTTGCGAAGATAGGAATGAATGGTCCTACCTGCTTTCTGACTTCGTCGATGACCATTCTTGCGAGACGTGCTCTGTTCTCAGCACTTCCGCCGAACTCGTCTGTTCTCTTATTGTAGATAGGCGAGAGGAACTGGCTGATGAGATAGGAATGTCCGCAGTGAACTTCGATAGCGTCGAATCCTGCCTGAACAGCGCGCTTTGCAGCTTCACCGTACTTCTTTACGATAGCTTCGATCTCATCCTTCTCGAGCGGACGAGGTGCCTCTCCGCCAAGCTTTGAAGGAACTGTCGAAGATGATACAGTAGGAACTCCCGTACGTGCGGATGAAGCAGATGCTCCTGCGTGGTTGATCTGAACAGCGATGAGTCCGCCTTCTTCGTGGACTGCTTCTGTCAGCTTGTAGAGCTTAGGCATGAACATGTCGTGGTCGAGTCTGAGCTGGCTTGTGCCGTTGGAGCCTGTAGGGAAGTCTACGCAGACGTTTTCTACGATGATGAGGCCTGTGCCGCCTTTAGCTCTGAGTCTGTAATAGTTGATGTGATCGTCGTTGATGCCGCCGTCAGGATCAGCATAGTTTGTTCCCATCGGGGTCATGACTACTCTGTTTTTGAATGTGGTCCTCTTGACTGTGATAGGTTCGAAGATGTGTGGATAATCCTTCTTCATAATATATTTCCTCCCTGAGAGTATCTGCGAATAATGGATTCGGTCGTCTTCTTTTATGTGGCACTTATATGTTAAATAAAAAACGGGCAAAAGAAAAATATCTTTCTTGCCCGTAATTGATAGCCTGAATGTATCAATTAAGCGAAACTGATACGTATGTATCAGATCAATGTTTTAAGCGTACTTGAATCAAGATCGGATCCGCTGATCATGAAATCTATGAAGCGCTCCGTAGCAGGCATGAGGTAGTGGTGCTTCAGCCAGACCATATTGACGTAGTGGATAAGCTCTGCATCTGAAACGCGGTGTATCTTCAGATACTTATCGTTGAGGATGTCGACCTTTGCCACGAGTGCGATCCCGAATTGCTCCCTGACCAGGGCCTGGATGGAGTTTTCATCTGAGCACTCGCAGAGGATCTCAGGTTTTATGCCGAGGTTCTTGTACAGCCTGTTGGTATAACCTCCGAGACCGGATATCCTGTCATAGCCTATGACGGGATAATTGGTAAGTTCGTTTATCGAAAGCTCATCTTTGTCAGCCAGAGGATGCTCAAGAGATGTTATGATAACCATCTCCTGTTTGAGTATCGGCACGAATTCGAGTTCCTCCTCATTTTCGGAATAAGCGCAGAACCCGACATCGAGTTTGCCATTCTTTATATCCCTTATTATCGATGAAGTCCTGTTTTGAGTGAATCCGAACGTGACATGCTCATTTCCCGGTATGTCGAGAAAGGATCGCACCTTGTGAGGGATATAGTAATTGGCAAGAGGGAATACATAACCGATGTCTATCCTTCCGCCGGACGCAGAAAGTTCCTTCATCTTATATACGGCTATATCGCATTCTTCTATTATCCTGTTAGCGTACTCGAGAAGAAGCCTGCCGCTTCCTGTCAGGGCGATGCCTCTGCCGGCCTTTTCGAACAGCACCACACCGAGTTCCTGCTCAAGGGAATCGATGGACCTTGAAAGGGAAGGCTGGGAGATGTAAAGCTGCTCGGCTGCGGCGCGAAAGTTCTGCAGCCTGGCTACCGCCTGGAAATATCTGAGCTGATTGAGTGTCATGGGCAAATCCCTCCGTTGATGCTGAGCCTTTGAAGACAGGAAAGCCTGCTGAGTAACTATATCATATTTAAAGCTGCTACCGATAGCCTGAGGCTATCGGTTTTTTTATTATATGGTATTAGACCCTATCAGAGATCGAGCGTAAAATATAGACATCAAATAGTTATTGATTTAACAAAGTTGTCTTCGGGTTTGTGGCAAAACCATAGAATGATACTTAACTGATCCGGCGGGGGAGACCGCCGGGATCCATAAAAAGGAGAGAGAAAAATGGCTGAAAGAATCACAGGACACACTGAGCTTATCGGACTTATGGCTTATCCGATCCGTCACTCAAGCTCGCCTGCTATGCAGAATGAAGCTTTCGCGGAAGTAGGCGCTGACTACGCTTATCTCGCATTTGAAGTAGGTGCTGACGAGATCGAAGATGCAGTAAAGGCTATCAGAACACTCAAGATGAGAGGTTCCAACGTATCGATGCCTAACAAGACACTCGTCGGACAGTACCTCGACGAGCTTGATCCTGCCGCTGAGCTCTGCGGCGCAGTAAACACTATCGTAAATGACAACGGCCATCTGAAGGGATACATCACAGACGGTATCGGATTCATGGCTGCTATGAAGGACAACGACATCGATCCTATCGGAAAGAAGATGACTATCGTAGGAGCCGGCGGTGCTGCTACAGCTATCGAGATCCAGGCTGCTCTTGACGGAGTTGCAGAGATCTCCATCTTCAACATCAGGGACAAGTTCTATGAAGTAGGCGAAGAGACAGTAAAGAAGATCAACGAGAACACACAGTGCAAGGCAAAGATGTTTGACCTCGCAGACACTGAGGCTCTCCGCGCTGAGATGGCAGACAGCTACCTCTTCGTAAACGCTACAGGAGCCGGCATGAAGCCGCTCGAAGACGTTTCGGTAGTTCCTGACAAGAGCTTCTTCAGACCTGAACTCATCGTTGTGGACGTTCCTTACGGAACACTCCTCACAAAGATGAGAAAGATGGCAAAGGAAGTCGGCTGCAAGACAATGAACGGTCTTGGAATGATGCTCTTCCAGGGCGCTGCAGGCTTCAAGCTGTGGACGGGCAAGGAAATGCCTATCGAGCACATGAAGGAAGTCCTCGGAATCTCTTACGACGACTAGTTCCGGATACATAAAGTAAAACTATCCCGAAATATATAAATTGAAAGGTTCAAAATCATGACTAACAAGAAATATTTACCAAGTGTCATCGTGCTTTACCTCAACTACTTCCTGCACGGTGTCGGATGCTCCATCCTCGGCCAGGCTGTTATCAAGGAAGCTCTGGCAGGCAGCTGGAACGTTGAAGTAATGGCTATCACAGCTATCTCAGCAGCACTCGGTCTCGGAAGACTTATCGCTCTTCCGTTCGCAGGCCCGCTTTCCGACAAGCTCGGACGCCGCGTATCAGTAGTTATCGGCGGATTCTCATATGCTGTTTACCTGATCGGACTCGCTATGGCATTCAATGCCGGCGGCGGAGCAGGCTACAGGATCGCATACATCTGCGCTATCGTAGGTGGTATCGCAAACTCCTTCCTCGACACAGGAATCTATCCTGCCGTTGCTGAGATCATCGACAGAGCTCCTGGCGTTGCAACAATGGGAATCAAGTTCGCTATCGCTGTATCACAGATGCTGCTCCCGTTCTTCCTCGGAGTAACAGTTGCCACAACAGCTGCAGGAGCAACTTCGTACAACAGACTGTTCTACATCTGCGGTATCTGCTACCTCGTACTTATGGCGCTTATCATATTCTTCCCGCTGCCTGATTCAGACAAGAGCAAAGGCGCAGAAAAGAAGGAAGGACTTCTTCAGAGCATCAAGCACACAAAATTCTCTGCAGGCTCTATCGCACTGATCCTCATCGGATTCACATGCACAGGTACATTCCAGCTCTGGCTCAACTGCGCACAGAACTATGCTAAGGACGTTGTAGGCTGGGCAGACCCGACTATCATGCAGACATTCTATTCGGTAGGAACATTCCTCGCACTGATCGTAACTGCATTCCTGACAAGAAAGATCAAGGACGTAAGGTTCATCCTTATCTACCCTGTGATTTGCCTCGTAACACTGGTAGCTGTACTCATGGTACCTTCGCAGGGCATGTGCAAGATCGGCGCATTCCTCATCGGCTGGGCAGGAGCAGGCGGACTTCTGCAGATCGCTACATCCGTATGCAACATGCTCTTCCCTAAGATCAAGGGAACAGTTACGGCTCTCGTAATGATCGCATCGTCACTCTGCAACTACACCATCCTGACAGCAGCTGCTCAGATGACTCCGTCCGGAGTAATGACAATGAACATCGTACTGACAGCTATCGGCGTACTGCTCGGACTCTTCGTAAACAAGAACTACGCAAAGATGCTCGAGACTGCAGAAGCCGACGCATAATAATCAAGGAATACAGCGCTGCCGCGTGCATGCATGCGGCAGCATCACCTGAACTTATAACTGAAAGGAATAAAACTATGAACACAGTTAAAGCCAGAAATACAGTAATCGGCGAAGGAATGCCTAAGATCTGCGTTCCTATCGTAGGCGTAACAAAAGAGGCCATTCTTGAAGAAGCAAAAGCTATCACAAAGCTTCCTGCAGACGTAGTTGAATGGCGTATCGACTGGTTTGAAAACGTATTCGACTTCGCAGCTCTCGAGGATGTTATGAAGGGCCTCCGCGAGATCCTCGGCGACATGCCTATACTCATGACATTCCGTACTTCGAAAGAGGGCGGAGAGAAGGCTATCGAGGATGAGGTCTATGCAGACATCAACATCAAGGCTGCCCAGACCGGACTTATCGACATGGTAGACGTTGAAGTCTTCACAGGCGATGAGATCGTTAAGAAGATCATCGAGGGAGCACACGCTGCAGGCGTCAAGGTCGTAGCTTCCAACCACGACTTCTTCAAGACTCCTGAGAAGGACGATATCGTAGGCCGTCTCTGCAAGATGCAGGAGCTCGGCGCAGACATCCCTAAGATCGCGGTAATGCCTCAGAA
This sequence comes from uncultured Eubacteriales bacterium, assembly GCA_902778585.1. Taxonomy (GTDB): domain Bacteria; phylum Bacillota; class Clostridia; order Peptostreptococcales; family Anaerovoracaceae; genus Crickella. The sequence continues at coordinate 29,100 of CACYYD010000003.1, read as the reverse complement.
CAAGAAGGATGTTCTCACGCTGCTTGCCGCTACAGAGGAGATGGCAAATGAGCATGCCGACAGACCTATCATCACAATGTCAATGGCAGGGACAGGCGTTATCAGCCGTCTTGCCGGCGAAGTATTCGGCTCCGCTCTTACATTCGGCGCTGCCGCGAAGGCATCGGCTCCGGGACAGATGGGAGTTGAAGACCTCAAGCAGGTGCTCACACTTCTTCACGGAGCACTGTAGGTAACAGTTTATGCCCCGTTCCCGTAATATATATCCTTCCGGGAGCGGGGCTTGTTTACAGGAAAGGTAATGAGCCATGACAAAAGCATTAAAATGGCTTGATCACAATCTGGAAGAATTCCTGCTGACCCTTCTTCTGCTCGCAATGGTGCTGATAATGGGTCTGCAGGTCTTTTCGCGGTTTGTTTTGAGAGCATCGCTGTCGTGGACTGAGGAGCTTACGAGATACATGTTCATATGGGCAGGTTTTCTGAGCGTAAGCTACTGCAGCAAGAGATGCATCTCGATCAAGATAGAACAGTTCGTGGCAAGGTTCTCGAGACGGACCAAGGCTGTCATCAAGCTGGTAAATCATACGATAGAGCTGGCATTCTTTTTCTATATGATACCGTTCGCGTATTCGTACATGATGTCGGCTGTTGAGAGCGGGCAGGTGAGCCCGGCACTCGGTATACCGATGTACCTGGTACAGGCTGCACCTTTCGTCTCATTCATACTGGTAGCATTCAGGATCATACAGAGATGGATCATCGAGCTCAAAGTCTCGCTCGGAAAGCCTGTATATGACCCGGCTCATCCTGAACGCAATACTCCTGAGTCATTCGTAAAAGCCGGTCAGCCGGTGTCTTCGGCTGATGGCGGAAAGGAGTAGCTATGCCGGTAGGATTATTGTTCATACTGTTCGTAATATTTCTGATAATAGCGATCCCGGTGGGCATCACGCTCGGAATAACCGCCGTGCTGCCTCATATATTCGATCCGTCGTTTACCGTGGGAGCCAAGTATCTCATAAGGGCGATGTTCGGCGGACTCGACAGCTTTCCGCTTCTGGCTGTCCCGATGTTTGTTCTTTCGGGCATTATCATGGCGAAAGGCGGGATATCGCGCAAGATATTCGATATATTCGCATACTTTTTCGGCAGATTCACAGCCGGAATGCCGTGCGCTGTAATAGTTACGTGCCTGTTCTACGGCGCGATCTCCGGATCAGCTCCGGCGACCGTTGCTGCCGTAGGCAGCATGACCATCCCGATCCTGATCGGGCTGGGCTACGACAAAACATTCTCGACGTCTGTCGTAGCGGTCGCCGGCGGACTCGGCGTCATAATACCGCCGAGCATTCCGTTCATCATGTACGGCATGGCCTCCGGCGCTTCGGTCAGCGATCTTTTCCTGGCGGGCATCATACCTGGCCTTGTCATCGCAGCCCTTCTTATGGGCTACGCGGTCTATCACTGCAAAATACACGGCGAAGACAAGATGAAGATCGAAGCCGAGATAGGAAAGCTTCACGAAAAGGGATTCGGAAAGGTATTCAAAGAGAGCTTCTGGGCAATACTCAGCCCGGTCATCGTTCTCGGATGCATTTATTCGGGCATCACATCGCCTACGGAGGCAGCCGTAATATCGGTATTCTATGCTCTGATCGTCAGCCTGTTCATATACAGGGAGATCAAAATCAGCGATCTGTGGGGGATACTTGTTGAGGCCATCAAGACCTTTACACCGATACTCTTCATACTTGCCGCATCGACGGCGTTCTCGAGAGTACTGACTCTCATGCAGGTGCCTCAGACGGTAAGTTCGTTCATACTCGGCAACTTCTCGAGCAAGGTCGTTATACTGCTGGTTATCAATGTATTCCTGCTGATAGTGGGAATGGTCATGGATACCACGCCTGCGATCCTGATCCTGACGCCGATACTCCTGCCTATAGCGCAGGGCATTGGTATGGACCCTATACAGTTCGGTGTGATCATGGTAGTCAACCTGGCTATCGGATTTGTGACCCCGCCGATAGGAGTGAACCTCTTTGTCGCCAGTGCGCTTACCGATGTGCCGGTCATGGAGATCGCGAAGAAGGCGATGCCTATGATAGGGCTCTTCCTTGTCGCGCTCCTGCTGTTCACATTCATCCCGGCGTTCTCGCTGGCGCTGATCTAGGAGGAGGTGTGTCATGGATAACAAAAATTCGTTACATACATGCATCCGCCTTGCCGTGATATGCGCGTGCATGATCATTACTGTCTTAGCAATGACAGCCTGCGGCAAGGATGACGGAGAGCAGAGATACGCCTATCCTCTGGCAACAGCCAGCCCTGAGGACACAGTAACTCAGATGTACGCCGAGAAGTTTGCGGAAGAGGTCAACAGGCTGAGCGAAGGACGCATAAAGATCCAGGTCTACGCAAACTCGACACTGGGCGGCGACCGTGAGCTCCTCGAGTCCTGCAAAGACGGCGACATACCGTTTGTTGTGCAGAACACGGCTCCGCAGGTGACATTCATGCCTGACCTCGCGGTCTTCGACGTACCTTGCGCCTTCGAGAACCTTGAAGAGTGCAGGGAAGTGCTGGACGACCCGGACTTCAGCTCGCTGGTCAGCGGCGTCTATGAAAAGGGCGGCTATCAGCTGCTCGGCATAGCGGATCAGGGCTTCCGCGTCATGAGCACAAACAAGCCGGTCAGATCGATAAAGGACTTCAAAGGCCAGAAGATACGTACCATGGAGAATCCGTTCCATCTGGCGTTCTGGAAGGCGATAGGCGCAAACCCTACACCTATGAGCTTTGCTGAGGTGTACATCGGGCTCCAGCAGCACACCATCGACGCGCAGGAGAACCCGTACGAGGTCATCGTGTCCAACAGGCTCTATGAGCAGCAGGACTACGTGGTCGAGACCAACCATCTGCCGCACCTGATAACACTGATCATGAATGACGAGTTCTTCAGGGACATGCCGGCAGAGGATCAGAAGATCATGAAAGAGGCCGCGGAGGCAGCGACTGAGTATGCCCGCAAGGCTTCAGACGACAGGATCGCTGACAGGGTAAAGACCATCGAGGACAGCGGCACTGAGATCCTGAAGATAGATGAGGAAACCTATGATGCAGTAGTAGAGGCAAGCTCCGGAGTGCGCGAAAGCATCAGGAGCAAGGTGGATCCTGACATCTACGGAACATATATCGAATGCATCAATAAATACCGCGACTGATCATCAGGCAAATAAAATGAGGCACCCTCAGCAGGGTGCCTTTTTCGTATACGTTTTATTTTTCAAGTTTTCTGACTCTTATAAGGAAGAGGATGTTCAGGATGATGCCTTTCAGTATGCTGGTCCCGGAGATCGCCCACCATACTCCGTTTATGCCCATGACAGGCATAAGAGCGTAGCAGAGCGGGATCCTGGCGACTGTCAGTATAAGGCCGAGCGCGGCAGGGAGTTTTGTCTGGCCGAGGCCGTTGAAGGCGCCAGTCGTTGCGAGTTCGTAGCACATAAAGAGCTGCGACAGACCTACTATCCTGAGATATCCTGCTCCTCCCGCTATGATCTCAGGCTCGCGTATGAAGAGCCCGAATATCGGGGATGCACCCAGGACGAGAAGGGCAGTGACGAGAATCCCGAATACAGTCATCATCGCTGCGCCTGTCAGGAATCCTTTTCTGACTCTTTTGTAATTACCCGCGCCGTAGTTCTGCGACGTGATGGCGCTCATCGAGTATGAGAATCCTTCACCCGTCATCCATGTGAGCGACTCGATCTGTCCGCCTATCTTCTGTATCGCGATCGCTGCATCACCGAAAGTAACGATGATCCTGGATATGAGCATATTTACGGAGGCATATCCTATATTGAATATCGCCGGAGGCGCGCCGAGTTTTACTATATGAAGGATCTCTTTCGACTCGGGCCTGTCGAGGAGGCCGAAGTCTCCGAAGAGGTAGCTGTCTTTCATCATGAAGCGCGCGAACAGGACGCTGGTGACGGCCTGCGAGAATATTGTCGCGATAGCTGCTCCGTTGACGCCCATCACAGGGAAGGGGCCGATGCCGAATATGAGCAGCGGATCGAGCACAATATTGATGACCATGCCGACCGCGTTATATTTGAAGGACGTTTTGCTGTCACCGGCAGCCGTAAGAAGGCCCTGCATCGCGTAGTTGTATCCCATTAGAGGGTGACCGAGGGAGACTATCGCGAGATAGGATGCCGCTGCGGCCGCAGTGGCTTTGTCATGAAGCTTGAAGAACTCTATCAGAGGGTATCTGAATACTATGCAGGCAAGCGAATATGCCAGCATCAGAAAGAGCATGAGCTGCACGGTCTCCCTGGCGTAGCGCCGTGCTTTTTCAAGGCTGCCTTCGCCGATGGACTGACCGGTCATTACCTGTCCGCCTACCTGCGGGATCATGGCGATGCCCTGGCCGATCCACATGAAAGAACCCGCGGCACCCACCGCGGTCACAGCCTGGTTTCCTATCTGTCCGACCCACATCGTGTCAAAGAGGTTGTACGCCATCTGGACAAACTGCGATCCCATTATCGGGAGCGAGAGCCAGAAGAGGGCGCTCGATATGCTGCCGTTAAGAAGGTCTATTCTGTTTTCTTTACTTTTATTATCCATATTGTTTTAAACCGCCAACGCCTATTGTACATCAACGTTGAAAGTGTAACAACATGCATCCCGGGCAGGCAGGAAAGGCGGATGCCGCCGCAAAAATATTAGAGAGTTCTAACTTCTCAAAATCGCTTTAAATGGCCCATATTAAGTGTTATAGTAGAGAAACCCAAGGGAAAACAGCAAATAATTAGGTCTATCTAACTTTTTAAAATACTGTTATTTAAGATAATTTTTACGAAAGAGGTGCACAATGGCGACAGTCCTTAAAGAACCTTCAAGAACCTTCAATGAATATCTTCTCATCCCGGGATATTCCGGCATGGAAGCGCGTCCGGAGAACGTTTCACTGAAAACACCGGTCGTAAGATTCAAAAAGGGAGAAGAACCTGAACTTTCAATGAACATACCGCTGACTTCCGCGGTCATGCAGGCCGTATCCGACAACAACATGGCGGTAGCGCTTGCCAAGGAGGGCGGCATTTCATTCATCTTCGGCTCGCAGTCAATAGAGAGTCAGGCGGAGATGGTCAGAAAGGCAAAGAGTTCAAAGGCCGGATTCGTTCCGAGCGACTCCAACCTGAAGCCTGACGCTACTCTGCAGGATGTTCTTGATCTCAAGGCCGAGAAAGGACATTCCACTATAGCCATCACCGAGGACGGCACCGCTGAGGGAAAGCTGCTCGGTATCGTTACCAGCAAGGACTACCGTATCTCGCGTATGAGCAGGGATACCAAAGTCTCGGAATTCATGACTCCGTTCGACAAGATGGTATACGGCCATGAGGGCATCACACTGTCTGAGGCAAACGATCTCATCTGGGACAACAAGGTCAACCAGCTTCCTATCATTGATGATAATCAGAGGCTCACGGCGTTCGTGTTCCGTAAGGACTATGATTCGCACAAGGAGCATCCGCTCGAGCTCCTCGATTCCGATAAAAGATACATCGTCGGAGCCGGCATCAACACAAGAGATTACAAGGAAAGAGTCCCGGCACTGCTCGATGCTGGCGTGGACATCCTCACAATAGATTCATCCGAGGGTTATTCCGAATGGCAGGCTGTGACACTCAAGTGGATCAGAGACAACTACGGCGACAGCGTGAAGGTCGGAGCCGGCAACGTCGTTGACGCTGACGGATTCAACTTCCTCGCGGACTGCGGCGCTGACTTTGTAAAGGTCGGCATCGGCGGAGGATCGATCTGCATCACGCGTGAGCAGAAGGGCATCGGCCGCGGACAGGCATCGGCTGTCATCGAGGTAGCCCAGGCAAGAGATGAGTACTTCAAGAAGACGGGCGTCTATGTACCTATCTGCTCGGACGGCGGCATCGTATATGACTATCACATGACACTTGCTCTGGCTATGGGCGCGGATTTCATCATGCTCGGAAGATACTTCGCGAGATTCGATGAATCACCGTCAGCCAAGCTCATGCTCAACGGAACTTACGTCAAGGAGTACTGGGGCGAAGGCTCGGCAAGAGCGCGCAACTGGCAGAGATACGATCTCGGCGGAGACGCGAAGCTCAAATTCGAGGAAGGCGTTGACTCATATGTTCCGTACGCTGGATCGCTCCATGACAACGTCGCAATGTCGCTCGGCAAGGTAAAGTCGACGATGTGCAACTGCGGAGCATTGAACATCGCAGATTTCCATAAGAACGCCAAACTTACGCTCGTATCGGCCGTCAGCATCGTAGAGGGCGGAGCACACGACGTAATTCTCAAGGAAGTATCCGGCCGCAGCAACGGCGGCGGACGCTAAAGCATTCACTGGATAACACGGAGGTATTTCAAATGGGTGACAAGAGACCGGAAACAATGGAACGCATCACTACTCGCGCTCTCGCAGATAAGTTCATCGAAGAGCAGCTCGCAGAGATCAAGGCACAGGTCGGAGATAAGAAGGTGCTTCTTGCTCTCTCCGGCGGTGTTGACTCGAGCGTAGTTGCCGCACTTCTTATCAAGGCTATTGGCGATAACCTGGTGTGCGTACATGTAAATCACGGACTTCTCCGCAAGGGCGAGCCTGAGATGGTAGTCAAGGTGTTCAGAGAAGAGCTCGGCGCAAACCTTATATACGTAGATGCTGTAGACAGATTCCTCGATAAGCTGGCAGGAGTTGACGACCCTGAGACAAAGCGCAAGATCATCGGCAAGGAATTCATCGAAGTTTTCGCAGAAGAGGCTGCAAAGCTTGAGGGCATCGAGTTCCTCGGACAGGGAACTATCTATCCCGACATCCTTGAATCCGACGGAGTCAAGGCTCACCACAACGTAGGAGGACTTCCTGAAGACCTTCAGTTTGAACTCGTTGAGCCTGTAAAGCTGCTCTACAAGGACGAGGTAAGAGTCGTCGGATCGGCTCTCGGACTTCCTGACAGCATGGTATACAGACAGCCGTTCCCGGGACCTGGACTCGGCGTAAGATGCACAGGCGCCATCACAAGAGACAGACTCGAGGCTCTTCGCGAGGCAGATGCCATCGTAAGAGAAGAGATCGGCAAGATGGACAAGACTCCTTGGCAGTACTTCGCTGTCATTCCTGACATGAAGTCCACCGGCATAAAGGACGGAAAGAGATATATGGGATGGCCGGTCATCATCCGAGCCATCAACACAGTAGACGCTGTAACGGCAGAGTCAGTTGAGATCCCATGGGAAATGCTCAAGACCATGAGAGACCGCATCATCGAGACGGTACCGGGTGTCAACAGAGTAATGTGGGATATCTCCGACAAGCCTGTTTCGACGATCGAATTCGAATAGTTCAAATCGACAAACCCCTCGGCTGGACCCGTTGAAAACACTGCGTTTCAGCAAACGGGCAAAAAACCGTGATACTAATTTGATACTATAAAGTCATCAAAATATTTTTCAGCACCGAAGCATTACATTCCTGTAGCGCTTCGGTATTTTTTATTGCCTTCGATCAATGGTCACACGCTCAAGTATCGGTGTTGCAGAATTGAGAACCTCCCTGTCAAAGCCTACACTCTTTATAGAGACATGCATATCGTGCAAGGCATCAGGCAGTAATCAATGTGAGGTAGATCTCAATGGAAGATAATAACAGAAGTATACAGATAGATAAGAATCACACATATGATCCGAACGCAGTCGGACGTGTGTATGTTTCTAGCGAGGTCATTTTTTATTCAGTCGATGATCTTATAAAGATGACCGGATGGAGCAGGAAAACAGTACAGAGGATGTTCAGAGATCCTGAATTCCACTCAGTTCAGATGGGACGAAAACAGCTGATCGAGAATCACGCTCTTATTGAGTATTTCTCTGTCAAAAGAGTAAAGGAATTTATTGATACAGGAGAGACTGATGCGTGAGAATCCATGGCGCATAAATATTTACAGCGGCTACGCTCATTACGGAAAGCTATTTGTCGAAAGACGAAAAAGAGTAGACGGGATGCAGCTCGACTGGCTGGATGCAGAAAAAATGTACAGATCACCTGAAGTGATAATTCTTAGCAGTCAGGACATAATCGAGCTGAGCAATTGGAGTGAGGAAGATGTAGACCTGCTGTTCTGGGACAGTAGATTCCCTGCCGGTGAGCTTGGGGAAAACAAAATAATAGAGATACATGCCCTAATCAGCTTCTTTGCCAAAAAGGAAGCAGTTCTAAGCCGGCAGCTGGCAGCCAGTGATGCCGGGATCTGCAAATCGCATAATTGCGAAATGAACGGAGAGGAAGTTTAATACAGGCAAAAGGAGGTGCAAAAAGTCATGTTCAAACCAAAGATGAAATTCACATATGACGAGGTAAGGATCATCGTCATGGCTCTCATAGAATTCAAGAACCAGCTTCTCGCAGAAGGACGCTATACCGATGCGATAGATGACCTCCTGGTGAGATTTGTTGATTGATGCCGCTGCCTTCCTTCGCTTCGGCTTACATGCTCTGCACAATGGGGTGCGGGGCATTTTTTTGAAGCCGGTTTATCGGAGGAAGGATGAAAGATGTTTAAGTTCAAAAAAATCAACAACAATACCAGCGATGAGGAAAAAATGATAGCAGCTGAACTCAATGAAGCAATCGAGAAGAAAAGGCAGGAAGCTGTGGCTGCCTTGCTGACTGACGACGAAGACGAAGAAGAGTATTCGATCAGACCAGAGGAACAGCTTGCCTGCAATATTGCAATACGGCTTGCAGAAATGACTGCAGAAAGGCTTGATTCTGTGCTGCTCGAATTGAACCATGAGCTTGCAAAGATGTTAGCAAGAAGGCTTGCTCTCAGCGAAGCAGAGACCATGGTCGATATGATACAGGCAGTTTTCCTCTCAAACGGACTTATATGTGCCGCTGAGGATTTGGATATCCTGAAAGAATGCGAGGTCTACGACTGGACTGTCTATATGGCATTTCAGGACGAGCTTATGGACTCTGAGGTGTTTGACAGTACAAGGATCGAGGATATGTTCGAGGAATACTTCGGACAGCAGGAATGTAAGCTTCTCAGATTCCCGGTGGAGGTAGGCTAATGGCAAGGACAATAGCGATATGTAATCAAAAGGGCGGAGTCGGCAAGACAACGACTACGTTGAATCTGGGAGTGGGGCTGGCCAGGCAGGGGAAACGAGTACTCCTGGTCGATGCAGACCCTCAGGCGGATATGACCGCTTGCCTTGGGTGGAACGGGGACGAACTCGAAAAATCACTTGGCAGGCTCATGTATTTGGCAACTCAGGAGTATAAACCAGTAGTGCATGATACGATCATCCATCATCCTGAAGGGGTAGACCTGATCCCGTCCAATCTTGATCTGTCTTCTATGGAAACGATGCTTGTGAATGCCATGAGCAGAGAGAAGATACTCTCAAATCTCCTGAAGTCAGTAAAGAACGACTATGACTATATCCTGATCGATTGTATGCCTTCTCTGGGCATGATAACCATAAATGCCCTGACGGCTGCCGACAGCGTAATAATCCCCGTACAGGCCCAATTTTTGCCTGCTAAGGGCATGACACAGCTGATGAGGAGTATAGACATGGTCAGGAATCATACCAACGACAAACTGAAGATCGGCGGTATAGTCATGACTCTGGTAGACGGCAGGACAAATCTTGCAAAAGAGGTAATAGACACTATCAGGATGAAGTATGGTACGCAGATAAGGATTTTCGACACACAGATTCCGGTTGCTGTCAAAGCAGCAGAAGCATCTAAGGCAGGACAGAGTATCTTTGAGTATGACCGAGGGTCCAAGCCTGCACTGGCGTATGAAGCATTAACGAAAGAGGTGATGAGAATTGGCGAACGAGAAAAGCGTAGAGATGAGACTGCCATCGTTAGATGATCTGTTCTCATCACAGGAGGAGAGAGACGATGCAAAGCTGAAGCGGATATATGAGATACCGATCAAGGAAATAGATCCGTTTCCGGAGCATCCTTTCAAGGTCAGGGATGACGAAGACATGCAGAATCTCGTAGAAAGCATACGCACTCAGGGTGTCATAACCCCATGTATGGTCAGAAAAAAGGATGACGGCCGCTATGAACTCATCTCAGGACACCGAAGAAAGCGTGCGTGCGAGTTGATAGGCATGGATACACTTCGATGTGAAGTCGTAGACCTGTCAAAGGATGAAGCTACTATACTCATGACGGAGTCGAATTTCCAGAGAACGACGATACTTCCAAGCGAGAAAGCATTCGCCTACAAGATGAGGCTGGAAGCAATGAACAGACAGGGGAAGCGAACAGATTTAACTTCTGCAACACCGTTGCAGAAGTCGCAAACCAGTAGAGATGTCATTGGAAGAGGAGCAGGAGAAAGTGGCGAGACGGTCCGAAAGTATATCCGCTTGACTGAACTCATTCCAGAGCTTCTGGATATGGTGGACGAAGGGAAGATCGCTCTCAGACCTGCTGTAGAACTCTCATATATCCCGAGGCTCCAGCAGGGACAGCTGTGGGAGATCATGGATCTGGAGGAGTGCACTCCATCGCATGCTCAGGCTATCAGGCTCAGGCGTTTATCCGAGGAAGGCGTGCTCACACCTGAAGCAATGGAAAAGATCGTGATGGAGGTCAAACCAAACCAGAAGGAGCGGATCGTGCTCCGTGGGGACAGGTTCAGCAGGCTCTTTCCACCGGATCTCCCGATGTCCAAGCGCGAGGACTATATAGCAGCTGCTAATTGGCCTTGGGTGGAAGGAAATAGGAGATCTTCGCCAGATAGAGCCAAATCGCGATGACTTTAAGAAGAGGTATATGGAAGTTTTCCCTAATGCTAAGAAGGGGAGTATTCCGACAAGCTCTGGAATGTTGTACCGATTTATCTATGAGGCTGAGATAGGAGACTATATCGTGTTTCCATCAAAAACAGACCGCATGATAAATATAGGAACAATCGAGGGGGACTATGAATATAATGCCTCGGCTCCAGAGTATGTACAGCAACGCAAGGTCAAATGGCTGAAACATATCCCAAGAACCATGTTCTCGCAAGGGGCGTTGCACGAACTTGGCTCTGCGATGTCATTCTTTATGATAAAGAACTATTCGGATGAATACTTATCGGCATTAGACAAGGATTTCAAAAAGAACCTGGATGATACGGTAGAAGATGAAACTGTTGCTGCAACAGCAGATGAGATAATTGAAAGCACAAGAGATTTTGTTCTCAAGGAACTTAGCCGGCAACTCAAAGGATATGACCTCGAGGAATTTGTAGCTGATCTTCTGAATGCTATGGGATACAGAACAACAGTATCCCCACACGGTGGTGACAGTGGAATTGATATTACTGCCTATAAAGATGAGCTCCCTCCGAGAATACTTGTACAAGTGAAGAGTAGTGATGGCAATATCAAGGAAGCTACCATACAGTCTCTTAAAGGCGCGATGAGGGAAGGGGATTACGGACTGTTCGTCACTCTATCCGATTATACAAAGAATGCAAAGAAATATCTTGAAGGGGTTCCAATAATTAAAGGAATCAATGGTACGGAATTCGTAGATCTTGTCCTGAAGTATTACGACAAGCTCAGCGACAAATATAAGAGGCTTATACCGCTGAAGATGGTATATATTCCGATAATAATTGAGGACAATTAACAGCAAATCGAAGTAATGAGTTTCAGAGATTTTGACGATGAAGGTCCGGGCACTTTCGAATGGGACTTTGTGCTGGGTGGCAATACGACCGGGCTCTTCCCGGAAGAAACGCACTATGTGCTTGAAGGTGATCAGCTTACAGAAGTGACCTTCACTCATAAAGGCGGATGTTCGCTTGAGCCTTCGAAATATGGAGAGACATATACTGTGGAAAACATAAGTCCAATAGAAAAGCCTATATTTGGGCAGCCTTGGTTCACGTTCGAGCAGGGTGGAAACAGGTTCAGAGCTACGCTTAATAAGAAATACAAGCAGAGTAGAGACTGCTATGTGGTAGATCTGGTGGAGATATAGGAAATGGATAATAGTAATAGATTCAAACCCGGAGATATAGTCAGGCATTTCAAACGTGAACTGCTGGATTCCGAAGAACGGGGCACAAATAAATACTTGTATGAGATTATCGGCGTTGCGACACACAGTGAGACTCGTGAGCAGATGATGGTATACAAGCCTCTATATGATGATGGCGGCATGTACATCCGTCCGCTTGAGATGTTTCTCAGCGAAGTTGATCATGAGAAGTATCCGAATGTAACGCAGGAATACAGATTCGAGAAGATCCCGACTGTGCCGCTAAAGCTTATCAGTGACGCGATAGAGATGGCTTCTGACGAGTGGCGGCAGTTTCTGGACATAGAAGAGATGGAGATAGTGTCGATACCTGATGATCCGTATCTTTATTATGACGGCAGAGAAGCTCTCGAAGAACTGACGGATAAGATAGATGCTGAATACAGAAGCAGGTATTTCAGACTTCCCGACCAGTATGATATCCACGAACACAGCATAATGGAACGTTTTGTTTGGGAGCTTCCTGAAGGGGAGGTGCAGAACTATCTTGACAATGCGATCCACCGTAAGGGAGCCTTCTGCAGGTTCAAGGATGGCATCAGGCATTATGGAATCGAGCAGGACTGGTACGACTACCTGGATGAAGCGCACAGGAAGCTTGCCGTTGAATGGTGCGAAGATAACGGATTCAGATATACGGAATAAGTATGGACGGAGTCAATGGCAGCATCGTTGTAAGAAAGAAAAAGCAAGGCGGGAACTGGTGTGAACAGGACGGAGAAGATAATTGGCGGCAAAAGATGCATCATATATGACTGTGTATCGTCAGATGTACTGCTCGTGCAGCCGGTGGATGATCACGATATAGAGGTGCTGGACAGCGAGGCAGCTGAGATCGACAGACTCACTGATGGCGCCGGCTTCACTTTGGCTGCATTCAAGGTTAGTGACTGGAACGCAGACCTGTCACCGTGGGAAGCACCGCCGGTGTTCGGAGATGAAGGCTTTGCCGGAGGTGCAGAAGATACATTGAACTATGTCACGGACACCCTTGTTCCGGAGCTCACCGGAGGCAGGGATGTGAAACTGTTTATCGGCGGCTATTCGTTGGCAGGGTTTTTCGCACTGTGGGCGGCATATAAGACAGACATCTTCAGCGGGGTCGCGGCAGCATCCCCATCAGTATGGTTCCCAGGATGGGTGGACTTCGCGGGGAGTAATACGATCTTGGCAGACAGGGTATACCTGAGCCTTGGCGATAAAGAAGAGAAGACCCGCAATCCTGTGATGAGGACTGTCGGCGATAACATACGAAGACAGTACGAGCTTATGCAGACAGATCCTGTCTGCAGTGAATGTGTGCTTGAGATGAATCCCGGCAACCATTTCAGGGAGCCGGATATAAGGACAGCAAAAGGCTTTGCCTGGCTGCTGAAAGGAATTGAAAATGACTGAACTTGAGAAGCTTGAAGCGGGTCTTGAATACTGCTATGACGATCCGGAGATCGTCGCCCGCAAGGAGAATGCGATCATACAGTGCAGGAAGTATAATGCGATCGATGATTCCGACTACAATGCCCAGTATGCACAGCTGAAGGAGATGCTCGGCAGCGTCGGTGAAGACGTCTGGATCGGCAAGACCTTCAATTGCGACAACGGAATGAAGATCCATATAGGCAACAACTTCACCGGCAATTACAACCTTACGATACTGGATATCCGTGAAGTATATATCGGTGACAACGTTATGATCGGGCCAAATACTATGATAACGACGGTCGGCCATCCGCTGACACCTATGGGTCGACGTCATCATATCGGCATAGCCAAGCCTGTGCATATAGGCAACGATGTGTGGATCGGAGGGAATGTTACGATCCTGCCTGGAATTACCATAGGCAACAATGTAGTTGTTGCAGCAGGCGCGGTAGTCACACACGATGTACCGAACAACTGCCTGGTAGGCGGAGTGCCGGCCAGAAAGATCAAAGACATAGAAAACGATATACCGGAGGAATAGGATGAAAATACTTGTACTTGAGAGCAGCGGCAACATAAAAGGCTCATCGAACATGTTGGCAGATGAGTTCATCCGCGGGGCTGAAGAAAACGGACATGAAGTCACTGTGTATAACGTGATCAGGAAGAACATCAGACCGTGTCTTGGATGCGGTCACTGCGGCATGTCCGGAGCATGTGTGCTTCAGGATGATTATGAGAATGAACTGAAGCCGCTTATCGCGAAAACAGACATGATCGTATTTGTCATGCCGGTCTACTACTACAATTGGCCAGCGCCGCTGAAAGTATGCATCGACCGTTTCTACAGCTTCACAATGGAACTGACATCGATGCATAAGAAGACTGCTTTGCTAGCAGTCGCATGGGACGATACAGACACAGTGTTCGCGGTGACAGAAGCATATTACAGACAGATCTGCAGCTATATGCAGTTTGAAGATAAGGGCATGGTGCTCGGCAGAGGATGCGGCACACCGTCAATGACCAGGGCGAGCATTTATCCACAAAAGGCATACGAACTCGGGAAGAGCGTATGACCTTAGTTGCCATATATCTTTTTATCATCAATATAACAGCTTCGGAGGAATCAACACCTGGGAAGGTGACATCGTGACAGAGGAATAGGAGGGCTATGACATGGTAGGACGACAGGTAATACTTACGAACAGACCATTCACGCTTGAAGAACTCCATGATTTCATGAAGGATCATTGGGATGTTAATGAGGCTGGCGAGTTTGTAATCGGAAGGCCGACACAGGCATCAATTGAAGAATACATCCTGCTGCCGGCTACACAGAGGTTTATGACCATCGTTTATCCGCGTAAGGCGGGCGGGCTTCTCTCAAAGGAGAACAAGGTAATCCTCTCCACAGCAGACACGCCTTCAGGAGCATTCGAGGGATTGTTGCAGACTATCCCGACGGGAAAGATATTCGTCGGTATGGCTCAAATGGCGAGCCTGAGTTCATCAGAGAAAGAGAGAAAAGGTCCGGCAGAAGATATCCTTCAGCGTTATGCAACGTATATGAAGGAGATTCTCGGAGAAGCAGGATATCTGAAATAGGATACCAATGTGGATGGAAAACAAATCATGGCAGATAACAGAAATACAGTAAGTAAAACGATTAACGGTATTGAATATACAGTAGTGCTGGATAAAGATCAGCTTCCTGTCGAAGCACTGAGATCCGGAGATAAAAAACAGATCGACCTCAAGGAGAGCATAGACGATCTCTATAGAGAATACGAAAAGATGCGTCTCAATGAGCCGACAGTCCTTGATGCAGATGATATCTACCCGAGATCATATCAGTGGCGCATGGGAGATCGCTACGATATGGGAAAGGTCGCGGCACTTGAAGAAGCGCTGAAAAACTGGAAGAAGATAGAAGAAACAGAGGCTTACAGCAAATATATAGAAACAGTGTCAAGGAGCGGACTTGCTCCCGGGGCGTGGGAGTAGCCGGATAATTCAGATAGAAAATGTACAGATATGTAGCGTTCGATGTGGAGACACCGAACAGACTGGGGTAAGGTTATGGCAGATAATGACAAGAAGAACATGGTCAAGGCCAGGCTGCTGGTGCTCACAGATATGTTCAACGAGAAGACTGATGAACATCATTGGATGGACACCTTTGAGATCATTGATTATCTCGCGGAAAACGGAGTCCCGGCAAACACAAAGACGCTTCGCAGTGACCTCGCACTGCTCAAAGAGCACGGGATGGATATCATAACGATCCCGGGCAGACCTAATAAGTATTACTGCGGCGCCAGACTCTTTGATATAGCCGAGCTCAAGCTGCTTATCGACGCTGTCAATTCATCACGATTCATTACGAGCGGTAAGAGCAGAGAGCTGAATCGCAAACTGCTCAGTACTGTCAGCGAATATCAGAGGAAAGGTTTGAAGCGCAGCATATACACAGCTGACAAAATCAAGCCAAAGAACAAGAACATATTCTATATGGTGGATACTATCAATGATGCGATCCAGGCAAAACGAAAGATCAGCTTTCAGATCGCGGAGTATGATGGCAACAAGAAGCGGACGTTCAGAAACGACGGCGAAGTCTATACCATCAGCCCGTATGCGATGTACTGGAATGATGATTTCTATTATGCAGTCGGCTGGAGCGATAAACGTGACAAGATACAGGCATATCGTGTAGACCGCATGGTAGATCCAACGATTCTTGAGGATAAAGCTACCAAAAAACCAAAGGATTTCAGGATCACCGATTACTCTCACAAAGTCTTCGAAATGTTCGATGGCGAAGAGGTCAGAGTCAAGCTCGAATGCCGGAATGAACTGATGAAATACGTCATAGACAGATTTGGAGAAAGTGTCGAAACAGAGCCTGCGGGTGACGAGACCTTCATCTGCTACGCCGATGTCCGCCTCAGCCCGACATTCTACGGATGGGTGTTTGGGTTCGGAGGAGGTATACGGATCGTTGAGCCGGAAGAAATGGTGAATGAAATGAAAGAGATGGTCAAAGAGCTGTTATAATATGGGTAAAGAACAACATCTTAAACCATTCCACACTACCAAATCGCCCTGGGAGATTTTTTTATGAGCAGAACTAAGAGAAGAAAGAAAAGAAAGACGCTGATAATAGTAGCTGAGATAATATGCTTGATTGTATTGAGCTTTGGAATTTATAAAATAGCCGACAACCGGGCTAAACAGGAAAGACAGAAGGTTGCGGAGGAAGAAGCCGCTAAACAAGCGGCGATACAGGAGGAGCAGGCCAGACAGGAAAAACAGCAGGAGTTAGGACAATGGTACTTGCTATTGGTAAATCCTTGGAAGGCAATGCCGGATGATTTTGAGATAACGACAGTCGAGGTCGAAAACGGCTATGTAGTCGATGAAAGGGTAAGCGATGCGCTTAAAGAGATGCTTGCAGATTGCAGAGCCGCAGGCTACTCGCCGCAGATAATATCCACCTTTAGGACGCGTGAAACCCAGCAATATCTCTATGATCATACTGCAAACAAGGATGATACAGCTATTCCGGGGCATAGTGAGCATGAATGTGGACTTGCCGCCGATATAATTGATTCGGATTCCGCAGGCTGGAGCGATCCGCTAATAGACAAACAGGAAGATATGCCAGCACAGAAATGGCTGATGGAGCATTGTCAGGATTATGGATTCATCTTAAGATATCCGAAAGACAAGGAAGACATTACAGGCATTATATATGAACCATGGCATTACAGATATGTGGGCAAAGAACACGCCAAGGAAATAATGAGCAAAGGCATATGCTTGGAAGAATATATTGAGCAGTTCTAACGCTATTGACAAGCATACAGTTGCAACTATGAAAAATGCATAGGTACATGGAGGTAAGGGAATGAGCTTTGATATTGATAGTATTGATAATGACTTAGACTACATTATCAGCAAGAAAGAAAAAATCTCAGCAGTAGTGGCCATGAAGTGGAAATGGCGGATTTTAAACGAGTATCCGGATGACCTGAAACAGCTAGTTCGCGCATGGGCAAGCAACCAGAAGTTACCGGAAGTATCATATAATGACGTTTCGTTTAGTAGAATTATTAATTCTACGCCCTTTGGATTCCTTGATGCTGTCGATCTCTTATACATTTTGCAAAAGGATCCTGCAAAGGGATATGAAATATTCTCGAACTCTGTAATTCGTGATGGAGGCAGAAGAAGATAGATGAGCTTCTTTGATAGATACATTGCACACGGATTCAGAACATCTTCCGTCGCACATATGTCTGCAGGGCAGTTAGCAAATAACAGAGAACTGTTGTATGATTCTTTTGCCTTTGATAACTGGAATAATATGGGTTTCCAAGACAAGGTCAAATGCCTCCAAGCTTTAGAAAATGATTTTGCAGGTCAACAGGGTCGTCCTGCATTACCTGTTCGTACAACATTGGAAGATTGTTATGGTTATTACTCGCCAACAGATAACGTAATCTATGTAAATGAGAACTATATCGATCACGGAAATTTTGATAGTGTTGCAGACGCCATACATCCTGCAAGGCCTGATGCAAATATTCAACTGTTCGACACGATTGCGCATGAAGGGTATCATGGATATCAGAATTATGCCATGAGACATCCAGAGGTGCATTCGGATAAGCATCAGTTGTCTGAATGGGCAATGAATGAAGGAAAATACTATGATAGCAGAAACAGCGGTGATAAATATTATTTGCAGCCACAGGAGCGTGATGCATGGGCATATGGATATGAAAAAACAGCAGAAGCATTTGATGGTATTGAAGCCAGAAATGGAAATGAGCCCGGAATGCATGACTATGAAAAAATGGCTTCATTGTCGTCATATGATGAGGCAAAGATAAGGGCGGAGTCGCTAGATTCTGATGTGCTTTCCAATATGGAAAGTGAAATGAAGACAACGTGTGAATCGAGGGGGATAGACTACGACTACGAAGATCCGAATGTGATCCCAACAATGGTAGAGGATAAAGCAAACTATGGAGTTTCAAGTGGTCATTATAAAGACGATCAGGGTGACATAGACGAAGACAATCAAAGTCAAAACCAACGAGATACAGTTTCAGAAGACAGCTTTGATGAATCACTCGCAGATGATAATACTGAACAAGAAGCGAATAGCAATGATTGGAATGAAGGCGCTGAGGAGATGCCTTCAGAGGAGAATGCTGAACAAGAAGAGCATGCAAGTGACTTAGCGGAAGGTGTAGGTGATTCGGCAACAGAGGAGAGCGCTGGGCAGGAAGAGCAGGCCAGTGATCTGACGGAAGGTGCAGATGAGTCGCCTGCTGAGGAGAATGTTGAGCAGGAAGAGCAGGCTAGCGACCTGATGGAAGGCGTAGATGAGTCGCCAACTGAAGAGACCGTTGAGCAGAAAGAGGAAGCTAATGATCTGACGGAAAGCGCAGATGAATCTATAGCCGCGGAGAATGCGGAGCAAGAAGAGCAAGCTGGCGATATGGCAGAAGGCGCAAATGAATCTCTAACCGAAGAGAACAGTGAGCAGGAAGAGCAGGAAAGTGATCTGATGGAAAGCGTGGATGAGTCTCCGTCTGAAGAGAACACAGAACAGGAAGAGCAGACTAGCGATCTGTCTGGCGAAGAGGCAACAGATGAATCTGGCTCTGAAGGGGAAAGCAGCGAGGAAGATCAGTCATATAGTTATTGAAAAAGTGAGATTACGCATCCTTTGAAAGCAAAAATGATAGATTAAGTGTCCAATTATTATGACAAGGGATTTTGAGGCATGTATAATTAAAACATAAAAAGAGACGGTATTTTTCATACTATAGCAGTACTGTAATATGGGGAGATTGAATATGGTTGCGGATAATCTTAAATCAATAGTAAACAACCTGACTCAGCAAGGCGATATGTACTTTTGTGAAGGCACCGAGGAAAGCCAGATTACTGCGTTTGAGGAATTACATGACATCAAACTACCAGACAAATACAGAGAATGGCTACGGTTCTCTGATGGTGGAGAACTTTTCTTACCAGCGGGCGTTCAGCTTTATGGGGTAGATCATAAACCTGTTATTAATGTAAATGATGATGATCGTCCAGACGATAATTACATAGTGATAGGGGCGTTGGCCTCTGGTGACCCTGTAATATTTAGAAAGACAGAGCAAATTATCTCAATCTATAACCATGATGCTGGAAGGATTGAAGATGACGAGTCTTATGATGATTTCTTTTGCTTCTTAAATGATTTATATGATGCTTTAGGGATAGGAGATTAGCACATGTCTCGCAGAACATCAGAATCAAATAAGGCAATAAGAGAAGCGTGGAAAAATGAAAAGAGCTTAGTACAACGAGGGCAAGGTACAAGGGATTGGACGCCTAGCCAACAGCGGGATATTCTTGAAAAAGGAAAAGCGTATGATGAAAACGGGAAAGCCTTTGAAGGACATCATATGAAGAGTGCGGAGGCATATCCAGAATATCAGGGTGATCCGCAAAACATTCAGTTTTTATCAAGAGATGAACATCAGGATGCACATTTTGGTAGTTTTCAAAACCCTACAAATGGATATTATAATCCAAAAACAGGAGAAACTAAAGATTTTGGAGAAGGCAAATATGAGCCGTGTGAAGTTAATAGTTTAAGTGAACCAGTAGCTGAAATAGATAATCGAGAAGACAAGGGCGAAGCGCTAGTTGAAGAGAATGCTGAACAGGAGGAGCAGGCAAGTAATCTGACGGAAAGCGCAGATGAGTCGCCTGCTGAAGAGAATACAGAACAGGAAGAGCAGGCAAGTGATTTGACGGAAAGCGCAGATGAGTCGCCTGCTGAGGAGAATACAGAACAGGAAGAGCAGGCAAGTGATCTGACGGAAAGCGCAGATGAGTCGCCTGCTGAGGAGAATACAGAACAGGAAGAGCAGGCAAGTGATCTGACGGAAAGCGCGGATGAGACTCCTGCTGAAGAGAATACAGAACAGGAAGAGCAGGCAAGTGATCTGACGGAAAGCGCGGATGAGTCTCCGGCAGAGGAGAACACAGAACAGGAAGAGCAGTCTAGCGATCTGACGGAAAGCGCGGATGAGTCTCCGGCAGAGGAGAACACAGAACAGGAAGAGCAGTCTAGCGATCTGACGGAAAGCGCGGATGAGACTTCTGCTGAAGAGAATACAGAACAGGAAGAACAGGCTAGTGATCTGTCTGGCGAAGAGGCAACAGATGAATCTGGCTCTGAAGGGGAAAGCAGCGAGGAAGAGCAGTCATATAGCTATTAATCTAAAGAATAGGAAGGTGCTTAATTGGTTCAATCGGTGAGAAATGTGAATTCGGAAATCCCTATCTTTGGGGATAAGCTTGCAACGGTATGCACTCACAAGGAGGCTCGACCGTTGTATATGATGCCTGGGAAGAATAAGAAGGCCGAGAGCATAGCTATTCCTATAGGAGAGTCAATCCTATCAAGACATATGCTTTTTCTTGGAGGAATAGGAACCGGAAAAACAAATGCGATGAATCTTTTTATTCGCAATACACGCAGGGTGTTGACGGACAAAGATGTTGTGGTCATTTTCGATACCAAGGGAGACTACTACAAGGAGTTTTATGAACCAGGCGATATAGTCATAAGCAACGATGAACGCGCTACAGGAAGCATTGGCGTAGATTACTGGAATATTTTTAACGAAGTATCTGCAGATAATCGCATTGAAGAAAATGTTCTGGAAATTGCAAACACACTATTTGCAGATAAGATAAGGAACACAACTCAACCGTTTTTTCCAAATGCCGCTAAAGATCTGTTCTTTGCTTTGATGATGCATTTGCTCAGAACAGATTCGTTAAAAGAAAAAAGAAACAATAAATCACTGAGAGCCTATCTTAATATGATGACGCCCGAGTTAATGATGCAGGTTCTGGATCAGCATAACGATCTGAAGGCAATGAAGTCTTATATCTATGATCCTAAGGCCGGCCAAACGCTGGGAGTTATGGCAGAACTCCAGCAGATGATACGCGAGATATTTGTTGGAAACTTCAGCAAAAGAGGTACAGTTTCAATGCGTGAGATTGTTAAGAACAAGGGCGGAAAGGTTGTATTTGTTGAATACGATCTTAGTATAGGATCGATCCTTACGCCGATTTACAGGCTCCTTATTGACCTGGCTATCAAGGAAACTCTTTCACGAAAAGAGAAGGATGGAAATGTTTATTTCTTTATTGATGAGTTCAGACTGCTTCCGGAACTCAGCCATATCGATGATGGCATAAACTTTGGACGAAGCCTTGGTGCAAAATTCTTTGTAGGCATTCAGAATATCAACCAGGTATTAGCTGCTTATGGTGAGGATGTAGGCAGAAGCATGCTATCGGGATTTGGGACGACGTATTCATTCCGGATCAATGATGGACTTTCAAGAGAGTTTATAAAGAACCTGTCCGGCATGAATATCAAAAAGCAAACTTTTATGTCAAGCATTCAGACGCAAGGCATAACCGAACAGTTAAGAGAAGCGTATGTTGTTGAGGATTCAGATATAAATAATCTGAGAATCGGAGAGGCTATCGTGTCAACGATCACTGGCGAACCGTTTGTGTTCAGATTCAACGAATATAATTAAGTGTATCGAAAGAAGGAGGTAAGATAATGTTTTGTGAGTATTGTGGCAAGGAAGTGGAGAATAATGCCGAGTTCTGTCCGCATTGCGGGATGGCTCTCGCAAACGACTCTATCGCGTCAACAATAAAAGGTGTTACGGAAAGATTTAAGAAACCCGATTTCAGTGAGCCTAAATTAGACCCGCCAAAAACGGTTATCAATACACCGCAGCAAACAGCGGGAACAACAGGCGTAATAGATACAGCTCTTGCAGAAGGAGAAGTCATAGTAAAAAGATACAACTGTGCTGATGTAAGGGGAGTCAAAGGCTATTTAACAGTTACCAATAAGAGATTGCTTTTCAATGCATCAGGCGGAAACAGTCGATATAATCAGGAAGTTACGCTGTCTTCGGTATCTGGTCTTACATGCTATAAGGGGACTAATTTTGATTTAAAGCTAATAATAATTGGTGCGATATGTGCTCTCCTAGGGATCGCATTTTTATCAATGGCAGGGAATTCTTTTGGCAGTGGAGCAATGCAAATGATGGGATTCATTTTCCTGGCTATTGGGGGATTATTAATATTCTTAGGTATAAGATCTGCGTTTCAGATTGCAGTTTACGCCAAAGATGTCAGCATATCGCCTATTGTAGTGGGAGAGGGGCCAAAGTCTTTGATTGGGAACTCCGCACTGTTTGCTATAGCCAGCACCCCGACAGCAGATACCGATATTATGCTTAGCGAGCTAGGTGCGTTGGTTCAGGATCTGCAGAGCATGGGAGACCTCGCAATTGAGAAATGGCAGAACAGATTTAACCCACAAGATTTACCGTCGCTATAGGTCGTGAGAAAGAGGAGAGACTATGAGTGATAGATATAAACCACTCTTTTCGTTGAAACCGTATGGTTATTCACCGGGCGTCCCGGTTCTGATCTATGCGGGCAAATTGTTGTGGGACAACTTCAGCAATAGGCCATGCGTACAGCTTAAGCTTCAGAGCCTTTCATCAAAAGTAATAAAAGGTGTCAGCGTTCATATCGATTCCAAGAGCTATTCAGGAGAAATGGTTGAATCGACAATACATGAATATAACCAGATGAATGTCGCTAGAGATCAGTTCTTTGGTGACCAAGAAGTAGTGCCGCTTAATGACACTTCCGGCATTTCTTTTACTGCAAGAGTCGTAGAAGTTGTACTTTATGATGGAACAGTGTTAGTACCGGATGATGAAACATTCAGCCATTTGCCGGACTTACTTCCACTGAGATCATTTCTTGCAGACGATGCCGAGCTCGAGAAACAGTTCCAGAAAGAAAATGGTAAAAACCACGTTTATGCACCGACGACAATAGGCGATATTTGGCGTTGCTCATGTGGTGCAATCAACAACGAGAAGGATGGCGTTTGCCATAATTGCAGAATTTCTTTTGAAGCAGATTTGCATCCGGATTTAAATAGCTTGAGAGTGAGAAAAGATGCTCGAGTTAAGGAAGAGACAGAAACAAAAGCTCGTAAAGCTAAACAAGCTAAGCAGTTTTCGATAATGATCGTAGCGCTGGTGGTAGCACTTTGTGTAATTGCAGCTGTTGTGTACTTCCTGATTATTCCATCATCAAGATATAAACAGGCGTCACAGGCTTATGCATCTGGTGACTATCAATCTGCTTACGAACTATATACAAAGAATGGAAACTTTAAGGACAGTAGCGCGAAGGCAGCAGTGGCGAAACAAAAGCATTGGTCTAGTGAGTACACAAGAATACTCACTGAAGGATATGAGGCCGCTGATGAAGAATATGGGTTGCGTTTCTCTAGTGAGGATGCTGAAGATGGCGATACTGTCTTTGGGCTAGCATATATTGATGATAACGATATTCCCGAACTGCTTGTTTCCCCTTATGGCGAATCATGCCTAATATTCACAATAAATGAAAGCGAGGGCTATATTGGTGGAGTTAACTTGGTTAATACATGGTTATCACTTAATACTGATGATAATTATGAAATAGGGTATTACGAAAAGAATGGATTTGTATATGATAGACACTCTGGAGCGGATGACGGATACGGTTATGAAAATGAATTATGGGCACCGCTTGATGAGAATGAAGAATTTGACAGAGCAGTCTTTAGTATCCACACAGAGAGGTATACTTATTTTGGAAATACCAACGAGTATTCCGATTTTTCTATTATGTGGTCAGATGATTCCGAACAATATTATGACGAAGATGAGTTTTATCAATTGCTAGGGCAGTATATAAACCTGGACACGTACAAAGTGTTCGAACTGTATAGCAATACTGAAAATAATCGTCAGACACAGCTGAATGCTTCAAAAAAAGACGCGTAGCATTGATGATGAAAACGATAATTGAAAAACTTATAAGAACTGGAAATTGGAGGAGAGATGGCTAAGTATTGTGCTCACTGTGGAAAGCAAATAGGTGATAAGGCCATATTCTGCAAGTATTGTGGCAAAAAGGCTGACTTCTCAGATGCGTCAGATTTAGCATCAGAAGATAATGCAAACAGTCGGTTCAACCCGAGAGAAATCTATGGTATAGGCGCAAACGCAGACGATATAATATCCAATGAGCCTAATGACACTTCAGACAGCGAATCGACAAGTGAGAAGCTGCCTAAAAAAATGATTATTATTGTTGCTGTTGCACTTGTACTTGTTTTGGCGACAGTCGCTATTGGTGCGATCATGTACTTTGGAAAATCAAATGATGATTCAACAGCTAGCACAGAAACTACTGAATCAGCTGAAGAACAGGCTCAAGATGAAAGCGGAGAATCGCAAGAACAGGCTATTGAAAGTAAGGGAAGCGGCTCTGAAAGCAGAAGTTCAGGCAATTCTAAATACAAGGTCGGAGAATCCTATACTGTGCAAACAAACCTCAGAGTAAGAGAAGGACCAGGAAAGAATTATAGGATCTTGGATAGAAGTGAACTAGCGCCTGATGATTACGCTAAGTCAGTTGACAGCACTACGACTACAGATGCACTTATGGAAAAAGGGGTAAAAATCACTTGCCTAGAGATGTCAGGGGATTGGATGAGGATTTCTTCAGGATGGGTCTGTGTCGAAGATGAAGGTGAAGTACTTGTGAAGTGATGATATTTTTAGAGATGGAGAAGTAATGGCTAAGTATTGTACCCATTGCGGGAAGCAAATAAATGAAAATGCATCATTCTGCAAATTTTGCGGAGCGAAAGTAGATTTCCAAGATGTAACAGTGGAACGACCTGTAGAAAGAATAAAAAAACAGGACAAAGGCGAGAAACTGCCCAAGGGAATGGTTGTGGTCATAGTTGCAGCAGCAACTATAGCGATCATTACTGCCATTGTTGGAGCAATCATGTATTTCTCTGAACCGCGAGATACGGCTTCCCCAAATGAGGTGGACAACACTGAAACTGCGAATACTGAAAACGATAGCGCGGAATTTGATGATACCAAATCAAAGGATGAAAGTAATGTTGCGAGTCAAATACCGGAAGACGCCATAGAGTACAACGGACATTACTATAAATTGTATAATGAAACGATGCTGTGGACTGAGGCGGAGAGAGCATGTGAGAAGATGAGTGGTCATCTTGTTACCATTACAAGCAAGGATGAGCAGCAAAAGATCGTTGAGATGATAGAGACATATTCCGAGGCAGAAAAATACAATTTCTGGATAGGGGGATCAGATTCTGAACAAGAAGGCACCTTTAGATGGGTGACGGGAGAGCCTATTCCTCTTGATATGAGCACAGAAGGTGGTTATGAGAATTGGAAAAGCGGACAGCCCAATAATAACGATACCAGCGCTGAAGGCGATCAGGACTATCTTCAAATTTGCTGCACAGATATAAATGATACTGACAGATATGGCAAATGGTACGATATGTCTGATACAGGTCTTTCACAAACATATGAGGGCCCTCCATACTATAAAGATCCTAAGTATTCCGGGTATATTTGTGAGTGGGACAGCGCTAACTGATGGGAGAAAAAGGTACAAAGCGCAAGGCAAATAAGAAACTAAGGCTTACAGCAGCAATTATCGTTATGTTGTTGCTGATTTGCTTATGTTTATCATTCCTGAGCACGCAACAACACAGAAATGAGCAAAACCACTCAATAGACAATAGCGTTGAATCTTCCGTGGAAGATCCCCGGATACTGGAGGCTGCAGACACACTTGTTTTCGCATCCGATTATCAGGAAATGAATGGATGGGATAAACCGTCCGTAACATTGACATCTATTCTTAAACAAATAAAGAATGCAAACATAGAACCTACAAATGTTATCTACTGTGGTGATTATACCAATGATTCAGTATTGCATGACTACCAGCTAAAACCCGATGACTCGATCAAAGAGATACGTGATGTGGTGGCTGTTGAATGTAGCAATGTGTTGCAAGAAGACATGATTTTTGTTCAGGGAAACCATGATCAGTTAACCGAAGCTATATCAACCAGCGGATTGCATGAATATGATAATTACCTTGTGTACGTATTGAACACGCAATATGATTTCCCGTGGAAACAAGGACGCGACACAGTTTTTAAAGACAGAGTTGTTGCTGCGTCAGAGACAATGAAGACATGCTTTGATGAGCTGATTGCCCAGGGGGAGACCAGACCAATAATCATTGCAGGGCACGTGCCGCTTCACTTCACTGCGAGAACTTCCTCGAGACACGATACTGGAGATAATATGTATGCCTCGTATATATTTGATGTAGTTAATGAAGCTGGAAAATCACTGGATATTGTATATCTGTTCGGACACAACCATTCGAAAGGCTGGGATTGCTATCTCGGAGGCTCCAGTGTGTTTAAAGAGCCTGGTGAAGAAATCCTAATACCCGATGCAGGCGAGAGCACATCGAGCACGGATGAATTTACATCAAATGTGCTTACTTTCACATACATGAATGCAGGATATACGGGATACTATATGAACTGCGGTCCGGATGAGCTTAATAGTGGGTTGCTTGAAAGCTATATAGCTGCAGACGAGACATTGACCATTACTACGTGTGAGTTAATGCCTGACGAGCTGATTCTTTCGAGATTTTCTACAGAAGGACTACATCCTCTTAGCTGGGACGGAGAAGGTGATCCATACAAAGGAGGAATAGATGCCGGACTTATTGGGGATGAACATTATAGCAGTCACAAGAATAGCACTGTGCATATCGTGAGAAAGCACAACAAGCATTAGATCTAACCCGAGAGTAATATATGTTAGAGACGCAAATGCAGATCTCATCAAGCTTGGGCTGTGCTGAGTTGCGGAATACATAGTTGGAGGTAAAATGGCAAAGTATTGTGCTCACTGTGGAAAGCAAATCAATGATAAAGCCGTATTCTGTAAGTATTGCGGCGAAAAGGTTGTTTTTTATGAACCGACAAAAGGCGTTTCCGGCAATAAATACATCGATAAGAATACGCCGGGAGATATATACAGGGTATCGACAGACACTGAAGATGCACTGGCTCACAAGCCTGTAAACACTCTGACGACGAACTCTGCTGATAAAAAGTTATCTAATAAAATGTTAGCTATTATTGCGGTTGCGGTCGCTCTTATTATTGTTACGGCCGCCATTGGAGCGATAATGTATTTTGGAAAAACGAATGATACTGTTCCGACAAGTGAAGCGGAAACTACCAAAAACACTGAGATGATAGAAAGCGCAGAGGAGACATCCGCAGAATTTGATATTGCATCAAATTTGAAAATAATTGAAGAAGGTGATGTGAAAACAATTGAGACAGACCATGTTATTATTTCAGCTCCTAGAGGTAATAGCTGGGATTATCAGTTATCTAGAGTGAAAGATGATGAAGGCAATATAGTTAATAGTTTTTACATTTACAATGTAGATGCAAAGGTAGATGGGTATCTTGGAAGAATTGTGGAGATTACCGTTTGCGATCCTGATGACAATTATGAAGATTGGGGGGCAGACGTAATAGGCGAAAAGGATGGTAAAATAATCTTGGCTACGTATTTCCTGGCTGGAGGTGCTGAGTTTGATCCTGATAATGAGCAGAGTGAAGAGGATTATGACGCCGTACTTAGAGAAATAACGTACAAACTTAAAACCGATTCCGGGATTCATGATGTTGAACCGAAATATCTAGAGCAGTATTATCGCTCATACTAATACTTTTGATGACTGTAGATGGAGGTCATAGTATTGTTCTCCATGTGGGTGTGCAGATAAGTGATAACGTGTTCTCTTTTACAGATTTAAATAGAAAAAAGGACCAATCCCATAGAAAAAGTGATTGATCCCAAAAAAACATAAAAAATTCGCAAAAAATGAGGTGCAGAGAAGATTGAAAAACAGACACTTCGTAGGCAAGGCGGTCATTGTTGACCGTCTTTTGTGTCGTTCAAAAAAACAATCCCAAATACTATTGAACAAATGTTCTTAATATATTATACTAACATCGTCCTCTGAAAGGGCACAGCTCTAAGGGATGCAGGGCATACAATTGGGTCCTTTCAGATGACAAAAAGCGTTCGAACGACAATAATAAAACACACGGTAATATTTTATAAGAAAGTTTATCTGCGGCCGAAGCCACAGATCATAGGCTGGGATGATACGGGACCTTTTCCCTTGTTCCATACACCCTGGCTCATGGACGTAAGGAACCGGAAGCAATAAACATTCAGTGAGGGAACAAAAATGAACGCACGTAATGATGTTGATACAAGAATCCACAGGATTTGCAGGCTGTCTCGCACAACTGAAGAAGAAATGTATATGCTCGGAAAGGCTCTTCTGACACTTTTTATGCACGGTAAGATGAATTTGCCATCATGCGGTAAGGAGTATTTTCTCCAGCCGGTAAGCAGATTTTTCTTCGTGCGGTAGGCAGAATTATCTCTGCA
>CACYYD010000002.1 GCA_902778585.1 uncultured Eubacteriales bacterium | reverse complement strand
TTTACAATTTGTAGTTTGAATTCGAAACTGTATTTCGCCATAACAAAACTGACCTCCTCCAGTTAGATTCTTGGTCTAACTTTTGGGGGTCAGTTCAGACTGCAGAGGTTTTTCTTTATCATGATGATCTTTATGCTTCAGCTTCCGAAGCAGGATCCGAAACGGTCGGGATAGCGTCGAGCGCCCTGAAGTACCTGCTGTAATCATCAGCGTAGTTCTGCATATATTTGTGGTCGTTCGAGTGGTGAAGTTCGTGAACGTATGAGTGCTCGCGGCCGAAGATGTCCTTCCTGTCGCCCTCAATGATGTATATGGCGATGTCGCTGCACTTATCCGAAATATGCTCTACGTTGGTCAGTATCGACTGGTAACGGATGCCGTTGATAGGGTCGCATATCGAATTGACCATTCGGTAGACGTGCCTGGCGTTCAGATCTTCGACAAGGTCGTCGATGACTTCTTCGAGAGGTTCTACCTTTGCTGCAAGGGCGGAGTCTCTTTTCTTATATGCCTCGGAAGTTATCTCCATTATCTCGTACACCGCGTCAAAGGCCACTCGCAGCTCTTTCAGCGCTGTATCGGAGAACTGCTTGTTTTCTTCTCTGAGCTTTTCGACTTCGTTGGTTATATTGACCGCAAGATCTCCGATCCTCTCGTAGCATATCAGGGACTTGAGGAGCCTGTTTTGCCTGCGGTTGTCGGTATCTCTCGTCACGTGAGGCGCCAGCGATACGATGTATTTGTTGGTAGCGTCCGTCATGCTGTCGAGCAGGTTCTCGCGGGCCTGGATGCGGGCATCACGCTTAGGGTCATAATTATATATCTGCTGAACGGCAGCATCGTAATTGTGGGCAGCGATATCACACATCTGCATGACGACTCTTTCGGCCTGCTCCAGAGCCAGAGCAGGGGATTCATACAGACGCTCGTCCAGTGCATCCAGCGCCGCGATGGCGATGCGGTCCTCCTCTTCAAGAGGCTCGTCCTTTACGATCTTACATGTGATCTTTTCAAAGAATCCGGCGAAAGGCAGAAGCAGCACTGCCGGGATCAGCCTGAAGCAGCCATGGATGTTGGCGACTCCGCCGGAGTTGAGTGTCATGTTCCAGATATCGTCTCCCAGAAGCCCCGTCTTCCTGGCAATAAATACAAAGAGGAAGCAGAGCAGGGCGGCGAATACGTTGTATACGATGTGCACCACGGCCGTGCGCCTCTGCACAGGCTTTGCGCCTATGCGGCTCACAAGGTAGGTGGTGAGGCAGTCTCCGATATTGACGCCGATTATCACGGCAAAGACCGCACTGAACGTGACTCCGACAGAGCTCGCGATGGACTGTATGATGCCGACTACGGCCGAAGAACTCTGAACGACTCCGGTGACAAGTACGCCGGAGAGGAATCCGAGTGCGTAGTTGTTTGAGAATGCCGTCAGCAGGTGGCTGAGTGATTCTCCGAAGCCCGATACGACATTGCTCATGTAGATAAGGCCCATGAAGAGTATTCCGAAGCCGCATGCAACGGAGCCGGCCGTCTTATATGAACTGCCGCGCACAAACATTATAAGAACGATCCCTATAACGAGTGCGAGAGGGGCGAGGTTATCTGCCTTGAAGAAGTAGAGCGGGCTTTCCATGCCCGAACTGACGTCCATGAGACGTATGATCTGCGCTGTTATGGCCGTACCGACGTTGGCGCCGAGCACTATGCCTATGGACTGGTGGAATGTAAGGAAGCCGGCGCCTACAAGGCCGACTGTAATGACTATCGTGGCGGTGGAGCTCTGTATGATGCACGCGACCAGCATGCCGAGTATGAAACCCATTGCCGGTTTATTGGTCACTCTCGCCAGCGCAGACTGCATTGCTCCGCCCGAAGAACTTTTGAGACCGTCTCCCATGACCCGCATTCCGTAAAGGAACATGGATAGTCCTCCGAGAAAGGCAATCACGTTGTAAAAAACTGCCATATATATCTCCTCTGCTTATTATTTAGAGATTTTCGTAATACCAATGACATCCTTTCCCACATATATTATATGAAGCAGCACTGTCAAAAATCAATGAAGAATGGGTGTAGTTGAAAATACTGTTGACATATTCCTACCAAAAGAGTAGGATTTGTCGTGGTGACTGCAGCGCAATGATCTCTGCAGTAATTCAGACCGAAAGGAGAATGCAGCTATGATGGTATCAACAAAGGGCAGATACGCGCTGACCGTTATGGTTGATCTCGCCCGCAACTGCGGTGACGGATATGTATCCCTGTCGGATATAGCCGAAAGAGAAAACCTCTCCATGAAGTATCTTGAAAGCATCATTTCCATCCTTAACAAGGGCGGAATGCTGAACAGTCTGAGGGGAAAGAACGGCGGCTACAGGCTGGCGAGAGAGCCCAGGGACTACAACATAAATGAGATACTGCTCCTGACGGAAGGCACTCTGGCGCCGGTAAACTGCATAATGCAGGACGGAGTGCAGTGCGACAAGGCTGCGACATGCAGCACGCTTCCGCTCTGGGCAGGTCTGGACAAAGCTATTGAGAATTATCTGTCGGCGATCACACTCGAAGACATAATCGAAGGCAACCGGAAAAAACTGCTCGGCGATTACTGCGAGAGCTGTGGACCTGCAGACAGCGGGAACTAGGGAACAGATAAAAACACGGAGGAATGAAAAAAGATGAAAGTTTATGCTGACAATGCCGCGACAACTTACCTTAGCAAGACCGCGCGCGACAAACTGATCGAATGCCTCGATAACTTCAACGGCAACCCGAACAGCCTTCACAGCGACGGACAGCGCACACAGGAAGAGCTTGACAAGGCAAGAGAGATCGTAGCCGGCTGCATCAATGCCGCAAGACCAAACGAAATCTACTTCACATCGGGCGGTTCGGAATCCGATAACCAGGCACTGCTTTCGGCAGCAAGAGGCCTCAAGGCAAAGGGCAAAAAGCACCTGATCACGCTCAATATCGAGCATCACGCTATCCTTCACACCATGAAGAAGCTCGAGGGCGAAGGATTTGAGGTCACATACCTCGCTCCTGAGTCAAACGGCATCGTAGATGTCAGCAAGGTAAGAGACGCGATCCGTGAGGATACAGCTCTGGTCAGCATAATGTTTGCAAATAACGAGATGGGAGCTATCCAGCCTATCCCTGAGATCGGCGCCATCTGCAAGGAGAAGAAAGTGCTCTTCCATACGGATGCCGTACAGGCTGCAGCACATCTTCCTATCGACGTACAGGCAATGAACATCGACATGCTGTCGATGTCGGGACACAAGTTCCACGGCCCTAAGGGCGTAGGCATACTGTACGCGCGCAACGGCATCAGACTGGTCAACGTCATCGAAGGCGGAGCCCAGGAGAGAGGAAAGCGCGCCGGTACGGTAAACGTTCCGGGTATCGCTGCCATGGCTGTCGCACTCAAGGAAGGCTGCGACAACATGGAGGAGAACATGGGCAAGGTAAGAGCTCTGAGAGACAGACTGATCAACGGTCTCAAGGACATCCCTTATTCGCAGCTCAACGGCGATCCGGTAAAGAGACTGCCGGGCAACGTCAACTGGTCGTTCGAAGGTGTTGAGGGCGAGAGCCTGCTGCTGCACCTTGATGCATACGGCATCGAGTGCTCATCGGGAAGCGCATGCACAAGCGAATCCCTCGACCCGTCGCACGTACTGCTGGGAATGGGAGTTCCTATCGAGGCAGCTCACGGCTCGCTGAGATTCAGCCTTGACATCAACAACGATGAGGAGCAGATCGACTACATCATCGAGAAGGTCCACAGCGTGATCGAAAGATACAGAGGCATGTCTCCTTACTGGGAAGACCTGCTGACAGGCAAGAGAGAACACTGCGTTCCGGAATACTGGAACCCTGAAAAATAATTCGAGACACATGCGGCAAAGCGCATGTAAAGTACACTTTACATAAGAACCGAAAGGAGACATAAAATGTCACTGTATACAGATAAAGTAATGGATCACTTTGAGAATCCTAGAAACGTTGGAGTAATCGAGGATGCAGACGGAGTAGGCGAAGTCGGAAACCCGGTTTGCGGAGACATCATGAAGATGTACCTCAAGATCGAGGACGATAAGATCGCAGATGTAAAGTTCAAGACATTCGGATGCGGAAGCGCCATAGCTACAAGCTCGATGGCAACAGAGCTCATCAAGGGAAAGAGTCTTGACGAAGCACTCGAGCTCACAAACAAGGCTGTAGTCGATGCGCTCGACGGACTTCCTGCAAGAAAGATCCACTGCTCGGTACTCGCCGAGGACGCTATCAAAGCTGCTCTTGTTGACTACTACACAAGGAGCGGAAGAGAAATGCCTGAGAGCCTGGTGGGATTTGAACCTCACGAAGATTGATTTCAGGCCGGATAAAACACATTGGCGCAAAACAGGCTCAGAGGTCTGCTTTGCGCCGTCTTTTATGTAAAAAGCATTTAATAAATGCATCCGTTTCATTAAGGAATGCGGATATTAAGTGAATTGAAATTCACTGTTTCTATAAAAAAGTTGACAATTGTGTTGTATAATTGATTCGTAGCTTTGAGCCGGACTGTTCTGTTTGTCCGGTATTATGGGCTATTTGCGATAATAAAACAGCGGAGAAAGAAACATGGCAGAAAAGAAAGTTATGAAACTCGCATCAAGGGGCAAGAGATTCGGCGCGTTCTGCATCGATTTCATTGTTCCTTTCTTTGTTTATCTCATCTTTATTGCCACCATGGCTGCCTCAGGCATAAACATGTATGATGATTTTGGCTACGGCTATGGCTATGGGTATGGCTATGGATATAATCCCGGCTTCGACTATGGAAGCAGACTGAACGGAGCAAGCGCTGCGATCATAGTGGTGCTCTTCCTGGTGCTGATAGCCTATATAGTCGTGGAATGTATCTTCTACGCAAAGGGCAAGTCGATCGGCAAGGCCCTTGTCGGACTCCAGGTAGTATCGAGCCGTAACGGAAAGCCTTTCGGCTTCTGGATGATGATGCTGAGAGAGTGCATCGTAAAGCAGGCCTCCGGAGTAATGCTTCTCGGATTCATCTGGATCCTCATTGATGACAAAAACAGATCCTGGCATGACAAGATCCTCGACAGCTATGTTGTAGACCTCAAGGAATCTGAAAAGATGAACCTTGCAAAGAAGGCTGCAAAAGCTGAAGAGCAGGCATATAAAAAGATCACCGAAGATATACAGCGCAGGCAGGAACAGCCTGTACAGGAAGAAGCGAAGGCTGCCGAGCTTGAGGTCAAACCTGTCGTTAAGCCTGTCGTCGTCGAGCCGGCAGAGGCCGAAGAGAAAAAGGCGGACGAGGGCTTTACCGAACTCGAAGCCGCAGCTGCTGAAACTGAAGCTGAGACCGCAGAAGAGCAGGCTGATGTTCCGGAGGTCGAGACCGACGTCGAGATCGGTGCAGAGGCTCCGGAGACTCCGGAAGAAGCGCCTGAGGTAAGCATGGCCATGAAGAAAGCCGAACTTATTGAGGCAGCTCAGAAAGCGGGCGTCAAGGTGAGCAGCAGGGCTACAAAGGAAGAGATAATCGAGGCAATAAGAAAATCTTCCGGAAAATAAAAGGGACTATGTGGGAGCGGACTGCCGTGCGGTCCGCAGTATCAACCAAGGATTAACAGGGAACAATGAAAAAGACAGGCAAGATCGTACAGAATGACAATCTTGTTCGTAATATACACAAGATGACCTTCGACATGGGCGAGTGTGACTTCACTCTTCCAGGCCAGTACGCAATGATAGAAGCAGGCGGGATCAGAAGACCTTACCAGGTGTGCGATTTCGACAGCAACAGGTTCACGATCGTTTTCCCGGCAGAGGGAAAGGAAGGCACCGTGCTTTCGCAGCTCCGCCCGGGAGACGACGTTATAGTCACGGCCGGACTCGGCAACGGATTTGATCTCGATGCCATCCCGGACGGTTCGTGTCTTGTTGCCGATGACCTCGGGATACCTGAGATGCTCGGTCTTGCCCGCAGTCTTCTTATGCGCGGCAAGAGCTGCAGGCTCATACTCAGCTATCCGACAAAGAAGGATATCTACATGCTGGATACCTTTGCGAACCTTGTGAACGAGATAGAAGTGCTTACGCTTGACGGAAGCAACGGCCGTGAAGGAAGCGCATCCGACGCGGTTAGAAATGCCCCGTACATATGCGCGGGCGGTTCGCTCAGCATGCTGAAGTCACTGGCTGACAAGTCAGATGAGGGACAGTTCAGCCTCAGCAGCACGGTCCTCGCGGAATCCGCGGACTACGACGACTGCTTCATCGATACCACGGAAGGCAGGCTCAACTGCAGCGATGACGGCCCGGTATTCGACAAAAACATCATAAAGTGGGATACTCTTGTATGATCACAGATAAAGAGAGGTAATTGCCAGATGTATGCATTGACGGCAAAGGGAATGAAATACATGGATGAATACGCTTCGCGCGCCGGGCTTCCGGGTGTCGTTCTTATGGAGAACGCAGCGCGCGGGGTAGCTGATGTCGTGGCAGAAAGAGTGCCCGTTAAGTCGGCGAAGATCCTGGTCCTGGCCGGACACGGCAACAACGGCGGCGATGCTGTAGCCGCTGCGAGATGGCTTGCACAGAAGGGATACACAGACGTAAATGTGTACTTTGCGGGCAGGATCGAAAAAGCCGGTGATGAACTGAAGCGCCAGATGAGCATTCTCATGAACTCCCACAGGGAGGTCAGGGTATCAGGCCTTCGCGGCATCGAGCGCAACATCCTCAACGCAAAATACGACTGCATCATTGACGGTATCTATGGCATAGGCCTCAATAAGGTGCTGTCAGATGACGATATCCGCTTTGTCAAATACATCAATTCAAAGTCGGGACTCAAGGTAGCAATAGATGTGCCTTCGGGTCTCAACGCGACGAGCGGACTCATAATGGGTGAGGCCATAAGGGCCGACATGACCGTGACCTTCGGAAGCTATAAGACAGGCATGTTCTTCGGCGCCGGCAGAGAATGCTGCGGCGAAGTGAAGGTCGTGGATATAGGGCTCATGAATGACGCTCTGGACAGCATAGCCGACAAACTCGAGGTGCTGGACAGCGGCTTCCTGGATTCGACTATCGGAAAGGCTCTGATCCCAAGAGCTGAGACCGGACATAAAGGCACATTCGGCACCGTGGGACTCGTGATAAGCACCAACGGTATGCTGGGAGCAGGCATGCTTGCTGCAAAGGCCGCTTACAGGGCCGGCTGCGGACTGGTAAAGATATTCTGCCCGTCAAAGTACACCGGATTCTTCAATGTTTCGATACCTGAGGCTGTAGCGGTGCCTTATAAGGCAGATGACGTGCTCGGCGCTTTCGAGGACTTCAGGAAGGGAACTGACGTGATCCTCATAGGTCCGGGACTCAGGGAAGACTCCGTCGGCAGGCTGCTTGTGAAGCAGATCCTGGCGGGAAGCACTCCGGCCGTATTCGATGCGGGAGCTCTGAATCTCATATCAAGAAACCTCAAGTCGTTCCGCAAGAGAAAATGCAGCTGCGTTATCACGCCGCATCTGGGCGAGATGGCAAGGCTCTGCGGAGAGGACATAAACATAGTGGCAAGGAGCAGGATAGGATATACCCGCAAGTTCTCGGAAAGATTCGATGTGAGCATGGTAGTGAAATCAGATGTTTCACTTATAGCCCTCAGAGATCAGGGAAGAGGACAGCGCCTGTATCTTAACACTGCGGGCAATTCGGGCCTGGCTACTGCAGGCTCGGGCGATGTCCTGGCGGGAGTAATCGCATCGCTCATCGCGCAGGGCAATGATCCGGACACGAGCCTTATGTACGGCGTGATGGTCCACGGAAGGGCTGCGGAGAAGTTTGCTCAGGACGGAGATGCAAGACGCAAAATGATGGCGGGAGATATTATTGACAATCTGTTCTGAGAGTAGTAAAATCTCTTCGTTGCGGCCGAAAAGAGACAAGAATATGGCACAGGTAATAGTAAGAGAAAACGAGAGCCTGGAGAGTGCTCTTAAGAGATTTAAGAGATCTTGCGCTCGCGACGGCGTCATGGCCGAGCTTCGCAAGAGAGAGCACTACGAGAAGCCAAGCGTAAGACGTAAAAAGAAGTCTGAGGCTGCTCGCAAGAAAGCTCGCAAGTACTAATAAAGTCAAAGGATGCGGACCGCTCGATTGGTTCGCATTTTTTTCTGTTCAGCACTGATAAATAAAATCATTCATATAAACGATAAGATCAAGGAGAAAACAATGGGTCTCAAAGAACAACTTATGCAGGATTACAAGGACGCCATGAAGGCTGCTGACAGCGTAAAGAAAGAGACAGTCAACATGGTAAGGGCTGCCATCAAGCAGTACGAGGTAGACCAGAGAGTAACTCTTGAGGATGACACAGACATCGTCAAGATCATCAAGAAGCAGGTCAAGATGAGAACAGACGCTCTTGCAGACTTCGCAAAGGCCGGCAGAGATGACATGGTCGAAGGCTACAAGAAGGAGATCGAGATCCTCCAGGCGTACCTCCCTGAGGAGATGGGCGAAGAGGAGATAAAGGCCAAGGTAAAGGAGATCGCTGATTCGCTCGGCATCGAAGAGGGCATGAAGAACATGGGAGTCCTCATGAAGAGCGTAATGGCAGAACTCAAGGACAAGGCTGACGGTTCGGCAGTCAACAAGGCAGTCAAGGACTTCCTCAGCGGTAAATAAAAAACAGCCTATGGATTACAAGATCAACATACCTGAGGAGATCAACGTTCAGGGTCTCTTCGGCAATTACGACGCAAACGTACGCTCGGTGGAGAAGTTCACCGGCACGGAGATGTCACTGAGGGACAACGTCCTCACGATAAGAGGCAGGGATCCCGAGCTTGCGGCGCGCATCATCGCCAAGCTTATAGAAGCGCTGGCGGTCGAGCCTGAGATCGATTCCCAGAAGCTCAACTACCTGATCGAGATGGAAGCAGGCGGCAAGAGCTTCGACGAGCAGAAGGTCTCGCGCGACATCATATGCTATACGCATACCGGAAGGCCTCTCAAGCCGAAGACACAGGCTCAGAAGGACTACGTCGACAACATAAGGGCTGTCGATATGGTATTCGGCATCGGTCCGGCCGGAACGGGCAAGACTTATCTTGCCTGCGCCATGGCGATCAACGCGTACAAGAACAAGGAAGTCGAGAGAATAATCCTCACAAGACCGGCCGTTGAGGCGGGCGAGAGACTGGGATTCCTCCCGGGAGACATGCAGGAGAAGGTAGATCCTTACCTGCGTCCGCTCTACGACGCGCTGTATGACGTTCTCGGGATCGAGGCTGCAGCAAGACTCAGGGAAAAAGGCGTCATCGAAGTCGTGCCTCTTGCGTACATGAGAGGCCGCACGCTCGACAACGCTTTTATCATCCTTGACGAGGCGCAGAACACCACACGCGAACAGATGAAGATGTTCCTCACCAGAATGGGCTTCAACTCGAAGGTCGTGGTCACCGGAGACGTGACGCAGATAGACCTTCCGAACGGCACTGTGTCTGGTCTCAAGGAGGCGCGCAAGGTGCTCAGCGGCGTTGAAGGAATAAGGTTCAACACCTTCAGCGAGGTGGACGTCGTAAGACACGAGCTCGTAAAGCGCATAATCAGGGCATACGATTCTTACGACAATAAGAATAAAGTCAGAAGCAGCACTTCAAAGGGCAACAAGGTAAGTGACAGGTAAAGTATGCAGATAGTATTCAATGACGAATTTGACAGGCTGACACCGGAGATGTGGTCCCTTATGGAAAGGGCCGCAGACGAAGCGCTCAGGACGGAGTTCGGCGAAGAGATAGAGCTGGACCCGATAGAAAACGATCCTGAGGTGGGAGTCACGATCGTCGATGAGGACACCATACTGGAACTCAACCGCGAGTACAGGGAGAAGGACAGCGTTACGGACGTTCTCAGCTTTCCGCAGTTTTGCGGACACGACGACCTTCTGGACGACCTAGCAGATGACGATACGGCTACTCTTGTAGGAGACGTGGTGATCTGCTATGAACAGGCCGTAAGACAGGCCGAAGAATACGGCACGGGCCTTACGCGCGAAATGCTCTACCTTTTTGTGCACAGCATGATGCACCTTTTCGGCTATGACCACATGGAAGAAGACGAAAAGAAGGTGATGAGAGCGCGCGAAGAAGAGGTGCTGTCAGCAATAGGAGTTGATCGCAGAAGATGAAATCAGGATTTATAGGGATAGCGGGGCGCCCGAATGTGGGAAAGTCCACGCTGATGAACAAGATACTCGGCGAGAAGATAGCCATAACATCTTCAAAGCCGCAGACGACACTCAACAGGATAACAGGCATTTATACCGACCTTGACTATGAAGAGGGCGGCGGACTTCAGATGGTATTCCTGGACACTCCGGGAATACACAAGCCGCACAACAAGCTCGGGTCCGCTATAAATGAGACGGCTGTCAACACCCTGAGCGGGGTCGACGTCATTTTGCTTATAATCGACGGAACACTCGACTTCGGAAAGGGCGACGAAGCCATACTGAAGATACTCGAGGACACAGAGGCGCCTAAGATCCTGGCGATAAACAAGACCGACCTCATAGGCCCTGAGAAGTACCTTGAGCTTTACAACAGGTACGATGAGACCGGACTCTTCGATGATATCTACGGAGTGTCTGCTCTCCGCGGCGATAATGTTGAGATGCTGAGAGACAGGCTCGCGGGATACATGGAAGAAGGCCCTATGTACTATCCTGAGGATATCGCTACGGATGACCCTGTAAGGTTTATCGTGAGCGAGATCATCCGCGAGAAGCTGATGAATTATCTTGAGGATGAGGTGCCGCACGGAGTATTCGTTGAGATCGAGTCTTTCAAAGAGCCTGAGAATCCGCGCGCTGCGACAGAGATATCTGCCGTCATTTACTGCGAGAAGAAGTCGCACAAGGGCATCATCATCGGAAAGGGCGGAAACAAGCTCAAGGGAGTCGGCAAAGCAGCCCGCCTTGAGATAGAGGAGCTGCTCGGCGGCAAGGTCTTCCTCAGCCTATTCGTAAAGGTGAAGGAGGGATGGCGCGACTCAGAGCGCACCATACGTAACTGGGGCTACAAGGACGAAAAGTAACGGCCGCACTCCGCTCCGGAATAAGCACCGGCGTGCGGCAGCATGTATATATGGTCATCACAACAGAAGGAATCGTACTGAGACAGAGAAAGATCGCGAATAACAGGCGCATGATCGTGGTATTCACTAAGCGCTACGGAAAGCTGTCTGCCGGCACTTCCATAAACGAGAAGTCGCGCGGAAAGGCAGCTCTTGCTCTGCGTCCTTTTACATATGCCGAGTACGATATCTTCAAGGGAAGAGACTCATACAGCATCAATACGGCTTCGGCGATAAAGAGCTTCTACTCTATAGGAGAGGACATCGACCGCTTTGAGGCGGCATCCGCGTTCATAGAATATATGGACAAGGTCCTTGATGAAGAGGCGCCTATGCCGGGGCTTTTTGATTTAAGCCTCGAATTCCTGCAATCGGTATCGGTAACCAAGTCCGCTTCAGAGACCCTGCTCCTCGCGTTCGTTGTAAAGACTCTCAGAACTCTCGGCGTAGCACCTGAAACGGACTGCTGCGTCAACTGCGGAAAGAGCGTATCGGATTTCGGAGAGGGCTACAGAAAGTTCTCCGTAAGCAGCGGCGGCATCATATGTCCGGACTGCGCCGAAGAGGAGAAAAGAGAGGGCAATTCGTTGATTTATCAACCGGATTTCGATATAATCGATGTGTTTAGATACTTTACGTCTAAACCGCTCAAAACGTTTGAAAAAGTTGATCTCAGGCCTAAGGTGAGGCGTGAGGTCAGAGAGATACTCGCAGACTATACGGACCATTATCTGGGCAGCGGAGTGCTCAGGGCGTCCGGCGGAATGGAGGTGTAATAATGGAAATCACACTGGAAAAAATCGAACTTGTAAAGGACAGGACCGGAGCTACTTATGCCGAGTCCAAGGCAGCTTTAGAGGCTGCAGAGGGCAGTGTAGTTGATGCTATTATCGCTCTCGAAGAAACAAAGAACAAAGAGCATGACAAGGTCGACGGCGGAAGCCTCAAGGACAGCCCTCTCTTCGCAAAGATGAAAGAGATCGTAGACAAGGGCAATGTCTCGAGGATCCTGATCAGCAAGGACGGAAAGACCATCGTGAACTTCCCTGTAACAGCGGGAGTCATCGGAGCGGTCCTGGTCCCATGGGGAGCCATCTTCGGCATCATAGCCGCTGTAGGTACCCAGTGCAGTATCGACTTTGTTGATGACAAAGGCAAGGTCGTCGACATCGACGGAAAGGTCGTCGGAGTCTATGACAAGGCAAAGGGGCT
Source organism: uncultured Eubacteriales bacterium (assembly GCA_902778585.1). Taxonomy (GTDB): domain Bacteria; phylum Bacillota; class Clostridia; order Peptostreptococcales; family Anaerovoracaceae; genus Crickella. The sequence goes on along the minus strand of CACYYD010000002.1, from coordinate 224,754 downwards.
GATCGTCAAAGGCGTAGAGAAGGTCGAGCAGGGCGACACGCTCGATGAACTCATGAGCACGATCGACAGCTTTGCAAAGAAGGCCGGCAAGACAGTAAAGGAGCTCATAAAGGATGCCTCCGAGGCTTACAAGCAGAGCGACGCTGAAGACATAATCGAAGAAGAGTTTAAGGATGAGGAGTTGTAAATAATGCCAATTGACAAGAAAGGTATACCTGTAACCGACAGAGCCGTGACCATGGAGAAGATAATCGCTCTCTGCAAAAACAGAGGCTATATCTTCCCGGGATCAGAGATCTACGGAGGTCTCGCAAACACATGGGATTTTGGTCCTCTGGGAGTGGAATTCAAGAACAACATCAAGGACGCGTGGAGACGCAAATTCGTAAGAGAATCGAAACTGAACGTCGGACTCGATGCAGCCATACTGATGAACCCGCAGACATGGGTGGCATCGGGACACGTAGGCGGATTCAGCGATCCGCTGATCGATTGCAAAGAGTGCAAGACACGCTACAGAGCTGACCAGCTCATCGAGGATTACCTCAAAGAGCAGAATCCTGATGATGAAGTCATCGTAGACGGCTGGACAAACAAGGAGATGGAAAGCTTTATCGCAGAAAAGGCCATCAAGTGCCCTAACTGCGGAAAGAGCAACTTCACCGGTATCAGACAGTTCAACCTGATGTTCAAGACATTCCAGGGCGTTACTGAAGATTCAAAGTCAGAGATCTACATGAGGCCTGAGACGGCGCAGGGAATCTTTGTCAATTTCAAGAACGTGCAGAGAACAGCCAGAAAGAAGATACCTTTCGGCATCGCTCAGGTAGGAAAGTCATTCAGAAATGAGATCACACCGGGCAACTTCATCTTCAGGGTGAGGGAGTTTGAACAGATGGAGCTTGAGTTCTTCTGCAAGCCGGGCACAGAGCTTGACTGGTTCGCGTACTGGAAGGACTATTGTGCTGCATTCCTCAGGAACCTCGGACTCAAGGAAGAGTTCACAAGGTTCAGAGATCACAGCCCTGAAGAGCTTTCGCACTACAGCAACGCTACTACAGACGTCGAGTACCTCTTCCCGTTCGGATGGGGCGAGATCTGGGGCATCGCTTCGAGGACAGACTACGACCTCAAGGCGCATCAGACACACTCCGGCGAGGACATGAGCTATCTCGATCCTGAGACGAACGAGCGCTACGTGCCTTACTGCATCGAGCCGTCGGTAGGTGTAGAGAGACTCGTGCTGGCGTTCCTGGTCGACGCGTATGACGAGGAAGTGCTCGTTGACGGAAAGGGCAAGGAGGATGTCAGAACGGTTCTGAGACTCCACCCGGCTCTGGCTCCGTACAAGGCAGCAGTCCTGCCGCTCTCAAAGAAACTCGAAGATGTCGCTCTTCCGATTTATGATGAACTCAGCAAGCATTTCATGGTAGAATACGATGCATCGGGCTCTATCGGAAAGAGATACAGAAGAGAAGACGAGATCGGAACACCGTTCAGCATCTGTGTTGACTTCGATACAGCTTCCGATAATTCAGTCACTATCCGCGACCGCGATACAATGGAGCAGGTACGCGTTCCGGTCGCAGAAGTAAAGGACTATATCGAAAAAAGACTTGAATTCTAACAAATTGCGGATTTGAGATTTGTGGTAAGAGAGGCTCTGCGGGAGCCGTACTCTCGAGACGCAAATACTCAAAGCCGTAAAAATAGCTAATTCTAGGGTCGATGCAGACCAGTATCGCCCCGCATCTATAGAAAAAGGAGAATTAAACATGGCAAAGTACGTTTATTCGTTCAATGAAGGCTCCAAGGACATGAGAGCACTTCTCGGCGGAAAGGGTGCTAACCTTGCAGAGATGACCAACATCGGTCTTCCTGTACCTTTCGGTTTCACCATCACTACCGACGTCTGCAGAAAGTACACTGAAGACGGCGGAGTTCTCGCTCAGGAAGTAATCGACGAAGTCTGGGAGCACCTCGCAGAACTCGAAGAGGTAATGGGAAAGAAGTTCGGAGACAATGAGAATCCGTTGCTCGTTTCGGTAAGATCCGGAGCACCGATCTCGATGCCGGGCATGATGGACACCATCCTCAACCTCGGACTTAACGATATCGCCGTTGAGGGACTTGCAAAGAAGACAAACAACGAGAGATTTGCTTACGACAGCTACAGAAGATTCATCCAGATGTTCGGCGACGTCGTAATGGAGATCAAGAAGTCCAACTTCGACGAGGTATTCGAAGGCCAGAAGAAGAAAGCCGGCGTTGAGTATGACGTAGAGCTCACAACTGACGACCTCAAGGAAGTCATCAAGGGCTACAAGGAAGTAGTAAAGAGAGAGCTCGGAAGAGAGTTCCCGCAGGAGCCTAAGGATCAGCTGCTCGAGGCTATCAAGGCTGTATTCAGAAGCTGGAACAACGACAGAGCTATCCTCTACAGAAAGATGTATGACATCTCCGATTCCCTGGGAACAGCTGTAAACGTTCAGTCCATGGTATTCGGAAACTCCGGAAACGACTCCGGAACAGGCGTTGCCTTCACACGTAACCCGGCTAACGGCGAGAACAAGCTCTTCGGTGAGTTCCTCGTAAACGCTCAGGGTGAGGACGTAGTAGCAGGTATCAGAACACCGCAGCCTATCTCCGAGATGGCAGACGCTTTCCCTGAGGTATATGCACAGTTCGAGAAGATCGCAAACACTCTCGAGAACCACTACAAGGACATGCAGGACATGGAGTTCACAGTAGAAGACCGTAAGCTCTTCATGCTGCAGACACGTAATGGTAAGAGAACAGCTGCTGCTGCCGTAAAGGTTGCCGTAGACCTCGTTAAGGAAGGCCTCATCGATAAGGATACAGCCGTAATGAGAGTTGAGCCTGAAATGATCGACCAGCTCCTGCACCCTGTATTCGACGCTGACGAGCTCAAGAAGGCTACAGCTGTAGCAAAGGGACTTCCGGCTTCACCGGGAGCTGCAACAGGACAGATCGTATTCTCGGCAGAGGACGCTGCTGCATTCGCAGAAGAAGGCAAGAAGGTCATCCTCGTAAGAGAAGAGACTTCGCCTGAGGACCTCGCAGGAATGGTAGCTGCTCAGGGTATCCTGACAGCAAGAGGCGGAATGACATCCCATGCTGCTGTAGTAGCAAGAGGAATGGGCAAGTGCTGCGTAGCAGGCTGCAAAGACATCGTTGTTGACGAAGCTAACAAGACAATGACAGTTGGCGGCAAGGCTTATCACGAAGGCGACAGCATCTCCCTGAACGGTTCTGACGGAAGCGTTTACACAGAGGCTATCAAGACTCTCGCACCTGAGCTCTCCGGAGACTTCGGACAGATCATGGAGTGGGCTGATGAAGCAAGAACTCTGAAGGTAAGAACAAACGCTGATAACCCTAGAGACGCTAAGCAGGCTGTAGAGTTTGGCGCTGAGGGTATCGGACTCTGCCGTACAGAGCACATGTTCTTCGAGGATGAGAGGATCCCTAAGATCAGAAGAATGATCCTCGCTGACAACGAAGAGGAAAGAAGAGAAGCTCTCGCAGGTCTCCTGCCTTACCAGAAGGAAGACTTCAAGGGCATCTACAAGGCAATGGGCGACAGACCTGTTACTATCAGACTGCTTGACCCGCCTCTGCACGAGTTCCTGCCTAAGACAGATGAAGACATCAAGCAGGTATCCGAGCAGTTCGGAATCCCTTATGAGAAGATCGTAAACAAGACTCTCGAGCTCCACGAGTTCAACCCAATGCTGGGACACCGTGGCTGCAGACTGGCTGTCACATATCCTGAGATCGCTGAGATGCAGACAGAGGCTATCATCTCCGCTGCTATCGAAGTAAGCAAGGAAGAGGGCCTGGATATCGTTCCTGAGATCATGGTACCGCTGGTAGGTCACGTAAACGAGCTCAAGTTCGTCAAGAAGACCATCATCGAAGTTGCTGACAGACTCATCGCTGAAGCTGGTGTCAACATGAAGTACATGGTCGGAACAATGATCGAGATCCCTAGAGCTGCTGTTACAGCAGACGAGATCGCTGAGGAAGCTGAATTCTTCTCGTTCGGTACAAACGACCTGACACAGATGGGATTCGGATTCTCCAGAGACGATACAGGCGCTATCATCAAGGAGTACGTAAACAAGGGCATCCTTGAGAACGATCCGTTCCAGTCGCTCGATCAGTCCGGAATCGGCAAGCTGGTCAAGATGGCTGTTGAAGGCGGAAAGAAGACAAGACCGAACATCAAGCTCGGTATCTGCGGAGAGCACGGCGGAGATCCTGCTTCCGTACACTTCTGCCACAAGGTCGGCCTCAACTACGTATCCTGCTCACCGTTCAGAGTTCCTATCGCAAGACTCGCAGCGGCTCAGGCAGCTATCGAAGAGAAGCGCAACGCTTAAGCTTACAGCTTAAAGCAGACCTTATCTGAATCAGAGGCAGGCACAGACACTTCCGGAAGGGAGGTCATGTGCCTGCTTTTTTATTTGCAGCAAATGTCATTTTTTTGACAGACACCGGATTGGAAATGCAAATAAATAACGCTGCCCTTATTGTGATTTCAGACAATACGGAGACTGATTTTTTTCAAAAAAACAATAATAGCGGCGTTTAGTTATTCTTAATTTCAATACTATTTGATATACTTCAAGTACAAAGAAATACAAAGATCGCCTTGTTTTTTATTGAGTACAAAAAAATACAGGCGTATAATCCTAATCAAAGGGGTTGCTTTGTATCAATAAACTAAGGAGGCAATTCAAATGCAAGACTATCTGTTAACACATCTGTACTGGATAAGTCTGTTTGCTTCCGTCTGCGCCCTTATCTTTGCATATGCACAGGCAAAGAAGGTCCTCAATGCGGACGAGGGTACAGACAGGATGAAACAGATCTCCAGATTTGTTCGTACAGGAGCCAGCGCTTTCCTGAAGCGTCAGTACCGCACTGTAATTATCTTCTTCGCTGTCATGTTCCTTGTTCTTTGCGGAATGGCAGCAACACATAAGCTCACATGGTATGTGCCGTTCGCATTTATCACAGGAGGCTTCTTCTCGGGCCTTTCCGGATACATCGGCATGAGCATCGCCACAAGGGCTAATGACCGTACTGCATGCGCAGCACAGCAGAGTCTCAACAAGGGCCTCAGAGTAGCGTTCTCCGCAGGTTCCGTAATGGGATTCACAGTAGTAGGTCTCGGACTTCTCGACATCTCACTCTGGTATGCGCTGCTTGACCTGGTGTTCCATGAAACTCTTGAAAACATCACAGCAGCAATGGTCACATTCGGAATGGGAGCATCTTCGATGGCTCTCTTCGCCCGTGTAGGCGGCGGCATCTTCACAAAGGCTGCTGACGTCGGAGCAGACCTCGTAGGTAAAGTAGAGGCGGGCATCCCTGAGGATGACCCTCGTAACCCGGCTGTTATCGCTGACAACGTAGGAGACAACGTCGGTGACGTTGCCGGAATGGGCGCAGACCTTTATGAGTCCTATGTAGGATCCATGGTTTCGACATGCGCTCTCGGAGCTATCGCGTTCTATGCAAGCGGTCTCGGAGTAAAATCCGTTGCTCTTCCGCTTCTTATGGCCGCCGTCGGAGTAGTATTCTCCGTTATCGGATCTTTCTTTGTTCAGACAAAGGAAGGCGCAAGCCAGAAGAACCTGCTCGCTGCTCTTCGCCGCGGCACAAACTTCTCGGCTATCGCAACAGCTATCTTCTCGTTCGTACTTGTTTGGTGGCTCTTCGGTATCGAGTTCTACGGACTCTACCTTGCTATCATCGCAGGACTGCTCGCAGGCGTTCTTATCGGACTCTGCACCGAGTACTACACATCGGATACATATAAGCCGACACAGAAGATCGCTGAGTCGTCGCAGACGGGTACAGCTACACTCATCATCAGCGGACTCGGAACAGGAATGGCTTCAACAACACTGCCTATCCTCATCGTAGGCGCTGCTATCATCATCGCTTACTACTGCTCGGGTCTTTGCCCTGTAGACGTTTCTCCTTCGAGCATCGGACTCTACGGCATTTCGCTCGCAGCTGTAGGAATGCTTTCGACACTCGGAATCACACTTGCTACAGACGCTTACGGTCCTGTAGCTGACAACGCCGGCGGAATCGCAGAGATGGCAGGACTCCCGCCTGAAGTAAGGCAGAGAACAGACGCTCTCGACTCACTCGGCAACACAACAGCAGCAACAGGTAAGGGCTTCGCTATCGGTTCTGCCGGAATGACAGCTCTTGCACTTATCGCAAACTTCAAGGAGAAACTTCTTGTGTACATGCCTGAAGGACAGGATCTTCAGCTGAACCTGCTCGATCCGAAAGTCCTGGTCGGACTCTTCATCGGAGCATGTCTGCCGTTCCTCTTCTCAGCTCTGACAATGGGCGCCGTAAACCGCGCTGCACAGAGCGTAGTAGTAGAAGTAAGACGCCAGTTCAAAGAGATCCCGGGCCTCATGGAAGGCAAGGCAGAAGCGGACTATGCACGCTGCGTAGACCTTTGCTCAAGGGCATCCCTCAAGGAGATGATCCTGCCTGCATGCGTAGGCATCGCAGCTCCTATCGTGACGGGCCTCATCCTCGGCGGACTCGGTGTAGTCGGAATGCTCTGCGGAGCTACGGTTTCCGGCTTCATCATGGCTATCTTCATGGCTAACTCCGGCGGAGCATGGGACAACGCCAAGAAGTACATCGAGGCGGGCAACTTCGGCGGCAAGGGAAGCGACAACCACAAGGCTGCAGTTGTCGGCGACACTATCGGCGACCCGTTCAAGGATACATCCGGACCTTCGATCAACATCCTGATCAAGCTGGTATCCATGGTATCCATCGTATTCGCGGGACTTATCGCTTCGGTAAGCCTGCTGTAATACGGCAATAATTGCACTGATAAATAAGACAAAGGCTGGTGCGGGAGAGACTTCCTGCATCAGCCTTTTTGCATGAATTGTGGTATACTGACTTTTGCGGCTCGGATGGGCAGACAATGTTTATATCCCGGCAAAGGAGGATAGTAATGCCTGATTTCACGACATATCCGCGTAAGTTCATCACTTATAAATGGTTCAGACCTATCCTGGTCTTTATTTTGCTTGCCGTATTCTTTTTTATCAGTGATCTGCTGATCATATTTATTACGGCACTTGCGACAGGTGATATCAATAATGTGCTGGATCTTGCGACAGGCGGCTATGACACTCTTGACGCATATACACCGGTAGGAGTGATCGTTACACTTGGAGGGATCGCTGTAATGATCCCGTGTCTCGCACTTGCCAACAGGATAGCGGGCAAGAGGCCTTTCAGCTCATACACATCGTCAAGGGGCGGCTGGGACTTCGGCATCTTTTTCAGATGCCTGCTCATCGCGATCGTGGTCTGTTCGCTTCCGATCGTGGTTGTACAGGTATTTATGAGCGACAGGGACGGGGCCGTACGCTTTACAGCTGCAGGCTTTATTATGCTGACGATAATCGGACCTCTTCAGTGTATAGCGGAAGAATACGTATTCAGGGGCTTTCTGATGCAGACCTTCGGCTCCTGGTTCAGGATACCGGTGCTTTCGATAGTGTGCTCCGCGGCATTGTTCGCTGTAGTACATGCATATAATCTTATCGGGATATTCGGCATATTCCTGAGCGGAGTGTTCTACTGCCTCGATACATGGTTTGCAGGCGGAATTGAGGCCAGCTCGGCCATACATATAGCAAATAATATGACGGCATTCTATACGCTTGGTCTTGGCTACGGAACACTTTCATCCGAAACGAACTGGCAGTCTGTTGTATTCCTTGCGGTCTTTGAAGCGCTCTATGCGCTTATAATCTATGCATGCAAAAAGAAGGGCATGTTTGACAGGATCAAAAGGGATGATGCTGCAGTATGGAACGAAAAATATAATGCCAGGATCGCAGAAAAAGAAACAGAATACGAGACTGTTGAATTCAAATAATGTGTAAAGAATAAGTTAGTTGTGCTATAATCACTGCAATTCAAGAATTAACAGTTTCTTAACACTAACTTATTTCAATATTCAGCAAAAGGTAAAAAGGGGGAAATGGAGAATTCTATAGAAACGCATAAAAGCAAATTCAGTATGGGGATGTTCCTCGTCGCTATCGGTATCGTCTACGGCGACATAGGTACATCTCCTATGTACGTTATGAAGTCTATTGTCGAGGGAAACGGCGGCATACAGAATGTGGATCCTGAATTCATAGTTGGTTCGCTGTCACTCGTAATTTGGACTATAACGCTTCTGACTACAGTAAAGCATGTAATAATCGCTCTGAGGGCGGACAACCACGGTGAGGGCGGAATATTTGCTCTTTACAGCCTCGTAAGGGACTGCGGCAAATGGCTTATTATCCCGACAATGATAGGCGGATGCACCATGCTGGCTGACGGAGTACTTACACCGGCGGTCACAGTTACGACTGCTGTCGAGGGTCTCCGAAGCATACCGTTCATGAACAAGCTGCTCGGAGAGGGCCAGGTCGTGGTCCTCGTTATCACCATAACCATAATATGTGTGCTCTTCATGATCCAGAGAAGCGGAACGAGCTCGATCGGAAAGATGTTCGGACCGGTCATGATGGTATGGTTCCTCTTCCTCGGTATTACCGGTATATGGCTGGCTCTGGGAGATCTGTCGATAATCAAGGCACTCAATCCGTACTATGCGGTAAAGGTTCTCTTCAGCCCGGGAAACAAGGCCGGACTCATGATACTCGGAAGCGTATTCCTCTGTACGACAGGTGCTGAGGCTCTTTACACAGACATGGGCCACGTCGGACGCGACAATATCATCCGCAGCTGGCCTTTCGTAAAGATCTGTCTCATCCTCAACTACATGGGACAGTGCGTATGGATCATAAAGAACCAGAGCGATCCGGCTCTTGCGGCTATCCATGACATGAACCCATTCTACATGATGCTCCCGGCGGGCCTCCGTCCGGTATCCATCGTGCTGAGTGCTCTCGCAGCCATCATTGCCAGCCAGGCTCTTATCAGCGGAAGCTATACTCTGGTGCATGAAGCGGCGAGCCTCGACCTCATGCCTCATCTGAACGTAAGATATCCGTCTGACACACAGGGCCAGATCTACGTTCCGCTGGTCAACAGGGTGCTCTGGGTACTCTGCATAGTCGTTATCCTGTACTTCAGAAGCGGCTCGCGCATGGAGAACGCATACGGTCTTGCCATCACCATCAGTATGCTGATGATGACTGTCATGTTTACCGTATACATCGGGCAGGTGCATAAGCATTACATAGGAGCCATACTCTTTGCGCTCATATTCTTCGCAATTGAGGGAGTGTTCTTCGTATCCAGCCTCGGCAAATTCAGCGTCGGCGGCTATGTAGCGATCATCATCTCGCTCGTTATCGTTCTTATCATGATCAGCTGGTACCGCGGTACACAGATAGAGCGCATGCAGGGAGTAAAGCTTCCGGTCCGCGATTATCTCGACCAGATAAAGGGGATCATGGAAGACAAGGATATCCCTATGATAAGCAACAACCTGGTCTTCATCTCAAAGAATGACAACTTTGATGTGATGGACCGTGATATACTTTACTCGATTCTTGACAGGGACCCTAAGAGAGCGGACGCATACTGGTTTATCAGTGTAAACACCACAAACCAGCCGTTCGACAGATCATATGAAGTCGAGACTTACGGAACGGATTACTTCTTCCGCGTCAATCTGAATCTCGGATACAAGGTGAGCCAGAGCGTAAACCTGTATCTCAGACAGATAGTTCAGGATCTGTTAAAGACCGGCGAGCTTCCTAAGCAGCACAGAGACCACTCGATCTACGGTCCGTCGGACGTCGGCTCATTCAAGTTCGTCATGATCAGAAAGATGATGCCGCAGGAGGGAGACCTTTCGTCAATAGACAACTTCCTGATCCACAACAAATACTTCATCAGAAGGATCGCCGGAAGCCCGGTAAGATGGTTCGGACTTGAGACATCACGTGTTCTGATAGAGTACGTACCGCTGTTCCTGCCAAGACGTGAGAATTACGAGAGACTCGAAAGGATCAGATAATTGAAATCAGTAAAATTCGCAAAACTTAAGGACGGCCGCATGGCCGGACTGTACATACTTGAGTCACCGGATGGTATGCGCGCCGCAGTCACTGACTACGGCGCTGCTCTTGTGAGTCTGGTTTTTCCCGACAGAAAGGGAGTCATGAGAGACGTTGTGCTCGGGCATGATGACGCATCCGGATATGAAGAGGGTCACGGACACATAGGTGCCACTGTCGGCCGCTTCGCAAACCGCATAGCAGACGCACGCTTCAGTCTGGATGGCGGTGAATATGAGCTGAGCGCAAATAACGGCAGCAACTGTCTCCACGGAGGCCGCGATTTCTATAATAAGAGGCTCTGGCAGACAAAGCTGGCATTTACGAGCGTGAGTTCCGGCGACATCATGGCAGCATATGCCGCGGAGAGCATCTCGGATAAGGATCCCGCTTTCGGTCTTAGAGAGCTCGGAGACAACAAGGTGACTTTCTGCCTTGACAGTCCGGACGGCGATCAGGGCTTCCCGGGCAATGTCCATATCGAAGTCACATACTCGCTGCCGGGGGACGGAAGCTTAAGGATAGACTACAAGGCCGTATCTGACGCGGACACACCTCTTAACCTCACAAATCACAGCTACTTCAACCTTAGCGGGCATGAGAGCGGGAGTGTGGCGGATCACAAGGTGAAGATCTTTGCTGACAGATATGTGAAAGCCGATGAAAATCTTATACCTGAAGGAGAACCTGCTCCGGTGGGCGGCACTCCGTTCGATTTCAGATCATTCAAAGCGATCGGCCTGGAGATCGATGCTGACGATGAGCAGCTGAGAAGGGGCGGAGGCTATGACCATGACTTTGTCCTCAGCGGTGAAAGGGATTCCTGCGGCTTCACACATGCCGCTTCGGTCTGCTCAGAGGAGAGCGGAATAATGATGGACGTTTTTACGGACATGCCTGAGATGCAGTTCTATACGTCCAACGGAATGAGCGAAGAGCAGGGCAAGGACGGCGCTGTATATCAGAAGCGCTGCGCGGTCTGCTTTGAGACCCAGCACAGACCTGACGCAATAAACAGCAGCGACCCTGAAGTCAGAAGGGGATGCATACTGAAAGCGGGCGAAGAATTCAGGTCTGCAACTGTTTACAAATTCAGCAATATGTAAATAATATATATAATAGCCGCCGCGGTCAGATAAGCCTGACGGGCGGCTATAAAACATAAAATAACAAGGCGGAGATGACATTTTGATGAAAAAGGAAATTATTGAACTCAGAAAACTGATGGCAGAAGAGGGTGTGGACGCGTATTTTGTCCCATCTGGTGATTTTCACGGCTCAGAGTACGTCAATGAGTATTTCAGGACAAGGGCGTTCCTGAGCGGATTTACGGGCTCTGCGGGCGAACTCCTGGTGACCGCTGACGGAGCGTGGCTCTGGACGGACGGAAGGTATTTCCTGCAGGCGGGAATGCAGCTTGAGGGAAGCGGTATAGAACTCATGAAGATGGCCGAACCCGATGTGCCGACAGTCACCGAGTTCATAATCAGCCTGGCATCAAAGCACAATGAAGATCATCCTGAGAAAAGCTTTGTTCTGGGCTATGACGGCAGGGTAGTAACAGCGAAATTCGGAAAGGAAGTCTGCGCAAAACTTGCCGAGGCAGGCTGCAGAGCGGATTTTCTGATCACGGAGGACCTCGGCGGCAAGGTGTGGAATGACAGACCGGCCATCATACCGGGAAAGATATGGGAACTCCCGCTCAGCTCGGCCGGAGTCAGCACAGCAGATAAGCTTGCTGCTGTAAGAAGAGAGATGGCGGAAAAGGGAGCCGGCAGCCTCCTTATAACCGACCTTATGGAGTGCGCATGGCTTCTCAACCTTCGCGGATCGGATGTACTGTACACTCCGGTATTCTTCGCCTTCATTCTCATAACAGCGGACAGCGCAAGTCTGTACGTGATGGACGGAGCTCTCGATGATGAGATCCGCGGAAAACTCGAAGGTTTCGAGGTGAAGGAATACAGCGGGATATACGATGACGTCGCGGCTCTGCCTGAGGACGGAAAGGTCTGGCTCGACCCGGGCACATGCAACTTTGCACTGTACAACAGAGTGCCGGAAGGAGCGGAGAAGATCGAGGCTCATACACCTGCAGCCATGATGAAGATCGTCAAGAACGATGCTGAGATCGAAGGCATGCGCCGCGCTCACATCCTGGACGGTATCGCCGTAACAAAGTTCATCAGATGGTTAAAGGCTGAAGCCGGCAAAGAGGGGCTTACAGAGATAAGTGCGGCCGACAGGCTAGAGGCTCTGAGAAGAGAAAACGATGAGTGCTTTGATCTTTCGTTCACCACGATCGCGGGATACGGACCTGACGGCGCTATCATCCATTACTCGGCAACACCTGAGTCCGATACCGCTGTAGACGCAGAAGGATTCCTTCTGGTGGATTCGGGCGGACAGTATAAGGGCGGCACGACGGATATCACAAGGACCATAGCTGTCGGGCCTCTGACGCAGGAGATGATCGACGGATATACCACTGTACTCAAGTCGCATCTCATAATGTCCATGTTCAGGCTCGAACCGGATATGTGCTCACTGGACCTTGACATAGCGGCACGCGCACCTATGAGAGCGATCGGTCACGACTTCAATCACGGCCTGTCGCACGGCATCGGACATGTTCTGGGCGTACACGAGGGACCTAATACAGTAAGAAACAGCAACAGGGTGAAGGAACACAAGCCTGATCCGGATACTGAGATTAAGGCAGGCATGATAATGTCCAACGAGCCGGGATTGTATCTTGAGGGAAAGTTCGGCGTAAGGATAGAGAATCTGGTCGTCTTTAAAGAAGACGGAGAAGGTAATATCGTAAATGAGCCGCTGACCTGCGTTCCTTACGAAAGAAAAGCCATTAACAAGGCTCTTCTGACAGATGAGGAGATCAGCTATGTAGATGATTACCACAAGTGGGTAAGGGATACTCTCACACCGCTTCTTGATGAAGAGACAGCTGCGTGGCTGGCAGATGAAACAGCACCGCTGTAAAAGATAATAACTGAAAAATGCGCATATACGGGATATGTCTCCTGTATATGCGCACTTTTATTGCTTCAGATCACCTGAGGCTCTGGGTTAGCTCCGCGTATCCGTTCTCAAACTCCAGATGACCCATGGCTCCGTTGATCAGGGTAAAGGATGGTTTTGTATGGCCTATATCCGCGTTCCAGATGACCGGGATATCCATCCCGCCGAAGACTCTCTCAAGCTGCTCGAGATAATCCATGTCGGTCGCTTCACCCGGGAAGCAGGTGCGTCCGAATATGACCGCACGCGCGTTATACAGTACTCCGGCCTGTTTAAGACGTGTCATGGCATACATAAGACCCATCGGATTCAGTTCAAAATTGTCGAAAAACCAGATAAAGCCGTCATCCGCATATCTTTCCGTGAAACCTTTAAGATCCTCATAAGGAGTGCCGAAGACCCATTCGATAACATCGATGCATCCGCCTATGAGGCGTCCGCTTACGTCAAGACTTTGCTCGACATGAAGATCGATGATGTCTTCGTTGCCGCTTCCTCTCAGAAGTATCCACTCGACCGGCGTATCCATCTCATATGTGCCTGTCTCCTCATTGAATCCCTGCGAACAGTAACGATCATAGGAATACTGCAGCGGCAGGTCGCCCCTGAGGATGCTCAGGGCATTGTACTGATACTGATGAAGGGGGCGCCAGTCGAAAGATCCGGCGTTCACTCCGTAGATAGTCGCGATGTCACATACCGTGGTGAGATACATTTCGATCGCGGTAGGGTCCGAGTAGCCGGCAAACCACTTAGGCTTGCTGCAGACAAGCTCTTTATCGATATACGGAAGCATCTCGACGCAGTAATCGCCTCCGGACGCGCAGAACACCATGTCTATGTCATCGTCCTCAAAGAGTGAATTGAACTCCTCACCGCGTACCTTCGCAGGCGAGGAAGGGTAGTCTTCGCTTCTTACGTTTGCAGTCTCGTATGTGTAATATCCGCAGGCCTCAAGGACCTCGACGGACATGTCGAACGAATCCGCCTTGCCGCCGACCCCGGCGCTTGGCGCACATATTCCTATTACCGAGCCTTGCTTCGGAAATTCAGGGTAAATCATATTTTCCTCCGTTTTGTTAGTGACGTCAGATTATAACACAGAATACTGCGGCACGTCCTCATGCGCAGTAAATATGGAAATCATTAAGGGCCATTTAACAAAATAGTGCAAAATGGAAGCACTTTTGAATGTCAGATAACTATTTAACAAAGAAATCGTTGCCCAATTGTTACCTAGGTGATAAAATTTAACCAACATGGGTCTAAGCCTTGCAATCATTGAGTTTGAACGGCTTAATCCCCACTAAATTTGTAGGATTTTAAGAGATGAAGGAGGCACTAGCAGATGAAAGTATCGAGCGTTCCTTTCAAGGGGACTAAAGATCAGGAAGCCAAACTGCTTGAAGTGATCGCCAAGTACAAGGGTCAGAAAGGAGCCCTGATGCCTATCATGCAGGAGGCACAGGATATTTACGGTTACCTTCCTTACCAGGTACAGAAGATCATATCTGATGAGACCGGCATTCCTATCGAGAAGATTTACGGTGTTGCTACTTTCTACGCTCAGTTCTCGATGTCGCCTAAGGGCAAGTACATTGTTTCGGTATGTCTCGGAACAGCTTGCTACGTAAAGGGCGCGGGCAAGATCCTCGAGGAAGTCGAGAAATCGCTCGGTATCGGAGACGGCGAATGCACAGCTGACGGCATGTTCTCACTTGAAGTCTGCCGCTGCGTAGGAGCATGCGGACTCGCACCTGTTATGATCGTTGCCGGAGATGTATATGGCAAGATGACACCTGACAGAGTTGCAGGCGTGCTTGCCAAGTACGAATAACGCATAATGGAGGGCAAGTCATGAAAACACTTCAAGATTTAAAAGACATCAAGGCGGCAAAGGGCGGTCAGGTCGACATCAGATTCAATCCTGATACTGCTGAAGCTGCTGTCAAGACATACGTCCTCGTCTGCGGAGGTACAGGCTGCCAGTCAAACCACAGCGTTGAGGTAATGGATGAGCTCAAAAAGCTTATCGAGTCTGCCGGAAAGCAGGACGATATCCAGATCATCCAGACAGGCTGCCAGGGACTCTGCGCAAAGGGACCTATCATGGTAGTCCACCCGGGCAACGTCTTCTATCAGGAAGTAAAGCCTGAGATGGTAGAGAGGATCTTCAACGAGCACATCCTCGGCGGAACACCTGTTGATGACTTCCTCATGGTAGAGGAGCTCTCAAACGGCGAAAAGATCCACTACGTTGATTCGGCATTCTATAACGACCAGCTGAGAATGGCTCTCCGCAACTGCGGAAAGATCGATCCGGAAGACATCGATGAATACATTGCAAGAGACGGATATCAGGCTCTCGCCAAGGCTCTTTGCGAGATGACACCTGACGAAGTCATCCAGACAGTTCTCGATTCCGGTCTGAGAGGCCGCGGCGGCGCAGGATTCCCTACAGGAAAGAAGTGGATGTTCGCAGCAGGCAACAGAGGCAAGGTACAGAAGTACGTAGCCTGCAACGCTGACGAAGGTGACCCGGGCGCATTCATGGACAGATCCATCCTCGAAGGTGACCCACATTCAATACTCGAAGCTATGGCTATCGCCGGCTATGCTATCGGCGCTAACCAGGGCTACATCTACGTAAGAGCGGAGTATCCTATCGCTGTTGACAGACTCAGGATCGCTCTCGATCAGGCAAGAGAATACGGAATGCTCGGAAAGAACATCTTCGGTTCGGGCTTCGATTTCGACATCGACTTAAGACTCGGCGCGGGCGCGTTCGTCTGCGGTGAGGAAACAGCTCTGATGACATCCATCGAGGGCAACAGAGGCGAGCCTCATCCACGTCCTCCGTTCCCGGCTGTAAAGGGACTCTTCGAGTCGCCAACAGTACTCAACAACGTAGAAACATATGCAAATATCCCTCAGATCATCCTCAAGGGAGCTGACTGGTTCAACCAGTACGGCACTGAGACATCCAAGGGTACAAAGGTATTCGCTCTCGGCGGCAAGGTCAACAACACAGGTCTTGTAGAAGTTCCGATGGGAACTACCCTCAGAAAGGTAGTAGAGGAGATCGGCGGCGGCGTACCTAACGGAAAGAAGTTCAAGGCTGCTCAGACGGGCGGACCGTCCGGCGGATGTATCCCTGCAGCTTCGTATGACGTTCCTATCGACTACGAGTCACTCAAGGCCATCGGTTCCATGATGGGATCCGGCGGAATGATCGTACTCGACGAGGACAACTGCATGGTCGACATCGCTAAGTTCTACCTCGGATTCACAGTAAGCGAATCCTGCGGTAAGTGCACACCTTGCCGTATCGGAACAAAGCGCATGCTCGAGATCCTCGAGAAGATCTCTGAGGGCAGAGGCGAGCTCGAAGACCTCGACAGACTCGAAGAGCTGGCTAAGTACATCCAGGCCAACGCTCTTTGCGGACTCGGCCAGACAGCACCGAACCCGATCCTCTCGACTCTCGAACACTTCAGAGACGAGTACGTTGCTCATATCGTTGACAAGAGATGCCCGGCAGGCGTCTGCAAGGCTCTCCTCAACTACGTCATCGACCCTGAGAAGTGCAAGGGCTGCACAAAGTGCGCCCGCAACTGCCCGGCTTCGGCTATCAGCGGCGAGGTCAAGCAGCCACACGTTATCGATCCTGCGAAGTGCATCAAGTGCGGAGCCTGCATGGAGAACTGCGCATTCGGTGCAATAAGCAGAAAGTAAGGGGAGGTGAATACCATGGCAGATATCAAAGTAACAGTTGATAACATTACGGTAACTGTTCCGGAAGGCACCACCTTACTGGATGCAGCCCACAAGGCCGGCATCGACATCCCTACACTGTGCTATCTGAGAGACATCAATGAGATCGGTGCCTGCAGAATGTGCGTGTGCGAGGTCGAAGGGGCCAGAGCACTGGTAGCCGCCTGCGTATATCCTTGCACGGACGGCATGGTCGCTCACACAAATACAGAAAAGATCAAGGACTACAGACGCAAGACACTGCAGCTCATCCTGTCCGACCACGATCAGGACTGCCTTGGATGCGTAAGGTCCACAAACTGCGAACTCCAGGCTCTCTGCAAGAGATACGGTGTTGACAACACAGAGTATTATGCAGGTTCGAAGAACGAGTTTGCTATCGACGCTTCATCGGCTTCGATCGTAAGAGACAACAACAAGTGCATCCTCTGCAGACGCTGCGTTGCAGCATGCGAGAAGTACCAGAGCGTAGGCGTTATCGGCGCTAACGACAGAGGTTTCGCAACACACATCAGCAGTGCGTTCGAGCTTCCTCTCGCTGAGACTTCCTGCGTAAACTGCGGACAGTGCATCGTTGCATGCCCGGTAGGCGCTCTGCATGAGGTCGACGCTACAGCTCCTGTAAAGGCAGCTCTGGCAGATCCTACAAAGCACGTTGTAGTACAGGCTGCTCCTTCCGTAAGAGTCGGACTCGGCGAGTGCTTCGGCATGCCGATCGGCGCAGAGGTAGAGGGCAAGCTGGCTGCAGGAATGAGACGTCTCGGATTCGACGCAGTATTTGACACTAACTTCTCGGCCGACCTCACTATCGTTGAGGAAGCCAACGAGCTGATCGAGAGAGTCACAAACGGCGGAACACTTCCGATGATCACATCCTGCTCACCTGGATGGATCAAGTTCATCGAGCACTACTATCCTGAGCTCCTGCCTAACGTATCCAGCTGCAAGTCGCCGCAGCAGATGTTCGGCGCTGTAGTTAAGACATACTACGCAGAGAAGAAGGGCATCGATCCTAAGGATATCGTTTCCGTATCTGTAATGCCTTGCACAGCAAAGAAGTTCGAGTGCGGCAGAGACGATCAGTCCGCAGCAGGAGTACCTGATGTAGATTACGCTCTGACAACAAGAGAGCTCGGAAGAATGATCAGCGAAGCCGGTATCGACTTCGTAAATCTCCCTGACGAGCCATATGATGATCCTCTGGGCGAGAGCACAGGCGCTGCTGTTATCTTCGGAGCTACAGGCGGCGTTATGGAGGCTGCTCTCCGTACAGCTGTTGAGTGGATCACAGGTCAGGAACTCGGCAAGGATCTCCTCGAGTTCAAGGATGTCCGTGGTATCGAAGGCGTCAAGGAAGCCAGCTACAAGGTCGGCGACCTCGAAGTCAGCGTAGCCGTAGCATCCGGCCTTGCAAACGCTCGCAAGGTACTCGAGATGGTCAAGTCCGGCGAGAAGAACTACACATTCATCGAGATCATGGCATGCCCGGGCGGCTGTGTAAACGGCGGCGGACAGCCGATCGTACCTTCGAATGTGAAGAACTTCGTAAACGTACGCGAGGTAAGAGCGAAGGGGCTGTACGACCTCGACGAGGCAAGACCTCTGAGAAGATCGCATGAGAACCCTAGCATCAAGAAGATCTACGATGAGTACTTCGAATCGTACGGAAGCCACAGAGCACACGAAGTGCTGCACACAAGCTATGTGGCTCGCCAGGTCAACGCAGACCACGAATAGGGATTCTACTGAATCAAAGAATTACAAAACTGTCCTGCTTCGGCGGGACAGTTTTTTCGTTGCCGGCAGTGTTAGCAAATGAGGCGGCTTTGTGATACAATACACAGGCGCGTGCTGTAAAAAGGCCGGGCTCCGGCTGCGGCAGCGCGGACAACTATACATTTACGGAGGATTATAATGATTCACGACAACGCCTGGATAACTTACAGCGATGCTGATCTCAAGGCTCTTGAGAAGCTGAGCTCTGATTATATCGATTTTCTCAATCATGGAAAGACTGAGCGCGAGTGCACAGACAGGCTGGTAGAGCTTGCAAAGGCAAACGGATACCGTGACCTGGCAGATGTGATCGCAAAGAAAGAAAAGCTCGGAAAGGGTGACAAGGTCTATGCCGTAAACATGGGCAAGGCAGTAATGATGCTCAACATCGGTGAGGACATCATCAACGACGGAATGAACGTTCTCGGTGCGCATATCGACTCGCCTAGACTCGACATCAAGCAGAACCCGCTCTATGAGTCGGAAGAACTCGCTTATCTCAACACTCATTATTACGGCGGGATCAAGAAATATCATTATGTAGCAATGCCGCTGGCACTTCACGGCGTTGTTGTTAAACCGGACGGTAAGAAGATTACCGTAAACATCGGCGAAGACGACAATGATCCGGTATTCTACATCAGCGATCTGCTGATCCACCTTGCAGGTGACCAGATGAAGAAGCCTGCTGCAACAGTCATTGAGGGCGAAAACCTTGATATCATCATCGGAAGCAAGCCGCTGAAGGGCGAGGAGAAGGATGCTGTAAAGGCTGCTGTTCTCGGACTTCTGAAGGAAAAGTATGATATCGAAGAGGACGACTTCATCTCGGCAGAGATCGAGGCTGTTCCTGCAGGAAAGGCAAGAGAAGCCGGTCTGGACCGTTCTCTGATCGTCGGATACGGCCATGATGACAGATGCTGCGCTTATCCGTCGGCAGTCGCTATGATGGACGTTGCAGATCCTAAGACAACAGCCTGCGGACTCTTTGTAGATAAGGAAGAGATCGGAAGCGTCGGCGCTACAGGAATGGAGTCGCACTTCTTCGAGGACATGATGAGAGAGGTCCTCGACAGGATGGGCATCTACAGCGAACTCAACCTCACAAGATGCTTCAGAAACAGCCGCATGCTGAGCTCTGACGTAAATGCCGCATATGATCCTCTTTATGCCGATAAATTCGAGAAGCAGAACGCTTCGAGATTCGGCCATGGACTCGTATTCTGCAAGTTCACGGGATCGAGAGGAAAGTCCGGATCGAACGATGCGAACGCAGAATACCTCGGACAGCTCAGAAGAATGATGGACAAGCACAACGTAGTTTACCAGACAGCTGAGCTCGGTAAGGTAGACGTAGGCGGCGGCGGTACCATCGCATACATTCTTTCGCTTTACGGAATGCAGGTGATCGACAGCGGACTCGCTCTGCTTTCGATGCATGCTCCTTGGGAGGCTGTAAGCAAGGCCGACCTTTACGAGGCTTACAAGGGATACAAGGCTTTCCTTATTGAGGGATAAACTGGAGAAAGATAATTGTTTAAAGCTGCGATAATCACATTTTTAATGGCCATGGTGCCTGTAGTAGAACTGAGAGGGGCGATCCCTTACGGGGTGCTCGCCGGACTCAGTGTTCCGACAGCGTTTATTCTCGCTGTGATCGGAAACCTGGTCCCGATACCGGTGCTGGTCGTATTTACCAGAAAGGTATTTGAGTGGCTCAGAGGCATAAGCTCGGGGCTCGACCGCTTTGTCTCAAGGCTTGAGGCCAAGGCTGAAAAGAACAAGGAAGTCGTTCTGAAATATCAGTTCTGGGGCCTTGTCATACTTGTAGCCATTCCGCTTCCGGGAACGGGAGCGTGGACAGGAGCTCTGGTGGCTGCGATGATGGACATGAGGCTCAAGAGGGCGATGCCGGCTATAACTCTCGGAGTATTTATTGCAGGTATCATAGTGACTACGCTCACTTACGGGATCGACGCTCTTATCTAGAGCCGGACGGCTGACTGAATGATCCAACTAAAAAAGACGATGCATGGCTTTGAAGCTGCGCATCGTCTTTTCTGTTTTACTCAGGTTTTCTGTACAGCTCGGCGTACGGCATTTCTGAGAATCCTTTGCTCTTATAAACGTCCATCGCGTGTTCGTTCTCATATTCTGCTTCGAGCCTCACAAGCGAGCCGGGGAAGGCTGAATGCACGTAGTCAAAGAACACTGACGCGAGACCCTTGCCGCGTGCTTCTTCTTTCAGATATATATCCTCGACCCACACGCAATGCATCCCATACTCTGTGCTGAAGCTGTGCGCCAGCATGGCGTAGCCGAGAAGACCATCTCCTGACGGATCCGGGAAAACGAAGCCCTCGGCGAAAGGGCTGTCAGAAACGCATTCGCTTATGTCGCGCTCAAAGATCTCATCCGAGCCGTCTGTGTGCACGGCATCGGAAGAATAGAACACGCGCATCATCTCAGTGACTTCGGCGCGGTCGCGTTCTTCCATCTTTCGCATCGAAAGCGTTTTGTCCATTTATCCGGATCCTTTCTGAAACAAAAGGGGTGAATCATCACCCCTGGAAATTACTTATTTCTGCCGAGCTCCTGTGTGCGCTCCGTCGACTTGATGACTGTGTCGATGAACGCGCCTCTTACTCCGTGCTCCTCGAGAGTCTTGATGCCGATGATGGTGTTTCCGCCAGGCGAGCATACCTGATCCTTGAGGAATCCAGGGTGCTGGCCAGTCTCCATTACCATCTTTGCAGCGCCCATTACAGTCTGTGCCGCTAGGTTCATAGCGGTCTTGCGAGGAAGTCCCTTGGCGACTCCGCCGTCAGCCATAGCCTCGATGACGAGGTAGATGTACGCAGGACCTGCGCCGGAGAGTCCGCATGCCGTGTCGATGAGGTTCTCAGGCATCCATTCAACGATACCGAGCGATTCGAATAGCTTCTGTGCGAAGTCTTTTTCATCGGCCGTAAGGTCTGTGCCCGAATCCAGCGCGAATGCGCCGAGTCCGACGAGGGCAGGGGTGTTAGGCATGAGCCTCAGAAGCCTGAAGCTGCCGCCTGTCATCTTGCGGATGGTCTCAGTCGTGAGTCCTGCCATGATGGAGATCATAGCCTTGCCGTCAAGTGTGTCGCCGAGTTCTGCAAGCGCGCCTGCAGCGTACTGCGGTTTTACGCATGACAGAAGGATGTCAACGGATTCGCCGAGTTCGCGGTTGTCCTTTACGATATGGCAACCCATATCTTTGTATTTATCTGTTATCTCAGTTGAGACGTCATAAACGAATACGTCTTCAGGAGCCAGCACGCCGGCAGCTACTGCTCCGGAAAGAATCGCGCCGCCCATTGCTCCTGCGCCAAGAAATCCTACCTTCATAGTCTTTACCTCCGTATGAAATGATAATGCTGAATCAATACACAACTATTCTAACACCGACAGGGGGAGAACGTGCAAGTTATTTAAAAAACAAGGCTTGCTAATATTTACAAACAGCTGTTCGGATGCTATTATTACTCCGTAAAACACACAATAGGGATATTTGTGACCCGGAGTTATTACAGGGGATACAGTAAGTAATGAAAAAAGATTTTCCAAAGATCGGTCCTACGGTAACAATGTTTGTGCCGTATGACTGTAACAATGCATGTCCGTTCTGCGTAAACAAACAGGAATACAGAGATACATCCGGATTTGACCTTGAGAGATGCTACAGGTCTCTCGACCTCATGGACAGGATTTTTCCTCATAATGACATCGTGCTCACAGGCGGCGAACCTCTTGCCGAGCTCGGTGCGCTGCAGGACATTCTGGACCATATCGGAGAAGGTCATCACATTTATATAAACACGACTCTTCCGGTGGGAAAGGGACAGACTATCGAAGACGTTGCCGCTGTACTCAACAAGTATGCTGACCGCATCAGCTGCATCAATGTTTCGAGACATCTGAAGCATTATGTAAAGGAATGTCCGGACGAGATCTTCGACCTTCTGAAGTTCAGGACAAGGATCAACTGCGTGGTATTTGAGGATGCCAAGGATCCTGCAACAAAGGAAAAGCTCCTGAAGTTCCTTGACAGATTCAAGGGACACGAGATCCAGCTCAGAGCAAATTATTCCTTCCTGACACTCGAAAACGTTTTCGATACAGAGAATGACAATCTCTTCAAGCTGATATCCGAGATCTGCGAATACAAGTATCCTCTCGAGAAGGAAAGATTCAGGACAGGATTCGTGTTTGAGCGCGAAGGAAGCAAGATCACTTACCACAAGACACTGCCGTTTGCAAAGGTCGACGGAGTCGTGGGAGATATCATCATCAGACAGACCGGACGTATCTATGACGACTGGAATGAGTACGGACATGAACTCAACGTCAATGACCTTGTAGATCATCAGTACAAATAGCCGGTAAAACGGAGGAAGAACCATGAAAAAGAGTGAAACGCGACAAAAAGAAATACTTGATTTCATGAAGAAGACTATAGCCGCAAAGGGCTATTCACCTACAGTCAGAGAAATATGCGCCGCTCTTGACATCAAGTCGACATCTACCGTGCACAGCGACATCAAGGCTCTCGAAGATAAGGGCCTCGTGAAGAAGGACCCTGCAAAGCCGAGAACGGTCCTGCCTGTAGAGAATGAATATAAGAGCGCAGCTCCGGTGTCATATGACACTGTATCTCTTCCGGTAGTCGGCAGAGTCGCGGCAGGAGAGCCGATACTGGCAGAGCAGAATATAGTTGATGAGATGCCTATTCCATCGAGATTTGTCGGGAACGGAAACAACTTTATCCTGACAGTGCACGGAGACAGCATGATCAACGTAGGCATCAATGACGGAGACTATCTGATCGTTCAGGAGTCCCATGAGGCATCGAACGGCGAGATCGTAGTTGCTCTTGTAAACGACGACTATGAACCGGGAGCTACGGTAAAGAGATTCTACAGGGAACGCGATCACATAAGACTGCAGCCTGAGAACGATTACATGGATCCTATAATCGCACAGGACGTCACTATAGTTGGCAAGGTAAAAGGAGTATTCAGATACTTCAACTGATTCGTTAAAAGCAGTCCGCTCCGGCGGACTGTTTTATCCCATCGCACAACCAATTTTTGTGCGGTGTTACACGGCGGGCATTTGGGAGCACCCCATCAGCCCGCTATTATAGTATAATAATTAAAAACTGCCTCTCAGGAGCGGAAAGATGAACGGGATAGGAAAGAAAGAAAAAGCAGGCATAATCATCGCCAGCATAGTATATGTGATCTGCATAATGCTGATCATTTACGGCATGTACAGTATGGGGCTCGGCAAGATCTCATCGATGTATATTGTAAATATAAGCATCGATATATTTGCCATGCTTACGGGATTCGTCCTTTTTCTGTGCTGTCTGATAGACGTGCAGAAGGGCGGATCGGATATGAAGTACATAATGTATCTGATCAATGTATGCTTCCTCCATGTGTTCGCGGACGCGTCGACATGGCTGGTGGAAGGCACTCCGGGTCTTGAGATCTTCAACTTGCTGGACAATACATTGTTCTATATGTGCGAGTCCGCAACGGTATGCCTTTTCTGGATGTACATAACGAGTCTCATAAAATTCACGGACCCTATTGAAAAAAAGCTGGATATGGCAGTGCGGTACGGACTCATAATCTCCGTGATTGTCCGTGCGCTCAATATGGTGGGAGGCTTCTACTTCACTATAGGACCTGGCAACATCTATAAGAGGGGCGCATTCTTCCCGGTGTCGAAGCTCTATGTGGCGCTTGTCATGATCGCCATAGCCTATGTCGTGATCAAAGAGCGCAAACAGCTGGCGCTTTATCAGATAATAGCTTCGTTTATTTTCCTCGGTGTGCCTATCCTTGCGGCGCTTTTCACCGTGATGGTATACGGCCTCTCGGTGACGGCCGCGCTGACCATGATACTGCTCCTTCTCATGTACTGCGTGCACAATGTGGCGCAGGGAAGGGAGAAGGCGGCTGCAGACCGTGATCTTTCGGTAGCTGCTGCGATACAGGAGAACATCCTTCCGAGGACCTTCCCGTATCTGCCGGAGAGGAAAGAATTCGACATCTATGCCACGATGACTCCGGCAAAGGAAGTCGGCGGCGATTTCTATGACTTCTTCATGACGGATGATGACCATCTGGCATTCGTGGTGGCAGATGTTTCAGGCAAGGGCATGCCTGCAGCGCTGTTCATGATGGTGGCGCGTACTATACTGAAGAACCAGGCTACAGGGACCTCACACTTCAGAGATCCGGGCTGGATACTGAAGATAGTCAACAACCAGCTCTGCGAAGGCAATACAATGGAATACTTCGTTACTGCCTGGCTCGGTATACTTGAGCTGTCGACGGGCCATCTGGCTTTCGCAAGTGCAGGCCATGAATATCCTGCGATGTGCAGACGCGAGGGGAATTTTGAGATATTCAGAGACAGGAATTCTCCGCCTCTCGGAAGCATGGAGAACCTTACGTTCCATACCAATGAGAGAGATCTGGAGCCCGGAGACATAGTGTTCATCTATACGGACGGTGTCACAGAGGCTACAAACAGCTCCAGACAGCTTTTCGGATCAGAAAGGATGCTCGATGCGCTTAACGGCTGCGACCGCTCAAGCCTCGTAGAGATCGACAGAAATTTAAGAAAGAGCATCGATGACTTTGTCAGGGATGCTCCTCAGTTTGATGATATCACGATGCTCGGTCTTCGCTTCAACGGGACCACAGAGTCTTTAAGCGAATAGGCTGCCGCCCGCCGGGTCAGATATATGGCTCAAGGGCAGAGGCTATGCGGTGGAACGGAAGTCCGACCACATTCTCGTAATCGCCGTCTATATGATCTATATAGCGGCCGAAGTAGCCCTGGATGGCATATGAACCTGCCTTGTCGTACGGCTCCTCGCGCGAGATGTAGTCTTCGATTTCCTCATCGGAGTAGTTCTTGCAGTATACCGTGGTCACATCGCTCAGTACAGTCTCAGAGCCCGTGTCTTTGTCGATAAGGCAGACCCCGGTAACGACATAGTGGTGAGTGCCGCGGATCTTATCGAGCATGCGGAATGCGTCGTCCTTATCGGCCGGCTTTCCCATTATCTCGTCCTTCCAGACTATGGTATCCGAGCCGACTATAATGGATCCGTCATATTCAGGGTCGTCCTTTACGGCGGAATAGCAGGCACGTGCCTTGGCAGCGGCGAGCATCTCTACGGCTTCGTTCATGCCGATGCCGTCCGGCAGGGACTCATCAGTATCCTGGGGCATGACAACGGGATCTATGCCATGCTTATGCATTATTTCAAGACGCCTCGGTGAGGCGGATGCGAGTATTACTTTAGTCTTTTCCATGCGGAGATTTTAACACAAATAAGTGTTGACATTCCATACCGGCGTGCATATAATAGGTGAGGTCAAAGCAGAAGTTATCCGCTTCTCGCCTTACAGACTAGCGTTGGTAGGGCCACATAAGATTCAGAAAAGTCTTATCGCGGATGCTTGTGCGTCCGCGATTTTTTATGCGGACATGCGAAAAGGTCTACGGGTGGCAAATCAGAAAGAGAGGAATACAACCATTAGCGCCAGAGACAATAAAAAGAATCAGACTCAGATCAATGATGAGATAAGGGCCGATGAGGTCCGTCTGATAGACGAGAACGGCGAGATGCGCGGCATCGTCAGCATAGACGAAGCACTTGCACTTGCAGAAGAGGCAGACCTCGATCTCGTAAACATCTCTCCTAATGCTGATCCGCCGGTATGCAAGATCCTCGACTACGGGAAGTACCGCTACGAGCAGCAGAAGAAAGAGAAGAACGCGAAGAAGAATCAGCATGTGACCGAGATCAAGGAGATCAGGCTGAGCGCATCGATCGAAGACCACGACGTAGAAGTCAAGGCAAAGGCTGCAAGCAAGTTCCTACAGGACGGCGATAAGGTAAAGGTATCGCTCAGGTTCCGCGGAAGAGAGCGCGACTACACACAGCTGGGATTCGACGCAATGAAGAAATTCGCAGAAATGGTTTCCGAGTACGGAGTCATCGAAAAGGAACCAAAGATGGAAGGCCGCAGGATGAACATGTTCCTTGCGCCGAAAAAGGACAAAAAATAAGATCACGATACAGGAGGTTAACCCACAATGGCTAAGAACAAAATGAAGTCGCACAGAGGCGCAATGAAGCGTCTGCATGTTACAGGCTCCGGCAAGGTCAAGAGAAACAAGGCTTACAAGAGCCACATCCTGACCAAGAAGACTGCAAAGAGAAAGAGAGGCCTCAGAAAGGCTACTACTCTTACAAGTGCAGATCTGAAGCGTATGCTGAGATCAATGGCTAAATAATCGGGGGAGGTGTAACAAATGGCAAGAGTTAAGAAGGGCGTAAACGCTCATAAGAGACATAAAAAGATTCTGAAGCAGGCTAAGGGATTCTACGGCAGAAGAAAGAACACATTCAGAGCTGCCAACCCTGCAGTTATGAGAAGCCTGAGATCGGCATATGTAGGCCGCAAGAACAAGAAGAGAGAATACAGAAGACTTTGGATCGCTAGAATCAACGCAGCTTCGAGAGCAAACGGTCTTTCGTACAGCAAGCTGATGAACGGTCTCAAGAAGTCCGGTATCGAGATCAACCGTAAGATGCTGTCTGAGATGGCTATCTACGATGCAGCAGGTTTTGCAGATCTCTGCGAGACAGCTAAGAAGTACTGCTAATGGAATACTTCATCAGCCACATAGGCGTAATATTCATAGCTGCGGTTTTCGTTGCCGTATGCGCTGTCGCATGGTGGTATCTTACTGACAAGAATGCCAGACTCATAAGACAGAGGGCAGAGGCAAGAAAGAAAGCAGCAGCCGCGCAGGCGGATGATACAGTAAATGCAGACAAAGATGAATAAATGAAAACTCCGGCCGGATTGCCGGAGTTTTCTGTTGCGAAAATATCTAACTAAGAAAGAACAATCAAAAGAAAAAGGTTTACCACCGGATCTCTCCGGCAGGTTAAATTTATCACACCATTGTGTTGGTTAAATATGGCTAATGTGAAGGTTATCTTCACAATTGTATTTTTTTTAACACAATGTAAACCACTTATAAAACTCAATTTCTGTTAAGGGAAACATCATAAAGACTGTCCTTCCTTGAATTGCCACAAGATATTGTGATAACATCTTTTTGCGTTGATAATGTCAACGTATTGGAAAACACGGATATCCGGCTGTTATGGAGGGATACAGAAATGAAATGTCCATATTGCAATTATGAGGACACAAAAGTAGTCGACTCAAGACCGGTAGAGGATGGTCTTGCAACCAGAAGAAGACGTGAGTGCACCAAGTGCCACAAGAGATTCACCACTTTCGAGAAGATAGAGAATTCGCTGCTCGTAGTTGTGAAGAAGGACGGTACTCGCGAGAGCTTCGACAAGAACAAGATCATCAACGGTATCATGAAGGCCTGCCAGAAGACCAAGGTCACATACGAAGATGTCCAGAGAATTGCCGACAATATCGAAAGAGGACTCTCCAACACCATGGAGAAGGAGATCCAGTCGACAAACATCGGTCTTCTGATCATGGAAGAGCTGAAGGCAATCGATCAGGTCGCATACGTAAGGTTCGCCTCTGTATACAGAGAGTTCCAGACTATCGACACATTTATCGATGAGATCAATAAGCTCAACAAACACAAAAAGTAATACAGCGATTGGAGGAACGATGCTCAGAGTAGCGATCGACGGACCGGGAGGGACCGGTAAAAGCACAATAGCAAAGGCTGTGGCGTCACGCTTCGGTCTTGAATACATAGACACAGGAGCGATGTACAGGGCGCTCGGACTTAAGGCGCTCAGAAACGGCGTTCCGGCAGAAGACGAGAACGCGGTAAAGGCAATGCTCGATGAGACAGTCATCGATTTTGCCGGCGGAAAGACCATGCTCGACGGTGAGGACGTAAGCGGACTCATCAGGACGAATGAGATCTCAATGGCCGCATCCAACATCTCAAAGCTTGCCATCGTAAGAGCGAAGGTAGATGAGGTGAGCAGATTCCTGGCATCGACAAAGGATGTCGTGATGGAAGGCAGGGACATAGGCTCCACGGTCATTCCTGACGCAGAAGTAAAGATCTTTATGACGGCTGCTCCTGAGGTGCGCGCTAAGAGGCGCTATGACCAGCTCAGAGAAGCGGGCAAGGAAGCAGACTACGACAAGATCTTCAATGAGATACAGCAGAGGGATTATCAGGATTCACACCGCGAGGTGAGCCCTCTGAGACAGGCTGAAGATGCTGTATATCTCGATACATCAGACATGACGATCGAAGAGAACATCGATGCCGTAGCTGACATAATCACGGAAAAGACCGGCCGTGCCGTCTGAGGCAAAAATAGGTCACAATAGGCTTAAAATCGTGCAGCCGTGTCCTTGTGGGCACGGCTCTTAAGATGATATTATATATGCGTGTGTGCTCCGGAAGGGAGTAAATATGCAGATAAAGAAAATGCCTGAATCCGAAAGGCCGCAGGAGAAACTGCTCTATGCGGGAGCAGGCGGACTCAGCAATGCCGAACTCCTGGCCCTGATAATCAGGACCGGGACCGAAGAAAAATCGGCCGTGAGGCTTGCCGAGGACGTTATCTCATACGTTTATGATACGGGCGGAGATCTCGGAACTGCCGAGGTAAGGGAACTTACGGAAATAGACGGCATAGGCAATGCCAAGGCCTGCTCGATAGTAGCAGCCATGGAGCTGTCAAAAAGGCTCGTATCGGGCCGCTGCGGCTCACAGAAGCAGCGTATAAGAGACAGCAGGCAGGTCGCCGATCTTCTTGCACAGGAGATGATGAGCGAGAAGAGAGAGTTCTTCATGACTCTCAACCTCAATACAAAGATGCAGGTCGAATCCAAGTCCGTGATATCGATAGGCAGCATCGACAGCGCGCCGGTGCATCCGAGAGAAGTCTTCGGTCCGGCGATAAGGCGTGGAGCTGCGGCTGTGGTGGTCGCCCATAATCACCCGAGCGGCGATCCTTCTCCGAGTCCGCAGGATATAGAGGTCACCAGAAGGCTTATTAAAGCGTCGGAGATACTCGGGATAAGGCTCATCGATCACGTCATCGTTGGAAACGGCAGTTTTACCAGCATGAAGAACGAAGGTTATTTCGGCGACTGAAGCCGGAATGCAAAATAAGCTATTCAGAAAGAAGTTACAGATGAAGAAGACAGTTACCATACAGGATTTTATCGATGCTCTCGGAATGGAAGGGCTGCTCACCACTATAGACGGACAGCAGTCCTGTGCCGCTCTGATGGCTCTGTATTCAGATGCGGAGCTCAAGGAAGCCGCAGGCAGAGCGGTCAGCGGTGTCACCTACAATTCACTCGAAGCGGGAGAGGGATCGCTCTTCGTGTGCAAGGGCGCACATTTCAAAGAGCAGTATCTTGAGGACGCTGTTGCAAAGGGCGCGGTATGCTTCGTGCGGGAAGACCCTGATGCCTCTGAGGCCGTAAGCTGCAGCCTGGTCGGAAGCGAAGAGGAAGCTGCGGCTGCTGCGGGTATAAAGAACTCGGCTCACTGGCCGTGCCTCGGGATATACGTAAGGGACATCAGAAAGGCGATGCCGGTCATAGCGGAGACCTTCTACGGAAAACTCTCTGACGATCTCTGCATGATAGGTATCACGGGGACCAAAGGGAAGTCCACTACGGCTTACTTCATGAGATATATCCTCGATGACTGGATGGCAGCATCAGGCGGCAGAAGAAGCGCGATATGCTCCGGCATAGACAATTATGACGGCGTGATAGAAGAGGAGTCGCATCTCACGACTCCTGAGATCATGGAGCTCTATATGCATATGGATAATGCCCTCAACAGCGGCATAAGCCATATGACGATGGAGGTGTCCAGCCAGGCTCTCAAGTATGACAGGGTCACGGGAGTCACATTCGAAGCCGGCGCATTCCTTAATATCGGAAGCGACCACATAAGTGCTATAGAGCATCCTGACTTCAATGACTATCTTGAGGCCAAGCTCAGACTTTTCGGACACTGCCGCAAAGCCTGCATAAACCTCGACTGCGATGAGCAGGAACGCATAAAAGCCGCATCGGCTGACTGCCCGTATGTCATAAGCTTCAGTCAGAACGATGAGAGCGCCGATGTATATGGCTATGATGTGCGCTCAAAAGAAGGCAAGGTCACATTCAGGGCTAGGGGAAGATCCATCGAAGGATATCCTGATTTCGATGAGGAGTTCGCCCTCGGCACGTTCGGCACCATCAATATTGAGAACGCTCTTGCAGCCATATCGCTGTCGGCTCTTACAGGGGTACCGATGGAATATGTGAAGAGCGGGCTCGCAAAGGCGAAGTCACCGGGACGAATGGAAGTCTTCTACAGCGAAGACGGAAAGCGCATAGCCATAGTCGACTACGCCCACAACAAGCTCAGTTACGAGAAGTTCTTTGAGACGATAAAGGATGAGTTCCCGGGAAAGAAGATGCTCATCGTCTTCGGCTGCCCGGGCGGCAAGGCTTTTGCAAGACGTGAAGAGCTCGGCACGATCGCGGGACAGCACTGCTCATACTCCATAATCACAGAAGAGGATTACGGAGAAGAGGATGTGAACAAGATCTGCAGCGAGATAGCCGGATTTGTAAAGGCGGCAGGCGGAAGCTGCGAGATCATCACGGACAGGGTGGAGGCCATCAAAAAGGCGATAAGCCTTATGGACGATGATACGATACTCTTCCTGCCCGGAAAGGGCCGCGAGACACGTGAAAAACGCGGCATAAAGTACATCGACACACCGTCTGATGCCGATGTCGTAATGGAATTCATGAAATAAAATAGGATGACGGCAAGCCACTGAAAATGCGGGTTTGCCGTCATTTTCGGTTTTGATGCATAATTATTGACTGGAAACAAGTCCATCTGTATAATATTCACGTATGTTTATGCAATCTCGCACCATATATATCGTGGCGGGCAGCAGAATACAGCCCAAGATGATGTATGGTGAAGATAATGTATATATTTACAAAACCAAATAATTGATAAGGAGGTGCTTATGTCACCGGTTTTAACTGTTGTGATCAGCATTGTAGTCCTTATCGTCGGTATAGCTATGGGATATGTGCTGCGCAAGAACTTCGGAGAGAAGGCTATTGGCAGCGCAGAGCAGCAGGCCAGGAACATGATCCTGGACGCACAGAATACTGTCGAGAACCTCAAGAAGGAAAAAGTACTTGAGGCAAAAGAGGAAATACACAAGCTGAGAGATGAAAATGAAGCTGAACTGAAGGTCAGAAGAAACGAAGTTTCGAAGGCCGAGAGAAGGATCCAGCAGAAAGAAGAGAACATCGACCGCAAGCTCGAGAGCATCGAGAAGAGAGAAAACGGTCTCACCAAGAGAGAGCAGTCGATGAACGAAAAGCACAAAGAGATCGACGCCTACATCGCAAAGCAGGTAGAAGAGCTCGAAAGGATCTCCGGATACACAAGGGAAGAGGCCAAGCATCTGCTTCTGCAGGAGCTTGAGACAGAGATCCGCAAAGAGGCTTCGGACATGATCGTAAAGGTCGAGAGCGAAGCCAAGGAAGAAGCCGACAAGAAGGCAAGAGAGATCATCACGACCGCTATCCAGAGATACGCGTCTGATCAGGTCACAGAGACCACGGTCTCGGTAGTCAGCCTTCCTAATGACGACATGAAGGGCCGCATCATCGGCCGTGAGGGCCGCAACATCAGAGCCATCGAGACTCTGACAGGCGTAGACCTCATCATAGATGATACACCTGAGGCAGTAATACTCTCGGGATTCGACCCGGTAAGAAGAGAGATCGCAAGGATCGCTCTTGAGAAGCTGATCGTTGACGGAAGGATCCATCCGGCAAGGATCGAAGAGATGGTCCAGAAGGCCACAAAAGAGGTCAACACCATCATCAAGGAAGAAGGAGAGAGAGCATGCTTCGAGACAGGCGTGCACAACCTCAACCCTGAGATGGTAAGACTTATCGGAAGACTCAAGTACAGAACATCTTACGGACAGAATGTTCTGCAGCATTCCATCGAAGTTGCGACTCTTGCGGGAATGATGGCAGAAGAGCTCGGTCTTGACCCAAGGCTGGCAAGACGCGGAGGACTCCTGCACGATATCGGCAAGGCCATCGACCACGAGGTAGAGGGTACACATGTCGAGATCGGCGTAAACATCTGCAAGAAGTACAAGGAATCCTGGAAGGTCATCAATGCGGTAGAAGCTCACCACGGCGATGTTGAACCTACAACACTTGAAGCCATGCTGGTAGCAGCTGCCGACGCTCTTTCGGCCGCAAGACCGGGAGCAAGAAGAGAGACCCTTGAGTCGTACATCAAGAGACTTGAGAACCTCGAGAACATTGCCAATACAACAAAGGGCGTCGAAAAGTCCTACGCCATCCAGGCAGGCCGCGAGATCAGAGTCGCAGTCAAGCCTAATCAGGTCAAGGACGAAGAAGTCCCTATGCTGGCAAGAGAGATCGCCAAGAAGATCGAGCAGGAGCTCGAATATCCTGGTCAGATCAAGGTCAATGTCATCAGAGAGACTCGTGCAACAGACTTCGCGAAGTAAGACCGCTTAGGCAGAATAACAGAATAAACTGTTCAATAAGGCTCCTCATTTCGGGGAGCCTTAAAAATGATATAGTTTTATAAAAGAAGACTCAAAATTGTCGAGACGGGAGGCTCTGCGGCAGCCGGCACTTAGTGATTGCCGAGCAGTATCAACTGCGAAGGCAGAGCTTAGTACCGCTGCGTATAGCCGCAGCGAGGCGAGAGCCGTACTCCCGGCAAGGCAATTATTGAGGCTTCTTATGGAGAAAACATGATATATTTGGATAACAGTGCTACAACAAGACAATATGATGAAGTGACGGAGCTCATGTATAAGGCTGCCAAAGAGGACTTCGGCAATCCTTCGTCGCTTCACGCGCTCGGATTTGAGGCGGGGAACCTGCTTTACGATGCGCGCAGGCAGATCGAAGATCTGCTGCCGCCCGCGGGCCACGTCATCTTCACCTCGGGCGGCACCGAGAGCGACAACATGGCTCTGCTCTCGTCTGCGCGCAAACTGCGCCGCCGCGGCAATAAGGTGATCACGACAAAGGTAGAGCACCCGGCGGTGCTCGAGACCTGCAAGCGCCTCAAGGAGGACGGCTTTGAAGTAGTATATCTTGATGTTGATGTAGACGGATACGTTGAAGAACAGGCTCTTAAGGCGGCACTTGACGAGAATACAATTATTGTTTCAATGATGGCCGTAAACAATGAAGTCGGTACGATCGAGCCGGTAGTGCCTGTAGGCCGCACCGTAAGGGAATTCAACAGAAAGAACGGAACGGATATCATATTCCACACCGATGCCGTACAGGCTTTCGGCAAGCTTCCGATGGAAGATCTCGACGCAGATCTCATTGCAGCGAGCGGCCACAAGTTCCACGGCCCAAAGGGCATGGGATTTCTGTACATGAAGAAGCGCCACAATCTGCCGCCATTCATTACAGGCGGCGGCCAGGAGGGCGGCTTCAGGTCATCGACAGAAAACACGCCGGGCATCGCAGGCATCGGCCTCGCGGCAGAGATGGCATGCAGGGATCTCATGATGAAGTCCAGCCGCATGGGCATTGTGAACAACTACCTTCTGAACGGCCTCAGGACTGAGATCAGCGATATCATCATAAACGGTCCGGAAGAACTCGGATATACGCTTCTCGAGCACGGAAAGCGCTGTCCGGGAGTCCTCAACGTAACTTTTGAGGGAACACGCGGAGAGGTCCTCCTGCACACACTGGAACAGGACGGCATATACGTATCGACAGGCTCTGCCTGCTCATCACACAAGACAGGCGACAGCCACGTGCTTCAGGCCATGTCGATGACGCACAAGGAGATAGAAGGAGCGATCCGTTTCAGCTTCTCCGAATTCAACACTGTTGAAGAGATGGATGTGGTCATTGAACGCACCAAGACGGCAGTCGAAAGATTCCGCCGTCTGGGAAGCTTCCGTTAAGCAGATAATTGTGATAAGATGCGCCTGCGGTTTACGCAGACGCTTTCTGATAAAGGAGAAAATACTTGGAAAAGAATCTTTACATAGTAAGATGCGGCGAAGTCGCACTCAAGGGAATGAACAAGCCTTACTTCGAGCGCGTCCTCATCGAGAGACTGCGCGGCGCTCTGTCATGCTTCGAGGACACCGAGGCAAAGTGGATCGACGGACTCATGTTCGTAAGAGTCCCTGCAGACATCCCTGAAGATGAGGTCATCGCGAAGTGCGTAAGGGTATTCGGAGTCGCATCGGTAAGCCCTGCGGTAGAGGCACCTAAAGATATAAACGAGATAGGCCGCATCGCCGGTGAATTCATGAAGAAGGTCATAGAGGATGACGGGATAAAGACCTTCAAGGTCAAGGCCCACAGAGCCGACAAATCCTTCGCCGTGGAGTCGCCTGAGATCGCAAAACAGGTCGGCGGCATGGTCCTCAAGGCCTGCAAGGTCCTGAGCGTCGATGTTCACAGGCCGGACTGCCTTCTGACAGTCGATGTAAGGCGCGAGGCCGCATATGTATTCCGTGACAAGGTAAAGGGATTCGGCGGACTTCCGCTCGGAACGAACGGCAAGGGACTCATCCTTATGTCCGGCGGCATCGACAGCCCGGTCGCAGCTTTCATGATGGCAAAGCGCGGCATGAGCATAGAAGCTGTACACTTCCATTCATATCCGTATACCAGCCAGAGGGCACAGCGCAAGGTGGAAGACCTTGTGAAGGTGCTTGCGGGCTATATGGGCACAATTAAAATGCACGTGATCAACCTGCTGCCTATACAGGAGGAGATCGTAAAGAACTGCCCTGAGGACGAGACTACGTTGCTCGTAAGGCGCTTCATGATGCGTATCGCAGAACAGATAGCCATCAAAAACGGCGACATGATGCTGATCACGGGTGAGGACCTCGGACAGGTGGCTAGCCAGACCGCGGAAGCTCTCGTCGTCACCGACAGTGTCGTCGATATGCCGGTCATGAGACCGCTCATCGCGATGGACAAGGTGGACATCATGGACAAGGCGCGCGAGATAGGCACATACGATATCTCGATACAGCCGTACGAGGACTGCTGCACTGTTTTCCTGCCTAAGCACCCTGTGACGAAGCCTAAAAAAGACAGGATAGAGAAGTCCGAATCGGCCCTCGATGTGGAGACCCTGGTGAGCAATGCCGTCGCCTCCGAAGAGATCATTGAAATAAGGCCGTAAGTCTTGCAGCCACGCCTTGACAAGGCATATATGGAATGTTAGTATTGTGCAAGATCACAAATTACATATCTATAAATTGTTGAATAACGGGAAATTTTAATGTTCGCCACACAAATCACACTCATTCTGATCCTTATTGAAAGTATTATTCTCGGCCTTAGCCTTAAGGGCAGCAGGGAATGATGCTGACGGTTGGAATGAGACCATATAAAGGCGGCTGCTGCCGCCCGGCGGACAAAAACTGACTGATACATCAGACCCTGCGACCAATGACCGGATCGCGGGTCTTTTTGTCAGAAGAAATCAGCAAGTTAAAGCCAAAATGATCAGAACCAAGGAGAAAGAGAATTGATACTCACCGGCGCAGAAATATTAATGGAGTGCCTGATCGAACAGGAAGTCGATGCCGTATTCGGATATCCGGGAGGCACCATACTCAATGTCTATGATGCTCTTGTCAGCTACAGGGACAGGATAAAGCATTATCTGACTGCACATGAGCAGGGCGCCTCGCACGCTGCTGACGGATACGCCAGGAGCACAGGCAAGGTAGGAGTCGCTTTCTCAACTTCGGGACCGGGAGCAACAAACCTTACCACCGGAGTCGCGACAGCTTACATGGATTCATCACCTGTGGTGTTCATATCCTGCAATGTCTCAGACAATCTGATAGGAAAGGACTCGTTCCAGGAAGTCGACAGTACGGGGATCATGCTGCCGATAACCAAGTGCACATTCCAGATCACGGACGTGAACAGGCTGGCAGATACCGTCAGAAGGGCATTCGCTATCGCAAGAAGCGGCCGTCCGGGTCCGGTGTTCATAGACATCCTTAAGAACGTGACCGCAGAGACTGCCGAGTATGAATTCATACCACGCTCAGAGCATAAGGAAGCGGGAGTCCTCAAGGCCATCTATGACCGCAATATGGTGGACTACTACGTACCTGAGATCGACGAGGAAGACATAGACAAGCTTGTCGAGATGATAGGCGAGTCGGAAAGGCCAATGCTGATCTGCGGAGGCGGAGTCGTAAGAGGACGCGCGCACAAGGAGTTCAATGACTTTGTAAGGCTCGTTGATGCCCCTGCGGCTATAACGGTAATGGGCGGAGGCGGAATGAACGGCCGCGACTCCCATACGACAGGAATGATAGGCATGCACGGCTCACAGGCCTCCAACATCGGAGTAAATGAGTGCGACCTTCTCATAGCTGTAGGCTGCCGCTTCTCAGACCGCGTGGCGCTCGACCCTGAGTCCTTCGCGGCGCAGGCGAAGATAGTGCATATAGACATCGACAGATCAGAGATCAACAAGAATGTAAAGACTGATCATCACATCGTCGGAGATGCAAAAGAGGTGCTGCGGAGGCTTAATGAGAAACTGAGCCCTCAGTCGCATCCGGAATGGATGGACTTCGTATTCTCGCATCCGACTGAGACGGTATATGAGGACGGCGGAGATACGCTGAATCCGAAGCAGATATGCGATACGATCGCAAAGCTCGTGCCTGAGGACACCATAGTGGCTACTGACGTAGGTCAGCATCAGATGTGGGCTATACAGCACTTCCACTTCGACTATCCGGGACAGCTCATAACATCGGGAGGCTTCGGCACCATGGGATTTGGCCTCGGAGCAGCGATAGGAGCCTCAGCCGGCAATCCTGACAAGACCGTCATACACATCGCCGGAGACGGAAGCTTCAGGATGAACTGCAACGAGCTTTCAACCGTTCAGTACTACGGGATACCGGTCATCACATTCATATTCAACAACCATACACTCGGCATGGTCAGGCAGTGGCAGAACCTGATATACAAGAAGAACTTCTCCGAGACGACACTCGACCGCGGACCTGACTTTGTGAAGCTGGCCGAAGCCTACGGACTGAACGGCCGCCGCGTGAGCAGCCAGGAGGAACTAGCGAAGGTCATCGAAGAGGCGCTTGAGAAAAAAGAAGGCTATGTAATCGACTGTCTGATAGACATGGACGAGATGGTAAGGCCTATGGTAGGCGGCGGAAGCCATATCACCAATTTCATGAAGATATAGAAGGGAGACAGAATGGAAGCAATGAAAAATGCCAGGAGCCAGACTCTGGCGCTGCTTGTGGACAACGAAGCAGGAGTCCTGTCGCAGATAGCAAGACTGTTCTCCCGCAAGGGATATAACATAGACGCATTTGCGGCGGGCCCTACGGAAAACCCGGGAGTAACGAGGATCACGATCGACGTTGTGGCAGATGAGCCTCACACCGAGCTTCTCTGCAACCAGCTCAGAAAGCTGTATCCGGTACATTCCGTAAAATGGCTCAACACGGATAACTCCCTGTACAGGGAGCTGATGCTCATAAAGGTAAGGGCGGAATCTGGCGAGCGCCGCAACGACATAATCCAGCTCGCCAACATATTCAGGGCCAATATAGTAGACGTTTCTATAGATACCCTGACTCTGGGAATAACCGGAGATGAAGAAAAAATATCCGGACTCATCAATATTATGAAAGAGTTCGATATTCTCGAAATAGCCAGGACAGGCGTCGTGGCGATCGAAAGAGGCAATGCAACCATCAATGATAA
Source organism: uncultured Eubacteriales bacterium (assembly GCA_902778585.1). Taxonomy (GTDB): domain Bacteria; phylum Bacillota; class Clostridia; order Peptostreptococcales; family Anaerovoracaceae; genus Crickella. Next base: position 186,161 of record CACYYD010000002.1, on the reverse strand, counting down.
ATCTAAGGAAAGTGGGGAATTCAGCTATGGTAAAAATGTATTATGAGAAAGACTGCAATCTTGACGCACTCAACGGAAAGACTATCGCTATCATCGGATACGGTTCACAGGGCCACGCACACGCTCTGAACCTCAGAGACTCCGGATGCAATGTAATCGTAGGACTCAGACAGGGCGGAAAGAGCTGGCCTGTTGCAGAGAAGGACGGATTCGAAGTCTACACAGTAGCAGAGGCTTCCAAGAAGGCCGACATCATCATGATCCTGATCAATGACGAAGTCCAGGCAGAGGTATACAAAAGAGATATCGCTCCTAACCTTGAAGAGGGCAATGCTCTCGCATTCGCTCACGGCTTCAATATCAGATATAAGCAGATCGTTGCTCCTGCAGGCGTTGACGTATTCATGGCAGCTCCAAAGGGACCGGGACACACAGTCCGCAGCCAGTATGTCGCAGGAAAGGGCGTTCCTTGCCTCATAGCTGTTGAGCAGGACGCTTCGGGCAAAGCATATGATATAGCTCTTGCGTACATTGCAGGTATCGGCGGAGCTCGTGCAGGAATCCTCGAGACAACTATGGACGAAGAGACTGAGACTGACCTGTTCGGCGAGCAGACAGTTCTCTGCGGCGGCGTCGTAGACCTGATGCAGTGCGGATTCGAAGTACTGGTAGAGGCAGGATACAAGCCTGAGAACGCTTACTTCGAGTGCATCCACGAGATGAAGCTGATCGTCGACCTTATCAACAAGGCTGGTATCGCAGGCATGAACTACTCCATCTCCGACACAGCAGAGTTCGGTGAGTACGTATCGGGACCTCGCGTTCTTCCGCACGATGAGATAAAGGCCAATATGAGAAAGGTCCTCGCAGACATCCAGGACGGAACATTCGCCGGCAAGTGGATCGCTGAGAACAAGAACGGCCGTACATTCTTCAACTCCAAGAGAGCTCAGCTCGGAAGACATCAGATGGAGGTCGTAGGAAAGCAGCTCAGAGACGAGATGCTCTGGAAGAACGACTCCGATCTTGACAACGCTTCCAACTAAGAGGATAAGAACATGAATTCCGATCAAATAAAAAAGGGGGTGGACCGCGCGCCTAACAGGAGTCTCCTGTACGCGCTGGGTCTTACCGAAGAAGAGCAGAAGCGCCCTATAATCGGCGTAGTAAGCTCATATAACGAGATCGTTCCGGGCCACATGAACCTGGACAAGATCGCCGATGCCGTTAAGGCAGGGATAAGAGCCGCAGGCGGCACACCTATACTGGTCCCGGCCATAGCGGTATGCGATGGTATAGCGATGGGCCACGTAGGCATGAAGTACTCTCTTGTTACAAGAGACCTCATCGCCGATTCGACGGAGGCTCTCGCGATCGCTCATCAGTTTGACGGACTCGTAATGATCCCTAACTGTGACAAGAACGTCCCGGGACTTCTTATGGCAGCAGCAAGGATCAACGTTCCGACCATCTTCTGCTCGGGCGGACCTATGCTCGCAGGCCGTCTTCCCGACGGACGCCGCACATGCCTCTCGCACATGTTTGAGGCTGTGGGAGCTTACCACGCAGGAACGATGGATGAAGAGGCTGTACAGACATACGTGGAGAAGGCATGCCCGTCGTGCGGATCCTGCTCCGGCATGTACACAGCAAACTCGATGAACTGCCTGACTGAGGCCATAGGAATGGCTCTTCCGGGCAACGGGACTATACCTGCGCCTTATTCGGCAAGGATACGTTTTGCCAAGGCGACAGGCATGCAGATCATGAAGCTCGTTGAGGCTGACATAAAGCCTAGCGACATCATGACAGCTGCCGCATTCCACAACGCTGAGACTGTCGATATGGCGCTCGGATGCTCAACTAACACCATGCTGCATCTTCCTGCCATAGCTCACGAAGCCAATGTGGATGTCAGCTTCGATATGGCCAACGAGATAAGCTCAAAGACTCCTAATCTGTGCCATCTTGCTCCTGCAGGCGACACATTCATGGAAGACCTTGATGAAGCCGGCGGGGTATATGCGGTAATGAAGGAACTCACAAAGGGAGACCTTCTCGACCTGTCGGTAATGACAGTCACCACTAAGACTATGGGTGAGAACATCGAGAACGCTCAGAATCTCAATAAAGAGATAATCCGTCCGTTCGAAGATCCGTTCATGAAGACCGGCGGCATCGCTGTCCTTAAGGGCAACCTCGCTCCGGACGGCTGCGTAGTCAAGCAGGCTGCCGTAAAGGAATCGATGATGCAGCACGAAGGTCCGGCAAGGGTATTCGACTCTGAAGAAGACGCCATAAAGGTCATCTATGCCGGAGAAATAAAGCCGGGAGACGTTGTGGTCATCAGATACGAAGGCCCTAAGGGAGGCCCGGGAATGAGAGAGATGCTGAATCCTACTTCCGCTATCGCGGGAATGGGTCTTGATGAATCCGTAGCTCTCATAACCGACGGAAGGTTCTCGGGAGCCACTAGAGGAGCCTCGATCGGCCACGTAAGCCCTGAGGCAGCATCGGGCGGCAACATCGGTCTCGTTGAAGAGGGTGACATCATAGCCATCGACATCATTAACAAGACGATAGAACTTAAAGTCTCTGATGAAGAGCTCGCGGCAAGACGCGCCGCATGGGTATGCCCTGAGCCAAAGATCAAAACGGGTTATCTCGCCAGATACGCCAAGCTCGTAAGCTCGGCAGACAAGGGCGCGATACTTGAATAGAGACTGAGGACAAGTGATGCAGAGGGATCGGGATCCCTGCTGCATCCAGACTAGAGGTAAATATGGACCAGGTAAAAATTTTTGATACGACTCTGAGAGACGGAGAGCAGTCACCGGGCTGCAGCATGAACCTTCAGGAAAAGATAGAGGTCGCGCACTGTCTCGAAAAGCTTAAGGTCGACATTATCGAGGCCGGCTTTGCCATCGTTTCTCCGGGAGACTTTGAGTCTGTAAAGACCATATCGGAGACCGTAAAGGACTGCACGGTCGCGAGTCTGGCCCGCTGCAATGTAAAGGACATCGACGCAGCATGGGAGGCAGTAAAGGGAGCTGTGGATCCGAGGATCCATGTATTCATCGCCACTTCTCCTATACACATGGAGTACAAGCTCAAGATGACTCCTGATGAAGTCCTTGAACAGGCGAGGCAGATGGTGGCATACGCGAAGAAGTACTGCTCAAACATCGAGTTCTCGGCTGAGGACGCGACAAGAAGCGACATAGAGTTTCTCAAGAAGATAACTGCCGTCGCCATCGAGAGCGGAGCTACCACCATAAATCTGCCGGATACCGTCGGTTACACTACACCTGAGGAGATGGAATATCTCATCAGAGAGGTGAAAGAAAATGTACGCGGCGCAGAGAAGGTCGTTTTCTCGGTCCACTGCCACAACGACCTCGGCATGGCTACTGCCAACTCACTGGCGGGAGTACGCGGAGGCGCAAGACAGATCGAGTGCACCGTCAACGGCCTCGGAGAGAGAGCGGGAAACACATCGATGGAAGAGGTCGTCATGGCTCTCCGCACAAGACAGGACGAGTTTGCCGCAGACACAAGGATCGACGCTACACAGATCCACCGCGCAAGCAAGACCGTATACAACATCATCGGACAGACCGCTCCTATCAACAAGCCGATAGTCGGAAAGAACGCCTTTGCGCATGAGGCCGGCATCCACCAGCACGGTGTGCTCGCCAACAAGAAGACTTACGAGATCATGACTCCTGAGTCTGTAGGTCTCAATGTGAACAACATCGTTCTCGGAAAGCACTCGGGAAGGCACGCGGTCGCAAAGCGCCTTGAAGAACTCGGATACACACTGACAAAGGAAGAGCTGAACAGCTGCTTCGAAGAATTCAAGATCGTCTGTGACAAGAAGAAGAACATCACGGACGCAGACCTTGAAGCCATAGCTACCCACAACACCGGTGACATATACACCGATACTGAAGACGGCTACAAGCTCGACTGGTTCCAGGTATCCACAAGCAACTTCACAACTGCGACATGCACAGTAAGCCTCATTAAGGACGGGGAGAAGTTCCAGGATGTAGCTCTGGGAGACGGACCTATAGACGCGGCATATAACGCGATCGACATGATAATGAAGCCGTCGGAGCATACCTTCGACATCTTCAACATCCACTCGATCTCTGAAGGCAAGGACACTCTCGGAGACGTTACAGTAAAGGTAAACGCGCACGGCCGCACTTTCACAGGAAAAGGACTGTCTACAGATATCATCGAAGCCAGCGTGAACGCATATCTCAAAGCGCTCAACAGGCTTGCGGCATTTGATGCCAAATTTGCTTCCAAGAGTACGGCTGAGGCATAAGAAGGGGGACTGCACAATGGGCATGACAATGACACAGAAGATCCTTGCCGCGCATGCGGGGCTTCCTGAAGTCCATGCGGGAGATCTGATCGAAGCAGGGCTCGACATCGTGCTGGGAAACGATGTCACAACGCCTGTAGCGATCGGAGTATTCGAAAAAGCCGGATTCACAGAGGTCTTCGATAAGGACAGGATAGTCATCACACTTGATCATTACACACCGTGCAAGGACATAAAATCTGCTGAGCTGTGCAAAACAGCCAGGGATTTCGCCGTAAAGCATAATATCAGCCATTTCTACGATGTGGGAACAGTAGGCATAGAGCACGCTCTTCTGCCTGAACAGGGCATCGTAGGCCCTGGAGACTGCATCATAGGTGCTGACTCACACACCTGCACATACGGAGCTCTCGGAGCTTTCTCGACAGGTGTGGGATCGACTGATATGGCTGCCGGAATGGCATCGGGACTCAACTGGTTCAAGGTCCCGCCTGCCATAAAGGTAGAGCTTAAAGGCAAACTGCAGCCGTTCGTATCGGGAAAGGATGTGATCCTTCACCTGATCGGCGAGATCGGTGTGGACGGAGCGCTGTATAAGTCGCTTGAATTCACGGGCGAAGGCGTTTCCGAACTCAGCATGGATGACAGATTCACCATCTCGAACATGGCTATCGAGGCAGGCGGAAAGAACGGTATTTTCCCTGTCGATGAGAAGACCATGGAATACATAAAGGGCAGATTCGAAAGAGAGCCCGCAGTGTTTGAGGCTGATGAAGACGCAGAATACGAAAGAGTCGTGACGATCGATCTTTCAGAGCTTAAGCCGACTGTTTCGCTGCCGCATCTTCCGTCCAATACGAAGACTGCCGAAGAGGCTGCAGGACTCCACATCGACCAGGTCGTCATAGGATCATGCACAAACGGAAGGATGAGCGACATGAGATCCGCGGCTTCTATCCTCAAAGGGAAGAAGGTAGCAGACGGAGTAAGATGCATCATCATTCCTGCGACACAGGAGATATACCTTAAGTGCATCGAGGAAGGCATACTGCAGACATTCGTCGAAGCAGGATGCGCCGTATCGGCTCCTACCTGCGGACCTTGCCTCGGAGGACACATGGGCGTAATGGCCGCCGGAGAAAGAGCCGTGGCAACCACAAACCGCAACTTCGTAGGCCGTATGGGACACACAGAGAGTGAAGTCATTCTCGCAAGCCCTGCAGTAGCTGCTGCTTCGGCAGTCGCAGGCTGCGTGGCTGTCCCGGAACAGGAGGGCTAGGGACATGATCAGAGGAAAGACATGGAAATTCGGTGATCACGTCGATACTGACGTCATCATCCCTGCAAGATATCTCAACGCTCCGGAGCCTTCGGAACTCGCGAAGCACTGCATGGAAGACATCGACAAGTCCTTTGCCGGTGCCGTGCAGGCAGGCGACATTATGGTAGGCGGCTGGAACTTCGGATGCGGCTCATCAAGAGAGCACGCTCCTGTAGCAATACAGGCAAGCGGTATCAGCTGTGTTATCGCAGCCAGCTTTGCCCGTATATTCTACAGGAACTCGATCAACATAGGATTCCCTATACTCGAGTGCCCTGAGGCAAGCGAAGCAATAAAGGCCGGAGACATTGTGACTGTGGATACAGAGACCGGAAAGATCACGGACGAGACCACGGGACAGGTATTTGAGGCAAAACCTTTCCCTCCGTTCATCCAGAAGATAGTGGAAAGCGGCGGACTGCTGCCTTATCTGAAGGAAAAGCAGGGGAAATAGCACAAGTTACCAATATTAATTTATTGGTTTTATAAAGGATCAAGGAAAAGAGATATGAAATATAACATTGCTCTCGTTCCCGGAGACGGGATAGGCCCCGAGATAATCGCAGATGCTGTCGAAGTGCTTGAGAAAACAGCTGAAAAATTCGGGCATGAGTTCTGCTTTACCGAATATGCCGCAGGCGGCAACGCCATTGACAAGTACGGCATTCCTCTCCCGCAGGAGACTGTGGACGGATGTCTTGCGGCAGACAGCGTGATGCTCGGCGCAGTCGGAGGCCCTAAGTGGGACAGCCAGCCGAATCATCTGAGACCTGAGAAGGCTCTTCTCGGACTCAGAAAGGCGCTCGGTCTCTATACCAATCTGAGACCGGCGAAGATACAGCCGGCGCTCGCTGATGCCTGCGTGCTGAGACCGGATATCGCCGCAAAGGGCTTTGACCTTATGATAGTCCGCGAGCTTACAGGAGGCATATACTTCGGCGAAAGAGGCAGAAACGAAGCCGGGGACGAAGCCTTCGATACTGAGAAGTACAGCGTGGCTGAGGTAGAAAGAGTCGCCAGAAGAGCCTTCGAGACAGCAAGAAAGCGCAGCGGACATGTGACAAGCGTAGACAAGGCCAATGTACTTGAGTCATCGAGGCTCTGGAGAGAGACTGTCCACAGGCTCGGAGAGACGGAGTATCCTGACGTAAGACTTGACGACATGTACGTGGACAACGCGGCTATGCAGATAATCCGCGACCCTTCGTTCTTTGACGTCATCGTCACATCGAATATGTTCGGTGACATACTCTCAGATGAGGCTTCGCAGGTTACAGGCTCTATAGGACTTCTGGCATCGGCTTCGCTCGGAGAGACTTCAAGGGGAATGTATGAGCCTATCCACGGCTCGGCACCGGACATAGCGGGAACAGGCCTTGCAAATCCGATAGCGACGATACTCTCCGCAGCAATGATGCTGAGATATTCGTTCGACCTTTCAGAAGAGGCCGACTATATCGAGAATGCTGTTTCAGCAGTACTCGAAGAGGGCTGGAGAACAAGAGACATCAAGGCTCCGGAAGATGAGACATGGCTGACCGGAAGCCAGATGAAAGATAAGATACTTGAACACATGGAATAGGAGCATAAATGTCTGATTTCAGATTTCTTTTTTACAGCGACGAAGGACAGGCAAACAGTGACTGGCATGACACACTTGCCGTGCTTCAGTATGCCGCGCCGAAAGCGCCTTTACAGAAGCAGGTAATGGTGGACGCGTACGGAAAGGTACGCGCCGTGACCGAGCACAGCGGCAAGACCAAAAGTGCTCAGATACAGGTCGATCCTGCCGCCGCAGAAAAGGTGATGAAGCTTACGAGAAGACTCGTGTCATTTGCGACTGAGTTTGCACTCTACGGCAATATCTGGCAGCAGTGGATCGCATACATGATCATGATGCATGAGAACCCATTCACTCTCACATGCGAGCGAAGGCCGGTCGGAAAGACTTCTACCATGATGAAACTTGCCGAGAAGGACTTTGAGATATTCAGGGAGATCATGCATCTGGACCTTGAAGCTCTCGGCAAAGCCACAGGCACGGATATCCTCGCCATGATGGCGAAGTATCACATGCCTTTCGCCCAGGAGCCTGACAGCGGCACGGGAAAGCGGATACGCATCCTGAGCAGCAAACTGGCCGATGCGGCTGATGTTAAGTCTTTCGGCGAGATCATCTCGCAGCATTATGCCGGATACGGAGTCGGCATATACGGTCTTTACAAGGCGTTCCGCGTGGCAGAAGGAGAAGATGCCCTTCGCATAGTGCCTGTTACCGATACTGAGGATGTCACCTTTGACGACCTTGTAGGGTATGAAGATCAGAAGAAGGCTCTGAAGGAGAATACCGAGGCCTTCGTGAACGGAGTGCACGCAAACAACGTTCTTCTGTACGGAGACAGCGGCACGGGCAAGTCCACCAGCATACACGCTCTGATGCACGATTACTTCGGCAGGGGCCTCAGGCTTGTCGAGATCTCAAAGGCAGACAGAAGCAAGCTCTCACAGGTCCTGGCAGAGATAAAGAAAAGAAACTACAGATTCATAATCTTCCTCGATGACCTGTCATTTGAGGAGAACGAGAGCGACTACAAGGAGCTCAAGGCCATGCTTGAAGGCGCTCTTGAATCCAGGTCCGACAGGGTGCTCATTTACGCGACATCAAACCGCAGGCATCTTATCAGGGAGACCTGGGGCGACAGGCAGGATATGGAGTACAACGAAGATATCCACCGCTCCGATACCATGGAGGAGAAGCTCTCACTGGCGAGCAGATTCGGAGTGACCATCTACTACGCAAAGCCTAACGCCGGAGAGTATCTCAACATAGTAAGAGAACTTACAAAGCGCAACGGAATAGAGATAGGCGAGAAGGAGCTTTCAGACATAGCAAGGAAGTGGGAACTCCGTCACGGCGGCATGAGCGGCCGTACGGCAAGCCAGCTAATAACCTGGCTGAGGGGCGAAGCGGCCAGGCTCAAAGAAAAATGATCAGAAGGGATGAGAGATGAGTAAAAAACTATCACTTGACAGAATATATCAGGCGGCGTTCACACTTAAGGATGTAGCCCGCAAGACAGATCTTATATATTCGCCGCACTTCAGCGGAAAGAATCAGGTCTACTTTAAGACAGAGAACCTGCAGGTAACAGGAAGCTTCAAGCTGAGAGGAGCCTATTTCAAGATAAGCAAGTTGTCTGACGAAGAAAAGGCGGCCGGCATCGTAGCATGCAGCGCCGGAAACCACGCACAGGGCGTCGCTCTCGCGGCAAAGAACATGGGCATCAAGGCGACTATATGCATGCCTGACGGTGCTCCTATCAGCAAGGTCCAGGCTACTAAGTCATACGGTGCTGAGGTAGCTCTTGTAAAGGGAGCCTATGATGATGCGTATCAGTACGCATGCAAGCTTCAGGAAGAAGAGCACGCCACATTCATTCACCCGTTCGATGATCCGGATGTCATCGCGGGACAGGGCACTATAGGACTTGAGATACTTGATCAGCTGAAGGATGTCGATGCCATCGTTGTTCCTGTGGGCGGCGGCGGACTTATATCCGGAGTCGCTTTTGCGGCAAAGAGCCTTAAGCCGGATATCAAGATATACGGAGTCCAGGCAAAAGAGGCAGCCAGCATGGCAGACAGCCTTAAGTACGATGAGCAGGTCACGCTAAATACGGTCAATACATTCGCTGACGGCATCGCCGTAAAGCATCCGGGAGACCTCACATTCGATCTCATAAAGAAATATGTGGATGATGTTTTGACGGTCACAGAGGACGAGATCGCCGTGGCCATACTTGCTCTTATCGAAAAGCAGAAGCTGATCGCAGAAGGAGCAGGTGCCGTATCGCTCGCCGCGGTGATGGCAGACAAGATCCCGGTCGAGGGAAAGAACGTGGTCTGCCTGGTATCCGGCGGGAACATCGACGTGAACATCCTCTCCCGCGTTATCACAAGAGGTCTTGTGACAAGCGGCAGAAACGCAACGCTGCAGATAGCGCTTGAGGACAAGCCGGGGCAGCTTGTGGATGTAGCCACGATAATCGCTTCATGCGGAGCAAACGTGACCGGAGTCCACTACGGACATTCCGATCCTGATACGACGGTTACAAGCTGTGTGCTGACACTTGAGATAGAGACAAGAGACTTTGAGCAGCTCGAACAGGTAAGAGCCACACTTACAGAGCAGGGTTTCAATCTTGTGTAACGGCATACAGATCACAATAAAGGGTATAAAACCAATAAGGAGGAGAAAGAAAATGGAATATACATTCCCGGTAACAAGAACAGCAACACCTAAGGAAAAGCCTGACCAGAAAGCTCTCGGCTTCGGTAAGACATATACTGACCACATGTTCATCATGGAGTATGACGAGGGACAGGGCTGGCATGACGGACGCATCGTGCCTTACGCACCTCTCCAGCTTGATCCGGCAGCCACGACTCTTCACTACGGCCAGATGACATTCGAGGGCATGAAGGCATACAAGAACCCTCAGGGCGGCATCAACCTCTTCAGACCTGACATGAACGCGAAGAGAATGCAGAACTCCAACAGGAGACTCTGCATCCCTGAGATCGATGTTGATCTCTTTATCGCAGCAGTAAAGGCGGCTGTAAAGGCAGATATCGACTGGGTACCTGAAGAGCCGGGAACATCGCTGTACATCCGTCCGTTCATCATCTCACCGGAGCCAAGCATGGCTGTTCATCCGGCTTCGAGATATATCTTCTGCATAATCATGACACCTGTAGCTGCTTACTATGAGGGCAACGACAAGGAGCTCCATGGAAGCCACATCTGGGTAGAGGAAGAGTTCATCAGAGCTGCAGTAGGCGGCACGGGATTCGCTAAGTGCGGCGGCAACTATTCATGCGGAATGATCGCTGCTACAGAGGCAAAGAAGCACGGCTGTGAAGAGGTCCTCTGGCTCGACGCAAAGGAGCATAAGTATGTTGAAGAGGTCGGCACATCCAACGCCTTCTTCAAGATCGGCGACACAGTTTACACATCATCACTGACAGGATCGATCCTTCCGGGCGTCACAAGAGACAGCGCTCTCAAGCTCATGGCCAAGTGGGGCGTAAAGACTGAAGAGAAGCGTCTTGAGATCGAGGAAGTCATCGAGGCTATCAAGAACGGAACGCTGACAGAAGCATGGGCAACAGGAACAGCATGCGTAGTTTCGCCAATCGGTCTTCTCAACTACAAGGGAACAGAGTTTCCAATCAACGGCGAGAAGGTAGGAGAGCTCAGCCAGAAGCTGTATGACACACTTTACGGAATGCAGACAGGCGAGATCGAAGACCCTATGGGCGGTTGGGTGGTAACACTGTAATCGGCCTTTCGAAGCGGCTTTGTATTCTTGACAAGGCCGGACTAATTCTGTATCATTTGCGGGTAAAACGTTGACGAGGACAGTAAGTTCACCAATGGGGCTTGCCAGAGAGGGATGGCAGCTGGAATCATCCTAAGTCCCGGTGTTCCGAAAACCACCTCTGAGTGGCACCAATAATGCCCGCCCGGACAGCGTTAAAAGTCCGAATGAGTGCCGGCAAAAGCCTTTGCCGGAAGATGGGTGGAACCACGGATACTCATACATACCCGAGTATGCGTCCCTTCTGACATACAGTCGGAGGGGACTATTTTTTGTCCCCGGCCGGACAAAACTATATCCTGATCTCCGCCTTCGTATCGCGGAGAAAAGAGAATTAAGGAGGAAAACAAATTGGTAATCACACTGAAAGACGGAAGCAAGAAAGAGTATGCACAGCCGATGTCCGCTTATGACATCGCAAGAGACCTCAGCGAAGGCCTTGCAAGAGTTGCATGCATCGCCGAGATCGACGGAGAGGTAAAGGACCTCAGAACGGTCGTAGACAAGGACTGCACACTCAATATACTGACATTCGACTCGGACGAGGGAAAGCGCGCCTATAGGCACACATGCTCCCACGTTCTGGCTGAGGCCGTAAAGAATCTTTACCCGGACGCAAAGCTGGCTATCGGACCATCGATCGACAACGGATTCTACTATGACTTCGACATGCCGCCTCTGACAAGAGAAGATCTCGACAAGATCGAGGCTGAGATGAAGAAGATCATCAAGAAGGGCGACAGGCTCGAATACTTTGAGATGCCTAGAGAAGAAGCCATCCAGATGTACAAGGACAAGGATGAGCCTTACAAGGTGCAGCTGATCGAGGATCTCCCTGAGGACGAGGCTATCTCGTTCTACAAGCAGGGCGACTTCGTTGAGCTCTGCGCAGGTCCGCACATCATGAGCACAAAGCCTATCAAGGCATTCGCTCTCACATCGAGCTCCGGCGCTTACTGGAGAGGCGATGAGCACAACAAGATGCTCACACGTATCTACGGTACAGCCTACACAAAGAAGGAAGATCTCGAGGAGTATCTCGCTTACCTTGCAGACATAAAGAACAGAGACCACAACAGACTCGGCCGCGATATGGACCTCTTTACGACTGTTGATGTTATCGGCCAGGGACTCCCGCTCTTTATGCCTAAGGGAACAAAGATCATCCAGAAGATGCAGAGATGGATCGAAGACCTCGAAGAGTATGAATGGGGCTATGTCCGCACAAGGACACCGCTTATGGCAAAGTCCACACTCTACAAGATCTCGGATCACTGGTATCACTATAAGGACGGAATGTTCCTGCTGGGATATGACAACATGGACGAGCTCATGGCAGGAGAGGACCGCTCCAGCGAGATCCGCGGAGTCGAAGACCTGAATCTTATCGAAAACGATGCGGATGCTGATGTAATGGCACTCCGCCCGATGACATGCCCGTTCCAGTACTACGTCTACAAGGCACGCCAGAAGAGCTACAGGGACCTGCCTTACAGGATGGGCGAGACTTCGACCCTGTTCAGAAACGAGCAGGCGGGCGAGATGCACGGACTCACGAGAGTCCGCCAGTTCACCATCTCCGAGGGACACCTGGTAGTCGCGCAGGATCAGCTCGCAGACGAGTTCAAGGGCTGCGTAGAGCTTGCGAAGTACTGCCTCACCACGCTCGGCCTTGAGGGCGATGTTACTTACAGACTGTCGAGATGGGACCCTGATCACGCTGAAGATTACCTCGGAACAGCAGAGGACTGGGATGATGTCGAGGACTTCATGAGAGATATCCTCAACGAGATAGGCATCGAGTTTACAGAAGCGATCGGCGAAGCTGCATTCTACGGACCTAAGCTCGACATCCAGGCAAAGAACGTATACGGCAAGGAAGACACCATGATCACCATCCAGGTAGATAAATTCCTTGCTGACCGTTATGACATGTACTATATCGACAGAGACGGGCAGAAGAAGCGCCCATACATAATCCACCGTACATCGATCGGATGCTACGAGCGTACGCTTGCATGGCTCATCGAGCACTATGCCGGCAACCTGCCTACATGGCTCTGCCCTGAGCAGGTAAGGATACTGCCTATCTCCGACAAGATCGCGGACTACGCAGAAGAAGTCCGCAAGGAGCTCCGCAGGAACGGTGTCGATGTAACAGTCGACAACAGCGGCGAGAGGATCGGATACAAGATAAGAAAGGCCCAGATGGAGAAGGTCCCTTACATGCTGGTTCTCGGCGCAAAGGAAGCCGAAGAAGGCAAGGTATCGGTAAGATCCAGATATCTCGGAGATGAAGGCGTCAAGCCTCTTGATGAATTCGTGAGCGCTCTCTGCGAGGAGATCCGCACAAAGGAGATCCGTAAGATCGAAAAGAAGGACGCATAATCGTCAGATTTCCTGACTGCAATCATATTCCGCCAGACGCTGCGTTGTGCCAGGATGCCGGAATCGGGCCTTTAGCACATACTGAGTATGTGCGCACAATGTGTCCGGAGGTCGGAATTGGGCATTAGGATACAAGGAAAATTGACTGCGTCGAAATATAAAGATAAATAGTGATAGTCTCAATTATGTGGTAAAATCATAAGGACGGATTTTACTGTATAAATAGGTTTAAAAGGAATATGGCTGTAAAATATAAAAGAGTACTTATCAAAATCAGCGGCGAGGCTCTTGCAGGCGAGGACCGTTTCGGCGTCAACAGCGCAGAGCTTGAGAAGGTCGCGAAGCAGATCAAGGAGATCCGCGACGCGGGCGTTGAGGTCGGCGTAGTAGTGGGCGGAGGCAACTTCTTCCGCGGACGCACAGGCGGCAACATCGACAAGCCGACTGCCGACTACATGGGAATGCTGGCTACCGTTATGAACGGTCTGGCTCTCCAGGACGCTCTGCTTTCTGCAGGCTGCCCGGCCAAGCTGATGACATCCATCGAGATCAGGGATATGGCAGAAGGCTACGCGAGACGCAAGGCCCTCGACTACCTCGAAGAAGGCAAGGTAGTCGTCTTCGGAGGCGGCACTGGAAGCCCGTTCTTTACAACTGACACTACTGCTGCTCTCAGAGCTGCAGAGATAGGAGCGGACGTTCTGCTGCTGGCAAAGAACATCGACGCGGTATACTCTGATGATCCGAGGACGAATCCTGACGCAGAGAGATTCACTGAGCTTGCGTACATGGATATCATCGACAAGGACCTCAAGGTCATGGATCTTACAGCCGCAACGCTTTGCAAGGATACGGGAACTAAGATATATGTGTTTGCTCTCGCGACCGAGGGCAATCTGATGAAAGTTATTAACGGCGAGAATGTCGGAACGCTGATTCAATAGAGGGAGGCATATCATGGCTAAGAAATCACTTGACGAAAGAATAGAAGGCGCGAAGGGTTTTCTTAAAGAGAACCTCAATACCGTAAGGGCGGGAAGAGCCAATCCGGCTCTGCTCGACAAAGTGTCGGTAAACTATTACGGATCTCCGACACCGCTGAAGGCACTTGCAAATATCTCGGTGCCTGATCCGAGAACTCTTATGATCTCTCCGTTCGACCCTAAGTCGATCTCGGACATCGAAAGAGCGATCAACGAAGCCAATATCGGGATCAACCCTGCTAATGACGGCAAGGTCATCAGACTCGCGATCCCTCAGCTCACTGAGGAGAGACGTAAGGAGCTCACAAAGGTCGTAAAGAACTACGGCGAAGAAGCCAAGGTCGCGATCAGAAACCTCAGACGTGATGTGAACGATGAGCTCAAGAAGGCCGAGAAAGCCGGCGAACTTACCGAGGACGATCTGAAGGACGAGCTCGAAGAGACTCAGAAGACCGTCGAGAAGGCGATCAAGGACATCGATGCCATCATCGCCGAAAAGGAAAAGGAGCTCATGGAGGTATAATCTGCCGCCGCTGCATAACTGAAGTAAAGCGTGGCTTTCATGCCACGCTTACTGTTTGTAAAATAGTAAAACCATGGAAAAAAGACCTATACCGACTCATGTCGGAATAATAATGGACGGAAACGGCCGCTGGGCAAAGGCCCACGGCGTTCCGCGCGTGATGGGGCACAATGCCGGGATGCAGTCGATGAAAAAAATAGTCATCGCTACGTCCAATATGGGCATAAAATACCTGACCGTCTATGCTTTCTCCACTGAAAACTGGAAGAGAAGCACGGAAGAGGTAAGTGGCATATTCAATCTTATTGTAAAGTATGTCAATTCAGAGCTTGAAGAGCTCGATAAGAACAACGTGCACATCAATATCTTCGGCCAGTATGACATGCTTCCGAAAGCATCTATCGATGCCATAGACAAGATGGTCGGAAGACTGGCAGACAATGACGGACTGGTGTTCAATATCGCGCTCAACTATGGCGGACGTGACGAGATACTCCGCAGCGTCAAAGAGCTTTGCAGGGAGTGTGCCGAAGAAGGCAGGGATCCTGCAGAACTCACCGAGGACGATATCTCAAAGCATCTGTACTCCGGAAGCGCTCACTTTGACGTGCCTGACCCGGATCTTATCATCAGGACCAGCGGTGAGGAGAGGATGTCAAACTTCCTCACATGGCAGGCTGCATACAGCGAGCTGATGTTTACGGATACTCTCTGGCCTGACTTTACACCGGAGGAATACGCTGAGATGATAGATGCGTACGCCAACCGTGACAGAAGGTTCGGAGGCAGAAAAGCTGCTGATAAATAATAACGGGATAAGGAGATACTTATTCAAATGAAAACTAGGATCATTTCTGGATTTATAATGGCGCCGCTTCTGATAGTTCTGTATCTCGGCGGCTGGTTTCTCTGGGCTGCCGCTCTTATCATCGCGGTAATGGGGATACATGAATTCTGCAGCGGATGGGAAAACCTTGGGGTCCACCCGTCAAAGCCGATCTGCTATGTGATGACAGGCCTGCTGTTCTCAGGTGTATTCATTACGGGTGCCTTTACCGGCAGTGCTGCGGACATAAGCAGCGTACCGGTATATTTCAACAGCATGATGCTCATCACCATATGGCTCTTCATCGCTGTTGCCGCAGGCATGATCTACGGCTGGAAGATAAACGAAAGAGGACCGTATGACGCTGCGATCACTGTCCTGGCGATGGTATACATACCGTTCTTCACCTATCACATGGTGCTGATCGACATGACAGAATACAGCATCTTCATCTGGATCGTTGTGATAGCGGCTTTCGGCTCGGATATCTTCGCGTATTTCACGGGGTATTTCCTCGGAAAGCATAAGATGGCTCCGAACCTGAGCCCTAAAAAGACGATCGAAGGCGCTGTCGGCGGACTTGCCGGAAGCTCTCTTCTGTCGTGGCTCTTCGGATTCATTTTCATGAGAGAGATGGCTCTGGTCTGCCTCGTCCTCGGACTTGTGGGCGGAGCTGCCGGAATGGCCGGAGATCTTACAGCCTCGATGTTCAAGAGAAAGATGGGCATCAAGGACTACGGCAAGCTGATACCGGGACACGGCGGGATCATGGACAGATTCGACAGCGTTATCTTTGTAGCTCCTGTCGTTTACTACGCCATCTGTGCGCTTACGGGAATACTGAACATATAGGATCATGAAAAAAGTATTGATAATGGGGAGCACGGGCTCCATCGGGACCCAGGCTCTTGAGATAATCAGGAATAACAAGGAAAAATTCAGGGCTGTGGGCCTTACCTGCAGAAGCCGTGTCGATGACCTCATCGAACAGGTGAAGGAGTTTTCACCTGAGGCTGTATGCGTGGGAAATGAGGCTGACGCCGCAAGAGTGAAGGCTGAGTTTCCGGGCATCGAAGTCTGCTATGGAGACAAAGGTCTCGTTCAGATCGCGTCGATGGACTGCGATATAGTCCTGAACTCGCTTATGGGAATAAGCGGCCTTGCGCCTACATATGAAGCGATAAGCCGCGGCAGGGATATAGCTCTCGCTAACAAGGAGACTCTCGTTGCAGGCGGAAAGCTGGTGACCGATCTTTGCCGTGAAAAGGGAGTAAGGCTCCTGCCTGTAGACAGCGAACACAGCGCTATCTTCCAGTGCCTTGAAGGCAATGGCGGAAGTGCCTGCGGCCGCGCGTACAGGGATCCGGCTGAGCATGACGGAAGACCTCTCCGCCGCATCCTTCTCACGGCGTCGGGAGGACCTTTCAGAGGCCGCAGCTATGAGTCGATGAAGGGCGTCACCGTAGAGCAGGCTCTCAATCATCCGAAGTGGAAAATGGGATCGAAGATCACGATAGACTCTGCGACGATGATGAACAAAGGCCTCGAAGTCATTGAAGCCAGATGGCTCTTTGATGTTCCGGCAGAAAAGATAGATGTTCACGTCCATCCGCAGAGCATAGTTCATTCGATGGTCGAATTCATGGACGGCTCCGTGATAGCGCAGATGGGACTTCCTGATATGAAGATCCCTATCGGTCTGGCCCTCAATTATCCGGACAGGCTCAGGCTTCTCGAAGACTTTGACGGCATCGATGAGCACCGCGCATCTGACGGAAGCCTCGACTTCTTTACAACAGGTGCGTCACTCACTTTTGAAAAACCTGACCGCAGGGTATTCAGATGCATCGACCTTGCTTATGACGCTCTCAGAGAGGGCGGAAGCGCCCCGGTAGTCATGAACGGAGCGAATGAAGAACTCGTCGCGATGTTCCTGGCAGGTAAGATCGGATTCCTCGATATCCCTGAGACCATCGACAGGGTAATGCAGGTCTATGATCACAGCGAACCTTCATCGGTCGAAGAGATACTTGCTATAGATAACGAAGCGCGCAGATTAACTCGCGATTCATTCAGATAAAACGGGAGATTAAGGATAGTGAAAACTGCAATTTTGTTTGTTGTTATGCTGCTCGTGCTGATAATCCCGCACGAGTGGGGACATATGACAGTGGCAAGATGGTGCGGAGTCAAGATACTCGAGTTCTCGGTAGGAATGGGACCTCTCATCTTCAAAAAGAAGAAGGGAGATACCCAGTACTCGGTAAGACTTCTGCCGCTCGGAGGCTACTGCATGATGGAAGGAGAAGAGGAGGCTGTTGACAGCGAGACTTCGTATTCTTCCAAATCTTATCCGCAGAAGATAGCAATACTGCTTGCCGGAGTAACGATGAATGTGATCATCGCATTCGTTGCGGTGACCATAGCGCTTTGTGTGTCCGGCGTGGTGACCAATTCGCTCGGATCGGTACTTCCGGATTCGCCTGCTGCCGCAGCCGGTCTCCGCGAAGGAGATACGATCGTAATGATCAACGGTGAAAAGACAGACACATGGGAAGCTGTTTACGACGGCATAGGCTCTTATAACGGAAGCGGAAGCATTGAGATCACATACAAACGCGGAAGCGAGACAGAAACAGTCTCCGTAGTGCCTGAATATAACGATGAATACAAGAGCTATATGATAGGCATCAGCGCCGGGGTCACCAGGAATGTCTGGGAGTGCGTCAGAAGGGCGCCTTCAGCTATGTGGGAACTCAGCACCGCGATGATCGAAGGTTTTAAGATGCTGTTTACCGGGCAGGCCGGAATGGACGAAGTGGCAGGACCGGTGGGCCTTGTAAGAGTAGTGGACCAGGCATCGGATTACGGGTTTGCTTCATACCTGACGCTGCTCGCGCTCGTCAGCCTCAACCTGGCGCTTTTCAATCTGCTGCCAATACCGGGACTCGACGGAGGAAAGATATTCTTTATTATCCTGAAGATAATCTCGGGCGGACGCATCAATGACGATATGGAGTACAAGGCAACTGTGGCAGGAATGGTACTGCTTCTTGCACTCTTTGTGATCATAACTATGAACGATGTAAAGAATCTTTTTGGCTAAAGGAGAAACGATGTCGAAAATGGTTTATTGCGGCGACGTTGCCATCGGAGGCGGCGCGCCGGTATCGATACAGTCGATGACAAATGTGGATACAAGGGATACAGCTGCGCTTGTAAGGCAGATAGACGAGCTCGCTGATGCCGGCTGCCAGATAGTAAGGTGTGCGATCCCCGACATGCAGGCTGCGGAGTCGCTTGGACGCGCAAAGAAACTGACATCCGTCCCTCTTGTAGCCGACATTCATTTTGACTATAAGCTTGCGCTCGCCGCTATCGATGCGGGTGCGGACAAAATCAGGATCAATCCGGGAAACATCGGAAGCGCAGACAGGGTGAAAGCTGTTGTCGACAAGGCGAGAGAGCACGATATCCCGATCCGCGTGGGAGTGAACTCGGGATCCTTGCAGAAGGATCTTATCGAGAAATACGGCGGTGTCACTGCAGACGCTCTTGCTGAGAGCGGAGCGGGCATGGTCAGGTACATCGAGGATCTCGGATATGACAAGCTTGTCGTGTCCATAAAGTCTTCGAACGTGCGTATGAACTATGACGCGCATCTTAAGCTGAAGGATCTCACCGACGCTGCTATACACATCGGAATAACCGAATCAGGCACTCCGAGGAACGGAGAGCTGAAGTCGGCGATAGGCATAGGCTCGCTGCTCCTCGCTGGGATAGGCGACACCATGAGAGTCTCCCTGACGGACGATCCGGTGAAGGAAGTCCTGCTTGCGAGGCGCATACTTGAGACTGTAGGACTGAGGGAGAAGGCGATAGATGTCGTATCCTGTCCAACATGCGGAAGGACCGAAGTCGATCTTATCGGTCTTGCGAACGAAGCTGAAGAAAGGCTCATGCCTATAGCGCAGAGGCGCGCTGAAGAAGGCAGAAGACCTCTTAAGATCGCAGTCATGGGCTGCGCGGTCAACGGACCGGGAGAGAGCCGTGAGGCTGACTACGGTATCGCCGGAGGCAAGGGCGAGGGCCTTGTTTTCAGCCATGGCGAGATAATTGAAAAGGTCAGCGAGGATATGCTGATCGACAGACTTATAGAATTAGTGGCAAACGACTAGATGATAAAGCTCTCAGAAGACATTCTTACTGCCGAAGAGCTTAAGGAAGCAAGCGGCAGGGACGCCCGGGATATAGATATTGAGATAACCAATGTGTCTGTATCCCGCATGGGCGGCGGATCGAGCGTGGCGCTCAGCATTGACGCCAAGCTCAATTTTGTGATGCCTAAAAAGACCGAGAATCTCATGAAGAAGAGGATCGCGGCAAAGATAGCATCTGTCGGAAGAGTACGTGTCAACTACACATATACGGGAGTCAGGCTGCCTCAGCACTCAGACTATGATGACAGCACGGCTTCCGGTGCTTCATATAACGGAAACAGTGGCGGCGGAGGCGGCTGGAGCGGCAGGCAGAGCAAAAAGGACAAGCCTGCCTTCACCAACAGGGCCGGAGAACTGGTCCTCATGGGAAGCGACTTCAGCGATGAGCCCGTATCCTACGGCGAGCTTGCGGGACTTGTGGGCAGCAAGGAAAAGCCGGTCATCGAGGGCGAGGTATTCAAGATCGATTCCATGCCTATCAAGAGCGGACGCCAGCTGATCACCATCCTCATTGCTTCAGAAGTAAGGACCTTCGGGATGAAGACATTCATCTCTGAAGACAAGCTCAAGGAGATCCAGGAGCATCTGTCGGAGGGCGATATGGTAAGAGCCCGCGGCAGCATAGAATACGACACATATGAACACGAGAACCTCATGATGTGCCTCGCGCTCAAGAAGGTAGAGAAGAGACTCAAGGAAGATACCTATCCGAACGGACGCAGGGTAGAGCTTCACTGCCACACAAAGATGAGCGACAATGACGGCTTCAATGAGGTCAAAGATATAGTAAAGAAGGCTGCGTACTGGGGCCAGCCGGCTGTCGCGATAACCGACCACGGTGTCGTGCAGGCTTTCCCTGATGCAGCAAAGGAAGCGGGCAAGCAGGCCAAGGCCGGACGCCCGATAAAGATCATCTACGGAGTCGAGGGCTATCTTTATCCTGACGAGGACGCCTGGGCTGAAGACGGAAGCATCGACATCAAGAAGAACCGTACATATCACATAATAATCCTGGCGAAAAACCAGGCCGGCCTTAAGAACATCTACAAGCTGGTCAGCCTTTCGCATATTGATTATTTCTACAAGAGGCCGAGGATACCGCGTTCCGTGCTTGAGGCTCACAGGGAAGGGCTGATAATCGGTTCTGCCTGCGAGGCGGGCGAGCTTTACCAGGCGATAGTACGAGGTGCCGACGATGACGAACTCGACAGGATCGCATCTTACTATGATTATCTTGAGATACAGCCGCTCGGAAACAACCGCTTCATGATAGAAGACGGGACGGCAAGGGATGAGAATGATCTCATCCGCAACAACCTCAGGATAATCGCATGCGGAGACAGGCTCGGAAAGATAACGGTGGCGACCACCGACTCCCACTATCCTTCACAGGAGGCATCGATATACAGAAACATCATCATGTCGGGTATCGGATTCAGGGATACTCCTTCGGATTCGCTCTATCTCAGAACGACCGACGAGATGATGAAGGAATTCGAGTATCTGGGCGACAGGGCAGAAGAGATAGTAATCACAAATACGAATAAGATCGCGGATATGGTAGAGGAAGTTCTTCCTGTACCTAAGGGAAAATTCCCGCCTAAGATCGAAGGCGCAGAGGAACAGCTCAGAAACAGCTGCTATGAGAAGGCGCATTCGATATACGGCGACCCTCTGCCGCCTGAGATAGAGGAGAGACTCGAGACCGAGCTGAGTTCTATCATCGGAAACGGCTACGCGGTCATGTACATAGCGGCTCAGATGCTTGTACAGAAATCAAACAGGGACGGATATCTTGTAGGTTCCAGAGGATCCGTAGGTTCTTCATTTGCTGCCACGATGGCGGGGATAACCGAAGTAAATCCTTTGGCGCCGCACTATATTTGCCCGGAGTGCAAGCACTTTGAATGGTCTGACGAGCCGGGCAAATATGATGTCGGATACGACATGCCGGAAAAGAAATGTCCGGCGTGCGGCGCCCGCATGCGTAAGGAAGGCCTCAATATCCCGTTCGCCACATTCCTCGGTTTCAAGGGAGATAAGGAACCTGATATAGACCTTAACTTCGCCGGCGAATACCAGCCTGTGGCTCACCGCTACGTAGGCGAGATCTTCGGCGAAAAGAATGTATATAAGGCGGGCACAGTAGCGACCATCGCTGACAAGACGGCTTTCGGATATGTAAAGCACTACATCGAAGAAAACCACATAAGCGCAAACAAATACGACATAGATTATCTTGTGAAGGGATGCACGGGCGTAAAGCGTACGACCGGCCAGCACCCGGGCGGCATCATCGTAGTGCCTGACGACCACGAGATATATGAGTTTTGCCCTATACAGAAGCCGGCAAACAAGAGGGACACCGACGTGATAACGACGCACTTCGATTATCACAAGATCGATGAGAACCTTCTCAAACTGGATATACTGGGACATGATGTGCCTCAGCTCATAAGGCATCTTCAGGTCATGACAGGCGTGGATCCTATGAACATCCCGCTCGATGACAAAAAGACCATCAGCATCTTCACATCGCTTGATGCGCTCAACATAAAGAACGAGAACTACAGATTCGTGCATGGTACTTACGCCATCCCTGAATTCGGAACAAACTTCACACGTCAGATGCTTGATGACATCCATCCGACTACGGTATCCGCGCTTATCAAGATGTCGGGATTCTCACACGGAACTGCCGTTTGGACAGGCAACGCGCAGGAACTCCTGAGAAACGGTACGGCCACCATAGATGAGGTAATATCCTGCCGAGACGATATCATGAACTTCCTTATCAGCAAGGGTCTGCCTAACGGCGATGCCTTCAAGATAATGGAGATAGTGCGTAAGAACAGGGTGCTGAGCGAAGAACAGCTCCAGATGATGAAGGATCACGGCGTGCCTGACTGGTATATCTGGTCCTGCGAGACTCTGGAGTACATGTTCCCGAGAGCACATGCGGCGGCTTACGTAATGATGTCCATAAGAATGGCCTGGTTCAAGGTCTATTATCCTGAAGCATTCTATGCTGCATGGTTCACTTCGAAGGTCGACAACTTCGATGCCGATATCATAATGTCGGGCATACCTGCTGTCGAAGCCAGGATGGATGAGATAGAAAAGCTCGGCAATGCTGCCACAGCGAAACAGAAGGAACAGCTGACCGTATACGAGGTAATGTATGAAGCGTTCTCAAGAGGCTACGGCTTTGCGGAACCTGTCCTCGGAGTCGCTGAGGCCTGCAGGTTCTCGGTCGTCGACGGAAAGATAATGCTTCCGTTCAATGCCGTAAACGGAATAGGAGATACGGCTGCTGAGTCGCTTACGGCAGCTTATGCGGAGAAGCCTTTCAGCACTCTCGACGACGTTCGTTCAAGAACAAGGCTCACGGGCACAAACATAGAGGACCTTAAAAAGCACGGTCTGTTCGAAGGACTGCCTGAGTCGGCGCAGATCAGCATCTTCGATCTGTAGGATGAGCGCAGATGCAATTGAAAAGGAGCGGGATGAGTTACAGAATATTTGTCATAAATCCGGGATCGACTTCCACAAAGCTTGCCTATTTTGAGGACGACGTAAAAGTCCATGAGGCAAATATCTTTCATGATGCGCCGGAACTCGCACAGTTCGGCAGGGTCTTTGACCAGCTCGATTTCAGAAAGCGCATGATAATGGATTTTCTGAAGGAGAACGATATAGACCTTCACGGAATAGATGCTGTAGTGGGACGCGGAGGGAGCACCGCTTCCGTCCTCGGCGGCACATATGAAGTGAACGACAAAATGGTGGAAGACACCAGAAACATGGTCACCGGCGTGGATCACCCTGCCAATCTGGGCATACTGCTTGCCCGCGAGATAGCTGCTGAATACGGCGGACGCGTCTTCATGGTCGACAGCCCGAAAGTCGATGAATTCACCGACGAGGCACGCATAACCGGCATGGACGGTCTCTACAGGGGGTCCAGCCTGCATGTACTCAATCTGAAGGGCACGGCCAGACTTCACTGCAGGACGCACGGCATGAAGTATGAAGACTCAGATCTCATCGTATGCCACATAGACGGAGGCATGTCGATATCTGCCCACAGACATGGGAAAATGATCGACGGTACAAACAATGCCTGGGGCGAAGGACCATTCACACCGACCCGCACCGGAGCTCTGCCTGTGCAGCTTGCCGTAGAATACTTCGGTGAAGGCGGGGAAGGCAGTGAGCTTTATGTAGGCGATGCCTGCACCAGGGCAGGAGGCTTTGTGAGCCATTTCGGCACTTCCAATTCAGATAAAGTGCATGAGATGGTGAAAGCGGGCGACCCTAAGGCCGTACGCGTATGGAACGCGATGTGCTACAACATCTGCAAGAGCATTGGAGCAATGGCGGCTGCGCTGTCGGGACATGTTGACGCGATACTATGCGGCGGAGGTCTTCTCAGATTCGATGACCTTTGCGCTTATATAGATGAGCGCTGCAGATGGATCGCTCCGGTATTCTTCTATCCGGGAGAGGTCGAACATGAGGCCATGGCTGCAGGAGCTCTGAGAGTCCTGAGAGGTGAAGAAGAGGCGAAAGTCTATACAGGGATCCCTGTGTGGAACGGTTTCGAAGACTGAATTCCGGAAAACGGAAACACGATTTTATAAAAACCCATTGACTTATAATGAACGTATGCTAATATATTCATATGAATATAGCGGCATATGTTTTTCTTTTAAGAAAGACTATGCATTCCAGACTATTCATGATTTCAGAAAGGGGGACAGAATGGACGAGTACAAACTTAAGGACATGAGTGAAGAAGAACTGCTCGAACTGGCCGATCTTTTCAAGATGTTCGCCGATTCCACAAGGATCAAGATCCTTTACGATCTGTTTGACGGAGAAAAGAACGTAAGTGAGATCTGCGAAGACATAGAGATGAACCAGTCCGCGGTATCGCATCAGCTCAAGGCTCTCCGCACCGGCAAGCTCATCAAGAGCCGCCGCGACGGCAAGGCTGTCTATTATGCCCTTGATGACGATCATGTAAAGACTATCATCGCGATGGGCAAGGAGCACATCGAAGAGTAAACGGAGGAACACAAAATGAAAAAGAAATTCAAACTCATCGATCTCGACTGCGCAAACTGCGCTGCTAAGATGGAAGAAGCCATCAAGAAACTTGACGGAGTCAACGATGCTTCTGTAAGCTTCATGACCCAGAAGATGATGATAGATGCTGACGATGCTGTTTTTGATCAGGTCGTTCAGGAAGCAGTAAAGTGCATCGCAAAAGTAGAGCCTGACTGCCAGGTCGTGCTGTAATGGATAGATTCACAAAGAAGCAGAAAAAAGAATTAAAACGCATAGGCATAGCATTCGTCCTCTTTGTTGCTATGATGATCGCGGAGCATACCGGCGTATTCCCCGAAGAGGGAGCAGGCAGGTGGCTCATGCTGGCACTATATCTGGTGCCGTACTTCATCGTAGGGCAGGACGTTGTGCGTAAATGCTTTATCGGCATAAAGAATCGCCAGCTCTTTGACGAGAGTTTTCTGATGACGGTCGCCACCGTGGGAGCTTTCGGATGCGGAGAATTCGGCGAGGCTGTCGCGGTAATGCTCTTTTATCAGATAGGAGAGTTCTTCCAGGGCTACGCTGTAGGCAAGTCCAGAGGAGCCATCACCGATCTGATGAGCATAGCTCCCGATTTCGCAAACCGCGAGTCTGAGGATGGTTCCGTGGAGACCATTGACCCTGATGATATAGAAGTCGGAGACATTCTGGTCATCAAACCGGGCGAGAAGATCCCGACCGACGGTACGGTAACAGAGGGAAGCGGTCTTGTGAACACATCCGCTCTTACCGGTGAATCCGTTCCGAGACCGGTCAGCGAAGGCTCGCAGGTGATATCCGGATGCATCAACGGAGAAAGCCTGCTCAAGATAAGGGCAGAGAAAGAGTATGACGACTGCACAGTGTCACAGATACTCGAACTCGTTGAGGAGGCTTCATCAAAGAAGTCGGTGACTGAAAACTTCATCACAAGATTCGCTCACTATTACACTCCGGCTGTCGTTATAGCCGCGGTCATACTGGCGTTTGTTCCGCCGCTTCTTTCCGGACATTTTGCCGCGGAATTCGGTGACTGGGTGCTGAGGGCGTGCACTTTCCTGGTAATATCCTGTCCGTGCGCTCTGGTGATCTCGGTGCCTCTCGCATTCTTCGGAGGCATAGGCGCGGCTTCGAGAAACGGCGTGCTCGTCAAAGGATCAAACTATCTTGAACTCATGGCAAACATAGACACGCTCGTTTCGGATAAGACCGGCACCCTTACAGAAGGAAAGTTCAAAGTTGCCATGGTAGAAGCCGCAGAGGGCTATGATACGAATGAAGTCTTAAGATATGCAGCGGCTGCAGAGACCGGTTCGACGCATCCTATAGCTGCTGCTATATGCGAAGCCTGCGAAGATCCGATTGCACAGTCTAAAATCAAGGATCTTCTCGTGACCCCGGGAAAGGGAGTCACTGCATCGGCAGGACGTGAGCGCATCACAGTAGGAAACAGGAGTTTCTTTGAAACCGAAGGAATAGAGATACCTGAAGCTGCAGCAGATATAGCCGGTACCGATTGCTTCGTAGGCAAAAACGGAAAGTATATCGGCACCATCGTAGTCGCAGATGCTCCTAAGGCAGGAGCAAAGGAAGCTATATCTGAAATAAAGAAGGCCGGTGTAAAGAACGTAGTTATGCTTACCGGTGATTCGGAAGATGTCGCATCCTCAGTCGCTGCCTCGCTCGGCATAACAGACTGGAGATCGGGACTTCTGCCGCAGGATAAGGTAAAAGCCGTAGAGGAGATATTAGAAAGACTCAGAGCTCAGGCCGGAAACGGCGACAGGAAGCGCGGCAGAGTCGCCTTTGCGGGAGACGGCATAAATGACGCCCCGGTGCTCTCGGTATCCGACGTCGGAATAGCTATGGGCTCACTCGGATCTGACGCCGCGATAGAGGCCGCCGATGTCGTTATCATGGATGATGACCTCAAGAGGATACCAAAGGTGATCGCGGTCGCCCGCAAGACCCTGGGGATCTCCAAGCAGAACATAGTCTTTGCTCTCTTTGTAAAATTCCTCTGCCTTGCTCTCGGTGCTGCCGGCATCGCCAATATGTGGGTGGCAGTCTTTGCAGACGTAGGTGTTGCGGTCATATGCATACTCAATTCGATGCGCATGCTGAGCCGCTGAAAAGCTGTGAGAAGGCAAGAAGAAATCTTAATACATCTTAATCTAAATATAGCGTCATAACTTGCGTCAATGACAACATTTTGTGCTAATATTACACGGAAGTAACATATTCCGTGTTTTATTATGGCATGAACAGCATAAAGGCAGGGAAAATTGGCAACAGATAATTTCAACAACAATAACGACAATAAGGAAAGACGAGTGATGCAGGACTCCCGCAACGCCTCCGCAAACATGGGGCGCAGGCCGGAGCCGGCTTCGCTTGATTTCAGTTTTGATAATAAACCGGGTGCAGGGAAGAAAGCCGAGGAACAGCGCAGAACAGTCCACAGGGAAGTAAAACCGGCCCAGCCTGAAGCAAAGGCTGATCTTCCAAAAGAAGAAAAGCATTACGGACTCCCTGAGGATTACAGACTCACATCGGAAGTCCCTGCAGTAAAACCTGAAGAACCTGAGACTGACGCGATGGCTCAGATCAATGCGGCTATCTCCGCAAAGATGAGCTCGGCCGGAAAGTTCATAAAGAAAAAGTACGCAGAAGGAAAAGAGGCGGCCAGGAATGCACGTGCCGCTGCTGCGGAAAAGAAAGCTCAGATGGAGAAAGAAAAAGCAGCTGAGGCTGCAAAGAGCAGCACTGCTGCACCTGCGAAAACTCCATCGAAAGCACCGGCTAAGAAGAGCGGCAAGTCCGGAAGCGGAAAGAAGACTCAGAAACCTAGACAGGGCCTGAAGCAGACTGTAATCAAAAAGGCAAAGACCATCAAAAAGCCTGCGAAGGGACAGGCAGGAAAGGGCGCAAAGAAAGCTCTTAAGAAGATAAAGCCGAGAGGCAAGTACAGATGGATACTTTCGATCCTTGAGATACTGCTGGCCCTGATGATAGTCGGAGGTATCGTGGGAGGCGCCTATGCAGCGATAACCATAGCAAGGGCTCCGACGATCCACCCTGATCAGATTTACAACACTCTGGAAGTCAGCACGCACATATATGATGACCAGGGAGAGCTCACAGACGACATCTACTATTCCGAGAACCGTGAGATCGCTAATTACGAGCAGTTCCCGGACAACCTCAAGAATGCGTTCATAGCGATAGAAGACAAGACCTTCTGGACGCATAAGGGATATAACATAAAGAGAATTTTCGGAGCTATTTACAACTCCCTGACAGGCGGCGGAGAGATCAGCGGTACAAGTACGATAACCCAGCAGCTTGCCAGAAACGTATTCCTGCCTGAGGAAAAGAGCATAAGGTCCATCAAGAGAAAGATAATCGAGATGTACTATGCTCACGTGATAGAAGAGGAACTGAGCAAGGAAGAGATCCTGACAGCTTACCTCAACACGATCTATCTCGGTTATGGCTGCTACGGAGTGGATACCGCAGCGAAGAAGTACTTCGGTGTTTCAGTCGAAGATCTGACGCTTGAACAGTGCGCGGCTCTTGCAGCACTTCCGCAGGCTCCGGGTGTATACGCGCTCCTCATGGAAGAGGGCGATGACGCAGAGACGACAACGGATCTCGGAGATGGTCTGTACGCGAATGATGTTTCACAAAGCAGACGTTATCTTGTCCTCGATTTGATGGCTGAGCAGGGATACATCACGCAGGAAGAAGCCGATGCGGCAAAGAAGCCGCTGCCTGAATTCATCAATCCCGGCGGAGCCAGCATGTCGAGCGCAAACTCGGCGTTCAAGGATTACCTTCTAGAAACAGTCAAGAACGATCTTATGACCCAGTACGGAATGGATGAGATCCAGGCTACAAACATGATATACTCCAAGGGCCTTGAGATCTATTCGACTATGGACTCACAGGCACAGAAGGCTGTAGTAAAGCAGTTCAAGAAGAAATCCAACTTCCCGTCTTCACTGAGAGAAGGATCAAATGTCGAAGCCGCTATGGTAATAACCGAGGTCGGCACCGGCCAGATAAAAGCCATGGTCGGTACAAGAAACGCTGACGGAGAGAAACTCTTCAACAGAGCTACAAGCCCGCGTCAGCCGGGATCATCCATAAAGCCTATCGCAGTATATGCTCCGGCTCTCCAGAAGAGCTATGAGTATGAAAAAGAAGGCAAGAAGTTCGACTTCAAGGATACCGGCTATGACAAGCAGGGCACAAAGAACTGGGGCAATTACATCACTGCCAGTTCCGGAGTCACTGATGAGAAGATGAAGGTAAACGGCAAGACCTGGCCTCAGAACTTCAGCAGATCGTACACCGGCTACAAGACGTTCAGACAGGCTATACAGCTGTCGATCAACACCTGTGCAGTCAAGATCCTCGCGCAGGTCGGAGTTGAGTACTCCATGGACATGGTAAAGAAGTTCGGTATCACGACGGCGATAGATGATACATCACAGCCGGTCAACGATGTCAACCTTGCCGCTCTGGGACTCGGAGCCATGAGCGAAGGAGTCACACCTCTGGATATGGCGCTTGCATACGCGGTATTCCCTAACGGAGGAGTCCATAACTCCGGAATATGCTACACGAAGGTCACTGACAGAGACGGAAACGTACTTCTTGAGGGAAAGTCCGTTGAGACAGAGGTCCTGAATGAAGGCGTTGCATATATCATGACTGACGTACTTCAGACTGTAGTATCCGACGGTATCGCAGGCAATGCCGCGATAAAGGGCGAGAAGGTCGGCGGAAAGACCGGAACGACAGACGAGACCTGGGACATCTGGTTTGACGGATTCACTGCCAATTACTCAGCTGCTCTGTGGATAGGTACTGACGACAACGCAGAACTTGATGCAATGTCCGATAAGGCAGCCGCTCTCTGGGGCAAGATCATGGGCAACGTAAAGAGAGCAAAGGGCGGTGAATACAAGGAAAGACCGAGCAACGTGATCGCAAAGAACGGCGAGCTCTATACTAAGGGCACACAGCCGCCTGATCCTCCGGCACCGAAGAAGGAAGAAAAAGCTGATCACAGCAGCACGGCTGAACCTGATCCAAACGCGGTGGATAATACCGGAAATCCGGCTGCGACACCTGCTCCTGCACCGGCAGGATAAAAAAACCTTGCAATTACAGCACTTTAGTGGTATAAGTGCAGAGTAAGTTAACTTTCGAAAGAGTGGGGACTCCCACTCTTTCGCTTATGTATGACGTTTTTTGGCGGTAAGGATATGGCAAAAGAAGATGTTACAGGCAGAGTTGCCGGGCTGCTGGAGCCTTTTCTGGCGGAGAATGAACTTGAGCTCTACAAGGCCGAGTACAAGAAGGAAGGTCCTTCGTGGATACTGAGGATCTCGCTTGAAAAGCCGGAAGGTGCTGAGAACGAATATGTCAGCATCGATGAGTGCGAAAAGGTGAACAGCTGGCTGAGCGACGCG
Organism: uncultured Eubacteriales bacterium; assembly: GCA_902778585.1. Classification (GTDB taxonomy): domain Bacteria; phylum Bacillota; class Clostridia; order Peptostreptococcales; family Anaerovoracaceae; genus Crickella. The sequence goes on along the minus strand of CACYYD010000002.1, from coordinate 155,606 downwards.
CTCGACGCGGATGATTTCATAGACAGAAGCTACAACCTCGAAGTCGGCTCGGCCGGACTGGACCGGGAGCTTATAAAGGAATCCGACTTTACCCGTTTTGCGGGCAGAGCAGTCGAGGTCAGGACATATGAGCAGATCAACGGCAGCAAAGAACACGAAGGCATCCTGAAGGGGAAACAGGATGGTGTAGTGACAGTTGAAACAGCTGCAGGTGAGCTTGCGATACCTGCCGATAAAATATCAAAAATCAATTTAGCAGTGATTTTCTAGTATTAGGAGGAGACAATGAGCAAGGAATTTCTCGATGCATTTGCAGATCTCAGAAAAGAGAAGAATCTTTCGGAAGAAGAGATCATCGGAGCTATCAAGGACTCTATTGAGAATGCATACAGGAAGAATTACGGAGCGTCCAATGTTAGAGTAGACGTTGACATGACTGAAGGCAATGTCACTGTATACATGGGCATGGAGGTCGTTGAGGAAGTCGAGGACGACATGACACAGATCTCCCTTGAAGATGCAAAAGAGATCTATGATGGTTATGAGATAGGCGATGTCGTAGAATACGAGATCGACCCTAAGGACTTCAACAGGATAGCCGCACAGGGCGCAAAGCAGGTCTTTGTACAGAAGAACAGAGAAGCTGAGCGTACAAATTCATATAACGAGTTCATCGAGAAGAAGGGAACTATCGTTACCGGTAAGGTCGAAAGGATCAGCAACGGAACGATGCTCATTTCTCTCGGACGCACCGAGGGACGCGTTCCTGCTTCCGAGCAGGTCCGCACAGAGAGCTTCAAGCCGGGAGACCGCATCAAGGTCTATGTTATGGATGTAAAGAAAGAGAACAAGGGACCTCAGGTCCTCCTCTCGAGATCTCATCCGGGACTGGTAAGAGGCCTCTTTGAGCTCGAGATCCCTGAGATCGCAGACGGAACTGTCGAGATCAAGGGAACAGCCCGTGAGGCGGGTTCGCGCACAAAGATCGCAGTTTACTCACACGATCCTAACGTAGATCCTGTAGGAGCATGCGTAGGAAACAGAGGCGCAAGAGTTCAGAACATCGCAGACGAGCTCTTCGGCGAAAAGATAGACATCATCGTATGGGACGAGGATCCTGCAGTTCTTATCAGCAATGTTCTCAGACCTGCGATAGTCGAGGGCGTTTACATAAATGAAGATGAGAAGGCTGCTACAGCTGTAGTACCTGAGCAGCAGCTTTCACTCGCTATCGGCCGCGAAGGCCAGAACGTAAGACTCGCAGCAAGAGTCAGCGGTTGGAAGATCGACATCAAGAGCCATGACCAGCTCGAAGAGATGGGATTCGCGTTTGATGAGTATGAAGATTCCGATGAGCCGGTCGCTGCTGAGGAGGTCACTGAAATTGAGGAGACACCAGACACTGAAGCCGATGCGTAGATGCATCGCGTGCAGGGAGTCAAAGCCTCAGGATGAACTTATAAGGTTCACGTTTGACGGCAAGGCGGTAGCCGCGGATGAGAACGGAAAACGTGACGGAAGAGGCTTTTATCTCTGCAGAGACGCAAAGTGTGCCGAAGATGCTGTAAAGCGCAAGGCATTCAACCGCGTCTGCAGACAGAATCTAGACGAGACAGAAATCAGAAAGGTTATCGGGCAGGCACTCGATAATCTCCAAGGAGGTACAGATGCCAAAGAAAGTTAGCGAACTGACCAAAGAGCTTGATATAAGCTTTCAGGAGCTCAAGGGCTACGCAGATAAGATGGGTATTTCCATCAGCTCTGCCAGGTCTTCCGTTGAAGATCAGGACGCAGATAGACTGGTAAGATCCATCAATATGATGAGAGGGACTTCTTCATCGGCACAGTCAGGAGGAAACAAGCCTAAGATCAAGGCTGTTCCTGTTGTGCACAAAGAAGGCGTAAAGCCAAAGCCGCCTGCAGGAAAGCCGGTCATTCCTAAGAAGCCTGTAGTGCCTGAGGAAGAGCCTGCAAAGGAAGAAGCAAAGGTTCCTGAAGCTGAAAAACCTGTGGCAGAAGAGCCGAAGGCTGCGAAACCTGAGGCTGTCAAGGCTGCAGAACCTGCTCCTGCAAAGGCTGAGGCTGCTGAGGAAAAACCTGCAGCAGAACATGAACCAAAGGCTGAAACTGTTCCTGAGGCAAAAGAAGAACCTAAGGCAGAGCCTGAAGCAAAGAAGGAGCCTGAGAAAGCAGCTGAGGCTCCGAAGGCGGCAGAGCCTGAGAAGAAGCCTGAGCCAAAGAAGGAGCCAGAAGAGGAGTATGTAAATGCTCCGGGCAAGCCTATGCGCTTCAAAAAGATATCCGATGCCGAGACCGAAAGGAAGAAGGCTGAGGAACAGAAGAAGAAACTTCGCGAGCAGAGAAAGCAGAATGCTGCATCATCTGACGGAGAAAGAAGGAAGCCTTCGAAGAACCGTGACGAGGGACACAAGGACCGCAAGGACCGCACAGAGCGTTCCGAGCGTCCGAAGAGACCTCAGTCAGGCGGCGGTGTGTCAGCAGCTCCTGCACCTGCAGCGGGCGGCGGAAAGTCTTCCAAGGGCAAGAGCAAGAAGTTCTTCGATAACCGCGACAAGGATAAACAGTCGAGGTTCGACAGACGCGAAGACGGTCCGGGAGGACGCCGCGGAGGAAACAACAATGTCTATGACGAGGCTGCACTCGAGAAGCAGGAGCGTCATAAGAGAAAATACAAGACAAAGACAGTTGAGGAGCCTACAGTTGAGGAGCTTCTGCCTGAAGGTACAGTAGCAGTCACAGTTCCTATCACTGTAGCCGGTCTTTCAGAGCAGGCTGAGATCAGCGTCAGCAAGATCATCATGTCGATGATGCAGATGGGTGTCATGGCAACTATCAACCAGACACTCGACAAGGACGCTGTCGAGATGCTTGCCGAAGAACTCGGACTTCAGATCGTGGTAACTGAAGAAGAACCTGAGATCGAAGAGCCGGGCATCGACATGCACGAAGACGCAGAGAGCGAGCTCAAGCCTCGTCCTCCTATCATCACTGTAATGGGACACGTCGACCACGGTAAGACATCGCTCCTCGACGCTATCAGAAATACAAACGTTACAGCGGGCGAGTCCGGCGGTATCACTCAGCATATCGGTGCATCGGAAGTCGAGATCAACGGAAAGAAGATCGTCTTCCTCGACACACCGGGACATGAGGCCTTCACTACGATGCGTGCGAGAGGTGCCCAGGTAACAGATATCGCGGTCCTCGTAGTTGCGGCCGATGACGGCGTAATGCCTCAGACCATCGAGTCCATCAGCCACGCAAAGGCTGCGAACGTGCCTATCATCGTTGCCATCAACAAGATGGATAAACCGGGTGCAAACCCTGACAGAGTTAAGCAGGAACTCATGGAGCACGGCGTTCTCGTAGAGGACTGGGGCGGAGACGTCATTTCCGTACCGGTATCCGCAAAGAAGGGCGAGGGAATCACAGACCTTCTCGAGATGATCCTTCTGCAGGCCGACATGCTCGAACTCCGCGCTAACCCTGACAGGCTCGCTATGGGTACTGTCATCGAGGCAAGACTCGACAAGGCAAAAGGTCCTGTCGCCACACTGCTCGTATCCAACGGTACACTCAAGGCAGGACAGAGCGTAGTAGCCGGTACTACATCGGGTAAGATCAGAGTCATGACAGACGACAAGGGCAAACCGATCAGAAAGGCCGGTCCTGCAACAGCTGTCGAGATCCTCGGACTTTCAGATGTACCTGCTGCTGGTGATGCTTTCAACGCTGTACGTGATGACAAGACAGCAAGAGAGATCGCCGCTAACCGTAAGGAAAAGATGAGAGAAGAAGTTCTGGCAAAGAACGCCAGCATGACTCTCGACAAGCTCTTCAGCCAGATCCAGGAAGGAGAGGCAAAGGAACTCAACCTTATCGTCAAAGCCGACGTACAGGGATCTGTCGGAGCTATCATCACATCACTTGAAAAACTCGAGACACCTGAGGTCAAGATCAACGTAGTACACAGCGGCGTAGGTACTATCAACGAGTCTGACGTAATGCTGGCAGAGACTTCGAACGCCATCATCATTGGATTCAATGTAAGACCTACAACTGCTGTTACAAACCAGGCTCAGAATGCTGATGTCGAGATCAGACTCTACAGAGTCATCTACGATATCATCGACGAGATCCAGGATGCCATGAAGGGTATGCTCGATCCTGAGTACAAAGAGAACGTACTGGGCAAGGCAGTTGTCAGAGATACCTTCAAGGTACCTAATCTCGGTATCGTCGCCGGATGCTACGTCAACGAGGGCGTTGTCAAGAGAAACGCACAGATCAGACTTGTACGTGACGGCATCGTCATCCACGAGGGCGTAATAAGTTCCCTCAAGAGATTCAAGGATGACGCCAGAGAAGTCGCTGCAGGTTACGAGTGCGGTCTCGGAATCGAAAAGTACAACGACATCAAGCCTGATGACGTCATCGAGTGCTTCGAAATGGTAGAGATTGAACGCAAATAAAGGAAAAGCAAATGGCTAAATACAGACAGGGACGCCTTAGCGAGGAGATCAAGAAGAGCATCAGCGGATTTCTGATCAACGGCGCTAAGGATCCCGCTCTTACATCGAGAATAATAAGCATCACGGGTGTCGAAGTGACGCGCGACCTTAGCTACGCTACCATATACGTTTCTCCGGTCTGTCTTTCAGACGAAGACAAGGAGATGGTGTACTCCGGAGTGCTGGCAGGTTTTGAGCGCGCAAAGGGCGCCATAAGAGGGCAGGTCTCCAGGGATATCAAACTGAGACACACTCCCGAGCTTATTTTCAAGCTGGATTCATCGCAGGATTACGGAAGACACATCGATTCCATCATCGATACTCTTACGTACAACAATGAGGACGAGTAATTGAACGATACTATCAGAAGCATAGCAACAATAATGAAGGACCTCGACAACATCCTGCTCTTTCCGCACATCAATATGGACGGGGATGCGCTTGGTTCGTGTACAGCGCTTTGTCTTGCGCTCAGGCAGCTTGGCAAGCATGCGTATGTCATGATAAACGAGCCTGTTCCGAAGAACCTGGACTTCCTGGAATGCGGATGCACCACAGATGATGACAGTGTGCTCAGCGATGTCCAGCTTTCACTGATGGTAGACTGCAACGGCATGAACCGCATAGCCGGACGTGAGAACGCGTGGAACCGCGGCAGGCTGAAGGGATGCATCGATCATCATGCGACAAAGGCAAAGGAGATAAGATACGATTTCTCAAGGATAGAGCCTAAATCGGCTGCTGCCGGAGAGATCGCCTACAATATCATCCGTGCCATGGGTGCTGAGATAACTCTCGACATCGCCAACTGCATCTTCGCGGCGATCACAACTGATACGGGCAACTTCCAGCACAGCAACACGACAAGCCGCTCGCATGAGATCGCAGGACACCTTTATAAGATCGAAGGCTTCAATTCAAAGGTGATATCGGCTCTCATCTATGACAGAAGGTCGAAGGAGGCCATAAAGCTCGAAAGCGAAGTGATCGCCGGCCTTGATTTTTACGCAGGCGGAAAGCTCGCTGTAGGCAAGGTCACGCAGAAACTTCTTAAAGAGAACGGATGCACCATGGATGAGGCAGACGGCATAATCCAGAAGATAATGAGCATCGAAGGCGTCGAAGGCGGCTGCCTGTTCAAGGAGACAGAACAGAATGTAAGAGCAAGCCTCAGGGGAAGGACCTACGCAAACATGGCAAAGGCCGCGTCCGTATTCGGCGGCGGAGGCCATGTACTTGCGGCAGGCTGCACATTCACGGACATGGATCTCGAGCAGGCTGAAAAAGCTCTCATACCGGTCCTTATAGAAACTGTATCGTCGCCGGAGAATAAGTGAAGGATATGACCGACGGTATCATAAACATCAACAAGCCCGAAGGATGGACATCACAGGATGTATGTTCAAAGCTGAGGCATGTACTGAAAATAAAGAAAATAGGACACACAGGAACGCTCGACCCAATGGCTACGGGCGTTTTGCCTGTCTGCACGGGAAAAGCGACCCGCATCATCGAATACTATGATGCTGATATGAAGTCCTATCATGCAGCGATGCAGCTCGGCATAGAGACCGATACTCTCGATATCACGGGCGAAGTCCTCAAAACGCATGATCACTCGAATGTCAGCGAAACAGCTGTCAGAGAGGCATTTAAAGCGTATACGGGCCATGTAGGCCAGGTACCTCCAAAGTATTCAGCTCTGAAGGTGGACGGCAGGCGCGCATATGATCTGGCAAGGGAAGGCAAAGACTTCGAACTCAAAAAACGTTACGTCGATATAAGCAGAAATGAGATAAGCTTTCTTGACCTTGAACGCGGCATCGTGGAATTCGATGTCACATGCTCCAAAGGCACCTATATCCGCACCATATGCGACGACATCGGCCGCGCGCTCGGATGCGGAGCTGCCATGACATCTCTAACCAGGACAGCAACAGGCTTCTTTAAAATAGAAGACTCACACACCATAGAGGAAGTCATTGCGGCAGCAGAAGAGGACAGGGCAGATAAACTGGTCATTCCGGCAGATATAACGCTTACAAAGCTGGGAATGATCGTGCTTAACAATAACAGAGTTACCACCTTCTTAAACGGGAACAGTTCATGGCCGGGAAATTTCAGGGTCATGCAGGAGTCCGGGTTCAAAAACACCTACCGTGTTTACGCCCAGAACGCAGACCGCCGCGGATACAGCGATTTTCTCGGCACGGCAACGCTTGAAAACGGCTCACTGGTTCCGGCAAAGGTGATCAGATAGAAGAATGAAAATAATCAGCAGTTTAGAAAATCTGAGAATAGAAGAAAAGACCGCAGTAGCGCTCGGCAACTTCGACGGTATCCATATCGGACACCGCGAGATAATGCAGTCGGCTCTTGACGCTGCTAAAGCGCAGGGGCTCAGGTCTCTCTGCTTTACCTTCTCGAATCATCCGTTCAACTTCATACTGCAGCGCGAAGACAGCGATCCTGACGCTGTAAAACTGATCTGCACGGAAGAGGAGAAGAAAGAGCTCATAGAAGAGATGGGATTCGACATCCTCGTTAATGTGCCTTTCGATGAGACAGTAATGAAGATGCGCGCGCATGACTTCTTTGAGGGCATCGTTGTAAGCAAGCTGAATGCAGGATTCGTCTCTGTCGGCTTCAATTACACTTATGGAGCAAGAGCTGAAGGCAAGCCTGCTATGCTGAAGGAAGAATGCGACAATGCAGGCATAGGCGTGAGCATCAGAGATGCTGTGATGCTGGACGGCCATGTCGTGAGTTCGACGCTCATCCGTGAGATGATAAGCACGGGCAATATGGAGATGACCGCAAGACTGCTCGGAAGGCCGTATTCGTTCTCCGGGACCGTAAGCCACGGCAAAAGGCTCGGCACCAGCATGGGCATCCCTACGATAAACATCCCGGCATCAAAAAGGCAGATGCTGCCTCCGAACGGAGTTTACTTCAGCCGCATAAAGATCGACGGAAGGGTGTACGACAGCGTATCAAATCTGGGGATCAATCCTACCGTCAACAGCGACAGTTCGGTAAAGACGATAGAGACTAACATCTTTGATTTTGATGACGATGTATACGGCAAAGATGTCGTCGTCTGCTTCGATCACTTCTCCCGCGGAGAGCGCAAATTCAGGGATAAAGAAGAGCTTTTCGCGCAGATCGCAAGGGATTGTGAAAACGCCGTGGAGTATCGAAAAAAAATATAGACAACATCTGTCTTTCATGTTAATATACGTGCGTTGCAGTCTGAGACTGCTTCACATATACACAGCGGTACTTGTGCCGCATCTATCCAATATACCCGCGCCGCAGTGGTTCGTGTCTCCGACGGCTACGCAGAGCGGGCGAACGTAAGAAAAGGAGTTTATTTTTATGCTTACAAAAGAGAAGAAACAGGAAATCATCAGAGAGTACGCTACAGCAGAAGGCGATACAGGTTCCCCTGAGGTCCAGGTTGCTATCCTCACTTACAGGATCAACGATCTTAACGAGCACCTCAAGGAGCACCATAAGGACCATCACTCGAGAAGAGGTCTGCTGAAGATGGTAGGTCAGAGAAGAAACCTTCTCAAGTACCTCAGAGAAACAGACATCGAGAGATACAGAAGCCTCGTAGCCCGTCTCGGACTGAGAAAATAGTTTCATCACTAAATGAAGCGGGAGCACGCCTCCCGCTTTGCTTGTATCTCGGGGATACGGAATTCCCCGCAAGTTAGCACCACCCATACGAAGAAGTAAATTAACAGGAAGGAGTTGTTAATAAACATGGGTAGATTTGAAGATTACAGAACATTCAGAACGGCTCTCGGCGGCAGACTGCTCGAGATCGAGATCGGAAAGCTCGCAGAGCAGGCAAACGGCCAGGCGACAGTAAGGTACGGAGACACAGTCGTCAGCTGCACAGTCTGCGCAAGCAAGGAGCCTAAGCAGGACGTGGATTTCTTCCCTCTGACATGCAACTTTGAGGAGAAGCTCTACGCAGTAGGAAAGATCCCGGGCGGATACATCAAGAGAGAAGGACGTCCGAGCGACAAGGCGACTCTTACATCGAGACTCATCGACAGACCGCTCAGACCGCTCTTCCCAAAGGGCTACAGAAATGACGTAGTTGTTACAGCTACAGCTCTTTCGGTTGATCACGACTGCTCACCTGAGGTAGCTTCCCTTATCGGTACCTCATGTGCCATCGCTATCTCTGACATTCCGTGGGACGGCCCTACTGCAGGCGTAGTAGTCGGCAGAGTCGACGGAGATTTCGTTATCAACCCTACATTCGAGCAGAGACAGGTATCTGACCTCAACCTCACAGTCTGCGGTACTGAAGAGGCTATCATGATGGTCGAAGCAGGAGCAAAGGAACTTCCTGAAGACCAGATGCTTGAAGCCATCCTCACAGGTCATGAGGAGATCAAAAACATCTGCAGATTCATCAAAGAGATCGTTGCAGAAGTTGGTAAGGAAAAGCAGGATTACGTAGTATTCAAGGCAGGCGAAGATGTAGACGCAGCTGTCAGAGAATATGCTACACAGAAGATGGTAGACGCCATCTACACATTCGACAAGCAGGAAAGACTCGCCAACATGGACGCTGTCGCTGTCGACACAAAGGAACACTTCGCAGAAGAGTTCGAAGACAGAATGGCTGAGGTCGACGAGGTACTGTACAACGTAAAGAAGGAAGAAGTAAGACGCCGCATCCTCGAAGAGGGCGTACGTCCTGACAACAGAAAGCCTGACGAGATCAGACCTCTCTGGAGCGAGACGGGATATCTTCCAAGAACACACGGATCGGGACTCTTCAAGAGAGGCCAGACTCAGGTCCTCTCAGTCTGCACGCTCGCACCGCTTTCAGAGGCTCAGTACCTCGACGGCATCGATGACGACGTGACAAGAAAGAGATACATGCATCAGTACAACTTCCCTGGTTACTGCACAGGAGAGGCAAAGCCTAGCAGATCACCTGGAAGAAGAGAGATCGGCCACGGTGCCCTTGCTGAAAGAGCACTTCTGCCTGTACTTCCTAGCGAAGAGGAATTCCCTTACGCTATCAGAGTCGTCTCCGAGGTCATGTCCTCGAACGGATCTTCGTCGATGGCTTCGACATGCGGATCCACACTCGCTCTGATGGACGCCGGTGTTCCTATCAAGAAGCCGGTATCCGGAATCGCTATGGGACTCATCGAGGGATTCAATGAGGACGGATCAAGCAAGTTCGCTATCCTCTCCGATATCCAGGGTATGGAAGACTTCCTTGGCGACATGGACTTCAAGGTAACAGGTACTCCTGACGGCGTTACAGCTCTCCAGATGGACATCAAGGTCCACGGTCTCAACAGAGAGATCCTCAAGCAGGCTCTCGACCAGGCTAAGATCGGAAGAGCAAAGATCCTTGAGAACATGCTCGAAGAGATCCCTGCACCTAGAGAAGAGATGAGCCCGTACGCTCCTAGATTCATCAGCATGAGAGTTGACCCTGACAAGATCAGACTGGTCATCGGACCGGGAGGAAAGACTGTCAACAGGATCGTTGAGGAGACAGGCGCAAAGATCGATATCTCGGATGATGATGTCGGATTCATTGCAATCTATGCAGTTGATCAGGAAAGCGCTGAAAAGGCTAAGCACGAGATCGAGCTTATCACAAAGGACGTTGAGGTAGGCGAGGTCTATGAGGGTAAGGTCACAAGGATCATGGCATTCGGAGCATTCCTTGAGATCCTGCCTGGCAAGGAAGGTCTGCTGCACATCTCCAAGATGGCTGACCACAGAGTCGCAAAGGTCGAGGATGTAATGAACATCGGTGATGTCGTCACAGTAAAGGTTACTGAGATCGACAGCCAGAACCGCATCAACCTCGAAAGACCTGACGTAAAGCGCACTGACAGCAAGTCTGACGGCAGAAAGCCTAGAAGATAATGCTCTACGAGGAAGGCTTTACACAGAACAGAGAAATATCATGGCTCAGATATAATGAGCGGATTCTTGAAGAGGCACTGGATGAAACAGTGCCTCTTTTCGAACGTCTGCGTTTTATTGCGATATTCGTCTCCAATCTTGAGGAATTCTTCAAAGTGAGGGTAGGAAGCCTTCTTGGAGAAGACAGCGAGGGCGATGACGCGATCGACGAAAAGTCGGGGATGACTGCCGCAGAGCAGCTCAGGCGTATACATGATCTTATACCGGGGCTTCTGATCAAAAAGGATATGGCATACGGCATAGTCGAAAAAAAACTGGACGAAGCCGGGGTCAGCAGACTTGAGCCCTGGCAGCTTGACGAAGAAGGCAGGGGAAGGTGCTTTGACTTCTTCAGGGGATACGTAAAGGATGCTATCAGGGTAAAGATACTCGATATATCCGATCCGCTGCCGGCTATGGATGAGGAAAGACCGTATATCCTGACTCTTCTGGATGCCGAACTTGAAGACAAGTTTGGCTTTATAGATTTTTCGGCAGAAATCCCTTCGCTGTTTGTTCTGCAGGATGAACCTTTCAGATATGTGCTGACCGAAGACATAATCCGCATGTTTGCCGATACACTGTTTGTGCCTTTTCTGCCTCTTGAAATATACGAAGTGGATATTGCAAGAAACTCGGAAGCCGCGGGAGATACGGACAATGCCAATACCGCGCGGGAGATGCGTGACCTATTAAGGCGCCGCAAACAGACTCCGGCTGACAAACTCATATCTGACAGCAGGCTGTCTCTTAAAATGAGGGATTTTCTGGCCAGGAGCCTTGATCTCGATGAGAGGCAGATGTTCACCACATCCCGTATAGATTTCAGATACGTCGATGAGCTTGAAAGCAAGTTGCCTCCTGAACTCAGAAAACAGCTGACTTATGATCCGCTCGTGCAGAGAAATCAGGCTGCACTTATAAGCGGAAGCATAATGGATGCGGTAATGCGCAGAGATCTTCTTTCGTCGTATCCCGACGATTCCATGGATCTGTTTCTCGGTTTACTGAGAGAATCTTCGTTCTCTGCCAAGGTACGTGAGATAAGGATCACGATCTACCGCCTTGCAGCGAATCCGAGGATAGCGGACTATCTTATCTACGCGGCAAGGACAGGAAAAAAGGTAAAAGTAGTGCTTGAACTGCGTGCCAGATTCGACGAGGAAAGGAATCTTGCCTGGGCAGATAAACTCTCTGCCGCCGGATGCAAGGTGTACTTCGGGACCGAAAAGTACAAGGTCCACTCAAAGATGTGTCAGATCATTATCGATGAAGGCAAGGATCACGGAAAGCAGTATATAACGCAGATCTCGACAGGAAACTATAACGAGAAAACATCAAAGATCTACACCGACCTGTCCCTCATAACTGCCGACAGAGAGATCGGAAAAGCTGCATCGAGGTTTTTCAGGGATATCTGTAAGGACAGGATCAGCAAGGATGCTGATTATTTGCCGCTTCTTGCAGCTCCATCGGGTCTCAAAAGCGGTATCCTGCGGCTTATAAGGCGTGAGTCTTCGAAGGGACAGGACGGACGCATATTCATAAAGGTCAATTCGCTCACTGATGAGGACATGATAGAAGCTCTTATGGAAGCTTCTTGCGCAGGCTGCCTGGTCCGCATGATAGTCCGCGGCATATGCTGCATGCTCCCGGGTATACCGGGCTGCACGGAGAATGTCTGCATCGTCAACAGGGTCGGAAGGTTCCTCGAGCATTCCAGAGTTTATATCTTTGGCGAGGGCGATGATGAAGAAATGTATATCTCGTCTGCCGACCTGATGACACGCAATCTTGAGCGAAGGGCAGAGATAGCCTGCCCGGTAAAGGACCGCAAAATAAAAGACCGCATACGCGGCATCATGTACGAAACATATTGCGACATGGAAAAGGGACGTGTGATGCTTCAGGATGGAACATACGCGCTCAAGAGCTAGTATCTATATTACGCTTGCGTTTTTCGACTTCAGCGTCATCAGGAAAGTGCATCGTATGACCGCCATCCCGCTCATCATCTTCATCGTCATCATCGATGACGGTGTAATTTGCGCCTTTTTTCTGAGGGAACGCGAAAGGATACCTCTCCCTTACGGAACGGTTATCTTCCTCTCCGCTCCGGCCATACATCACAAGAGCGTAGAGCACGATTCCTATTACGACTATAAGGCCAAGCAGTATAAGCGGCATAAATGCTCCTTTCTGTAAAGAAATTGTATACTTCATAACTGCTGCAGTCAATCGGCTGCAGTGATGCACGCATACCGCAGACTATACAGACGGAGGTAAGCGGCAAAAGGGTAAAAGGGTAAAAAAGGACTTGAAACGAATTACTAAAACTGATTTAAAAGCTGCATTCAGGACCTCGTCCCCGATAATGGTGACGTTCATCGTTCTGGGGATCGGATACGGCCTGCTGATGCAGAAAAGCGGATACGGCCCGCTCTGGTCGCTGGCTTCCGGACTGATAATATTCAGCGGTACGGTCCAGTTTGTCAGTGTATCAATGCTCGGCGGCGGATCCGTTATAATGGCAGCCATCACCGCACTGATGGTCGCGGCCAGACACATATTCTTCAGCATCTCCATGATAGGCCGCTACAGCAGCGAGGGAAGAAGGAAATGGTATCTGTTCTATGCGCTATGCGATGAGACATATGCCATGCTGAGCAGGAACGAAACACCTGAAGGGGTTGATCTCAGCGCATACAGACTTCTGGTCACGATGTTTGACCAGGGCTCATGGCTTCTCGGATCATTCCTCGGAGGCTGGATCGGTACACTTCTCAATTTTGACTCAACAGGTATCGATTTTGCGATGACTGCTCTTTTTGTGACTGTATTTATCGACCAGTGGAAAAGCGCAGAGAATCATATCCCGGCTGTGCTGGGCGTTGCCGCAACGCTTGCCTGCCGGCTCATCTTCGGGAGAGAACTCTTTCTAATACCGGCAATGGTCATCATAATAGCAGTGCTTACCGTCATGCGGGGCAGGATAGAGCAGAAAGAAGGTGATACGGATGCCTGATTACAGACACGCGCTTATCATCATAGTTGTTATGGGTCTCATGACACTGGCAACAAGGATACTCCCTGTCCTCATTTTCGGACGCGGAGAAAAAGTACCGGATTACATAATGTATCTGGGCAGGGTCGTCCCTTATACAGCCATGGGTCTTCTTATCGTATACTGCCTGAGAGACGTTCAGATACTCGATGCGCCTCATGCACTTCCCGAGCTCGCAGCGCTTGCGGCAGTGTGCCTGACACACCTGTGGAAACATAACACGATACTGAGTGTAGTAACGGGTACGGTGCTGTATATGATACTTGTTCAGATCGTATTTTGATGATAGAATACGCTATTGTGAAATGATGGTTTATTATGTCTACCTATGCGCTCGGATGACCGCTGCGCAGGCTTCGGAAGCGCATATATATGACCTCAGATATAAATAAAAATCAGAGATATAGGAGAAGGACAAACATGTTTGAAAATCTATCGGACAAGCCTGTAGCCGAGTATCAGGCCGAGCAGATCAAAAGATGGAACGAACTCGACATGCTCAACCTTTGCGTAAAGGCAAGGGAAGGCTCGCCGTCTTTCGTTTTCTATGAAGGACCGCCGACAGCTAACGGCAAGCCGGGCATCCACCACATGATGGCAAGGACTCTCAAGGACTCCATCAACAGGTATAAGACAATGAAGGGATTCCAGGTAAAGCGTAAAGGCGGCTGGGATACTCACGGACTGCCTGTTGAGATCGAGGTCGAGAAGGAACTCGGATTCAGCGGAAAGCAGAACATCGAGAAGTACGGTATCAAGGAATTCAACGAGAAGTGCCGTGAATCCGTATTCAAATACACTCAAATGTGGACCGATATGTCCGAGAAGATGGCTTATCTCGCGGACATGGAAGATCCGTATATCACTTACAAGAATGACTATATCGAGACCGGATGGTGGATCATCAAGAACGCCTTCGACAAGGGACTTGTTTACGAAGGATATAAGATCCTGCCGTACTGCCCTCGCTGCGGAACAGGTCTTGCTTCGCACGAGGTAGCTCAGGGCTACAAGGACATCAAGGTCAATACTCTTACCTGCAAGTTCAGACGTACAGGCGTTGATCATGACAACGAGTATTTCCTCGCATGGACAACAACACCTTGGACACTTGCTTCCAACATCGCTCTTACTGTAGGACCTGACGTAGATTACGTTAAGTGCCTCATGAAGTCCGGCGAGAACGAAGGCAACCTTCTGTGGGTAGCCGAAGCGCTTGCTGACAAGACTTTCGGAAGTGAAGAGTATGAGGTAGTCGAGAAGGTAAAGGGCTCCGACATGGAGTACTGGACATACGAGCAGATCGAGCCGTTCTGCGTGCCTGAAAAGGGCAAGAACGCGTTCATCGTTACATGCATGGACTACGTATCGACAGAAGACGGTACCGGAATCGTCCATACAGCTCCTGCTTTCGGTGAAGACGACTATAACTGCGGACGCAAGTATGACCTCGCTGTTCTGCAGCCGGTAGACGAGAGAGGCTGCTATACAGAGACTCCTTGGAAGGGCAGATTCGTAATGGAAGACGGACTGGATGTCGATATCATCAAGTATCTTGCCCAGGATGACAAGATCTACTCCAAGCAGAAGATGGAGCACGCTTATCCGCACTGCTGGAGATGCGGAACACCGCTCGTTTACTACGCAAACAAGTCGTGGTACATCGAGATGACAAAGCTCAGAGACGAGCTGGTCGCAAACAACAACACAGTAAACTGGTACCCGCCTTATGTAGGCGAGAAGAGATTCGGAAACTGGCTTGAGGACGTTAAGGACTGGGCTATTTCAAGATCGAGATACTGGGGAACACCTATCCCTATCTGGAAGTGCGAGTGCGGACACCTGCACTGCGTAGGTTCGCGTGAGCAGCTGGTAAATGATGTTGAGCAGGAGATCGATGAGACGATCGAGCTCCACAGACCGTATGTGGACGAGATCACCATCAAGTGCCCTGAATGCGGAAAGAGCATGCACAGGATCCCTGAGGTCATGGACTGCTGGTTCGACTCCGGAGCTATGCCTTTCGCACAGTGGCATTACCCGTTTGAGAACGCAGACAAGTTCGACGACGAGCTCTTCCCGGCAGACTTCATCAATGAAGGTATCGACCAGACAAGAGGATGGTTCTATTCACTGATGGCTATCTCGACTATCATCAAGGGACGCGCTCCGTACAGGAACGTTCTGGTAAATGACCTCATCCTCGACAAGAACGGCAAGAAGATGTCCAAGCACGTCGGCAACACCGTCAATCCGTTCGAGATGATGGACAAGTACGGTGCTGATGCCGTCAGATGGTATCTGGTTTACGGATCACCTGCATGGACTCCTACTAAGTTCGACGAGGACGGCGTTAAGGAAGTTATCAGCAAGGTGTTCAGCACACTCAGAAACACATACAACTTCTTCTGCCTCTATGCGAACATCGACAAGGTAGAGAAGAAGCACCTCGACGTGCCTTATGCTGAAAGACCTGAACTCGACAGATGGATCATCTCCAAGTACAACAGACTCATCAATGTCACAACAGAGGCTATGGACTCTTATGACCACATGAGGACTGTAAGGGCTATCGGTGAGTTCATCGACGGAGATCTCTCCAACTGGTACATAAGAAGAGCCAGAAGAAGATTCTTCGCAGAGGGCGAGGGCGACGCCATGACTCTCGACAAGAGAGCTGCTTACGCTACAACATATGAAGTCCTCACAGGACTTGCAAAGATGATGGCTCCGATCGCACCGTTCATCTCCGACGAGATATACACAAAGCTTACCGGCGAGACGACTGTTCATACCGCACTCTATCCTGAGGCTGACGAGAGCCTGATCGACGACAGGACAGAAGAGAGAATGGATCTTGTAAAGGTCCTCGTAAATCTCGGCCGCAGCACGAGAGAGCAGGAGAAGCTCAAGGTAAGACAGCCTCTCAGCAAAGTCATCGTTGACGGAAGCTATATCGATAAGATCGGCGACCTCACAGACCTTATCAAGGAAGAACTCAACGTACATGAAGTGCAGTTCGAAGAAGACCTTGATAAATACATGAACTTCAGCGTAAAGCCTAACTTCAGGGCTGCCGGACCTGTTCTCGGAAAGAATGTCAAGGAATTCGGCGCAAAGCTTGCTCAGCTCAACGCCAAGGAACTCATCGCAGCACTGAACGAAGGACCTGTGATGATGGAATTCGGCGGTGAGAATTACGAGATCACACAGGACCTCGTAGACGTAAGGATCTCGTCCAAGGAAGGTTTCGTTGTCGGAATGGACAACAATGTATTCACCATCCTTGACACGACACTTACACCGGAGCTCATCAACCAGGGATACGTCAGAGAAGTTATCTCCAAGATCCAGCAGCTCAGAAAGCAGGCTGATTTCGAGATGATGGATGAGATAAAGATCTACATGTGCGCTGATGAAGAGATCCGCTCTGCAGTACAGGCAGCGAAGGACTTCATCATGGATGAGACCATCGCTGTTGCCATCGAGGCAAAGGAAAACCTGCCTGAGTTCGACATCAATGGCCACAAGACCGGTATCGCCGTAGAGCGCATCGGATAGAGCCGTGCAGGACAGGATAAAAGAAAATATACTGAATATATCACCGGCCGGTCTCGAGGAAATCGTGACCGGCTTAGGTGATAAAAAATTCAGGGCAAAACAGATATTCGGCTGGCTCGCGAAGGGCGTAACGGATTTCGATATGATGTCCAACGTTCCGGCGTCTCTCAGAAACAGACTCAGTGATTCTTACTTCATAGGTCTGCCTGAAGCCGTACGTGAGCAGAGATCAAAGGACGGTACCGTGAAGTGCCTGTTCAGATTCGCAGACGGCACAGAGGTGGAATCCGTATTCATGCAGTACAGCTACGGCAATTCCATCTGTATTTCTTCACAGTCGGGATGCCGCATGGGATGCAGATTCTGCGCATCTACCATGGACGGCCTGGACAGGAGCCTCAGCGGAGGCGAAATGCTCGGACAGGTCCTTGCGATGAGGAACCTGACAGGTGAAGACATAGGTCACGTCGTTGTGATGGGCATGGGAGAACCATTCGACAATTATGAAGGCCTGTCGGACTTCATAAGGCTCATACACGATGAAAACGGCTATGGCCTCGGACTTAGGAACATAACCGTATCTACCTGCGGTCTGATCCCGGTAATGAAGAGATTTGCCGAAGATTTTCCTCAGGTAAATCTGGCTGTCTCTCTGCACGCTCCAAATCAGGAGATGCGTGAGAAGACGATGCCGGTGGCAAAAAAGTACGGCTATGATGAACTCATGGCTGCATGCAGGGAATACACGGATAAGACAGGACGCAGAGTCACGTTTGAATATGCTGTTATCGACGGAGTGAATGACTCTGAAGAATGCGCTGCAGAGCTTGCCGGAAGACTCAAAGGCTGGCTCACACACGTCAACCTCATACCTCTCAATAAGGTGGAGGGCAGGGACTTCAGAGCAGCAAAGGATTCAGGAATACACAGATTCAGGGATATTCTTGACAATAATGGTGTGCCGGTAACTATAAGGCGCACACTTGGAAGCGATATCGATGCTGCCTGCGGACAGCTGAGACGCAAAAGACAGGGTTAAAGGAGAAAGATGAAAGTACTTTTAGATGGAATGGGCGGCGATTACGCTCCTGAAGAGATCGTAAAAGGTGCTGTAAGGGCTGCTTCGGAAACAAGCGAGACTATCGTTCTGATTGGACCGGAAGAAGAACTCTGGGAACAGCTCAGAGCCTGCAGATGGAAGGGCGACAACATCGAGGTCGTCAATGCCACTGAGGTCATCACCAACGAAGAACATCCGGCCATGGCCGTCAGAAAGAAGAAAGATTCGACCATCGTCAGAGGCATGAACATGCTCAAAAACGGTGAAGCCGATATCTTTATCTCGGGCGGAAGCACAGGCGCTCTTCTTGCGGGAGGACTTGTCATCCTCGGACGTATAAAGGGGATCAAGAGGCCAGCTATCGCGGCATGGTTCCCGCGTGCCGGCAAGGAAGGAGTAACGCTCCTTCTTGACTGCGGAGCAAGCGTTGAGGCAAAACCGGAGTACATTTATCAGTACGGGATAATGGGAAGCATCTTTGTAAGGGGCATTACAGGCAATGAAGATCCTGTAGTGAGACTTCTCAATGTCGGCGCTGAAGAAGGAAAGGGAGATGAGCTTCACAAGCAGGCATATGATCTCCTGAAGGCGAGCGACCTCAATTTCCAGGGAAATATCGAGGCACGCGATGTTATCTTCGGCGAGACCGATATAGTCGTAACTGACGGATTCAGCGGCAACATCTACCTTAAGAGCAGCGAGGGAATGAGCCTCGCCATCATGGGTGAATTCAAGAGCAAACTGACTGAGGGAATCGTGGCAAAGGCCGGAGCAATGCTGGCATACAGCAAGATCAAGGAGATCAAGCAGGTCTTTGATTATTCCGATGCAGGCGGAGCTCCGATACTCGGACTTAAGGGAGCCGTACTCAAGATCCACGGAAATTCAAAGGCAACAGAGGTCTATTACGCTATCCACAGAGCTATAGACTACGTTGACAGCCAGATCACAGAGATGATCGAGGAAGCCGTAAATTCCGATTCTGCCGGTCCGGAGGGAGATGAATAATGGATCAGAATACTGATCATGAAAAAATCTATAAGCTCACCGGATACAGTTTCAAAAACCGCGGCCTTCTCATGACAGCACTGACACACAGCTCATATGCTTCAGAGCATAAGCTCGGATATGAGCGGAATAACGAAAGGCTTGAGTTCATAGGCGATGCCTATGTCGATGCCGTCGTAGGTGCCGAGCTTTTCGCGATAATGGGCAAGGCCCGTGAAGGTGTGCTGTCGAGGTGCAGGGCAGACATCGTCTGCGAGGATTCTCTTGCAGATACTGCGCTGAAGATGGGCCTAGGGGAGCTTCTTTATCTCGGAAAAGGCGAGGAAGCCAGCGGCGGACGTACAAAACCGTCGATACTTGCAGATGCCTTCGAGGCTCTTATGGGAGCGATTATCCTCGACGGAGGTTACGAAGCCGGCCGTGCTGCCATCCTCAGGCTTCTTGCGGACAGGATAAGGCTCGGTGCACAGGGCAAACTCAACAAGGACTTCAAGACCAAGCTTCAGGAAAAGCTTCAGGAAACAGGCGGCAGCATAAAGATCGAATACCGCATGAAGTCCGAGAAAGGACCGGATCACAACAAGACCTTCACCGTTGAGGTCTGCGTCGATGACCGTGTGATCGGAACGGGATCGGGACAGAGCAAGGCGAGAGCCGAACAGGCAGCTGCAGAAGATGCGCTGTCGAAGGGAGTATAGATGTATTTCAAAAGGATAGAAATGCAGGGTTTCAAGTCATTCGCGGATCCTGTAACAATAGAACTGAATGAAGGCGTGACCTGCATTATCGGTCCTAACGGAAGCGGTAAGAGCAATATTTCGGATGCTCTGAGATGGGTGCTCGGCGAGCAGAGCTCAAAGCAGCTCCGCGGTTCCAAGATGCAGGATGTCATTTTTGCGGGTACTGCTACGAGAAAACCCAAGGGAATGGCAGAAGTTACTCTCGTCATAGACAACACGGAGGGCATACTGCCTCTCGAATATAACGAAGTTGCCGTAACAAGGCGCATGTTCAGGTCGGGCGAGAGCGAATATCTTATCAACGGCAATCAGTGCAGACTCAGGGATATCCGCGAGCTCTTCATGGATACCGGTATCGGAGTCGAAGGATACTCCATCATCGGCCAGGGCAAGATAGCAGATATAGTCAGCACCAAAGCTGAGAACAGAAGGCAGATCTTTGAGGAGGCTGCCGGAGTCGTACTGTATAAAAGCAGAAAAACAGAGGCTGAGAATAAACTCAAAGCCGCAACGGTCGATCTTGACCGCGTAAGAGATATCATAGCCGAGATAGAAGGCCGCATCGACGGACTCAAAGAGGACTCCGAAAAGGCCACTGAATATATAGGCCTCAGAGACAGGTATAAATATCTCGGTATCAATATAATCCTTCACAACCTCGGAAACCTCGAGGTAAACGTAAAGGAAAGCAAGGCAGCTCTTGAAGAACTTCAGGAGACTCTTGATATAACAGCTGCGAGGCTTGCAGATACCGATACGCAGCTTGAAGCCTTAAGGGACAGCGAATCAGAGCTCAATGAGGAATATGCCGGCATGAATGCCAGGCTGCTTGAGACTATCGACAGGTTTGCCGATATCACAAGCGGAGGAAAGCTCAACAAGGAGCGTCTCAGCAATATTGAAAAGGAAATGGCAAGACTCGAAGACGAGTTTGAGGCTGCCGGCAGCAGGCTGGAGACAGAAAAAGCCGAACTTACGAGACTCGAGGAAGCTGCAAAATCAAAAGATGACGAGATGGACAGACTCAGAAGCGAACTCGAATCTGCCGTCATGAAATACAACGAAGACAGCCGCAGATCTTCTTCTATCACTTTTGAGACAGAAGAAATAAAGAACAGGCTGATCGAGATCAACAACCAGAACGTAACAAGAAATGCCGAGATCAAGACTCTCAGCAATTACAAGACAACTCTCGAAGAGCGCAGGGAGACACTTACCGAGGAATTCGAGACCAAGGGAAAGGTCAATAGCGAAAACAGAGAGAATCTGCAGGCAATAGAGCAGAAGATAGAGGCTAACGAAGCTGAGCTCGCCGAAAAGAAGGAGAGACTCAGTCAAGTTACCGATAATATTGTTACCGTTGCTACAAGCGCTGAGAAGACTATCAGAGAACTCGACGAGATCTCAGTCAGATCAAATCAGGCCATGGCCCGCAGAAGCACCATCGAAGAGATGGAAGCCAACTATGAGGGCTACAACAACTCTGTCAGAGCGGTCATGAGCACCGGCAGAAGAGGCATTATCGGCACTGTTTCCGATATCATTAAAGTCCCTCAGGGCTATGAGACAGCCGTTGAGACAGCTCTCGGCAATGCTCTTCAGAATATCGTATGTGAAGACGATGCTTCGGCAACCGATACTATCGAATGGCTCAAGAAGACCGGCTCCGGAAGAGCGACATTCCTGCCTGTGAAGTCGATCAGAGCAGATAGGATCAGAGTTTCCAATGAAGTAGCATCTTCGGACGGATATATAGGCGTCGCATCGGAGATGGTCGGCTGTGATGACAGATACAGGGAGATCGTGGATTATCTGCTCTGCAGGGTCATCATCGCAGAAGACATGAACAGAGCTCTCCGCATTTCAAAGAAGAATATCGGAGGCTTCAGGATAGTAACGAAAGACGGAGAGGTCATCACTGCATTCGGTGCCATCACAGGCGGAAGATTCAGGAACAAAACAGCGAATCTTCTCGACCGCAAAAAGGAGATCAGCACTCTCACCGCAAAGATCGACGGCTATGCAGCCAGGACTGCTGAACTTTCAGCAGAGCGCGAAAAGCTCGATGCAGAGCGCGCTTCACTCAGAGCTGAGAGAGACAGCCTGAGAACGGTGATCACTGAACTCGATATCGCAGGCAACGTTCTGAGAGCAGACAGAGATCACGCGGAATCTCTCGTAAAGGAAGACGAGGGCGCCGAGGAGAGATACAGAGCCAACATGGAAACTCTTGAGTCGGATATCTCAAGAGCAGACGATATGATCGCTTCGCACAGAAGAAATATCGAAGAAGCCGAGGCAGAATATGCTGAAGCTGAGGCAAGGGCAGAGGCTCTTATCAGGGAAGCTGAGAGCATCAGACCTGTCATCGAAGAAGACAATGAGGCTGTCGTAGCCATCAAGGTCAGGATCGGTGAAAAGGAATCAAGGATGCTCGCCGATAACGAGATCATCGAGCGTGTCCGCGACGTTGTGACTGAGCTTGAGGCATCCATCGAAGACAACAGAGAAGCTGCTGCAGGACTTGCTGCCGACAGGGAAAAGCTTACGGCAAGCGGAGAAGAGGCAGGAGACCTTGAACGCAGCCTTACCGAAGAAAAGTCCGGCCTTGAGGAAAAGATAGCTGAGATAAGCTCCAGACTTGAAGAAGGAAGAGCTAAAAATGATGAGCTCATGGCCCTTCAGAAGAAGGACAGGGAGACTCTTGAGTCGACACGCGATGAACGCTACAGACTTGAGGTCAAGACCGCAAGGAATGAGACTCTTCTTGATACGCAGAAAGACAAACTCTGGGATGAGTTTGAAGTTTCCTATGCGGAAGCACAGAGCCTCAGGGATGAAGACTTTGCGATCACATCAGGAAACCGTGAATCCAGGGAGATCAAGCTCAGACTGGCAGAACTCGGTGATGTCAACATCGGCGCGATCGAAGAATACAAGGCGGTCAGCAAGAGATATGAATTCATGACAGCCCAGGAGGCCGACCTTACAAAGGCCATGGATGAACTCAATGAGATCATCACCAACATGGACAGGACCATAAAGAACAGGTTCAAGGAAAACTTTGATAAGGTAGTGGTCAATTTTGAGCAGTCATTCAAGGAACTCTTCGGAGGCGGATACGCAGAGCTCAGACTCGAGGATGAGACTAAACCTCTCGAATCCGGCATCGAGATCACGGCCCAGCCGCCTGGAAAGAAACTGAAGAACATCAATCTGCTTTCAGGCGGAGAGAAGACGCTCACGGCCATCGCTCTGATGTTTGCCGTTCTGAAGGCTAAGCCAACACCTTTCGTCATTCTCGATGAGGTAGAGGCAGCTCTTGACGAAGTCAATATCGGAAGGTTCTCGGATTATCTGAAGAACTTCGATAATATACAGTTTGCTCTCATCACGCACCAGAAGGCCACGATGGAGCACGCCGACGTCCTGTACGGAGTCACCATGCCTGAGCAGGGCATCTCGAGGATGCTTTCTCTCAAGCTCGGAGATGAATTCGATCCGGAAGGACTGGAATAAGGAGATAATATGGCACTTTTTGAGAAAAAATCCGTATTCCGCAAGTTCATAGACTCCATTACGATGGCAGTCTATGACAACCCGGAACTTGGACCTGAGTTCCTCGAACAGCTCGAGGAATCTCTTGTTATGGCAGATGTTGGTATCGAGACATCGGACAAGATCATCGATGAACTCAACAAAGCCATCAACTATCATCATATAACCAGGGAGCGCGAGATCAAGAAAGAACTCACCCGTATCCTGGAAGAACTCATGGACAAGGGCGAACGCAATCTGATGTCGAAAGATTATCCGCTTATTATCCTCATGATAGGAATAAACGGCGGAGGAAAGACGACTACGATCGCTAAGCTTGCGTATATGTACAAGAAGCAGGGCAAGAATGTAATGCTTGCCGCGGCCGACACATTCCGTGCTGCAGCAGCCGAGCAGCTTCAGCTCTGGGGCGAAAGAGTCGGAGTCAGAGTCATCAGACACGCAGAAGGAACAGATCCTACGGCTGTTATCTATGACGCGATACAGTCCGCCAAGGCCAACGACGTTGACGTTCTTATCTGCGACACAGCAGGAAGACTCCAGAACAAAGTCAATCTGATGAAGGAACTCGAGAAGATGAGCAAGGTCATCTCAAGAGAGTATCCTGAAGCATCGAGAGAGAACCTGCTTGTTCTTGACGCGACTACCGGCAAGAATGCTGTCAGCCAGGCTGCTGAATTCAGCGGCGTTTCAGATATCACGGGTATTGTTCTGACTAAGATGGACGGCACAGCGCGCGGAGGCATCTCCATAACTATCACTGATGAATTCGATATGCCTATCAAGTTCATCGGAGTTGGAGAGAAGATGGAAGATCTGGTGCCTTTCAACGCGCATGATTTTGTGGAGGGCATATTCGATGAGTAAACCTATTCTTGCCATCGTAGGCAGGCCGAACGTCGGAAAGTCCACTCTTTTCAACAGGCTCATCGGCGAAAAGCGCGCGATAGTCGAGGACGTTCCCGGCGTTACAAGAGACAGGATCTATGCCGAGACTGAGTGGAACGGCAAGGAATTCGCCGTGATCGATACCGGCGGTATCGAAGTCAGGACCGACGATACGATCCTCTCCCAGATGAGAGATCAGGCCGTTACGGCTATGGATATGGCAGATGTCATCCTTTTCATGACCGACGGAAAAGAAGGACTGACAACTGCTGACCGTGAAGTTGCTGATCTTCTTCGCCGTACAGGCAAGGAGGTCATTCTTGTCGTGAATAAGGTCGACGCACCGTCGAAGGCTTATGAGATCATTCTCGACTTCTATGAGCTCGGTTTTGGTGAACCTGTTCCTATCAGTGCGGCAAACATGACCAATATCGGCGATCTTCTTGACCGCATTGTAGACGGATTCCCTGACGACTTTTACGGCGGCTCCGACGACAGCATCAATATTGCCGTGATCGGAAAGCCGAATGTCGGAAAGTCCTCCCTCGTGAATGCGCTCACAAAGCAGAACCGCGTCATCGTATCGCCTATAGCGGGCACAACAAGAGACACGATCGACACGCCTTTTACATACAAGGACAGGGAATATACCCTCATCGATACCGCAGGACTCCGTAAAAAGAGCAAAGTTTACGACTCAATCGAAAGATTCAGCGTAGTCAGAGCCATCGCGGCTATCGAGCGCTGCGACGTATGCGTACTCATGATAGACGCTGCAGAAGGTCTTACCGAGCAGGACAAAAAGATCGCGGGCTATGCCCACGAAGCAGGCAAGGGCCTTCTTATAGTCGTGAACAAATGGGATCTTATCGAAAAAGAGACCAATACCATGCGTGATTACGAACGCAAGATCAAGGCAGAGCTGCTCTTTGCTTCGTATGCTCCGGTAGTGTTCACATCCGTGCTCAACAAAGTCAGGATATTCGATATCATAGACAAATGCTCATCGATAGCTGACGCAAGGAGCATAAGGATCACTACAGGCAAGCTCAACAGCATAATCGAAGATGCCGTAATGATGAGACAGCCGCCTTCAGATAAGGGACGGAGACTCAAGATATACTATGCTGCACAGATCGGCACAAAGCCGCCTCTCTTCTCATTCAGCATAAATGACAGAGAGCTCATGCATTTCTCTTATGCGAGATATCTTGAGAACAAGATCAGAGAGGCCTTCAACTTCGAAGGTACATCAATCAAATTCGTCTGGAGCGAAAAGAGAGGAGAACGCAGATGAACATTGCAGATATCATAAGACTTGTAATTATCGGTATCGGTGCATATGCGATCGGAAACATCAATCCGTCGATCATTATCGGGAAGATCAAGGGCATCGACATCCGCAAGGAAGGAAGCGGCAATGCGGGCATGACCAACACGATAAGGGTCATGGGCCTCACCGCCGGCATTATCGTATTCATTGTTGATGTAATGAAGGCCTTCATAGCCGTCTCGATCGGTTACAACGTTGGCGGAGAACCTGGTGCCATGACGGCATTCGCAGGCGTAGTCCTCGGACACTGTTTCCCGGCTGTATTCGGATTCAAGGGCGGAAAGGGTGTTGCCGCGGCTTTCGGAGCAGCACTTGCTCTGGACTTCTTCAGCGCTATAGCGGTACTGCTTGTTGCTGCAGTGCTCTTCCTGATAACGAGAAGAATGTCTGTAGCATCGCTGGGTGCAGCTCTGGCGTATCCGGCTGTCATATATCTGTATGCTCCTGAATACTTCTATTTTGCTATCGGAGCAGCTGTATATCTGATGATAATGCATATCGCCAATATAAAGAGACTGGCAAAGGGAGAAGAAGAAAAGCTCACTATCGGCGGAAAACACAAGGAAGAAGCCGAAGCGGCTGAAGAGACCGAAGAGATCGAAGAGACCGCTTCGCCTGAAGTGATCGAAGCATCAGAAGTGATCGAAGCTTCTCCGATTCTGGATTCAAGTGCCCACGGCATCCATATCACGGAAGAGGAAAGAGCCGGATTTGAGGCTAAATACCGTGAACTTGAAGACATCTCGCGCGGCGAATCCCACGTTGCGGCCGATGCTACCAAGGAACCGGCTCTCATAGAAGCCCAGGATTCAGAGGCTGTAAGACCTGAACCTGAACCAATGGACTACTATGCAGGTACCGAGGTACCTGAGCTTGGCGATAAAGCAAAGAAGATCGCTGTTATCGGAAGCGGATCTTTCGGTACTGCGATCGCCAATCTTCTTGTTCACAGCGGTCATCAGGTAACGCTGTACGGCAGAAACAAGGCGGCTCTTGATAAGATGAAAGAGACCCGCATGAACGAAAAGTATCTGCCGTATGTCATCCTGAGCGACAAACTCAAATACACCAACAACATAAGGAACGCCGTCAGAGGCAAAGAAATAGTGGTCTTTGCCATTCCTGCACAGAAGTTCCGTCAGGTTTCAACAAAAGCAGCGCAGTACCTCGAGGAAGGTGTTATCGCTGTCAACCTGGCAAAGGGTATAGAAAAGAAGACTCTTCTCAGAATGAGTGAGGTAGCTGCCGAGACTATCCCTGATGTTAAATACGTTGCACTTTCAGGACCTTCACATGCCGAGGAGATAGTCAGAAACACTCCTGCATGTGTAGTTGCAGCTTCTGCTGACGCGGAAGCCGCAAAGGAGATACAGGATGTGTTCATGACTGAGCAGTTCCGTATCTATACTCAGGACGACGTAGTCGGAGTTGAGATCGCCGGAGCCGTAAAGAACGTTATCGCGATAACTACAGGCGTATCTGACGGTATGAAGCTCGGAAACAATGCAAGAGCAGCTCTTATGACCAGAGCTCTTCACGAGATGAAGAGACTCGGAGTAGCACTCGGGGCTGATCCTGAGACTTTCGCCGGCCTTTCGGGCATAGGCGATCTGATCGTAACATGCTCGACCAATCTTTCAAGAAACAGACGCTGCGGCCTGCTTATAGGCCTTGGCCTTTCGGCGAAGGATGCGGTCGAGAGAGTCGGTTCGGTAGTAGAGGGATATTATACTGCCGATGCTGTCTGCGATCTCGCAAAGAAACTTGATGTTGAGATGCCTGTATGCAAGGCCACAAAGGCTGTGCTCGACGGCAAGATCGAGCCGATGAAAGCAGTCAGGATGCTCATGTCAAGAGACAGGAAAGATGAAGTCAAATGAGATCATATAACATACTCACTTACGGCTGCCAGATGAACGAGCATGACTCTGAAAACATTGCCGGACTTCTTGAGGCAATGGGCTATGAACATGAAGACGATCCGTTCAAAGCTGATGTTACTGTCATCAATACCTGCAGCGTAAGGGATAATGCTGACAAAAGATTCTTCGGAACACTTGGCCAGTTCAAAAAAATAAAAAAGAGCAGACCGGATTTTGTCCTGTGCGTATGCGGATGCATGCCGCAGCAGCCGAGGGTAGTCGCCGAGATAGATAAACGCTTCTCGTGGGTGGACATCGTTTTCGGAACGCAGAATATCGCCGCTTTTCCTGATCTCCTCGAGGAGAGGCTCAATGGCAGAAAAAAAGTCCGCGCGATAATCGACAACAATCCTGACATCAGCGAGGAAGGCATGAAGCCTGTCAGGATGCACAGACATAAAGCTCTGGTCAATATCACATACGGCTGCAACAACTTCTGCACATACTGCATAGTGCCATATACAAGAGGCCGTGAAAAGAGCCGTATGCTGAGTGAAGTATGCGATGAGATCAGAAGACTTGCAGCTGACGGCGTCATTGAGGTGATGCTTCTCGGTCAGAATGTTGATTCCTACAGGGATGCAGCAGGACACAGTTTCGCAGATCTCATCAAGGCGGTGAATGACATCGAGGGCATAGAGCGCATCAGATTCATGACATCCCATCCGCGTGATATATCTGATGAGATGATCGACTGCTTCAGGACCTGCGATAAGCTCTGCCATAACATACATCTGCCGGTCCAGTCGGGAAGCGACAGGATCCTTAAGCGCATGAACCGCCACTATGACAGAGCAGTATATCTCGAAACCGTTGATAAGCTCAGAAAGACAGCGCCTGATATCACGATCTCGACCGATATCATTGTCGGATTCCCGGGCGAGACCGAGGAAGACTTTGAAGAGACACTCGATATTGCCAGACGCGTTGAGTACGATTCAGCCTTCACCTTCATTTATTCGCCGCGGGAGGGTACACCTGCAGCGAAGTTTGAAGACCAGATACCTGATGAAGTCTGCCACGAAAGATTTGACAGACTCGTCGATGTGATGAATGAGATAAGCCTCAGAAAAAACCAGGCGTATATGGGCAAGGTCTGTGAGGTCATTGCAGAGGGCATAAGCAGAAGCGACGATACCGTCATATCCGGAAGGACAGACGGTTTCAAGCTGGTGAACTTTACCTCTGACAGGAGTCCCGAGGAACTCATGGGACGCAAGGTCATGGTAGAGATAACCGAAACAAAGACATTCAGCCTTGAGGGACGAGAGGTGCTATGACGGGATTATTGCAGGGATTCCTCAATTTTTTCACATTGTCTCATATCATGGTGATCATCTATATCCTCAACGCACTCATTGCGCTGGGACTGATATTTTTCGATGACTCCAAATCACCGGCAGCCACGATGGCATGGATCATGATACTCTTTATGATCCCTGCGGTCGGGCTCTTTCTTTACCTGATTTTTTCACAGAATATCGCCAGACAGCAGATATTCAGAATGACGGAGGATGAAACCGCAGGAAAGACAACGATACTTGACTGGCAGAAGGAGGCCGTCAGAGGCAGCATCCCGACCGATCCGGATGAGGTCTCGGTCAAATGGAAAGAGATGATAACCATGAATCTCGAGTATGCCGATTCACTGCTTACCGGAAACGACAGTGTTGAGGTCATCACCGACGGCAAGGAAATGTTTGAGCGTCTCTGCAGCGACATCGAAAACGCACAGTATACGATCAAACTGTGTTTCTACATCGTACGCAGCGATTTTGTAGGCAAGCGTCTTATTGAGCTGCTGACGCAAAAGGCAAGGGAAGGTGTCAAGGTCCGCCTTCTGGTAGATGCTCTCGGAAGCCGCAGCATAGGATATACCGATCTCCGCGAATTCAAAAAGGCGGGCGGAGAATACGCATATTTCTTCAAACCTCTTATCCGCCATATGTATTTCAGGATAAATTACCGCAATCACCGTAAGATCGCCATTATAGACAACGAGATCGGCTATATAGGCGGATTCAACATTGCCAAGGAATATCTCGGCTACAAGAAGAAATTCGGCTACTGGAGGGATACTCAGCTTATAATACGGGGCAATGCCCTTGCTACTTTGAATGAGAGGTTCTATCAGGACTGGAGATATGCTTCCAGGGAGAAGGTGGATCTTATCGATCAGTCGGTCAGATACGCATTCAAGAGCAGCACCGGAGATATACCGATCCAGATAGTATCCTGCGGTCCGGAGTCCGAGAAAGAAGAAGTCAAGATGGCTTTCATGAAAATGATCACGAATGCCCGCAAGAACATCTTTCTGCAGACGCCTTATCTTGTACCTGACGAGCCTATGATCGATGCACTCCGCATGGCGGCAAGGTCTGGAGTTGACGTAAGGATCATGATACCGAATATGCCGGATCATCCTTTCGTCTACAGGACAACGCTTTACAATGCAGGAAAGCTCCTTAAGGACGGGGCAAAGGTGTATATCTATGAGAACGGCTTCCTGCATGCCAAGACGCTGACTGTTGATGGCGAGGTATGCACTGCCGGTTCCACAAACTTTGATATTAGAAGCTTCAGACTGAATTTTGAGTCGAACGCTTTCATATATGACAGAGATGTCACTGCTGAGATGGACAGAAGATTCGAAGATGACATGAAGCTGTCCAGACCTTATACGCAGGAAGACAGAGACAATATTTCGCATTATGAAAAGGCTGCCGAGTCTATATCGAGGCTGCTGACCGAGATACTGTAAAACAGCGGTCAGCTTTGACTGCAGTCAGAATAAAGAATCAAGAGGAAAGATAATTGAACGCAGATCTGATTTTGACAAAGATACTGATGCTTCCCGGTATCATAATAGGACTTAGCTTTCATGAATTCGCGCACGCCTGGGTATCTGACAGGCTGGGCGATCCGACTCCGAGAAGGCAGGGCCGTGTAACGATCAACCCGCTTGCCCACATAGACTGGATCGGATTCATAATGCTGCTGCTGGTCGGCTTCGGCTGGGGAAAGCCGGTGCAGATAGATCCTTCGTATTATAAGAACAGAAGAAGGGACGAATTCCTTGTAGGTATTGCGGGTGTCACCATGAACCTGATCCTGGCAGTACTGTTTTCGCTGCCGGCAAAGGCCATGATAAAGGCTTTTTCGGGTGTGGCCGTATCCGACCTTATCCACAGCATCTATCTCATACTGTTCTATACTGTCATGATCAATCTGGTGCTTATGATATTCAATCTTATTCCGTGTCCGCCGCTTGATGGATGGGGGATAGTGACACAGATATTCAGACTCGACAGATACAGCTGGTGGTATAAGGTATATCAGTACGGGACATACATTCTGCTAGGACTTATCATTCTCAATATTACTGATATGATAATCACTCCGATGGTAAGCGCAATGCTTAACATACTGCTATAGTCTGCACAGAAAAAGGCAGCAGCTCCGAAGCTGCTGCCGTATTATATATATAATCAAATCAGAAATAATTGGCGATCCTGCGAAGCTTGGACTGCTCCATGTGATATTCCATGGCTTTGCGGCCTGCGGCTGTGTTCTTTGTCTCAAAGGCTTCAAAGATAGCCTTATGCTCGTCGAGTATCGTTTTCAGATAATCGCCGCTGTAAGTCTTAGCTGGAGCGGAGTGCTTGAGATAAGTCTGGTAGATCGCAAGCGTCTTCTGTATCATGCGGTCCTTTGTGCCTGCATATATAATGCTGTGAAACTGTGAGTTGAAGGTAAGGACCTTTTCAACATCGGATTTGAGAGTGTAGAACTCCATAAACTCCACAGTCTCGGCAAGCTGATCGATATCTTCGCTCGACATGCGCTTGATGGCCCATTCGACTGCCTGGACTTCGAAGAGACCTCTGAGGTCAAACAGGTCAGAAATGTCACGCTTCGTAAGACCTGTCACAAAGGCGCCGCGGTTTGGGATATTCTCGATCAGCCCGTCCGCTTCAAGCTGGCGGAAGGCTTCACGCACAGGAGTGCGGCTCACGTTATACTGTGTGCATATGGTCTGTTCCGTGAGTTTTGAACCGTCAGGGATCGCACCGGACAGGATGTTGGTCTGAAGTTCAGTGTAAAGGCCTGCGGATAAAGGCTGGCCGGATTTATCGTTTTGGATGATGTC
Organism: uncultured Eubacteriales bacterium; assembly: GCA_902778585.1. Classification (GTDB taxonomy): domain Bacteria; phylum Bacillota; class Clostridia; order Peptostreptococcales; family Anaerovoracaceae; genus Crickella. The sequence goes on along the minus strand of CACYYD010000002.1, from coordinate 123,829 downwards.
CATTACTTCCTCCGTATTCAATTCAAACATTGCATACATTTATTTAGATTGTATACATCTACTATAGACCTACAAAGTTAAATGTCAATAACAGATGACTAACAAATACAAGGCATTCAAATAAAATACGAATAGGTACAGGCTCAAAAGGTGGAAAGAGATATGAAAAACTTGATACCGGATAATCAGATATCAGAAGTGCTTACCGGACTGGAGAAGATGCATCCGGAAGCGGCCTGCGCCCTTGATCACAGGGACAGGTTCCAGCTGCTTACAGCTGTGATGCTTTCGGCTCAGACGACGGATGTGTCGGTAAACAAGGTCACACCGGCATTATTTGGGAAGTATCCCGATGCCGCCTCCATGGCTGAAGCCGATCCGCTTGAGATACAGGAAATGATCAGGACTATAGGGCTGTATAAAAATAAAGCAAAGAACGCCGTTGCCATGGCAAAGATGCTGAGAGACGAATACGGCGGAGAAGTACCGGGAGATTTCAGCAAACTCGTAAAACTGCCTGGAGTAGGCAGAAAGACGGCAAACGTGGTTCTTGCCGAAGGCTTCGGTGAGCCGCGCATAGCCGTTGACACGCACGTATTCAGGGTAGCAAACAGGATAGGTCTTACAGACGGAAAGGATCCGGGAGAAGTCGAGGACAGCCTTATGGAGAGGCTGCCGAAAGACAGCTGGATAAGGGCCCATCATCTGCTTATATTCCATGGACGCAAGGTCTGCCATGCCAGGAAGCCGGATTGTGACAACTGCGGGATAAGCGATATCTGCCTGTACTGCAGCAGCGGAACAAATACAGAAAGGTGATCATATACATGAAGTTCATACATCTGTCCGATCTCCATCTCGGAAAACGCGTCAATGAGTTTCCGATGACTGAAGATCAGAGATACATCCTTAATAAGATCACTGAAATGATCAAGGAAGAGAGACCGCAGGCTGTGCTTATCGCGGGTGATGTCTATGACAAGCCTGTACCGCCGGCAGAAGCTGTGGAACTTTTTGATGATTTTATAAGCGGACTTGCAGAACTTGATACAGAAGTCTTTATCATCAGCGGAAACCACGATTCCGCAGAGAGGCTGTCGTTCGGTTCGCGTATCATGGACAAACGGGGCATCCATTTCGCCGGAGGATACGACGGAAAGACGCATATGTTCCCGCTGAAGGATGATTTCGGACTTGTCAATTTTTACATGCTGCCGTTTCTCAAGCCTACTCATGTGCGCGCTGTGATAGATAAGGAAAGTATCGCAGCCTCTGATGCTGAGGATGCAGCGGCGGATTCTGAAAGACCTGAGATAAGGACATACACAGATGCCGTTGCGTACGCAATAGACCGGATGGGAGTCAATACAGCAGAGCGCAATGTCATAATATCGCATCAGTTTGTTACCGGTTCGGTCAGGAGCGAATCGGAAGAGATCGCGGTCGGCGGACTTGACAGTGTTGACAAGTCAGTATTTGAAGCATTTGACTATACAGCTTTGGGGCATCTTCACATACCGCAGGATACATCTGAGCGCATCAGATACTGCGGATCACCAATCAAATACTCTTTCTCTGAAGCCGAAAAGGATAAGTCTGTCACTATCGTAGAGCTTGGCGAAAAGAAGGATGGTGTCTGCAAGTGCGATATCCGCTGCCTACCACTGGAGCCTGTGAGAGATATGAAGGTCCTTAAAGGCAGATTCAATGAATTGACCGATAAAAATTATTATCAGAATAAAAATACCGATGACTATTTCAGGATAATACTCACTGACGAAGAGGATGTAATAGGAGCACTCAGTGTTCTGAGGAGCATTTATCCGAATATAATGCGCTTCGAATACGACAATGTACGTACTCGCGCGATTTCTTCCATGCCGGATCCCGGTGCAAATGACAGCAGATCGCCTCTTGAGATATTCGGCGATCTCTATGCATCCCAGAACGGCAAAGCCATGGACGATGAGCAGCTCAGGCTGATGACCGGGCTCATAGAAAAGATATGGAGGGATGCATAATGAGACCTCTGAAACTTGTTATGACGGGCTTCGGACCGTACATGGAAAAAACAGCAATAGATTTTGAAAGCCTTGGCCGGGGCGGGATGTATCTCATTACGGGGGATACCGGAAGCGGCAAGACTTATATTTTTGATGCGATCACATTTGCTCTTTACGGTGAGATGAGCGGAAGCAGCAGGGACAGCTCTACAGCGCGTTCACAGTATGCCGAAGACGGTGTCGCTACAGAGACAGAACTTGAATTCGAATTCCGGGACAAGCGCTATAAGATCGTCAGAAATCCGGAATACATAAGGCGCAAAAAGAGCGGAGAAGGTTATACAAAGCAGACTGCCGGAGCAGTGCTGACCTGGCCTGACGGCAGCGTAACTGACGGAGCCTCCAAGGTCACGGAAGCTGTAAAGGATCTTCTGGGGATCGACCGCAGCCAGTTCTGCAGCATTGCGATGATCGCCCAGGGCGAATTCCGCAAGCTTCTTACCGCAGGCACAGAAGAAAGACAGAGACTATTCAGAAAACTTTTCAATACCCAGCCGTATAACCGGCTCATGGAAGAACTCTCAGAGCAGAGCAAGGCTGTCAGATCCGAACTCGAGAATACCGAGCGCGAACTCAGAGCTGCTCTTATCCCGGTCAGCTGCAGCTTTGACGATGATATAGCGGAACGTCTTGAGGCAGCCCGTGAAAAAGGCTTCAGCGAAGCTTCGGCTGACGAGATCAGGGATATCCTGACCGGGCTGGCAGAGAAAGGCAAAGAATTGTCTGATGAGATATCAAAGGACCTTGCGGATGCCGATGAGAAACTGAAAGAACTTAACAGCAAGCTGACGCTTGCAAAGCAGAAAAAGGAAAGCGAACAGAGCCTTGAGGACAGGATAACAGAGGTCCCGGCCCTTGATGATGCCATAGATGATGCACGCCGGGCATCGGACGATGCAGCATCGAAACTTCCTACTGCAGAAAAACTTGAAGGCGAGGCAGCTGCGCTCGACTCGGTAATGGACTCTTATGATGAGCTCGATGCCGAAAGCGCCGGGCTGGATTCACTGGAAAAACTCATTGAGGAAAAAGAAAAGGCTCTTAGTGATATAAAGGCCGACAGAGCCAAACTGGCTCTGGAAATATCTGAATTTGAAAAAGAGCTTAAGGACCTCAGGTCTGCAAGAGAGCAGCTGGAGAGGCTTAAAGCTGAGATCCAAAATACAGAAAACCGCATTGAAACTTTGAATGCACTTCAGTCTGAGATCGGGAGAACGGCTGAACTCGAAGCAGTATATAAGAAGCTTAGAGAAGAATACAGTCCTCTTGAGGATAAGGCTTCAGGGCTTGAGATAGCACATATAGAATTACGCTCTGCCTATATGAAAGAACAGGCTGGAATACTTGCTTCAGAGCTTGCGGAGGGAGATGCCTGCCCGGTCTGCGGAAGCACACATCACCCGGCACCGGCAAAGCTGAGTACAGATGCTCCTACGGCAGATGACGTTGAGACTGCGGAGAAGGAAGCGAAAGCAGCCAGAAAGAAAAGCAGTGATAAACTGGAAGAAGTACAGAAAGCCAAGGGAAGTTTTGAGGAAGCAAAGATATCAGCGTGTACTGCATCACTGCGTGATCTCGGTGAGGAAGACCTTGCAAAGGCTTTACAGCTGGCAGAAGCCGAACTTCTCTCACTTAACGGATCCTTGAAGTCCATGCTTGAGGACAAAGAGACTTTGTCGGTACAGAGGAAAAGAGCCGAAGATATCGAATCGTCTTTGCCGGATATGAAAGACAGGGAAAAAGCATATGCCTCCGATATAGAAAGCATGACCGGTGAACTTGGAACACTGACAAAAGATGCTGCAGCTGCAAAGGCGAAGACTGACACACTCCGAAGCCGTCTGGAATACGGCAGCAAGTCAGAAGCTCAGAAGCATCGTGACAGAATTGCAGATGAGGCTCAGAAACTCAGGAATGCTGTCAGGGTCACATCGGAAAAACTGAATGAGGCTGTTTCGGCAAAGAAAGAGAACGCTGCGAGAATAGCAGAACTTGAGAAGGTCATCAGCGGATATGAGACCATAGATGAAGAACTGGTCAGGACACAGATCGAAGAAGCTTCGTCAGAACGGAAGACGCTGAGAGACAAAAGCACCACTGCCGCCGCAGAGATCGGAACAGCAGAAGCGGCGCTGGAGAGCATAAATGCCGGAGCAGCTGAGATCGAAAAGATCCGCAAAAGGCATGAGGTCGTCGATTCACTGTTCAGGACTGCTGCCGGAACTCTTACCGGCAAGGACAAGATATCGCTCGAGGCTTATGTGCAGGCATTCTACTTTGACCGCATAATAAGGCATGCTAATCTCAGGCTCATGATGATGTCGGGAGGACAGTACGAGTTTATCAGATCAGAAGAAGCAAGCAATAAGAGGCAGAAATTCGGCCTTGGTCTTAACATAATCGATCATTATACGGGAAGCGAAAGACCTGTCAGTACGCTCTCAGGAGGAGAAAGCTTTATGGCATCTCTGTCGCTGGCGCTAGGTCTCTCCGATGAGATCCAGTCGTCTTCCGGCGGTATAAAGCTCGATACGATGTTCATCGACGAAGGCTTCGGTTCACTCGATGGGGAAACACTTGAAAACGCGATACGGACACTTACACAGCTTGCCGATGAAGATAAACTTGTCGGCATCATCTCTCATGTCGAAGCGCTTTCATCCCGCATCGACAAGCAGATAGTCGTTGCAAAAGACCGCGTTTCGGGAAGCCATATAACACTAAAGGTTTAAATGTTTTGCCTTGTAATAAGGGCGGTGCGCTGTTAATATAACCGTGTATGATTTTCAGGCACTATGCTTAGAAGGAGATTTCAGATGAAAAAGACAATCAGGGACATCGACTGGGCCGGAAAGACCGCAGTCATGAGATGCGATTTCAATGTGCCGCTCGACGGTGACAGGATCACGGACGAGACCCGTATCCAGGCAGCACTTCCGAGCATCAATTATCTTATCGAGAACGGAGCAGCCATAGTGCTGATGTCTCATCTCGGAAGACCTAAGGGACAGGCAAAGCCTGAGTTCAGCCTTCTTCCTGTAGCAAAGAGGCTCAGTGAATGCCTCGGCAAAGAAGTCAGATTCGTCGCTTCTGACGTTGTTGTTGACGATGACGTAAGAGCGGCTGCAAAGGAACTCGGTGCCGGCGATGTTATGCTTATTGAAAACGTAAGATACCGTGCAGAAGAAGAAAAGAACGATCCTGAGTTCGCAAAGGATCTTGCTTCGCTCGGAGATATATTTGTACAGGAAGCTTTCGGAACTTCCCACAGAGCTCATGCTTCCACAACAGGTATCGCAGATTATATCCCGGCTGTTTCGGGATTCCTTATCGAGAAAGAACTCAAATTCCTCGGAGAGGCTGTCAATAATCCGCAGAGACCGTTCGCGGCCATCATGGGCGGAGCGAAGGTAAAGGACAAGATCCCGGTGATCACAAATCTGCTTGATAAGGTCGATATCCTTATCATCGGAGGCGGAATGTCCTACACATTCTTCAAGGCCCAGGGCCATTCGATCGGAACCTCGCTTCTTGATGAAGAAGGTCTCGAGCTTGCAGCAGACATTCTGAAGAAGGCAGAGGAGAAGGGCGTTAAGTTCCTGCTCCCTGTAGATGTTGTCGCCGCAGATGAATTTGCAAACGACTCTCCTCATGACACTTATCCGGTAGACGCTATTCCTGACAACAGGATGGGACTCGATATCGGAGCTGAGACCATTAAGCTATTTACCGAGACACTTAAGACAGCAAAGACGGTTGTATGGAACGGACCTATGGGCGTTTTCGAGATGGAAAACTTTGCAGTAGGTACAAAGGCCATAGCTGAATGCCTTGCTGAGATCGATGCTACAACAGTTATCGGAGGCGGAGACAGCGCTGCTGCCGTTACACAGTTCGGTCTCGCTGACAAGATGACTCATATCAGCACCGGAGGCGGAGCAAGCCTTGAATTCCTCGAAGGAAGAGAACTTCCGGGAATCGCAGTCATCGATGATAAATAAATTAACCGATAATTATTATTTCTGGCATATATGCCACCGTAAGGAGAAAGGGTAGAAATGAAGAAGTTTCTTATTGCAGGCAACTGGAAAATGAACAAGACAAGAGCTGAAGCTGTTCAGTTCGCAGAAGAACTCAAGGCAAAGAACCTTGCAAACGCAAAGGACGTATGCGTACTCGCACCGTTTACAGCTCTCGCTGATCTCGGATGTGCTCTTGAAGGTTCCGGTATCGGATTCGGAGCTCAGAACGTTCACTTCAAGGAAAGCGGAGCATATACAGGCGAGGTTTCCGTACCTATGCTCAAGGATCTCGGCGTAGATTACTGCGTTATCGGCCACTCTGAAAGAAGAGAGTATTTTGCAGAGACTGACGAGACAGTCAACCTCAAGCTGAAGGCTCTTCTTGAGGCAGGGATCACTCCTATCCTCTGCGTAGGTGAGTCTCTCGAGGTAAGAGAAGAGGGAACAGCACAGACATTCGTTGCAGGTCAGGTCGTAGCTGACTTTGAGGGTATCGGACCTGCTGATGCAGCAAAGATCGTTATTGCTTACGAGCCGATCTGGGCTATCGGAACAGGCAAGACCGCTACTCCTGAACAGGCTGAAGAAATGTGCGCATTCATCAGAGGAGTCATCTCCGGCATCTATGATATGGCAACAGGCGACAGCATGCTGATCCTCTACGGCGGATCGATGAAGCCATCCAATGCAAAGGAACTTCTTGAGAAGCCTGACATCAACGGAGGACTTATTGGCGGAGCAAGCCTCAAGGCAGATGATTTCGCTGCCATCGCTGAGGCTGCAGCATCACTCCAGTAGTGAACTGTTCTATTTGACACGCTCTGTCTGATTGTGTTAAATTAAGGCGTTCGGATAATTGCCGGACGCCTTTATATTATATCTAATGATTTGGAGGACATCATGCATACAGCTTTAATGATCATCCTTTTGATAGCAAGCATTGTACTTATCGTCAGCATCCTTCTGCAGGAAAGCAAGAGCGACGGACTTTCTGGTTCCATCGCCGGAGGAGCAGAGCAGCTGTTCGGAAAGCGCAAGAGCAGAGGGTATGACGCGATCCTTTCGAGGATCACCACTATCTGCGCAGTGGTCTACATCGTCGTATCACTTGCAATCGTTGCAATATTCAACTAGGCGTTTCATCAGGAACGTCTTTTAAATGTAACCGGAGATAACTGAATGCTGAAGATCATTACTCTGATCTGTGCTCTGGCGGGACTGCTGACAGCATTGTCACTTGAATCCTGGATCAGAAGCCGTATAGTCAGAAACGAAGTATCGGCCGGAACTTTCGCTGAACTGAAAAACAGAAACCGCGAATTCTGGTCGATCCAATATCTGCCTCTGGCAATAATGACGGTGCTCATCGGCGCTGCTATTTTTGTCTTTGTAGGTCATCTCAACGCCGCTGTCTTTTTAGGGGGAGCGGTTCTTTGCTTGCTTTCAGTTGTTACCGGTTCTCTTACAGTAGTAAGCGGAAGCATTTCATCTTCGTCGGCTGCCGTATCCGGAGATATAAGGACTTCTCTGAAAACTGCGTACAGATCAGCTTCCGTTATGGGACTCAGTGTTTCGTCCATCGCTCTGGTGGGCCTCGGAGCTCTGTTCTTGTTCCTTGATACAGACCAGCTTATCAAGCTGATAGCAAGCTTCGCACTCGGAGCGTCGCTGGTTTCTTTATGCACAGGCATATCGGGAACAGCATTTTCGGGAGCATATTCACTTATTGTAAAGAGCGACGACTTTACTGATTACACAGGCATGTTCATCGGCAGCGGGGCAGACCTTGTCGAGACATATATCCTTTCTGCATGCTCGGCAGCACTCCTCGCTGACGTCGGAGTAAACACCTCCGGTGTCCTGTCGACATTCACAGCATCTTCTGCGGCCAGGTATCCGCTTATAGTCCTTGCTTCGGGAATAGCGGCATCCATTATAGGTATCATGCTCTACCGCGGAAAGATCAGCAAGAATCCTACTGCGGGCCTGACTGCCGGAAACATCACAGCAGCTGTTATCATCATTGCAGTATCGGCATTTTTCAGTAATGTCGTTCTGCAGTCCTATGTTTATGCCGTCTGCGTTGCAGCCGGTATCCTTGCCGTTCTTGTTACAGGTGAAGCTTCAAAGGCTTATTCCGTGGACGGTATCGTTTTCAGGCGCAATATGCCTGAAGCCAGGAAGGCAGTTGCAGGTCAGTCGATGATATTCAGCCTTTCGATAGGCATGATCTCGGTAGTTATCCCGGCTGTTATCACAACAGCAGCCGTGATCATCGCGTATCAGTTTGCAAGCTTTTACGGTATCGCTCTTGCAGCCGTAGGCATCAATTCGATGGCGGCCGTCAATATGGCGGTCAGAGGATTTGCCATCAATACCGCAAGCGCCTCCGAGATCACATCTGTATCCGATCCTGAGGCAGAGAGCCCCAATCCTGCAGATGTACTTCTCACGGCTTCAGTCAAGTCGGACCCGGTAGGCAAGACTTACACAGGAGTTTCTGCATACGTAACTCTCGTAGCACTGTTTACGGCTCTTTCGGTCGTCGGAAACAATATGTCGACAAATATTCTGAGCACTTCCGTTTATACGGGCATGATGATCGGTGCTGTTACTGTATTTGTCTGTGCAGGTCTGATAATAAGATCTATCAGGCTTACGAGCCGTGTGCTTCGCTCAAGACTTGAATCAGATGACTCTGAGAAGCGCATAACTTCTCTCAGAGGACTCTTTCCTATATATCTGATATCTTTGATCATTCCGCTTGCTGCAGCAGCTGCAGGCGGCGTAAACGGTCTTATCGCTTTCGCATGCTCTGCCACGATAACAGGCATGTGCGTTATATTCACATTCAATAACTCGGGCAGATATTTTGACAGAATGGCTACAGAAACACTCGGCACCGTTATCAAACTTATGGTTGCCGTTACCCTCGTAGTTGCTCCTCTGTTTATCGAGTTCAGAGGCTTCTTTTGATATTTGACTCAGAGCACTGCCCATCAGGATGAAAGAAGCGGCGGCTCTGAAAAAAGGCAGCCGCTTTTTACATAATTAAGTTATAATCAGTCAGACAGCTATGAAAGACAACAAATACCGCATTTTCGTAATCAATCCGGGATCGACTTCGACCAAGATGGCACTCTTTGAGGATGATACAAAGATCCTCGAAACATCTGTCACACACGATGCCGAAGTCCTCAACTCCTTTCCGACAGCAAACGACCAGTTTGAGTACAGGATGGGGGTCATTATGGATTTCGTGGAAAAGAATGACATCGAGCTCGATAATATCGATGCATTCGTAGGCCGCGGCGGAGGCTGCTATCCGGTCCCGAGCGGGACTTTCGAGGTCAACGATCTGTTGCTGAACGACATCAGAAACAATGTCGGCCGCACCATCCATCCGTCCATACTCGGAGTGCAGCTGGCCTATGCGATGCAGCAGAAGTACGGCGGCAGGCTCTTTATGGTCGATCCGATCTGTGTGGACGAGTACACTGAAGTGGCAAGAGTCACCGGCGTGAAAGGCCTTGAGAGAAAGGCTGAATCCCACGCACTCAATCTGAGGGGTACCGCGATGAAGCATTGCAAGCTTCACGGGATGGACTATAAAAAGTCAAAGCTCGTTGTTGCACACATAGACGGCGGCATAACCATCGCAGCCCATGACTGCGGACGTCAGGTCGACTGCAATCAGGGAGCTGGAGGAGAAGGACCGTTCACCGCAACGAGGACGGGCTCTCTTCCGCTGATGGACGTGCTCGACTACTTTGAGGAAGGACACACTCCTGAAGAGATGAGGCACCTCTGCACAGGCACCGGAGGATTCGTATCACACTTCGGTACATCCGATGCAGATGCCATCTATCAGAGGGTGCTTGACGGAGACAAGGAAGCTGAGGTCGTCTGGGACGCTCTCGGCTACAACATAGTTAAATACATTGGTTCCATGGCAACGGTCCTGAAAGGGCAGGTCGATGCCATACTCCTGACCGGCAGGTATACGCGATTTAGCAACCTGCTCGGCTATATCAGGGATTACACGGAATGGATCGCACCGGTATACGTGTATGAAAACGAGGTCGAGCAGGAAGCAATGTGCGCAGGAGCCCTGAGGGTGCTCCGCGGCAAGGAAGAACCGAAAATATACACCGGTAAGGGAATCAAGAATTGATATAAGGAGGGTAACAGATGCTTGATAAGCTAGAAAAGATACGCGAGGAAGGATTCCAATGCATCGCAGATGCAACGGACAGAGATAAGCTTGAAGCCGTCCGCAAGGAGCTGACGGGTAAGAAGAGCGCGCTGCAGGAAGTCCTCAAAAGCCTCGGAAGTCTCGATCCTGACATGAGAAAGACTGTCGGAATGAAAGCAAATGAGGTAAAGAACCTGTTTGCAGAGAGACTGCAGGCCAGACAGGAAGAACTCATAGCCGGCGCATCGGCAGTCGAAGGGGAGATCGACCTCACACTGCCTGGCATCGAGGTAAGCGAAGGGGCGCTTCACCCGATCACACAGATGTGCTACGACCTTAACGATGCTTTCAGGTCGCTCGGTTTTGAGATCTACTCTGAAGATGATATTTCAAGCGAAAAATACGCTTTCGATAACCTGAACTTTGCGGCAGACCATCCGGCAAGAGCTTCAATGGATACATACTGGCTCGAGGGTACGGAAGACAAGGGCGGCAGCGAAAGACTGTGCCTGCGTCCGCATCTTACAGGCGGCTCGGTAAGATATCTTCTTGAGCACGGAGCTCCTGCAAGATTCGTATATCCGGGCAGAGTATACAGAAATGAGACAACTGACGCACGTCACGAGAGAGCTTTCTTCCAGTATGAGGCTCTTATCGTAGACAAGGATGTTTCTTTCAGCTCGGGACGTGTAATGATCGAGACCATTCTTGAGAAGGTATTCGGCCGCAAGGTCAACGTAAGGATGAGAGAAGGATTCTTCCCGTTCACGGAGCCGGGATATGAGATCGATATGGAATGCCTGCTCTGCGGAGGCAAGGGCTGCAAGGCCTGCAACTACGCAGGCTGGATAGAGGTAATGCCTGGCGGAGTCATCCATCCGAACGTCCTCAGGGCTGCAAACCTCGATCCTGATGAATGGACAGGATTCTACACCAACATCGGACTCGACAGACTCGTAATGATGCGCTACGGAGTGGATGACGTAAGACTCTTCCACAGCGCTGATCTCAGATTCCTCAAACAGTTCAGGTAGAAAGGAGGCAGGCTATGAATATTTCACTGAAATTGCTGAAGAAGTATGTCGATCTTCCTGAAGATCTGACATATGACCAGATAGCTTATGACCTCACTATGAGAACTGTAGAGGTCGAAGACGTTATCAATACAGCCGACAAGTTCCATGACATCGTTGTCGGCGAGATCAAGGAAGTCAAAGCCCATCCGAATGCCGACGCACTCAGGGTCTGCATCGTAGATGTTGGCGAGGAAGAACTCAAGCAGATCGTATGCGGAGGTTCAAATCTTACTGCAGGACACAAGGTCTGCGTATCCAAGCCGGGTGCCGAGGTAGTATGGCACGGCGAAGGCGAGCCGGTGCTTATCAAGGAAACAAAGCTCAGAGGCGTGCCTTCATACGGAATGATATGCGGAGCTACGGAAGTCTTCCTTGCAGATCTTTATCCGCCTGCAGATGAAAGAGAGATAGTTGACTTCACAGAACTCGGAGTTGAGTGCAAGGCCGGCCAGAGCGTGGCCGAAGTCGCGGGACTTGACGATATAGTGCTTGAAGTCGACAACAAGTCGCTCTCCAACAGACCTGACCTCTGGGGTCATCTCGGAGTAGCCAGAGAGCTTGCGGCTATCTATAAGGTGCCGCTGAAGGAAGAAACCCCTTGCCTTCCGCAGGGCCTTCCTGCATATGATGTCGTCATCGAGGAGCCTGAAAGATGCCCTAGATATACGGCTACAAAGATCGAAAACGTCCATGTCAAGGAATCTCCTGCATGGATGAAGACTATCATCACCGACTGTGGCATGAGGCCTATCAATGCACTTGTAGATATCACAAACTACGTAATGATGGCTGTCGGCCAGCCTATGCATGCATTTGACAGCTCTCACGTAGAAGGCGAGAAGATCGTTGTCAGAAACGCAAAGCCGGGTGAGACACTCCAGCTTCTTGACGGCAAGGAACTCGATCTCAACGAGCACACTCTCATGATCTGCGACTGCAAGGAGCCTATGGGTCTTGCGGGAATCAAGGGCGGTATGAAGGACTCGATCCTCGATGACACCACTTCGGTCCTTCTCGAGGTCGCTGACTTCACAGCACCCGGCATCCGCCGCACTGAGAGAGAATTCGATGAGAAGACGGACTCCGGAATGAGATATGAGAAGGGCATCGACACACAGAGGGTCGACCTCGGTCTTGATCTTGCTCTCAGGCTCTTCAAGGAGATCTATCCTGAATGCAGCATCACGGCATTCTCGGATGTAAATCCTATTAAGACGGAGAAGGCTGCGATCGATATCACACAGGAATTCCTCGACAGAAGACTTGGTGAGGTCATAGCCCGCGAGGAGATCGAGGACATCCTCGGCAGACTCGGATACGAAGTCGAATTTGAAAACGGAGTATATCACTGCAAGGCTCCTACATGGAGATCCACAGGAGATGTCTCGATCCATGACGATATTCTCGGAGATATCGCAAGACTTATCGGATATGAATACTTCGAAAAGAGACCGCTTACAGTCAATTTCGAACATTCCGTGAATCAGGTCAAGGCCGATCTCTCAAGAAAGATGAGGGAATATCTTGCCTTCAGATGCGGAATGAATGAGATCTTCACTTATCCGTGGATCGATGAGAAGTACATCACCGCAGCAGGAACGGATACCGACAAGTCGGTCAGACTTGCGACACCACCGGCTCCTGAACTCGGAATTCTGAGATCTTCTCTTATCCCGGGAATGCTCGAGTCCATCGAGAAGAACGCAAGATACTTTGACGAGTTTGCGATGTTCGAGGCAGCTCAGGCATTCGAGAAGGGAAGCTACAGCCCGTCCAGCGAGGATGAAGTGCTTCCTGTACACAAGAACCTTATCAGCGGAACATTTGCGGGCAAGGATGCCAAGACTCTGTTCTATAAGGTAAAGGGCGTTGTTGAAGGAATGGGAGCTCACTGCCACTTTGAGCCTTTCACATTCAAGCAGAAGGAAAAGCCTTCATGGGCTGATGAGAAGGTATGGCTCAACATTATGGAAGGCGGAAAGATCGCAGGCTCCATCGGACTTATCTCCGTCCAGGCGCTTACTGCTTCCGGCATCAAGATGATGAGCGCAGCTGCTTTTGAGATCGATATGGATGCTATAAAGCCATATCCGTCAAGAACCAACGAATTCAAACATCTTCCTCAGTATCCGCTCGTTGAGCAGGATCTCTCGCTGCTCGTTGATGAGTCAGTCAAGTGGGGTGACATCAGAGAAGCCATCAAATTTATGGTCAAGGATCTGAAGTTCGTGGAAGAATACCGCGGCAAGCAGATACCTGCAGGCAAGAAGTCGATAATGCTGAGCCTCAAGATCGGAAATGATGACTCAACGATGACATCGAAGCAGATCGAGAAGAAGATGAACGGTATCATCAAGGTTCTCGGAAACAAGTGCGGGGCACAGCTGAGATAGCAGAAGGGACTTTTGACCGCTTTCCTACAAATTGGGATCAATTATTCGTTATATGTAGGAAATAATAAAAAATAGTTTACGATAACCCTAAATTCCAAGGTTATCGTAAACTTTTTTATTTGTTTCAGTGATAATTTCCTACATATTTGCAAAATCTTATACGGATTTGTAGGAAAAAGAGTTTCTTATCTCAGAGTTACCATCGCTGCGGAAATATCGTCATACAAAGGAACTTCAAAACTGACGCGCTCACCTGACATAGGATGCGAGAATTCTATATGATATGCATGGAGAGCCTGACGGTCAATAAGATCTGTTCTGCCGCCGTAGAGACTGTCTCCGGCGATAGGGTGACCTATATGCGACAGATGCACTCTTATCTGATGTGTGCGGCCGGTCTTTATGCGGACTTCCACAAGTGTATGATCTCCGTATTCCTCGGAACTGAAGCGTTCGAGGACACGTATCTCGGAATGTGCGCTCTTTCCGCCTTCGTCCATGACGGCACGCTGTATCGACTCGGGAGACGGGCGTCCGACCGGAAGCTCAATGGAAAAACAGTCTTCGCCGATGATCCCTTCGACAAGAGCCTTGTACTTTTTTACAACAGTACCTGCACGCATCTGCGAAGAAAGCTCGTTCTGTGAATTGGCATTCTTTGCAACAATGATGATCCCCGAAGTATCCATGTCTATACGGTTCGCGAATCTTACTTTGAAAGACTGGTCCGTATCAGACATGTATTTCATAACGCCGTTGGCGATAGTGTGTTCCGGGTGTCCCTTGGTAGGATGAACGATTATGCCCGGCTGCTTGTTTATCAGAATAAGATCTTCATCTTCGTAGATGATGTCGAGTGGGATGTCCTCAGGTTCAAAATCGCTCGTCTCTTCGGGAAGTCTTACACCAATAACATCACCGACCTCAGGCCTCAGATAGCCCGGTGCCGGTGTGCCGTTAAGGTCTACGAGGGACTGATACTTCATCTTGGTTTTGAATCTGGATGAGAACTTATAGTTTCTCTTCAGTATCTGGTTTATCGTAAGACCGGTCTCTTCAGTTGTTACAGTATGTTCGTATTTTGCCATCAGTTTGGTAATAGTTAATAAGCCGTTGATCTTTTACAGAAGCTTGCTTGAAAGCAGTCCCCAGTGATCGTATGTTGATGTGCGGATAAGGTGGATCTCCTTTTCCGAACTTGTTATCTCTATCTTGTGTACTCCGTTGAATTCATGGGTGCGCCCGTCAAATGAGAGAAGGATAGTGCCGCCTTCGCATCTTCCTGTGCCCGCGATCGTTATCGTCTCCTTTGAAGGCAGTATAAGGCTGGAGTTGAAGCATCTGTAAGCATTCGTGCTCATCGGTGCGATAGGGGTGAGCTGCAGCACGTCGAGATCAGGAGATACAAGCGCTCCGCCAAGAGAATAGTTGTAAGCTGTCGATCCGACAGGAGTGGAGATCAGTATGCCGTCGCCGGAAAAATCCTGTATCTTGGTATTGTCGATCGAGATCTCGTAATGAGATGCATGGGAATAAGGTCCTCTTACGACTATCTCGTTCAGTCCCGTCCTGAAAAAATCACCTCTGCGCGTGATGATCTTTGCCTGTACGGGACGGATGTGCTGAAGCTGGTATTCGCCTTTGGTGATATATTCGAATGTTTCCTTGAGATTGCTTGGAAGTGCTTCCTGGAAGAATCCAAGGTGACCGGTATTGATACCTATTATCGGAGCTGAAGGGAATCCGCATTTGTGCACAAAGCTGAGGAATGTTCCGTCCCCGCCGATGCAGGCAAGAAGGTCAACATCATCTGTATATGTGTCGACAACATCGTAGCCCATCTCTTCCAGAAGGGGAAGCAGTCTCTCATGAGTTTCCTTTGACTTGTCTTTAAGATTGCAGAATACGAATATCTTCATTTTGGCAACTCCGTGTGTTATAATGTTCTGTCAGTAATTAAAGTTTATTTTAACATAAGTTACCTGCAATTCCCACATCATCTGTAAAGAGTGAAATAAATGCTTTTTGCGGCTGAAGTGGATCTACCGGGAGTCAGCAGCAGATGGATAAAGTCAGATTTTACAAAGTTCTTGATATCGATACGGCAGATGAATTCCAGTATTATGAGAATCTTGCCGCACTGCTCGAAGAAGATGAGTTCATAGAAGAAAACCTCATCAAGGATCTTGTCCGTACTGTTGACAGAGAAAAACTGGCTGAACACTTTGAATCCTATTTTGACGGATTCCTTGACCATCTCCCGGATAACGAGACAGATCTTTATGTCATGGTCGAATCTATCGGCCGCGCTTTCGAAGGCCTGATCTTCGAAGATATGAGTGATGCGGACTTTTCTGAACTGGCATCAGAGATCGCAAAATTCAGAAAATGGTATGTTCACGACCTGAACGCTTTCAACAGGCTTACAGGTGAGGAAGCCAGCGTCAGGGATGCAAGATACGACATCGCAGCGGCAAAGCTTCTGGGAGAAGATGCTGACTACGATTTCAGGACTGCTCTGGACTATGACCTTGACGGATTCAACGTACGTGTCGCCGATATGATAGGTGCGTCGATCGGAGAAGAAGACATCGTCAATGAATAACAGGGAATCGATCGAAAAAAGAGAATACGAATTCCTTTCGCCGCTGGCCTGCCATGCTGCAGAATCAAAGGGCAGGCAGTTTGATGAGGAACAATGCGAGTACAGGACCGATTTTCAGAGGGACCGCGACCGCATTGTACATTCCAAAGCGTTCAGAAGGCTCATCCATAAGACGCAGGTATTTCTTGCTCCCGAGGGAGACCACTACAGAACAAGACTTACGCATACTCTTGAGGTACAGCAGATAGCCCGTACGATAGCAAGGATACTTGCGTACAACGAAGATCTTACCGAAGCCATCGCATTGGGCCATGATCTCGGCCACACACCGTTTGGACATGTGGGAGAGAAGGTCCTCAACAAGATCCATCCGGGCGGCTTTGAACATAATGTGCAGAGCCTCAGAACGGTAGACATTATAGAAGACACGTCCAGAAGAAGGGGCCTCAACCTTACTTATGAAGTAAGAGACGGGATACTCAACCACCGCGGACCTGTGACACCGGCAACCCTTGAAGGACAGATAGTTAAGATAAGCGACAGGATAGCGTATATCAATCACGATATCGATGACGCAATAAGAAGCGGAGTCCTTACATTTGAACAGCTTCCTGAGCGCGAAGTCAGCATTCTCGGATCCACTCACGCTGACAGGATCAACAATCTGATAGTAGATCTCTGCAAAAACAGCGAAGGCAAAGATACGATATCGCTTTCGCCGGAATTTGCAGGCTCGCTTGACAGGCTCAGAGAATTCATGTTTGAGAATGTTTACAGCTCAAAAAAAGTCAGAGGCGTGTCTGATCTCGATAAGGTGGAGCGCATCATAAGCTCGCTTTACAGCTATTACATGGAGCATTCCGACGAGATACCCGGGATCTACAAACAGATCGAAAAAGAAGAGGGGACAGCAGTAGCTGTCAAGGACCTCATCTCCGGCATGACTGATAGGTACGCTCTGAATCTTTACGAAAAACTCTTTGTTCCGCAGGAATGGAGGCAGCTGTAGCAAATGGCCTACGACAACTTTACGGATGATCTGAAAGCACAGTTGAATATCGTCGATATAATCGGCCGTGAAGTGAAACTGAAGAAGTCGGGGTCGAACTACATGGGTCTCTGTCCGTTTCACTCGGAGAAGAGCCCTTCATTCAGTGTCAACGAAGGAAAGCAGTTTTACCACTGCTTCGGATGCGGAAAATCCGGAGATGTCATAGGCTTTGTACAGGAATACTACAAGCTCCCGTTTATGGAAGCTGTCGAGAAACTGGCCTCTGAGAATGGTATAAAACTTCCTGAGAGAAGAACCAGCGGACCTAAGATCGATTATGATAAGTATCACGGGATCAACGCCAAAGCCGCCAGATTTTTCTATAATGCGCTCAGCATAAGAGGAAACAAAGGACTTGCGTATCTCAGAAAACGCGGTCTCAGCAACGAGACTATCACGGCTTTCGGACTGGGATATGCACCTGCGTCAGGCCACGCTCTTGTGGATCATCTCAGAAAAGAAGGCGTATCCGACGAAGATATGCTGAAGCTTGGCCTCGCCAACCAGGGCAGAGAAGGACTTTATGACAAGTTCCGTGACAGGGTCATGTTCCCTATAATCAACACGCAGGACAAAGTCATAGGATTCGGCGGCCGTGCGATAGCTGACATAAAGCCGAAGTACCTCAACTCGCCTGAGAGTGAGATATTCCTCAAGAAGAACAATCTCTTCGGTCTGAATATGACCAGGAAAGAGATAGACCGTGAGCAGAGAGCGATCATCGTTGAAGGATACATGGATATGATCTCGCTGTATCAGAACGGGGTGAAAAATGTCGCCGCATCCCTCGGTACGGCTCTTACCATTAATCAGGCAAGACTGCTCTGCAGATATTCAAAGAATATCGTTCTCTCATACGATTCAGACTCTGCGGGCATCAACGCCGCTCTGAGGGGCATAGATGTCATCACTGAAGCCGGAGGAAAGCCGAGGGTAATGAATGTTACCGACGGAAAAGATCCTGACGATTTCGTGAAAGCACACGGAAAGGAAGCCTTCCTGAAACTGGCAGATAATGCGGCTCCGGCACCAGACTATAAGCTGAGGCTTGCCA
The DNA here is from genome assembly GCA_902778585.1 of uncultured Eubacteriales bacterium. Lineage (GTDB taxonomy): Bacteria > Bacillota > Clostridia > Peptostreptococcales > Anaerovoracaceae > Crickella. Next base: position 105,370 of record CACYYD010000002.1, on the reverse strand, counting down.
GAAGAGGATTTGATCTCAGCAACGACCGCGATGTGCTTGAATACATCGAAAAAGCTGTTCCTATACTCAGGACTCTCGGTCCGGTGGAGCAGGACATATATGTCAGAAAGCTCGCGTCTGAGTTCGGTATATCCGACAGCGCGATACACATGGCCATTCAGGCTGGTGGCGATAACAATAATACAGTTAATAAACGTGTCAGCAATGCAGGAACGGAACGGGCTGTAAGGAATACGTCTGTAAGAAACCGTGACCTTGGGTATTACGAAAGATTCGAGATGGCCTTTGCCATTCTTGCCATGCACGACCCGGCTTATATAAAGCGTTTTGATGAAGACGGTATAGTCTTCGGGAGTGCGCTTGCGAATAAGATACTGCTCGCAGAGAGATCGCTGTACAGTGAAAACCCTTCAGCGGCCCGCGGGATCGATAGAAAGAGGATATTCGAAGCGCTTGATCCTGATGAAGAAGCCGAATTCGTCAGACAGCTTGATTCAATACAGACAGGACCCGATGATGAGGCCTTTTACAGGGAAACAAAGGCAGGGTACCTGATTGGCAAGTACCGTGATGAAAAGGCCGAAGTGACCAACAGCATAGCGCTTGCGGAAAAACTCGGCAGGACCTGTGAAATAGAAAAACTTGTCAAACGGCTGATGGAACTTGATTCACTCATCAATTCAATCATGGAGGAAAGCAATGCCTGAAGACATCAAAGAAAAAGTGAATGGTATCGGTAGCAGTTATCTGGACGATGATGACCACGGTGATCACATCGAACTTTCCAAGGCTGAAGAAGCAGCAAACACAATAGTCGAGTCCGCGAAACAAAGCGGAAATGAGATCACTTACAGTGAGATCAATGCTCTTATCGCTGATTCCAATTTCGATAAGGACACTCTTGAAGAGATCTATGACATGATCGAAAGCAAGAATATCAGCATCATCGAGACACGTGAGCCGACCTCACTTGAACTTGAGGACGATGTTGATGATGACGAGATCCTCGAGATGGAGCTCGATGACGACGATCTTCTGAACGATGAAGAAGACGAGAAGAAGAGCGGAGTAGTCATCAAGTCGTCAGGAGAGATCGAAGTCACCGACGCAGCTAAAAACATCCCGACCGATGATCCTGTAAGGATGTATTTCAAGGAGATCGGCAAGGTCCCTCTGCTTACTGCAGAAGAAGAGCGCGAGCTTGCCATCAGGATCGAGCAGGGAGATGAAGAAGCCAAGAAGAAGCTCTGCGAATCCAACCTGAGACTCGTAGTCAGCATCGCTCGCAGATACCTCAACAGAGGTTTGTCCTTCCTCGATCTTATCCAGGAGGGAAATCTCGGACTTATCAAGGCTGTCGAGAAGTTCGACTACACAAAAGGCTACAAGTTCTCGACATATGCGACATGGTGGATCAGACAGGCCATCACAAGATCGATCGCTGACCAGGCAAGGACCATCCGTATCCCGGTACATATGGTTGAAACTATCAACAAGCTGATCAGGATCTCGAGACAGCTGCTGCAGGAGTATGGACGTGAACCGACCAGCGAGGAGATCGCAAAGGAAATGGGCATCTCCGTAGAGAAGGTCAGAGAGATCAAGAAGATCAGCCAGGATCCTGTATCACTCGAGACACCTATCGGCGAGGAAGAAGACAGCCATCTCGGCGATTTCATTCCTGATGAAGATATTCCTTCACCTGTTGATGCAGCCGCTTACTCTATGCTGCAGAAGCAGCTGAGAGAAGTCCTTGACACACTCAGCGAAAGGGAAAAGAAAGTCCTCATCCTCAGATTCGGTCTTGATGACGGACGTCCGCGCACACTTGAAGAAGTAGGACGCGAGTTCAATGTTACAAGAGAGAGGATCAGACAGATCGAGGCAAAGGCTCTCAGAAAGCTGAGACATCCGAGCCGCAGTAAGAAGCTGAGAGATTATCTCGAATAGGTAAAGCAGATAATGAAACTGAGCAAACGTATCTACGCGCTTGCTGCGCAGATAGAACAGGGCGAATCAGTATCAGATATAGGGACGGATCACGGATACGTCCCTATGCTTTTGATGAAAAACGGAGTATCGCCGCGTGTGATAATGTCGGATATCAGCGACGGATCGCTGGCCAGGGCAAAGAGGACCTTCAGGCTGTGCAATATAGATATAGATCCCGCAGATTTCAGGACAGGTGACGGGCTTGAGACAATTGAGCCCGGTGAGACTGAAGCTGTTATAATCGGAGGTCTGGGCGGACATACGATCGCTTCCATCCTTGATGCAGACAGCGCCAGGTCACGGAGTTTCAGAAAGCTGGTACTCCAGCCGAGAAAGCACTCCGGAACGCTCAGACACTATCTTTACACCCATGGCTGGGATATAACAAATGAGATCCTGGTTCCGGAAGGAAAGTTCGAGTGTGAGATCATAACAGCTGTTCCGTCTGAGAATACTGAATACAGGGAAGCGCCTTATCCTGAAGACGATATTAGGTGGAAGTATCCTGAGATACTGGTAAAGACAGATCCTGAGGCTGCAGCCAGACGCATAGGCTGGAAGGTAGGCAGTATAAAAGAACAGATCGAAAACATGAAGTCAAGTTCTTCTGACAGGTCAGAAACTATCGACAGGATGTACAGAGATCTCAGCTATCTAGAGCATCTTCTGAACAGCATTTAGTATTGAAAAAGCTGTATAAACGAATATAATTGTTAGGTATTTTGGGCAGACCAGGCGATCGCGTGCATTCGCATGAGGAAAGTCCGGGCTCCGCAGGGCAGGGATGACGGATAACGTCCGCCGCAGGTAACTGTAGGGAAAGTGCAACAGAAACATACCGCCGAAACGGCTAATGCCGTGGCAAGGTTGAAATGGTGAGGTAAGAGCTCACCGGTGCTGTGGAGACACAGCAGCCGTGTAAACCCCATCCGGAGCAAGACAAAAAGGGCATTGAGTGGTGCGGCCCGTACCCGCCCGAAGGTATGTCGCTTGAGGCTGCAGGCAACTGCAGTCCCAGATGGATGATCGTCAGATACAGAACCCGGCTTACGGTCTGCCCGATTTATATTTTTTGAGGGTATAGGGATCGGAACTGTTAAATCGAAGGGAAGTCAATGGAACTCAGATTAGGCATTGATGTCGGATCAACAACGGTAAAGCTTGTATTGCTTGATGCATCCGGCACTATAGTTTATTCAAGATATGAACGCCATATGTCCAATGTCTTTGAAAAGGCGGGCGAGCTGATTCAGGACCTCATGGACGAAAAAGGCGATATAAGCGTACGTCCGGTCATTACGGGATCGGGCGGTCTTTCACTTGCAGATCTTCTCGGTATCAGATTTGAGCAGGAAGTCATCACATGCAGCAGAGCTGTAGAAGAACTCATACCTGAGACTGATGTTGCTATAGAGCTCGGCGGTGAAGACGCCAAGATCACTTTCTATGGCTCAACAGTAGAACAGAGAATGAACGGAACCTGTGCAGGCGGTACAGGAGCGTTTATAGACCAGATGGCAGTACTGCTGAATACTGACGCTTCGGGTCTGAATGAGGCAGCTAAGGATCACACTATAATCTATCCTATAGCTTCACGCTGCGGAGTTTTTGCAAAGACAGACATACAGCCGCTTATAAACGACGGCGCAAAGACAGCTGATATCGCAGCGTCCATCTTCCAGGCAGTAGTGAACCAGATGATCTCCGGTCTTGCCTGCGGACATCCTATCAAGGGCAAGGTCGCATTCCTCGGCGGACCTCTTGAATATCTGTCAGAACTCAGGAATAGATTTATCGAGACCCTGAAGCTTAAGCCGGAAGACATAGTATTCCCGGATAACGCCAAATACTTCGTGGCCATCGGAGCTGCTTATCTTGCGGGCAAAGAAGAAGCTGTAAGCGTGAGCTCACTTGTATCAAGACTCAAAAACGCTTCGCCTGACGAGATCACAGATACAAAGTATCTCAGGCCTCTCTTCATGGATGAGGAGGAGCTCTCTGAGTTCAGGGAAAGACACGCAAAGGCAAAGATCCGCAGAGGTGACATGTCAAAAGCAGAGGGAGCTGTTTTCCTCGGCATCGACGCGGGTTCGACTACGACCAAGGCTGCACTTATCAATAAGGATAAGGAGCTCATTTATGAGCATTACAGCAACAACGAAGGCGATCCGCTTGAAGTCGTAAGGACGGTCCTCAGGGAGATCTATGCCCAGCTTCCTGAAAAAGCATACATCGGAAGATCGGTCGTAACAGGATACGGAGAGGGTCTTGTCCAGGCAGCTTATAAGATCGATGCCGGCGAGATCGAGACCATGGCTCATTACAAAGCCGCAAGGCAGTTCATGCCTGATGTCAGCTTTATTCTGGACATAGGCGGCCAGGATATGAAGTGCATGGAGATAAACGACGGAGCTATCAGCAGCATTATGCTGAATGAAGCCTGCTCTTCCGGCTGCGGCTCGTTTATCGAGACATATGCAAAATCCGTTAGCATGACCGTGCCTGAATTCGCAGAAGAAGCTCTTAAGTCGAAGAGACCGGTAGACCTTGGTACCAGATGCACGGTATTCATGAACTCCAAGGTAAAGCAGGCACAGAAGGAAGGATCTTCCATCGCTGACATTTCGGCAGGCCTGTCATACTCAGTAATAAAGAACGCTCTCTATAAGGTCATCAAACTCAGAAACACCGAGGAGACCGGCCCGAACGTAGTCGTACAGGGTGGGACATTCCTCAATGAAGCCGTACTGAGAGCCATAGAGATAATACTTGAAAAGAATGTCGTAAGGCCTGATGCTTCCGGACTTATGGGAGCTTTCGGATGCGCTATCATCGCATGCGAAGACTATCAGGAGGGAGATCGCTCTTCAGTCCTGCCTATTGATCAGGTAGACAGTTTCAGTGTTACTACGTCTAACGCAAGATGCGGACGCTGCGGAAACAACTGTCTGCTCACGATCTCAAAGTTTGCAGACGGCAGCAGATACATAACAGGAAACCGCTGCGAAAAGGGAGCAGGAGGTACGGCTAAGAAATCAGACCTTCCGAACCTCTACAAGATCAAGAACAAACTGCTTTTCGACAGACCTGTTCTTTCGGAAGATGAGGCAAAGAGGGGCGTCATAGGCATCCCGAGAGTCCTTAATATGTACGAGAATTATCCGTTCTGGCATGCATTCTTTACCAAGCTCGGATTCAGCGTAGTTCTGAGCCCGGCTACAAACAAGAAGATCTACCAGAGCGGGATGGATACCATATCTTCAGATACCGCGTGCTATCCGGCCAAGGTGGTTCACGGCCATATCAAATGGCTTGTTGAGAAGGGGGTAAAGAGGATATTTTATCCGTCGATCAATTATGAGGCCGTTGAAGATGATACTGCGCCAAACCACTATAACTGCCCGGTAGTAGCGACTTATCCGGAAGTAATAGACAAAAATATGGCGGACTACTTCTTCGATAATGATGTGGAGTTCTATCATCCGTTCGTACCTTACGACGATGATAAGAGATTCATTACGGAGATGACCAAGTTCTTCTCAGGAAGCCGCAGCGTTGACAACGAGGCGACCGAGAATATCGTGGAAAGCTACGGACTCGGAAAGGACGAGAGGGACTACTCACTTTATGGGATCGATACAGATATCCTTGAGATAGAGCATGCTCTCGCTGCCGGCAGAACAGCACAGAAGGCTTATAAGAGAAGAGTCGCCGAGGCGGGCGACGCAGCTATCGAGTACATGAGAGATCATGGAAAGAAGGGCATCATACTCTCCGGAAGGCCGTATCATATCGATCCTGAGATCAACCACGGCATAGATGAACTCATCACGCAGCAGGACATGGTAGTCCTCTCAGAGGATTCCGTCAGCTGGAAGATAAAGACAGCAAGGCCTGTACGTATCCTGGATCAGTGGGTCTATCATTCAAGACTTTACAAGGCTGCTATCTTCGCAGGCCAGAATGACGATATTGAAGTCATACAGCTCAACTCCTTCGGCTGCGGTCTCGATGCCGTTACGACAGACGAGGTCGATGAGCTTTTGCAGCAGAACAACAAGCTTTATACAGTGCTCAAGATAGATGAGGGAGCAAATCTGGGAGCCGCCAGGATAAGGATCAGGTCTCTCAAGGCTGCACTCGATGAGCGCCAGAAGCTCGGAAAGAGGGCGCGCAATGTAAACAAGCCTTACAAGCGCAAGCTCTTCACAAAGGAGATGAGAGACGACGGATACACACTGCTTGTGCCTCAGATGTCGCCTGTACATTTCCAGTACTTCGAGCCTGTACTGAAGGCTGCCGGTTATAATGCCGTTCTGCTTCCTGCAGTAACAAAGGAATCGGAAGAAGAAGGCCTCAGATACGTAAACAATGATGCATGCTATCCGACCATAGTCACGCTCGGACAGATCATCTACGCACTTAAATCAGGCGCGTATGACCTCAAGAAGACCGGCGTGTTCATGTCTCAGACAGGCGGAGGATGCAGAGCAAGCAACTACGTTGCTCTCCTCAGAAAAGCACTCAAGGATCTCGGCATGGAGCAGATCCCTGTCATATCCTTCAACATGGTAGGACTTGAGAGGAACCCCGGATTCTCGATCACTCCGAGACTCGCTCTGTCGCTTGTATACGGAGCTCTCTACGGAGATCTGATGATGAAGTGCGTCTACAGGATAAGGCCTTACGAGATCGAGAAGGGTTCTGCGGAGTCAGTCATGAATTCCTGGTTCGACAAGATCGTAAAGAACTGCATGGACCTCAAAAAGAAGGAGTTCAAAAAGAATCTCGAACTCATAATCAAAGACTTCGACAGCATTCCTATCCATGAGGACATGGTCAAGCCGAGAGTCGGCATAGTAGGTGAGATCCTTGTAAAATATCATCCTAACGCCAACAACAACCTCGTTGAGACCATCGAGGCCGAGGGCGGAGAAGCGGTAGTGCCGTCATTCATCGATTTCTTCGAATACGGTTTCATAAACAAGGTATTCAACTACAACAACCTTTCAGGAACCTGGAAGGATATGGCGATAAACAAGATGCTCCTCAGCTTTATCGAATCGTACAGGAAGTATTCAAGAGAAGCATGCAGAAAGAGCAAACGCTTTGAACCGGATCCTCACATCGAGGAGACAGCCGCAAATGCCGAACGTTTCATATCGATCGGGAACCAGTGTGGCGAGGGCTGGCTGCTCACAGGAGAGATGGTCGACCTTATAGACAGCGGAGTCAAAAATATACTTTGTCTGCAGCCCTTCGCATGCCTGCCTAATCACGTTGCCGGCAAGGGAATGCTGAAAGCTCTCAGGCAGTATGATGACAAAGCCAACATCGTCGCTATCGACTATGACCCGGGCGCATCGACAGTAAATCAGCTCAACAGAATAAAGCTCATGATGTCAACGGCATTCAAGAACCTTGAAGATGCCTGATGCCGGGCGTATAATGAGCATGTAAAAACAGAAAACAGAAAGAAATAAATCATTGAAGGAGGCGCATTCCCATGGGCAGACACGGGACTATTGCAAACAGAAAATCAGCGCAGGATTCAAAGAGATCCGCAATGTTCACAAAGTATTCAAGACAGATCATCGTAGCGGCAAAGGCCGGCGGTGACCCTGACTTCAACCCATCACTCAGAGTTGCTATCGATAAGGCAAAAGCTATCGGCATGCCTAACGACAACATCAACAGGGCGATCAAGAAGGGAACAGGAGAGCTTGGCGGCGAATCCTATGAAGAGCTTCAGTTTGAAGGATACGGTCCAAGCGGAGTCGCAGTTATCGTAGAGGCTCTTACAGACAACAAGAACCGTACAGCATCTTTTGTAAGATCCATATTCGATAAGAACGGCGGAAACCTCGGTACACCGGGCTGCGTATCGTATATGTTCAGCCGCAAGGGTGTTATCGTTGTTGACTCGGAAGACCTCGATGAAGATGAAGTCATGATGGTCGCTCTCGATGCAGGCGCAGATGACATGATCGTAAATGACGACAACTTCGAGATCAGAACAGAGCCTTCGGCATTCAACGATGTTCATCAGGCTATCAAGGATGCGGGTTACGAGATCTTCGAAGCAGAGATCGAGCAGATCCCTTCGATGGAGGCAAATGTTACTGACGACAGTGCTATCAAGTCCCTTACAAAGCTGATCACATCGCTTGAAGATAATGATGACGTACAGAAGGTATACTTCAACTGCGATCTTGATATATAATAATTAACACAGCAGATTCCATTCCTGGGGTATGCGTTGAGTCTTCTTAATTGAACCTACACTTTATTAAAGGGATCCCGATGCGGAAGCGTTATGTAAAGCCGTTTCGAACGGACTACAGAGGCCAGGCTCAGGGAGTACCCACCTTATCTGTTAACGATAGGGCGTCAATTAAAGGCTTGACGGTATTCCGGGTTTTATTTTTGCTTTGTTTTTTTTTGTATTTATGCTACATTATGCACAGCGGATGGTATTCCGGAAGGAAACTATACCTGGCACAACAGCATAAAAGCACCAGGCCACCCGTGTTTCGAGTGGCTTTTTCTATGCCTTTATGACGGAGTGCCGCAATGAAAGGAGTTAAAAGAAATAATGAAAGTCAAAATGTCCAGGGAACAAAAGGACAGACAGATCAGAAAAGAGGCAAGAGCCACACTGATACTGTTCTTTATCTGTTTTGTATGGAACGTAGGTTTCGCTTACGGCCTGTCGGGTACGGGTGCAAGATTGTTCGGCCTGCCTGTATGGTGGCTCATCAGCACACCGGGAATGTTCATCATTGCCGTTATAGGCGTTATTTACCTGCTGAAGAAAGTCTTCGTCAACTTCGACCTTGAAGACAGTGAGGAAGGAGGCGATCTCGATGCTTAGCAAGAAAGCCGCAGTCCTCATCATACTTATCGCATATCTTCTGATAAATCTTTTGCTCGGTATCATGGCAAGCAGAAAGTCCGCAAAGGAACATGCTTCCCAGGGATTCCTTGCCAATTATTTTGCGGGATCACGCAGCATGGGCGGAGTCGTCCTTGCAATGACACTCGTAGCTACATATACAAGCGCAAGCTCTTTCCTCGGAGGACCGGGACTGGCATCCAGCTTCGGAATGTCATGGTCATGGGTCGCAGGAGTCCAGATAGGCGCTACTTTCCTGACTCTCGGAGTGCTCGGAAAGAAGTTCGCCATTATCGCCAGAAGAACAAATTCTGTTACTATAAACGACTATCTGAGAGCACGTTATGATTCACCGGCCGTAGTCATTATCTGCGGAATTGCCATGGTCATCTTCTTCATAACACAGATGATCGCGCAGTTTATCGGCGGAGCCACTTTGATGCAGACCGTTACGGGTCTTCCTTACTGGGCCGGACTTCTTCTCTTCGGAGTTGTAGTCATAATCTACACTTCGGTCGGAGGTTTCAAAGCCGTTGTAACGACTGATACCATCCAGGGAATAGTTATGACCTGCGGAACATTCCTGATGCTATTCTTTGTAATAAGGGCAGCAGGCGGAATGGACAGTATCGTAGGCGCTCTTGATGCCGGAAATCCGGGATGGGATCTTATGGGAAAAGGCCAGTACGGCGCTGAGATAGCCGCATTAAGACCGGGAGCTCTCATCTCATTCTGGGTTCTCGTAGGAATAGCTGTGCTCGGACTTCCACAGACTGCAGTAAGATGCATGGGCTTCAAAGACACCGAATCCATGCACAAGGCTATGATCTACGGTACCGTAGTTATCGGTATCCTTATGATAGGCATGCATCTCGCAGGCACATTTGCTTTCCCGCTTCTTCCTGAGGGCGGACTGGAGAGCACTGATCAGGTCATCCCTTACGTAGTAATGAAGTACATGCCTGCATGGGCTGCGGGACTCTTCCTCGCGGCGCCTCTTGCAGCAGTAATGTCGACTATCGACTCGCTGCTGATACTTGCATCGGCAACGATAATCAAGGACATCTATGTGCACTACATCAAGAAGGTACCGGTCGACGCAAAGCCGGAGGACACCCGGTATGAAGAATCATACGCAAAGGTACCGCGCTACAGTTTTGCGCTTACTGCCGGGATCGGCATAGTCGCATGCCTGCTGTCGCTCAACCCGCCTGATATCATCGTATGGATCAACCTCTTTGCTTTCGGCGGACTTGAGGCTACTTTCTTCTGGCCGATCATCGGCGGACTTTACTGGAAGAAGGGCAACAGCAAGGCCTGCCTGGCTTCAGTCATTTGCGGACTTGCGGTGTTCATTTTCTTCAACAGAGTAAAGATCCTGCCGTTCGGTATCCATGAGATCATTGCCGGACTTATCGTAAGTGGCATAGTGCACTTTGCTGTCGGAGCATTAAGCAAGGATGAACCCGATGCTGAAATGATTAAAAAATGCTTCTGATTGTGGTATCATAGAACAAAGGTATAGCATCTAACCAAAGGACTAAAGATGGGCATGAAAATCATCGGCATATCCGACATAGAAGGCTTCAGACTGGGAAATGCCGAAAATAAGGAAAAAGGTACCGGGTGTACCGTTATCGTCTGCGAAGACGGAGCTGTCGGCGGAGTTGATGTAAGAGGAGGCGGACCTGCCACACGTGAGACCGATCTTCTCAGAAGCGAAAACACGGTAAATGCCGTTAACGCTGTAGTTCTGAGCGGAGGATCCGCTTTCGGGCTTGAAGCAGCCTCGGGAGTCATGAGAGAGCTTGCTGACAGAAAGATAGGCTTCGATGTCGGAGAAGGCATCGTTGTTCCTATCGTATGCGGAGCATCACTGTTTGACCTCGCTGTCGGAGATCACAGCGCTTTTCCTGATGTCGGTATGGGAATGCAGGCAGTCAGGAACGCCTATGTCGAAGGCGGATTCAGCAGAGGCAATCACGGAGCGGGTACAGGTGCTACGGTCGGAAAGATAAAAGGCCATGACAGGGCAATGAAGACCGGTCTCGGCACCTTCGCATGCGGCGACGGATTCATTGAAGTCGGTGCGATCACAGCTGTCAACGCTGTAGGTGATGTCTATAACGGCGCAGGCAACATAATCGCAGGCCTGAGGTCTGAGGACGGCGGGTCGATCTACGGCACCATCAAGACCCTTAAGAGCATGGTTCATGATAATACAGTTTCTGTCGATGAGAGCACAGCTTTCATCGACAGGGCTGATGTGGATCAGGCGATCAGCTTCAGCGATACCGAAGATAAGCCGGCCGGTTTCAGCGATACAAGCAATACCGAAGATAAGGTGATCAGTTTCGCCGACCTTGAAGATGAAGTCAAAGACGCTGATGAAGTTACGGTGTATGAGACAGAAGAAGCAACAGATCCACAGGATCCCGAAACTGCAGCTCCTGAAGCAGAAGCTGCCACTGAGATCTTTGATGAGCAGTCCGGATCTGATCCCGAACCTGAACCTGAACCTGTATCGGAAGCTGCTCCTGAAGAGTTGACTGAAGAGGAGCACGCAGCCGAAGCAGAACCTGAAGAACAGCAGGATACCGTACAGGAAGAAGAACCTAAGCGGGAGCTCACTTCAGAAGAAATGGGCTATGATATCGCGTTCAACACCACGATCTCATGCCTTATCACAAATGCAGATCTTACGAAGTCACAGGCAAACAAGCTGGCATCGATCCTTCATGATGCATATGCCAGGGCTATCAAGCCTGTGCACGGTACACTGGACGGTGATACCATATTTGTACTTGCAAGCGGAAAGCAGAAAGTCAATTTCGACGCATTTGCTGCACTGGCAACGGATGTCATGCAATATGCGATAATAGACGGCGCCATGTCCGCAGAAGGCGAATACGGATTGCCTGCAGCAAGAGACATGCAAAATACCGGAGACAAATAATGAACAAACTGATTCTCATAGACGGCAACAGCCTGCTCTTCAGAGCATACTTTGCCATGAGACCGATGGTTACTTCCAAAGGCATTCATACCCAGGGTGTGTTTGCCTTTGTTAATATGCTCGGAAAGATACTGAGCGACTACGAGCCTACTCATATCGCTGTCGCATTCGACATGAAAGGCGGCACATTCAGGCACGATGTTTATAAGGAGTACAAGGCCGGACGACTCAAGACACCGCCTGAACTTCTTTCACAGATCCCTCTGATGCATGACGTACTCAGAGCCATGAACATCGCAGTTCTTGAAGTGCCTCAGTTTGAAGCCGACGATATCATCGGGACAATAGCCGCCAGGGCCGAGTCAGATGGCCTCGAGACGCTCGTTATTTCAGGTGACAAGGACGAACTCCAGCTTGTCGGTGAACATGTCAAAGTGCTTATAAACAAGCGCGGAATGACCGAATTTGACCTTTACGACATCGAAGCAATGAAGGACAGATATAATCTGACTCCTTCACAGTTCATAGACCTGAAGGGCCTTATGGGAGACAGCTCCGACAATATACCGGGAGTACCGGGTATAGGCGAAAAGAAGGGAATAGCTCTTCTGGAGCAGTACGGCTCTCTTGAGAATCTTATAGATCATGCTGATGAGGTCAAGGGAAAAATGGGCGAGAAGCTGCGCGACAACATCGAAGTCGCCAGGATGTCAAAATGGCTCGCTACCATCAATACAGAAGCACCGGTCGATTTTACATGGGATGATCTCAGATACAGCGATCCGGATCTTGACAAGCTCATTCCTCTGTATAAGGAACTTGAATTCAGTTCGTTCATAAAGAAACTTCAGAGCGGGGCAGCCGAAGACACAGATGCGTTCAATGCCGGAGGCGGCAAGGATCTCGCAGGAGAATTCGCATCCGTAAAGCGTGTCGGCTTTGAGGACTTTATAAAAACAGCCGGAAGCTCCGGGGACGTATTTATAGAAGCATCTGCAGATGCCAGCCACCTTGCAGAACCGGAAGTCGCCTGTATATGCCTGTACAGTGCGGAGAAGAATATCGCATGCATCAGAGAGCTTACTCCTATGGATTCTCCGCTTGCCGTTCAGAAACTGGCAGACATGGGCTATAGCCTGTGCGGCTGCGGTCTCAAGAGGATACTGTATTCTCTGCTTGCAAAAGCCGATGCCGGCCTGAAGCCGGGATATGATGTGCAGATAGCAGAATATCTTATCGATGCGAACAGACAGAAGTACCCGCTCGGAAAGCTTCTCTTAAGCTACTGCGGATACGCTGCTCCGGAGAGCGAGTCGGCTATCCTGTCTGATGAGGCTTCTTATGAGTCGTCAGCCTTCAGTGGAGAAGAGCTTCTCAGGAGAGCTTTTTACAGCGCGAAGGTCATGGAAGAACAGCAGAAGGTCCTAGAAGAGAACGGTCTTACTGCGCTGTTCAGAGACTGTGAGATGCCTCTTGCAGCAACACTTGCACGCATGGAGCTCGCAGGCATAAAGTGCGAGCCTGAAATACTCAGACAGATCGGTGAAGAACTCAGGACCGGTATACAAAACCTTGAAAAGGGTATTTATGAAGAAGCCGGTACAGAGTTCAATATCAATTCACCGAAGCAGCTCGGAACCATACTCTTTGAAAAAATGGGGATACCTTATCCGAAGCCGGGTAAGAACAAAAGCGGTTCATATTCAACAGCTGCAGACATACTGGATAAGCTCAAGGACAGCTACGGTATAGTTGCAGACGTCCTTGAGTACAGAAAACTCAGCAAACTGAACAGCACTTATGTTGAGGGGCTTTTGCCTCTTATAGGTGAGGACGGAAGGGTAAGGCCTCACTTCATGCAGACTGTCGCAGCGACAGGAAGGCTCAGCTGCACGGAACCGAATCTTCAGAACATACCTATCCGTGATGATTACGGACGCCTGATACGCAAGGCTTTTGTCGCCGGTGACGGCTGTATTTTCACCGGATCCGATTATTCCCAGATAGAGCTCCGCATACTCGCGGCACTCAGCGGCGACGAATCCCTTATCGCAGATTTCAGGAACGGTAAAGATATACACAGAGCTACTGCTTCAAGAGTGTTTGACATACCGGAAGATGAGGTCACGGCACTTGACCGTACTCGCGCCAAGGCTGTCAATTTCGGTGTCGTATACGGCATGAGCGGCTTCGGACTCGGAGAAAGCCTTAAGATCTCACGTGCCGAAGGCCAGAAATATATAAACGAATACTTCGCTAAGCACAGCGCTGTAAAGGAATATCTGGACAGACAGATAGAAGAGGGCGAAGACAAGCGCGAAGTAAAGACATATTTCGGCAGGATAAGACGCATACCGGAGTTTGCTTCGCGTAAATTCATGGAGCGTGAACTTGCCAAGCGTCTTGCAATGAATACTCCTATACAGGGCACAGCTGCGGATATCATAAAGATAGCCATGAATTCAGTTTCTGAAGAACTCCGCAGACGAGGACTTGAGTCCAGACTGATACTTCAGATCCACGACGAACTCATAGTTGAGGGCCCTGAAAACGAACTTGAAGAAGTACGTGAAATACTCAGCAGCTGTATGATGGCAGCGGCAGATCTTGCCGTCGATCTTGAATGTGACATGCATTCGGGAAAGACCTGGTACGAACTCAAATAAACGGAGGCAGCAATGAAGACCATAGCAATAACAGGCGGAATAGGATCAGGCAAGACCGAAGTCACGAATTATCTTACCTGTCTCGGATATACTGTTGTCGATGCCGATAAGATGTCAAGAGAGATGACAGCAGCAGGCGGCAAAGCCATGCCTTATATTTTTCAGCATTTCGGACCTGAATACATAATGTCTGACGGGAGCCTGAACCGTGCGGCTATGAGGGATCTGGTCTTCAGAGAGCCTTCCAAAAAGAAACTTCTTGAGGAAGGGACCACAAAGGTCGTACTCGAAGATATCGAAAAGATCAAACGGGAGAGGGAAGAAAGCGGCGACAGTGCGCTGTTCTTTGACATACCTCTGTTATTTGAGACCGGGACAGAAGGGAATTACGATCTTGTCTGGGTCGTTACTGCGCCTTATGAAGTCAGAAGGGAAAGGGTCATGAAGCGTGATGGTATCGGTAAAGAGATAATAGACCTGATCATGGATTCCCAGAAAGATGAGTCTGCAAAAGCCGAAAAGGCTGATTTTGTAATTGTTAACGATGGCTCGATCGATGAGCTCAGAGCTGCTGTTGATAAAGAATTAAAAAAACTTTAAAAAACCACTTGCAAAAGTGAGGAAAGGTGTCTATAATCCATAAGTGCCGTGTGGATGTGGCGGAATGGCAGACGCGCATGCTTGAGGGGCATGTGGGAGACCGTGCTGGTTCGAGTCCAGTCATCCACACCATTTTTTTAGCCAAAAATGCCATGCGCCGGCGTGGCGGAATTGGCAGACGCGCGGGATTCAAAATCCCGTGATAGCAATATCGTGTGGGTTCGACCCCCACCGCCGGCACCAAAATAACGGTATTCGATAGAGTATAGGAGGATACAATGAACCCTAACAGCCCTGCATTCAGTCTCGTACTTATGGTACTTCTGATCGCAATGATTTACTTCATGATGATCAGACCTCAGAGAAAGAAAGATAAAGCTGACAGAGAGATGAGAGAAGCCCTGAAGGTCGGTGACGAGGTCATCACTATCGGCGGGATCATCGGAAAGGTAGAGAAGATCACTGACAAGACAGTTACTATCTCGACTACTGCCGGCAAGAATAAGATCGAGTTCCTTAAAACTGCTATAGCTACAGTCAGCACAAAGAGCTCTGCACCTGACAGCAAGCCTGCAGAGAAGGAAGCTGCCAAGGCTGCACAGGAAGAAAAGGCACCTTCAAGAGACAAGAAAGTAACGCCGAAAAAGCTCGGAAAAAAGTCTGAGGACGCAGAATAGTCAAACTCGAAAAAAGCATTGAAATAAGTACATCCGGAGACGTTCCGGATGTACTTTTTTCATTGAAATCATAAGCTTAAACGAGTACAATAGATTGAATAATTATTAATTGTCGTATTATGCGCTTTTTGCGGTGTTACGGCAAATCAGCGAAAGGTATTAAGGAGATATGAACTCAAAGAAAACAGGCAGAAGAAAAGTATTTGCAGTTCTGATCGTGCTGCTCCTTATCGCATCCTGGATCGTTTCATTCACGGGTGTCGGCAGCAAGTTCGGAAATCTCGGAAAGCAGCTCAAGTACGGACTCGATATCAACGGCGGAGTCTATGTACTTCTTGAAGCTGACTCGAAAGAAACAGGTGCAGAGCTCACCGCGATAATGAACCAGACCAAGAGCGTTCTCGAAAACCGTGTAAACGCTATGGGTATCAGCGAAGCTCAGGTCTCGATAGAAGGAACGAACCGTCTCAGAGTAGAGATGCCGGGTGTTGAGAACGCCGAAGAAGCCATCGAGCAGATCGGACGTACGGCCCAGCTCCAGTTCTTCCTCGCAGACGGTACTCTTGCTCTTACAGGTGAGGGAATCAGTGATTCACAGATCGCCACGGACTCAAACAACGGCGGCTACAAGATCACCATAGATTTTACAAACGAAGGCAGCAATCTCTTTGCTGATGCTACAGAAAAAGCTTACAGCGGCGCAGTTACTCCGACCATGACAGACGAAGAGGGCAACCTTGTCGCAAACACAGCGATCGTTATCGCTCTCGACGATGAGGTCATCTCGGCTCCTACGGTCCACGAGAAGATCAACTCGAGATCCTGCGAGATCACAAGACCGAACGGATTCAGCGAGACCGAAGCTTCACAGCTTTCAGCTCTGATCAGAGGCGGTGCTCTTCCGGCTAACCTTACAGAGATCAACTCATCCGTACAGACAGCTACCATCGGAGCAAACGCTCTCAAGCTCTCCGTCAAGGCAGGTGCTATCGGACTGGGACTGGTAATGGTCCTCATGGTCATCGCATACGGAATGCTCGGTGTAGTCGCTGACCTTGCTCTGCTGCTGTACATCCAGCTCGTACTCTGGATCATGGCCGCTATGGGATCGGTACTGACACTTCCGGGAATCGCAGGTATCATCCTGTCCATCGGTATGGCAGTAGACTCGAACGTGATCATCTTCACAAGGATCAGAGAAGAGATCCAGAAGGGCAAATCTGTACGCGTTGCCGTAGACATGGGATATCATGCAGCTCTGGGTACAGTCGTTGACTCGCAGACAACAACACTTGTCGCAGCGTTCGTTCTGTATATCTTCGGTACTACTTCGGTCAAGGGCTTCGCACTTACACTGATGATCGGTACCGTAATGTCGGTTATCACAGCTGTATTCATCACTCAGCTCTTCGTCAATCTCCTTGCCGAAAGCGAGAAGTTAGGCACAAACAGAATGTTTGGTGTAAACGAAGACGGAACACCGAGATTCAGCTGGAAGTTCAACCTGCATTTCATTGAAAACAGAAAGAAATTCTACGCACTCAGCCTTGCTGTGATACTTATCGGAGCCGGATTTTTCGCATTCAGAGGCTTCAACTACGGTATCGACTTCACAGGCGGTACGATGATGCAGATCGAGATGGGTCAGGAAGTCGATATCGACGATGTCAAGGCGACGATCGCTGAGTATGACCTTAACCCGACGATCGTTTACGCATCGGGAAATAACTCGCAGATCATCATCAGAACTATCAAAGACCTCAAGTCGGATGACAGACAGGCTGTAGTCGATACACTTCAGGCCAAATACGGATTCGAGGACAGCGATGTCCTGGCATCCGAAGAGTTCGGACCAACAGTAGGTAAGGACCTCAGAAACAACGCTATCAAGTCGATCCTGATCGCAGCACTCTGCATGCTCATCTACATCAGGTTCAGATTCAAGAACTGGCAGTACGGACTTGCGGCTATCGCAGGACTCGGTCACGACGTTCTCGTAACACTGGCCATTTACGCGATATTCCGCATTACTATCAACAACCCGTTCATCGCAGGTATCCTGACAGTCGTAGGTTACTCGATCAACGATACGATCGTAGTATTTGACCGTATCAGAGAGAACTCGAAGTTCTTCAAGCGCAAACAGGCGATGGAACTCATAGATACAAGTATCAACCAGACTCTGTCTAGAACCATGATGACATCGCTCACAACACTGCTCTCCATGGTGCCGCTGTTCATCATGGCATCGTCAGAACTCAGGTCCTTCCTGGTCCCTCTGATGATCGGTGTGTTTGTAGGTACATATTCATCACTCTTCCTCTGCAGCCCGGTATTCTATGAGCTGACAAAAAAAGAGGGAATCTCGAAATACGAAGACAATAAAGCAAAAGCGGATAAGCAGAGAAAGAAATCCGCAAAGAGAAAGGACGACGAGGGCATCAGGCTCTAGTCGGGAGTTTTTCCGGGAGACGGAATGGCAGCAGCAAAGATAGATCTGTCCACAGAAAAATTCATAAGGGATATGAGCGAGATCAATCCGAAATATGATGACTCGGTCATTATCAAAGCCTATGAAATTGCCCGCAGTTTACACGACGGGCAATTTCGTAAGAGCGGAGAGCCCTACATTATCCATCCGGTAGCTGTAGCAAAGATACTGGCCGGCTTTGGAATGGATAATGAGACTGTGATCGCAGGTCTTCTTCACGATGTTGTCGAAGATACAGCTTATACCAGAGAGCAGCTTGTAGAGGACTTCGATGAGAAGATAGCTGATCTTGTTGACGGTGTAACAAAACTCGGAAACATCTCATATGACTCTACAGAAAAAGCTCAGGCCGAGAACTTCCGCAAGATGTTTCTTGCGATGTCAAAGGATATAAGGGTCCTTGTTATCAAACTTGCCGACAGGCTCCATAATATGCGGACCCTTGAATACATGCCTACAAACAAGCGCACCACCAAGGCGATGGAGACTCTTGAGATCTATGCGCCGCTTGCAGGAAGGCTCGGTATATTCAGCATAAAATTCGAACTCGAAGACCTCTCGCTCAAGTATCTGCATCCGCTCGAATATAAAAAGCTGGTCGATGCAGTAGAGCGCAGAAAGTCCGAATATGAAAAGAACCTTGAGTCACTTACGGGAACCATCTCGGAACTCCTTGAAGAAGCAGGGATACAGCACGATGTAAAGGGAAGGGCAAAACACCTTTACAGCATTTACCGCAAGATGATAATGCAGCAGAAGCAGATCGACGAGATCTTCGATATCCTTGCCGTACGTATACTCGTATCGAGCGTAAAGGACTGCTATGCCGCACTGGGTCTGGTACATAACCGCTGGAAGCCTATCCCGGGAAGGTTCAAGGACTACATCGCGATGCCTAAGCCGAATATGTATCAGTCGATACATACAACGGTGCTCGGAGACAACGGTGAGCCTTTCGAGATCCAGATAAGGACCTACGAGATGCACAGGGTCGCAGAGTACGGTATCGCTGCACACTGGAAGTACAAAGAAGGAAAGATCTCCGGTGATGCCGACGACAGTGAGCAGAAGCTCGCCTGGCTGAGACAGGCTCTCGAATGGCAGAAAGAAGCGGAGGATTCCGTAGAATTCCTTGAGACGGTCAAAGTCGATCTTTTCAACAATCAGGTTTTCGTATTCACCCCGGGCGGAGATGTAATGGAGCTGCCTGCAGAAAGCACTCCGCTCGACTTCGCATTCAAGATCCATACCGACGTAGGAATAAGATGCGTAGGTGCTAAGGTGAACGGAAAGATGGTCACGATCGACCATATCCTTCATAACGGAGATATCGTAGAGATCGTCACATCTGCCAACTCATCCGGTCCTAGCGTTGAATGGCTCAAGAAGTGCAAGACATCGGGAGCCAAAAACAAGATCAGAAATTGGCTGCGCAAAGCCGACAAGGACAGCGATGTCAACAAGGGTCGTACCAACATAAACAATTACATCAGGAAGAAGGGCTACGATCCTGCTCTGGTGACAAAGAATGCTTATATCCTGAAAGCGGTAAAGGATTTCAACTGCTCGAACGTCAATGAGCTTTTCCTGCAGATATCAAGAGGCGGAAGCACCGTCTCAAAGCTGGGGCAGAAGCTCATAGAGTATTATGAAGCAGACAATAAGATAAAAGCAGAGGAGCAGGAAGCTCCTGATATCAAGAAAAAACCTTTGGTCCGCGGCAGGGAAAGGTCGGAATCCGGCATTATAGTAAAAGGAACCGACAACCTGCTTATAAGGCGCGCGACCTGCTGCAATCCTGTTCCGGGCGATCCTATCATGGGATACATTTCCAAGGGAAAGGGTATAACAGTTCACAGAGCCGACTGTGTAAACATCAAAAACATCAGGGAAGAAGACAAGGGAAGGCTCATAGAAGTCGAATGGGATACACCGAGCGATACCAGAAAATACTATGCAGACATCCAGATCGTATCAGAGGAAAGAAAGGGTCTTTTCAAGGATGTCTCCAAAGTATGTGACGACTACGACCTTGAGGTCGTCGGTCTCAACCTCACACCGGGTGAACCGGGCACTACGAATACTCTTCTGACCGTTGAGATCACTGACATGCATCAGATACAGCGCCTCCTCACAGGACTGAGACAGGTACAGGGCGTACTGAGAGTATTCAGGCCAAGATAAATTGGGACATTTACAGTAATTAATTATTTGAAATAAGAGGGTAAGTCATGAGTCTGGACATCAAATGCTATCCGAACGGAATGTACGGAGAGAATACATATCTTGTTACCGATGAAGCGACCGGTTTCAAGGCTATAATCGACCCGGGATATTACGATCTCGAGATAAGGATGGATATACAGAGCAACGCATATCTGAAATATCTGATCCTGACTCACGGACATCATGACCATTTCCTTGCTGCTCAGCAGTACAAGGACGAATACAGCGCTGTCAGATTTGCTGTTCCTGAAAAGGATATCCCTGTTATTGAAGGTCAGAACTACAAATGTCCAAAGCCAAACATCCTTCTGAAGGAAGGAGATATTATCACTCTCGGAGAAACGGAATTCAAGGTCATTGAAACTCCGGGACACACCGCCGGAGGCATATGCCTGCTGGCAGGAAATGTGATCTTTACGGGCGATACGCTTTTCAGACTCAGTGTCGGCCGCACTGATCTTCCGACGGGAGACTGGTTCACACTTTTGCATTCGATAAACGACAAGCTCTACACTCTTGATGAAGACATCATCGTTTATCCGGGCCACGGAGCTCCGACTACAATAGGTTACGAAAAGAGGGCTAATCCTTTTGTATAGATTCTATATCAACAACATAGATGACGATTATCACTTCACTGAGCTTGCCAGAGTGTTTCTGCCCGATGACGGTTTCGAGATCATTGCATACAAGGGAAACAGCATAGCGGACCTTCTCGGTAAGAACAGCTATCTGGTAAACGCTTCCGGAGAATCAGACAGGGAGTCGATCAAAAGGGAGTTTTACGGTCTTCTGTCAGATATATGCGGTATCAGACCTCCATGGGGGACTCTTACCGGCGTGAGGCCGCTCAAGCCCGCGCTTGCTCTCTGCAGCGGCAATTCCGTATCTGTCATGGAAAATCTGATGAAGGAAAAATATCTGATGTCAGATGACAAGACATCCCTGCTTGCTGACATTGCAGATTACCAGCTCTCCAATATCTCCGGAGTTCCATGGGAAAAAGCATCTCTTTATATCGGCATACCGTTCTGCCCGACAAGATGCGCCTACTGCAGCTTTGCTTCAAATGTTGCACCTGCGGAAGAAAGGGTTCTTTACTTCAATGATCTCCTAAAAGAGATAGACTATGCCGGAAAGCAGGCTGCAGAACACGGTACCGTTCTCGAAAGCATCTATATAGGCGGCGGTACACCGACCACTCTTGATGCGGAGCAGCTGCGGGTACTTATAGAAAAGACCGCGGCGGCCTTCAATGTGGATCCCTCGTCCATAGAGTTCACCGTAGAAGCCGGAAGACCGGACACGATAACTGCGGATAAGCTCCGTGCGCTCAAGGAACTCGGCATACAGCGCATCAGCATCAACCCGCAGTCAATGAAGGATGAGACGCTCAGGCTTATAGGCCGTGACCATACCGCCGATGATATACGCAGGGGCTACAGCCTCGCGAAGGAAGCAGGCTTTGAGGTCATCAATGCAGATCTTATAGCGGGTCTTCCCGAAGAAGATGAGAACGATTTCACAGCCAGTCTTGAAGAAGTCATCAGACTCGGCGCAAACAATATAACCATACATACGCTTTCAGTAAAAAGGGGATCAAGACTCAAAGAAAGCGATCCGGTCTACTACCGGAAGAACGCGGACACAGTATCGAATATGCTCGACATCTCCCGCAGAGTGCTTACTGAAGCAGGTTTCCGTCCGTACTACATATACAGACAGAAACATCAGATAGGCGCCCTCGAGAATGTCGGCTGGTGCAGACCGGGCACGCATTCCATATACAATGTCCGTATCATGGAAGATAAACAGACAATAATCGGCCTCGGCGCCGGCGCGGTAGGCAAAGTCTACTATCCGTCGGAAGACAGGCTCGAAAGAATAGCAAATGTAAGCAATTACAGGATATACAGCGAGCGTTTCGACGAAATGCTCGAAAGAAAGAATAAATATTACGGAGGATAAGATGGCTATCAAAGCTCAGAAGGGCACAAAAGATGTACTCCCGTCCGACTCCTGGAAGTGGCAGTACATTGAATCGGAGTGGGCTAAGATCTGCTCTGAATACGGCTTCAAAGAGATGAGGACACCGATCTTTGAAGCAACGGAGCTCTTTAACAGAGGCATCGGAGATACGACCGATGTGGTCCAGAAAGAGATGTATACGTTCAATGATCTCGGCGGCCGCAGCATAACGCTCAAGCCTGAAGGCACTTCACCGGCAGTAAGATCATTCATAGAGAGCAATCTGTACGCAGAGACACAGCCTACCAAGGTCTATTACAATACACCATGCTTCAGGTATGAAAAACCTCAGGCAGGCAGGCTCAGAGAATTCCACCAGTTCGGCATCGAGAATTTCGGAACGCACAGCATGCTTGCCGATGCAGAGATCATCGCTCTCGGGCACGATTTTCTGAAGAGGATGGGAATAGAAGACATCGAGCTTCACATCTCCAGCGTCGGATGCAGAAAATGCAGACCGGTCCACAGAACGGCTCTTCAGGACTTCCTGAGACCTAAATTCGACTGTCTGTGCGACACATGCAAGTCAAGATTTGACAAGAATCCGATGAGGATACTCGACTGCAAATCGCCGGAAGACAAAGAACTCGTCAAGGGCGCACCTATGATGCTTGACTACCTCTGCGATGACTGCAAGAAAGATTTCGAGGATCTGAAGAAGCACCTTGATGCAATGGGCATCGACTATGTTGTGGATCCGACGATCGTAAGAGGCCTTGATTACTACACAAAGACTGCCTTCGAATTCATCACTACAAAGATCGGCGCTCAGGGCACAGTGTGCGGAGGCGGCAGATACGATCACCTCATCGAGGAGATCGGCGGACCTGATATGCCGGGCGTAGGCTTCGGTCTCGGCAAGGAAAGGCTGCTCATGATGATGGAACTCTCCGGACACGATTTTGGCGGTGAAATAGGCCCTCAGATCTTCCTGGCATGGATAGGAGATGAGGCGAGAGAATACTCCGTCAGACTTCTCCACGAACTGAGAAGCAAGGGTATAAGGGCTGAGATGGATACGAGAGAGCGCAATCTCAAAGGTCAGATGAAATACGCGAACAAGCTTGGCGCTGCGTATACCGCCGTTATAGGCGAGGATGAAGTTGCCAGCGGTGAGATAACACTTAAAAACATGAATACATCAGAACAAACTAAAGTAAGAAGGGAAGATCTCGCAGATGCTTTATAAGAGAACTCACATGTGCGGCGAGCTCAGGCTTGCCGATGAAGGTAAAAATGTTGTACTGAACGGATGGGTCGCGAAGGCCAGAAGCCTCGGCGGACTCGTCTTTGTCGACATCAGGGACAAGAGCGGCATAACACAGGTAACATTCAATGAAGATGTTCCTGCAGATGTTATTGAAAAGGCAAAAAGCCTCAGAAGTGAATACTGCATCGGTGTTAAGGGCACTGTAAAGGAAAGAAGTTCCAAGAACCCTAATCTTGATACAGGAGACATCGAAGTTTTCGCAGAAGACCTTGTCATTTATTCTTCATCCGAGACTCCGCCGATCTACATCAAAGATGATGATAATGTAGATGATAATCTCAGACTGAAGTACAGATATCTGGATCTCCGCAAACAGAAGATGCAGAGAAACCTTACATTCAGGCATAAGATCACAAAGTGCTGCAGAGACTACTTCGACGAGAACGGATTCACTGAAGTCGAGACTCCGATGCTCATCAAGCCTACACCGGAAGGCGCAAGAGACTACATCGTCCCGAGCAGGGTACACAACGGCAGCTTCTATGCTCTTCCGCAGTCACCTCAGATGTTCAAGCAGCTTCTGATGGTAGGCGGAACAGACAGATACATGCAGATCGTAAAGTGCTTCAGAGATGAGGACCTCAGAGCAGACAGACAGCCTGAGTTCACTCAGATCGACCTCGAGATGTCCTTCGCCGGCGTTGATGATGTCATCGAAATGCAGGAAGGCTTTCTCAAGAGAGTCATGAAAGAGGTCAAGGGAATAGACGTTGAGACACCGTTCCCTAGAATGACTTATGCTGAGGCGATGGAAAGATACGGTTCCGATAAGCCTGATACAAGATTCGACATTGAACTCGTAAAACTCAATGACATGTTTGAAGGCTGCGGTTTCGAAGTCTTCACAAAGACTCTCGCCGAGGGCGGAGATATCAGAGGTATCTGTGTTCCGGGAGGAGCTGCAGAATTCTCAAGAAAGAAGATCGACAAGCTCGTTGACGAAGTTAAGCACTACGGAGCAAAAGGCCTTGTCTGGATCAAAAATGACGGTTTAGCCGTATCCTCATCCGTTAGCAAGTTCTTCAGCGAGGATGAGCTCAAGGCTGTTATTGACAGAATGGGCGGAGGTTCCGGCGATATCGTGTTCATCGTAAGCGGAACATCAAAGGTCACTTATGACTCTCTCGGATTCCTGAGAAGAAGGATCGCCGGTCTCATGGGCCTGCTCGATGATGATCAGTTCAACTTCCTCTGGGTCGTTGACTTTCCGATGTTCGAGCAGGACGAGGACGGAAACCTCAAGGCCATGCATCATCCGTTCACACAGCCGAAGCTCGATGAACTCGACAAACTTGACGGAGATATCCTTTCACTCAACGCAGACGCATATGACATCGTTCTCAACGGTGTCGAGCTCGGAGGCGGCAGTGTCAGGATCCACGATAAGGACCTCCAGGCAAGGATGTTCAGAGCTCTCGGACTCACAGACGAAGAATGCCAGGAGAAGTTCGGATTCCTCATCGAAGCATTCAAATACGGAGCACCTCCTCACGCAGGTCTTGCATACGGTCTCGACAGACTCGTAATGCTGCTTCTCGGCGAAAAGAGCATCAGAGAGGTAATAGCGTTCCCTAAGAACCAGAACGCTGAGTGCCCTGTATGCGAAGCTCCTGCACCTGCGGGAGAGGGACAGCTCGAAGAACTCGGTATCGAGCTGGCAGCAGAGAAATAACACAACTGTTGATTATGAGTGAAAAGAAAAAGTACGGCATATACGGCGGAAGCTTTGATCCGATACATATCGGGCATGTAGCTCTTGCAGACAGCGCTGTCAGGGAGTGCGGTCTTGATAAGCTCATATTTATGCCTGCGTTTGTCTCCCCGTTCAAGCAGAACCGTAAGGTCACGGACGGCAGGGACAGATGCGGCATGATAAAGACTGTGCTCGGAACAAACAAAGCATTCAGGCTCTCGACCTATGAACTCCAGAGAGAAGGTCCGTCCTACACCATAGAGACACTGACACACTGGAGAAATATGCTTGACGGTGATCTGTACTATGTTCTCGGTTTCGATTCCGTGATACAGCTCGACATGTGGTATAAAGGCGAAGAGATACTTCGCGATTATCCGCTGGTCACTGCAAGGCGTCCGCATACGGATGATATTGAAGGAATGGAGATAGTTGAAAAGTTCCGCCGGATATACGGATCTGACATCACCGTACTTGAGATGCCGCCCGTCGATGCATCTTCGACAGTTATCAGAAAGCTGGTAAGCGAAGGCGAGCCGGTCAGCGGACTGGTCCCGGAGGGAGTAGAGGAATACATAATTGAGCATAATTTGTACAGATAAGGATGCCCTGGAGAGCTTCCTCAGGGATAATCTCAAAGAGAGCCGGTACCGGCATTCCCTGGGTGTTGAAGACATGGCCGTAAGGCTCGCCGGACTCCATGGCGGAGATGTTGAGAAAGCGGCTTTTGCCGGCAGATATCACGACATAGCAAAGAACTTCGATCAGGACCGCATGGATGAATGCGTAAGGAAGTACGGGCTGGATGAATATCTTCTCGGGAACAACGCACTGGCTCACTCAAAGGTAGGAGCTGCGGTGCTGGAGCACGAATTCGGAGTCACAGACGAAGATATACTGAACGCTGTCAGGTTCCACACAACTGCACGCAAAGGCATGTCGCTTCTCGAACAGATAGTCTTCACAGCCGATGTAGTTGAAGACAATCGTACATACAGCGACCTCGAATATTATCAGCAGCTCGCATACCGTGATCTTGATCAGGCGAGCCTCGAGATACTTGAATATACCTGCGGAGATCTTAAGGAAAAGGGGAGAGAGATCGACACGGACACTATCGAAGCCAGGGATTGGATAAGAGAAAAAATCAAGGAGAAAAACAATGGAAAGTAAAGAAATGGCTTCTGCTATAGCTGATATGCTAAGCAGCAAGAAAGCAAAAGATATCGTTATGATAGATATAGCCGAGAAATCTTCATTTGCGGATTATTTTGTCATCGCTACAGGAACGTCCGACAGACAGCTCGGAGCTCTCGCAGATGAGGTAGAAGACAAATTCGCAGAACTTGGCATCGAACCAAAGAGCAAGGACGGACGTCCTGACACAGGATGGATTTTGGTAGACGGAGGAGATGTTATTGTAAATCTGTTCACCTCCGATACAAGGGACAAGTATACGCTTGAAAAGATCTGGAGCGACTGCGAGTCCATATTCGTTGATTAATTGAGACAGGAGAAACCACTAATGCGAAACGACAGATACGATTTTACAGCGATCGAAGCCAAGTGGCAGAAGATCTGGGCAGAAGAGAACGCATTCAAAACAGTTGAGGACGAAAGCAAAGAAAAGTATTACGTCCTTGAGATGTTCCCGTATCCTTCGGGAAAGCTTCACATGGGTCATGTAAGAAACTATTCGATCGGTGACGTTATTGCCAGATATAAGAAGATGGCAGGCTTCAACGTCCTTCATCCGATGGGATGGGATTCATTCGGACTTCCTGCAGAGAATGCTGCTATCAAGAACAACATCCATCCGTTCACATGGACAAACCAGAACATGGATGACATGAGAGAGCAGCTCAGATCCCTTGGACTCAGCTATGACTGGGACAGAGAAGTTGCTACATGCAAGCCTGACTACTATAAGTGGATGCAGTGGATCTTCATCCAGTTCTATAAGAAGGGACTTGCCTATAAAAAAGACAACCCGGTCAACTGGTGCCCAAGCTGCCAGACGGTTCTTGCCAACGAGCAGGTAGTGGACGGCGCATGCGAGCGCTGCCATACACCTGTAACTAAAAAGCATCTGTCACAGTGGTATCTCAAGATCACCGACTACGCCGACAGACTCCTCAAGGATCTTGAGGATATGCCGGGCTGGCCTGACAAGGTCAAATCCATGCAGGAACACTGGATCGGACGTTCGGAGGGTGCTGAGGTCAAGTTCAGCATCGACGGCACAGACAAGGAACTCGTAGTATATACTACACGTCCTGATACACTCTTCGGAGTAACATACATGGTCCTCGCTCCTGAGCATCCTTTCGTTTCAGAGCTGACTGAAGGCACTGAATACGAAGAAGCCGTAAAAGCTTATGTGGACGCATGCGCTCATAAGTCCGAGCTTGAACGTACATCGCTTACAAAGGAAAAGACCGGAGAATTCATCGGCCGTTACGCGATCGATCCTGTCAACGGAGCAAAAGTTCCTATCTATATCTCCGACTACGTAATGATGGATTACGGAACAGGTGCCATCATGGCTGTACCTGCTCACGACCAGAGAGACTTTGAATTCGCCAAGAAGTTCGGTCTCGACATCATTCCTGTAGTAGATGTTCCGGATGTCGATCTTGATAACCTTACAGAGGCTGCCGCAGCTGAAGGTACGATGATCAACTCCGGTGAATACAACGGAATGAACAATAAAGAGGCCATCAGTAAGATCGTTGCAGATCTCGAAGAAAAGGGCCTCGGAAAGAAGACTGTAAACTACAAGCTCAGAGACTGGCTCATCAGCCGTCAGAGATACTGGGGAACGCCTATCCCTATGGTTTACTGCGAGAAGTGCGGCTGGGTACCTGAAAAGGAAGAAAACCTTCCGGTACTTCTGCCTACAGACGTAGAGTTTACAGGCAAGGGGGATTCTCCTCTCACGACATCAAAGACTTTCAGAAAGTGCACATGCCCTAAGTGCGGCGGCGAAGCAGAGAGAGAAATCGATACCATGGATACATTCCTCGATTCATCCTGGTATTTCCTCAGATACTGCGATGCCAAGAACGACAAAGCGGCATTTGACCCTGCAAAGGTCAATTACTGGATGAACGTTGACCAGTATATCGGAGGTGTTGAACATGCGATCCTTCATCTCATGTACGCAAGGTTCTTCCAGATGGTTCTGCATGACCTCGGTCTCTGCGAAGCTGAGGAGCCATTCAGAAACCTGCTCACACAGGGCATGGTCATCAAGGGCTATACAGATAAGGACGGAAATTACATCAAGGCCAAGATGAGCAAGTCGCTCGGCAATGTAGTAAGTCCTGCAGAGATCCAGGCAAAGTACGGAGCTGATACCGCAAGACTCTTCATACTCTTCGCGGCACCTCCTGAAAAGGAACTCGACTGGTCTGATGATGGAGTAGAGGGAAGCTTCAGATTCCTCTGCCGTGTCTACAGACTTGTAAATGAATTTATCGAAAGCATCAGAGGCGACAAGACTGAATTCGGTGAGATCAAGGCAGAGTCACATGATGACAGATCGCTCAACTTCATCCTGAATTCAACTATTAAGAAAGTTACGGAAGATGCCGGCGGCAGATTCAACTTCAATACAGCGATCTCTTCGATCATGGAGCTCGTAAACGAGATGTACCGCTACAAGAATGGAAACATCAATCTTGCTCTGTTCAACAAGGCGATCGAGACGCTGCTTGTACTGCTCAATCCGTTCTCGCCTCATATCACAGAAGAGCTCTGGAACCGCCTCGGACATGAGGACAGGCTGTATAACAGAGCATGGCCGGCATATGATGAATCCGCTCTCGTAAAGGACGAGGTCGAGATCATCGTACAGATCAACGGCAAGCTTAAGGATAAACTCCTGCTGCCTAACAATACAGAGAAGGAGGTAGTTGAGGAAGCCGCGAGATCTTCAGAGAAGTTCATCGAAGCTACTGAAGGTCACGAGGTTGTAAAGGTGATATTCGTACCGAATAAAATTATCAACTTCGTTGTAAAATAGCGGTTTCGTTATTTATGGCAACTAAAAACAACAATAAACAGAATACAGAAAAGACAGGCAATAAAAAGAGGGCAAAAGCACCTGCAAAGAAGGTGAAAAAGACTGCCGCAAAGGTATCAGCCGCTGCGAAAAAACCTAAGACAAAAGCAAAGCCGGCAGCACAGGCTTGGAAGAAGGCAGGCAAGGCCCCGTTCAGGATAATCCCGCTCGGCGGCATGAAGGAGATCGGAAAGAACTGCACGCTTATCGAGTGCAATGACGAGATCCTCATTATCGACTGCGGACTTGCATTCCCTGAGTATGAGATGTTCGGCATCGACATAGTTATCCCGGATTTCACATACCTTAAGGAAAACAGCGAAAAGGTAAAGGGACTAATAATCACACATGGACACGAGGACCACATAGGAGCGATACCGTATCTGCTTCAGGAGATATCGGTCCCTGTGTATGCATCGCCTCTGGCCATGGGAATGATAGACCACAAGCTCGAGGAGAACTACCTCAGCTGTGAGAGGCATGTCATAAAGGCCGGTGATGTGATCCGCCTCGGAAACTTCGCGGTCGAAGCGATACAGACCAATCACAGCATTGCGGATGCCCTTGCATATTCGATAAAATTTCCGGGAGGGCATGTCTTCCATACGGGAGACTTCAAGATCGACTATTCGCCGCTCGACGGCAAGGTCATCGACCTCAACAGGTTTTCGCAGCTGGGTGATGAAGGCATCGATGTTCTTCTCTGCGACAGCACCAACGTACTCAGAAAGGGTTATACTCCTTCCGAGGCTGTCGTCAGAAGGTCGATAGACGAGATATTTGACAACACAGAAAGGCGCATAATAATCGCGACATTCGCGTCGAACGTACACAGGATAAAATACTTTATCGAGGCATCGATGAAGCACCACAGGCGCATAGCCGTGTCTGGACGATCGATGGAGAATGTGCTCGCGCTTTCCAAGAGCCTCGGATATCTGGATGACATACCTGAATCCGTCTTTGTCGATGTCAGCGAAATAAAGAATCTTGCAGACAAGAACATAACCATCATCACGACCGGAAGCCAGGGAGAGCCTATGAGCGCTCTTACCAGAATGGCATACGACAACCATAAGTCGGTAAAACTCAAGAAGAACGACGTAGTCGTATTCTCGTCATCTCCTATACCGGGGAATGAGAAGGTGATCTCCCAGATCATCAACAGGCTTTACGAGAAGGAGGTCGAGGTCGTGCTCGCGTCCGCCATGGACGTACATGTATCAGGCCACGCATCGTCCGAAGAGCTGAAACTCGTGCACACTCTGCTGAGACCTAAGTTCTTCATGCCGGCACACGGAGAGTACAGGCACCTTGTTGAGCACGCGAAGCTCTCGCATGCCCTGGGGCAGCCCAAGGATCACATATTCCTGCTGGGCAACGGAGACGCTCTTGAGGTAAATGACAGCAAGGCCGAGGTCGTCAGAGGATATACATCCGGCGAAGATGTCATGGTAGACGGCTACGGCATAGGAGACGTCGGAAGCGTTGTCCTGAAGGACAGGAAGACACTTTCCCAGTCCGGCCTTATCACTATATCTGTGGCGCTCGATCAGGCTACGGGTTCTCTCATGTCGGAGCCTAAGCTCAATACGAGAGGATTCGTATTCGTTGAAGAACACATGGACCTTATTAACGAAGCGATAAGTGTCGTATATAATACTATAGGGAAGAGCACTTCGAACGGAGCGCTTGATGAAGCCTCTCTTTCGAGGGCAATCAGGTCAGACATGAAGACTTTCATCTACAACACTACAAAGAGGAACCCGATGATCATTCCGGTGATCCTGTACGTTTAGAGGAGGAGATACAGATGAATGTATATGACGAGGCTCACAGCCTGGCAAGAGCGATACGTGAGTCAAATGAATTCAAGGAATTCGACAGATTAAGAAAGCAAGTTGACAATGACAAGGAATGCGCTGACATGCTCAAGGAACTCACCGAGATCCAGATGCAGCTTCAGGCAGCCCAGCTCAGCGGCCAGCAGCCTGATAAGGATATGTTTGCACGCTTTCAGAGTCTTAGCACAATGGCCATGACAAAGCCTCTTGCCGCGCAGTACCTGCAGGCTCAGATGGCGATAGGCACCATGATGAACGATGTCTTCGGCATCGTCGGTGAAGCGATCTCAGATAAGTAAAATAATTACGCTAATAATAATTCACATTATATTTTAAGGAGAAACACTAATGATCTACGCAAGTGACTTCAGAAAAGGTATTACTTTCGAAATGAACGGAGAACCGCATGTCGTTCTGGACTTCCAGCACGTAAAGCCGGGCAAGGGAGCTGCTTTTGTAAGAACAAAGTACAGAAACATCCTTACAGGCGCTACACGTGAAGAAGCTTTCAACCCTAACGACAAGTTCCCTAAGGCTCACATCGAGACAAAGCAGATGCAGTACCTCTACAACGACGGAGAGCTGTACTACTTCATGGATACTGACACATATGATCAGGTTCCTCTCGCTGCAGACCTCGTTCAGGAAGCAGTAAAGTATATCCGCGAGAACGATATGGCAACTGTCAAGTTCTACAAGGACAGCGCATTCGACGTTGAAGCACCTAACTTCGTAGACCTCGAAGTAATCGAAACAGAGCCGGGCGTCAAGGGCGACACAGCTACAAACGTAACAAAGGCTGCTACAGTTGAGACAGGCGCTGTTATCCAGGTTCCTATCTTCATCAACGAAGGTGAGAGGATCCAGATCGACACAAGATCGGGAGAATATCTGGGAAGGTCCAAATAGGAGTCTGAATTGAAACGTTTCCGCATTCCGCTAAGGATAATTACAGCCTTAATCGTTCTGACGGCTGTTGTTCTGTGGGGAGTTCATATGCTGGCCAGACCTTACGACAAAACGCGTACGACCTACGCGGATTTTGTCGTAGAAGAAGGAGCTGACATCAGCACTGTAGCCTCAGGGCTCGAAGAACAGAAATTCATCAAGAGCGCATCAGGATTTGAGACGCTTGCAAAGATAACTTTTGCCGGAGATTTCAAACCCGGTACGTATTATATCTCTGCGTCCATGGACTCCCTCAGCATACTGAGAACGCTTCAGAGCGGCCTCACTACATCAAAGGGATTCACCGTTCCTCCGGGCTACACTGTCGAGCAGCTGGCATCAGCTCTTGAAAGGGATGGGCTTGCTGACAGGCAGGCATTTCTTGACGCCGCGTCATCACCGGATATCGCTGCTCTGGAACTTCTGGGTGAAAATCAGGAAGGCCTTACCGGCTATGATGTCGTCGAAGGATTCCTGCTTCCGGGTGAATACACCCTGAGCGCAGATGCTGACGAAAGCATGATGCTTATCATGATGCTTGATTCATTCTCAAACTTCTATAACGAAGACTGTCTTGCTAGAGCGGATGAGCTCGGAATAACTACAAGACAGCTTCTTGTAATGGCGTCTATGATAGAGAAGGAAACTTCAGTCGGCAAAGAGAGAAAGACAGTTTCGGGTGTCATCCATAACAGGATCAACCTCGGTCTTACTCCTGTTGACGAACTTCCTGATAAACCGCTCTGTTCACCGTCAAAAGAATCGATCATGGCAGCGCTCTATCCTGAAGAACATGAATATACTTTCTATGTTCTGGATCCGGCTCTCAACGGTACTCACAGATTCACCGCTGATGAGAACGAGTACAACGCCTGGACAGCAGAGTATCAGGAAGCACTGAACGAAGCAGCTGCGAAGGAAAATGCAGAAGCCGCAGATGAGGCTGCAGAGGGGAGCGGAGACAATTGATGAATGTCAGAGATATACCGCTCAAGGAACTTGCCGACAGCCATTACAAAGCTTTGGATGAAGATCTTGCAGCACTCAGGCGGGTCAATGAAGAAGAAGGCGTCCCGCTGATACTGACCGA
This sequence comes from uncultured Eubacteriales bacterium, assembly GCA_902778585.1. Taxonomy (GTDB): domain Bacteria; phylum Bacillota; class Clostridia; order Peptostreptococcales; family Anaerovoracaceae; genus Crickella. Next base: position 71,928 of record CACYYD010000002.1, on the reverse strand, counting down.
GACGGAAGGACTGCTCAGGCTGATAACAGGTCTGACAAAACCGCATAAGATTCTTGAACTCGGTACCGCTCACGGTTATTCCTCGCTGTTCTTTGCCAGATGTCTTCCTGAAGCTGAGATCACGACCATTGAACGCAATCCCGTGATGATAGAAGCGGCCAGGGCTGAGTTTGCAAAGCGCAGTGAATCGGAAAGAATAGATCTGAGAACGGGGGATGCAGCTTCTATACTTGATGATATAAAGGCAGAACTTAAAAATGCCGATGAATCTCAGAAGTATGATTTTGTATTCATAGATGCGGCCAAGAGCCACTACAGGGAATTCTTGGAATCCGTAGAGAGCATCTGTACAAAGGATGCCATTATCATATGTGACAATATCCTTCTGAAAGGATGGATAGTCGAAGCCGACGGAAGCGCGGCCAGACGTCACCGAACAAGCATCAAATACATGAAGCAGTTCCTTGATTATCTGGACAAGAGGGAGGATCTTGACGTCACCATTCTCACGGGCGGGGATGGTCTGGCAATAATACGTTATAAATATGAGTAATACCAATATAAACAAATCACTTGAACTGCTTGCTCCGGCAGGCGATATGGAAAAACTGAAAACAGCGGTCCGTTTCGGAGCCGATGCCGTCTATTTCGGCGGTGAGATGTTCAGTCTCCGCGCCGGTGCAGGCAATTTCTCCATAGATGAGATAAAAGAAGCCATGGACTGGCTTCATGAAAACAACGCACGCGGTTATATGACAGTCAATATATACCCGCACAACGGCGATATCGGGCCTCTGAAGGATTATCTCGTAAAGATCAGGGATATTCCCATCGATGCGTTTCTAGTGTCCGATCCGGGCGTTATGACGCTTATAAAGGAATTGATCCCGGGAGCTGAGATACATCTTTCCACTCAGGCAAATACGACCAATTATCTTACTGCAAAGTTCTGGGCTGCACAGGGCTGCAAGCGTATAGTCTGCGCCCGTGAGATGAGCCTCGAAGAGCTTAAGATAATGAGGCGCGAACTCCCGGATGATATCGAGATCGAAGCCTTCGTTCACGGAGCTATGTGCATCTCCTATTCGGGAAGATGCCTTCTGAGCAACTTCATGGCCGGAAGAGATGCAAACAAGGGCGCCTGCACACACCCGTGCAGATGGAAGTACGCTCTTGTCGAAGAGCAGAGACCGGGCGAATACTATCCGATAGAAGAGGACAGCCGCGGAAGCTACATTCTCAATTCGCGCGACCTTTGCATGATAGACAAGATCCCTGATCTCGCTGAAGCCGGTGTCTATTCGCTGAAGATCGAAGGCCGCATGAAGTCGATGTACTATGTGGCTACAGTCGTCTCCGCTTACAGGGCAGCCATAGACGCGTATCTGGCTGATCCAGATTCATATGTATTTGATAAGGCCTGGTTCGAAGAGCTCTGCAAGGCAAGCCACAGGGAGTTCACCCACGGTTTCTATTACAACAAGCCTACGGACAAGGACCAGAACTACCTTACAAGTGAGTACATCCGCGATTATTCGTTCGTTGGTCTAGTAAGAGAGACCGATCCTGCGAGCGGCCTTACGACTGTGGAGCAGCGCAACAAATTCGGAGTAGGCGACACAGTAGAGATCTTCGGTCCGCGCACGCCTTACTACGAAGAAGTGATCAAAGAGATGTACAACGAAGAAGGGGAATCAGTGGAAAGCGCTCCGCATCCGCAGCAGATCCTCCGTATCAGATTTGACAGAACGCCTGAAGAAGGGTTCATCATACGAAAAAAGAAGATGCAGTAGCATAAATGCTGCCGCATGATTTGAACAAGGAGAAAAAGATATGTCTGATGACAGTTTACCCGCGCAGCTATTTATCGCAGCGATAATCGCGATAATGATAATCAATGCTCTTGTCGTTGCCAGCAAGCGCGCGCTTGACTTCATTGACCGCAACGTTATCAAGGATATGCTCGAAGATGATCCTGATAACAAAAAACTGAAAGCAGTGACGGCCTTTCTTGCAAAGCCGTCAAAATACCACTATGCAGACCACGCAGCGAGCTTTGTAAGCATCGTTGTGATCTTTGCGCTTTTCAATGCCTGGCTCGTCTGCGGAGGATATGTCTCTGCAGGGGAAGCTGATAATACTGTCAGCTGGCCTCTGATACTTGCCGCAAACCTCGGATTCTATATCTTCTACACAGCGATATCCGACATATTACCGAAAAAGCTCGCTGCACAGTCCAGCGAAAGCACCGGGATCAGACTCGTCGGCTTTCAGAATTTCATCTATTGCATAACATGGCCGCTCGTAGTCATCTGCAAGGGCATCGCTAACATCTTCCTGCAGATAGCAGGCAAGGACACTGACGTTGATGATTCATACTTCAGTGAAGACAAGGTAATGTCCATGCTTGACAGAGGGCAGGAGTCCGGTGATATCAAAGAGGAAGGCCGTAAGATGATCGATTCGATATTCGAATTCGATGACCTTCTTGCTTATGAAATCATGACGCCAAGGACAGATGTGTTCATGTTTGACCTCGACGATGACAGAAGCGAGTACTTTGAAGAACTGATAGAACTCAGACATTCTAGGATCCCTGTGTACAAGGGCGATCCGGACAATATCGTAGGCATCCTGCATATCAAGGACTATCTTTACAACGCTACAAAGTACGGATATGACAATGTCGACATCAAAAAGCTGCTCAGACCGGCGTATTTTGTTCCCGAGACAAAGAACATAGACGCGCTATTCAGGGAACTTCAGCTCAACAAGCAGCATCTTGCCATCCTTATCGATGAGTACGGCGGAGTAAGCGGTATCGTATCCGTTGAAGATATAATCGAACAGATCGTCGGCGATATCGATGACGAATTCGACGAGGAAGACCGCATAATCGAAAAAGTTAACGATACTACTTTTATCGTCGATGGCAATGTCTATCTGGATGATCTCGAAGAAGAGACCGGTATAGAGCTGGAGTCTGAGACGAGCGAGACAGTAGGAGGCTTCATTATCGACCTCATGGGCGAGATCCCGAAGGAAAACGTGAAATACGACTCGATCTCGTATGAAGATTATGATTTCACCATCGTTTCGGTAAAGGACCGCAGGATAGAAAAGCTGAGGATAGAGATCGTCGAAAGAGAGGAAGGATCCGATGAATGACGACGCAAAGCTGGCTGCTCTCATAGAAAAAGACATAATGTCATTCGAAGATGTCAGCAGATTTCCGGGAATAGGCCTCAGCGGCAATATCCAGAGAGTTATGGGCAGAGATGTCCCTGAAAACGGGATCAGGATCTTAGCCGAAGAAGACGGAATAACCATAAACTGCGAACTCATCGTATATTTCGGAGTGAACATCCCGCAGTTATGCTATGACATCCAGACAAAGGTCAAGCACGATGTTGAAAAACTGACCGGCCTTGATGTCAAGGCGATCAACATAACAATCGACGGTATAGATAAAAGACAGGATAAGTGACCGGCACGGCCGGTATCCGGCAGCAAGGAGACAAATTGAAAAGAGAAGACATAAGAGAAAAGACGATGCAGCTCGTATATCAGATGGATATCACGGGAGACTTCAATGTTGAGGATCTCAGCATCGTTGAAGAAAGCGTAAAAGCAGCCGCAAAACAGCAGGCTGTAGATACTCTCACCGCCGTACAGGATCATCATGAAGAGATAGACAGCATCATCAGTGAGCATCTCGACCGCTGGACGCTTGACAGGATCGCCAAGACCGATCTTGCCATACTCCGTACAGCTGTTGCCGAAATGCTCTATGTAGACAGCATTCCTGTCAATGTTTCTATCAATGAAGCTGTAGAGCTCGCAAAGAAGTACGGTGACGAGAAATCATATGCCTTCATTAATTCCGTACTCGGCAAGATATCGAGGAGATGAAAGGTCTGTTTTTAGGAATAGATACATCAAATTATAAAACTTCAGCTGCCATAGTAGACGGAGAAGGAAACGTGATTGCCGAAAAGTCGGTACTGCTTGACGTTCCTGAAGGCAAGAGGGGTCTCAGGCAGTCTGAAGCTTTCTTTATGCACAGCAACAGGCTTCCAGACTACCTGCATGAAGTCCTGAGTGCGATAGATGTCCATGAGCTGACAGCGGTCGGCGTTTCTGAACGTCCGAGGCGGGTCGAAGGATCCTACATGCCTTGCTTCATGGCAGGTCTCAATGCAGCAAAGATAATAGGAGAGTCGGCGGGACTTCCGGTATACGGGTTCTCGCATCAGGAAGGGCATGCCGCATCCGTGCTTGAGGGAAGCGGTATCACAGGCAGCGAAGAGATCATCTTCTTTCATCTCAGCGGCGGAACGACTGAGGCTCTTCTGTGCAGACCGGACGAAGCAGGCTACAGTATGGAGATAGTCGGAGGCACGCTCGACATTTCCATTGGCCAGCTGTTTGACCGCTTTGGTGTTGCATCAGGCTTTCCGTTCCCGGCAGGCAGATATCTCGACGATGCTGCGTACAGCTTTCTTGAAAAATCGGATTTCGATCCGGCCGGAGCAGTATTTCCCGGCTTGATGCCTTCGATAAAGATCAAAGACGGATATTTCAACCTGTCAGGAGCTGAGACCCGGCTCATGAAAGCTGCATCCGCAGGTTCTGAGGATACGGCAGCTGCTGCTGCAGAGCTTTTCACCGTGACCGCTAAGCTTCTATACAGAGAAGCATTGTATCTGAGTGAAAAATACTCCGTAAACAGAGTCGTGATGGCAGGAGGCGCTGCTTCAAGCCGCACCATCAGAAGACTTCTTACGGACGGAACGGATCCCGCGATAGAATTCGGCGATCCCTTATTATCAGGCGACAATGCCGTAGGCACTGCGCGCCTTGCAAAGAGGATGTATGAAACCGGTAACAGTATCCCAGGTAAATGAATATATTGCCAAGAAGCTGCGGGATGATCTCAATCTGCGCGGTCTTGCCGTGGAAGGAGAGATCTCCGGGCTCAGCAGGAGCGGTCAGCATTATTACCTTACGCTCAAGGACGCTGAAAGCCAGATAAGATGTGCCATCTGGGGTTCCAATGCCGCAAAGATAGATATGTCGCTCGTTCAGAACGGCCAGAAGATAGTAGCCGTATGCGATATCAGTCCTTATGCCAGAGGCGGAACTTATTCTCTCAGCATCAGATATGTTGAGGCTGCAGGTGAGGGAGACCTTGCTGCCGAGTTCAGGCGCGTTAAGGAGAAGCTCGAGAAGGAAGGGCTTTTCGACAGAAAATATAAAAAGCCGATACCTGAATTCCCGTACCGTGTCGGTGTCGTGACTTCAGCAACGGGTGCGGCGATCGAAGATATACGCAAGATCATTACAGCGAAGAATGATTTTACGGATATCATCATTTTCCCGGCCCTCGTGCAGGGTATAGGCGCCGTAAACAGCATTTGCAGCAATATCCGGATCGCAAACGAACTCAGCAAGAACGGAATGCATATCGACACGCTGATAGTCGGAAGGGGCGGAGGATCGCCTGAAGATCTTGCCGCTTTCAACGATGAAGAAGTCGCCAGAGCGATCTTCGCATCGGAGATACCGGTGATAAGCGCTGTAGGTCATGAGATAGATTTTTCGATCAGCGATTTTGTTGCAGACGCAAGAGCTGAGACTCCGACAGCCGCAGCAGACATGGCCGTAATGGACACGCACAAGCTGCGCGAAGAGATCGAAAACAGCAAGAGCATGATGGCCATGTCCGCATCGCAGAAGATAACTGCCGAGAGACGGCTGCTCGACAATCTGACTTCACTGCTCTCTGCGGGAGTCAGATCGCGCATTTCGGAGGCCAGGAACGCTGTAGACAGAGCTGTGATCATCCTTAAGGAAAACGAGCCGCGCAATATATTCGCCAAGGGATATGCGGCCGTTATGGATGCAGACGGGTCAGTCATCCCGACAGTTTCGCTTATCGAAACAGACAATGAATATGAAATAAAAATGCAGGACGGCTCATTCAGAGCCAGAGTTACGGAAATACATCCCGGAAAGTAAAGGGAGGTCATCATATGGCAGACAAAACTTTTACTGAATCTCTGCAGGCGCTGCAGAAGGCTGCTTCAGAAATAGGAAAGCAGACAACTTCACTTGAGGATTCCCTCAGGCTGTTTGACGAGGGGATAAAAGAGGCTGAATACTGCAGAGAGATACTTGACAATGCCGAACAGCGGATCATGCTGTTTGAGAACGGAGAACTTAAGGATGCTCAGCTTTAACGAATACAGAGAACTTGTCAATTCAGGACTCACAGATCTTATAAGGGAAGATGCTGCTGAATCATCTGTGCTGAGAGAGGCCATGCGCTACAGTCTCGAAGTAGGCGGAAAGAGGCTCAGACCAGTTCTCCTGCTTGCCGCGTGTGATTTCGCCGGCGGAGATATAAAAGAGGCATTTCCTTACGCACTTTCGATAGAGTACATACACACATACTCTCTTATCCATGACGACCTTCCTGCAATGGACAATGATGACCTGAGACGCGGCAAGCCTACCAACCACAAGGTCTACGGTGAGGCGATGGCGATACTCGCAGGCGACGGACTGCTCTCAACGGCTGCAGAAACAGTCACCGGAGAACCGCTCAGGTATGCAGATGATCCTGAGAAGATGAAGGATCACATAAGTGCTGCGCATGAGATCATTTCCCGTGCAGGTGCGTACGGCATGATAGCAGGACAGACCGCCGATATTCTCGGAGAAAAAATGGAGCCGACCGATGAGCTCATTAAGTATATAGAACTTCACAAGACCGCCGACCTTATCGCGGCACCTGTACGTGCCGGTCTGATGCTCGCGGGAGCGGATGAAGATATGATAGACCGGTTCACAGTATATGCTGTGGATACCGGCGTAGCTTTCCAGATACTTGATGACATACTTGACATAGAAGGGGATCAGGCTTTGCTGGGTAAAACGCTCGGCAAAGATGCAGAACAGGGTAAGTGCAATTACGCATATGTGCACGGATTGGAGGCAGCAAAGGCAGAGCTTCACAGGCTTACCGCCGAAGCAAAATCCGCTATTTCGATCTATGGTGAAAAAGCATCATTCTTTACAGAGCTTGCCGATTCACTTGAAACAAGGAACCATTAATGAGATACGACCTTTTGAATGACGATCTTCTGGATATCTGCAGGAACGCCGAAGTCAGCGATCTGGAATACCTCGCACAAGACATAAGGGAATTCCTGATAGACAAGGTGTCGAAGACTGGAGGCCACCTGGCGTCCAATCTCGGTATCGTTGAGCTTTCGATTGCCCTGATGAGAGTATTTGACAGCCCGCGCGACAAGATCATCTATGATGTAGGACACCAGTCGTACGTGCATAAGATACTTACAGGCCGCGCTGCAGGCTTTGACACTCTTCGCAAGTACAAGGGAATGTCAGGCTTTCCGAAATCCAGAGAGAGCGAGCATGACGCATATGAAACGGGCCACTCGAGCACATCTGTAAGCGCTGCCTACGGAATGGCAGTAGCAAGGGATCTTGCAGGAGAGGATTATAAAGTCACAGCCGTCATAGGCGATGGCTCGTTTACCAACGGCATCGTTTATGAAGCGCTCAACAATATCGGAGACAGCAAGACTGACGTCAACATCATACTCAACGACAACGGAATGTCCATCTCGCACAATGTAGGCGCGATGCACAGATATCTCAACAGAATAAGATCGTCCAAAAAGTATGATGAAGCCAAGACATCGGTTAAAAGCGTTCTCAGCAATGTACCTGTCATCGGAAGGCCGCTCTCAAGGAGCATAAAAAACTCCAAGGAGAAGATCAAATACAGCGTTCTTACAGATGAAGCACATATCATAGAAAGCCTCGGGGTCAAGTACTTCGGCCCTGTAGACGGTTATGATATCCAGGGACTGACAGACATCATCAAAGCGGCATCCGAATACAAGGGTCCGACGCTGATACACGTCATCACGCTCAAAGGTAAAGGCTATGACTGGGCAGAAAAGTATCCGCGCAAGTTTCACGGGATATCCGCATTCGACCCTGAGACAGGCGAGGTGATCTCGAAAGGATCTGCTCCGTCATTCTCAAAGGTTTTCGGTGAGACGCTGACATCACTGGCATCAAAGGACGAGAGCGTCGTTGCCATTGCGGCAGCCATGGGTACAGCGACCGGTCTGATACCGTTCTACGAAGCCCATGAAGAAAGATACTTTGACGTCGGTATCGCCGAAGAACATGCCGTGGTATTCGCGGCAGGCCTCGCCAAGCAGGGATTCAAACCTTATGTGGCCATATACTCCAGCTTCCTCCAGCGCGCTTTCGACTTCATCATCGAGGATGTCGCACTGCAGGATCTTCATGTCGTGTTCGCCATAGACAGAGCCGGACTCGTAGGAGCCGACGGAGAGACGCATCACGGCATCTTTGACCTGTCATACATGAACATGGTCCCGGGAATGACGATACTTGCACCGGCTGACGGAAATCAGCTTTCCGAAATGCTCGAATTCGCAAAGGACATGAGCGGTCCTGTCGCCATAAGATACCCGAGAGGTTCATCGGAGGGAGAACATCTCAGACTGCCGCGCTTCAGAGGTTCCAATAACATCCTCAGCGAGGGCAGGGATGTCCAGATACTCGCGGTCGGAGCCATGCTCGATGAAGCTATCGCAGCCGCTGAGATCCTCAGGGAGAACGGCATCTCGGCAGGAGTCACCAACGTTGCTGTCGTCAAGCCTCTTGATACCTCGTGGTCATCAATAGGCGCAGGTCTCGTCGCGACACTTGAAGACAACGTGATAAGCGGCGGATTCGGAGAAGCATTCACCTCAGCATACAAGGATTCACCTTTTGACATAATCAGCATCGCCATACCTGATGAATTCATAGAACACGGAGATATACCTTCTCTCAGAAAAGAATGCGGCATCGATGCAGTATCTGCCGCAGAAAGGATAATGGAGCGTCTGGGACGCAGTACAAAATGAAAGAACGCCTCGACGTATTACTTGTAAATAACGGATTCACGGATTCACGCGAAAAGGCAAAGCGGACCATTATGGCCGGTCTTGTCACGGTCGACGGAAGGCTTGAAGACAAACCTGGCTCGCGCTTCGATACTGAAGCCGAGATCGCTGTCAAAGGCGCGGAGTGTCCGTATGTCAGCAGGGGAGGTCTGAAGCTCCAGAAAGCCATCGAGGACTGGGGAGTATCCTGTGACGGTGCTGTCTGCATCGACATGGGAGCTTCGACAGGAGGCTTTACCGACTGCATGCTTCAGCACGGTGCGAGCAAGGTCTACGCGATAGATGTCGGATACGGCCAGCTGGACTATAAGCTCAGAACGGATGAACGCGTGGTCAACATGGAAAAGACCAACATCCGCTATCTCGACACTTCGCTTATCAAAGAGCCTATAGACCTCATTTCCATTGATGTGAGTTTCATTTCGGTGAAGCACATGCTTCCGGTAGCTGCCGAAGTACTGTCAGATGACGGCGTGATCCTCTGCCTTGTAAAGCCTCAGTTTGAGGCAGGCAGGGAGCAGGTAGGAAAGGGCGGTATAGTCCGCGATCCCGCAGTCCACGAAGAGGTCATCAATAACGTGATCGGCTATGCGGAAGAGAGTGGTCTTTACCCTCAGGAGCTTACATGGTCGCCTATTAAAGGAACAAAAGGAAATATAGAATATCTGCTTTTACTTTCACGTAAAAAGTGCGATAATAGAATCGATGTGAAGGGGATTGTTAACTCCTCTCACGTAAGTCTGTGACAGCCCTATGGCACAGACAGCCATCATGCGCTATATGGTAAATATTATCTATACTAAAGGAGATGTACAGTTATGGAAGTATCAAAAAGAGTAGCAGGAATGCAGTTCTCGCCGATCAGAAGATTCAACGTATTTGCATTCGAAGCTGAGGACCAGGGCAAGAAGGTTTACCGTCTTAACATCGGACAGCCTGACGTTGAGACACCTCCGTGCTTCAAGGAAGCTATCAACAACTATGATAAGAAGGTCATCGCTTATGCTGAGTCCGGCGGAGTAAATGAACTGCTCGACGCTATGATTTACTACATGAAGAGAGACTTCGGCATGGAGTATGAGAGAAAAGACATCCTCGTAACAAACGGCGGATCCGAAGCTCTTATCCTTGCTTTCACAGCACTCCTCAATCCTGGAGACGAAGCTCTTATCGCTGAGCCGTTCTACACAAACTACAACACATTCTGCAACGAGGTAAGCGGTGTTCTCGTACCTCTTACAACATCTGCAGAGGATGGTTACAACTGGGCTAAGAGAGACCTCATCGAGGCTGCTATCACACCTAAGACAAAGGCTATCTGCTGCCTCTCGCCTGGAAACCCTACAGGAAGAGTTCTGACCCTCGAAGACATGAAGCTCATCGGCGACATCGCTAAGGAGCACGACCTCTGGATCATCTCCGACGAGGTTTACAGAGAGTTCGTTTATGACGGAAGAGAAGCTCACTCCTTCGGACAGCTGCCTGAGATCGCTGACAGAGTCGTTATCGTAGACTCCGTTTCGAAGAGATGGTCGGCTTGCGGAGCAAGAATCGGTGCTGCTATCTCCAAGAATCAGGACTTCATGCAGGCTCTTCTGAAGCTGGCACAGGGCAGACTCTGCGTTCAAGAAGAGATGCTGCATACGAAGAGATCTCCAAGATCCCTGGCGTAGTTTGCCAGAAGCCTGCAGGCGCATTCTACATGACATGCAAGCTCCCTGTAGATGACATCGAGTCCTTCCTGATGTTCATGCTCAAGGAATTCGATGACAACGGCGAAACAGCAATGTTCGCACCTGCTCCTGGATTCTATGCAACAAAGGGTCTGGGCGGCAACGAGATGCGTATCGCATACGTTCTCTCACCGGATAAGATGAGAAGAGCTTGCGAGCTCATCAAGATGGGTGTTGCTGCTTACAACGCAAAGTAGTATTGATTACCAAAGAAATATCTTAAGGGGAGGCAGGGGGAATTACGGTTCCCCCTGCATTTTAAATTATTATGGCCGAAGCAAAACTTTCACCGATGATGCAGCAGTATATGAATATCAAGGATGAGTATAAGGATGCCATCCTGATGTACCGTCTCGGAGATTTCTACGAGATGTTTTTTGATGATGCGCTGCTTGCTTCAGCAGAGCTCGAGCTCACTCTCACGGGTCGCAACTGCGGACTCGAGGAGCGCGCTCCGATGTGCGGCGTTCCGTTCCATTCGGTCGACCAGTACATCGTAAGGCTCGTAAACAACGGACATAAGGTCGCTATCTGTGAGCAGGTCGAAGACCCGGCAGAGGCAAAGGGCCTTGTGAAGCGCGAGATAACAAAGATCTATACTCCGGGCACGCTTGACATAGCCGACGCCGGCAGGGGCGAAAACAATGTGTATATCGCTTCTGTCTGCGCTTCGGATGATCTCACGGCGCTCGCGCTTGCAGACATCACAACAGGCGAACTGTCCGCATACGAATATGAAAGTGAAAAAGAGCAGGGGAAGATCTCGTTTAACCGCCTTCTGAACGACCTTTCCGTGATGGATGTAAAGGAACTCGTCATCAGCGAAGAAATCGCTACTGAGGCCGAAAAAACGCTTTCTGAGAGCCTTCCTTCGCTCTATCTCGACACTGTCGATCCGTCTTTCTACAGATATCAGGCTGCAAGAGATGTCGTTATGGGACAGTTTGGCGTATCGTCGCTCATCCCGCTCGACCTCGAAGGGCGCGAGGAGATGACAGCGGCCGTCGGATCGCTCCTCATGTATCTGAGAGAAACTCAGAAAGGGGACCTCAATCAGTTCCGCAACATAGTCATCAGGCAGCATGACGGCGTCATGCACCTTGACAGGTCTACGCTCAGAAACCTCGAACTTCTTGAGACCATCTACGACGGAGACATCAGAGGATCCCTCCTCGGAGTCATCGGCAAGACAAAGACCGCGATGGGAGGCAGGCTTCTGAGGGCATGGCTGCGCGAGCCTCTTACAGATCCCGCTGAGATCCGCAGAAGACTCGACGCGGTAGAAGAGCTTATCAACGAGCCGCTTGCCGCGAACAATATCGCAGGATGTCTTAAAAATGTCTATGACTTTCAGCGCCTTACAGCCAGAGTGGCTACGGGAAGAGCCGATGCCCGCGATCTGGTGGCATTAAGAAAGACTCTGGCTCAGCTTCCGGATATCAAGTACGAACTTGCAGGCATGAGTTCTTCATTGCTGAGGTCCGTAAATGATTCGATCGCGGATTTCGACAGGCTGCACGATATGATCGAGCGCTCGATCTGTGATGAGCCGCCTCTCGGTATAACGGAGGGAGGCATCATAAGACCCGGCTATTCGAAAGATCTCGACAGACTCAAGGAATCGATTTCAGGTGCAAAGGCCTGGATCGCCGGGCTTGAGAATTCCGAGAAGGAGAGGACCGGCATCAAGACACTTAAAGTCGGATACAACAAAGTATTCGGCTACTATATCGATGTCAGCAAAGGCATGATAGACAAAGTGCCTGACGATTACATCAGAAAACAGACTCTCGTCAACAACGAGAGATACATAACGCCTGAGCTCAAGGAAAAGGAAGATCTTGTCCTTACTGCCGAGGCGCGCATAAACAAGCTTGAATACGAGGAATTCAGAAAGATACGTGCTGCCGTTGAGCCGTACATCGCGGACCTTCAGACAGCATCTGCGGCTGTCGCGTCTCTTGACGTACTCATATCCTTCGCTAAAGTCGCCGCGTCCAACGGCTACGTGAAGCCTGTGGTCAATGACGGTGATGTTATCGATATAAAGGCCGGAAGGCATCCTGCCGTGGAACAGCTTCTCGGCGCGGGAATGTTCGTATCCAACGACACATACATCGACATGAGCGAACGGAGCATGCTCATAATCACCGGTCCTAACATGTCCGGAAAATCTACATATATGAGGCAGACAGCTGTCATAGTCCTTATGGCTCAGATAGGCTGCTTTGTACCGGCTGACTATGCCGAGATAGGCGTTGTTGACAGGATATTCACCAGAATTGGTGCGTCCGACAATCTTGCTTACGGCCAGTCGACTTTCTACATCGAGATGAGCGAGCTTGCAGGCATTTTACGCAATGCCACATCAAGAAGCCTTATCATTCTCGATGAGATCGGAAGAGGAACGAGCACCTTTGACGGATTGTCCATTGCATGGGCAACAGCTTCATACCTGGCTGATCCGGCTCACAGGGTCCGCACCATGTTCGCCACTCATTACCACGAACTCACCGATCTTGAAAGCGAGAAGGAGGGCATACACAATCTCTCCGTTGCGGCAGCAGAGAACGGCAATGATGTGGTCTTCCTCCACAATATCATTGAGGGACCGGCGAGCAAGAGCTACGGCATCCACGTTGCGAGGATCGCCGGAATACCGGAGACGATCAGAAAGCAGGCACGACAGAAGCTGAGAGAGCTTGAGGATAATTCACCGGTCCGCCGCGAAGACGGATCCTCAGAGCAGATATCATTCGTCAGCAATGAACTCGCCGACGAAGCGATCAGCGCGGACGCTGAAAAATTCAGACAGATCGCGGCTAAATTAAGAGAAACAGACATCAACAGGATCACTCCTGTGGCAGCTCTTGTAGCGCTCCAGGATATCATGGAAGAATATATAAAATAGCAATGATCAAGGTATTGGACAGCTTTGTAGCGGATAAAATAGCTGCCGGAGAAGTCATAGAGCGCCCGGTATCCGCTGTAAAGGAACTTATTGAAAACTCAATGGATGCCGGAGCCCATTCCGTCATTGCCGAGATAAGAAACGGCGGCAAATCCTATATAAGGGTCACAGATGACGGCTGCGGCATCTCTTTTGATGAGGCGGAAACAGCCTTTCTGAGGCATGCGACCAGCAAGATCAGCGGGATCACAGATCTCGACAGCATAGAAACTCTGGGCTTCAGAGGTGAGGCTCTCGCCAGTATCAGCGCAGTCTCGAGGCTGACCATGGTAACGCGTACACCGGACTCTCCGTCGGGCACAAAGATAATCCTGCACGGAGGCAAGGTAGTCAGCAAGGAGCTTACCGGTGCCAACAAAGGCACTACTGTCATCGTCGAAGACCTTTTCTACAACACGCCGGCAAGACGCAAGTTCATGAAGTCTGATGCCCGAGAGGCTTCTGCCATAACGGAGCTTATCCAGCAGTATGCGGTATGCCGTCCGGATATACGGTTCATGATGATAAGCAACGGCCAGACGCTCTTCTCAACAAAGGGCGACGGCGACACGGAAGCTGTAATCAGGACTCTTTATCCTGACATAGCTTCACGCGGACTCATCCCTGTATTGGACGGCTCCGTAAGCGGTTTTGTTTCGGATCCCGGAAGCACGATGAGCACGCGCAGGGGACAGCTCTTTTTTGTGAATAAAAGACTGGTCTCGAGCAGCATCATAGAAAAAGGTCTTACGGAAGGATATCAGGGCAGGATATTCAGCGGTTTTCCTGCAGCTATCCTCTTCATCGAGGCCGATCCTTCTTCTGTCGACGTAAACATCCATCCGGGCAAGCGGGAGATAAGATTCCTCAGGCAGGATGAGATCAGAAACGCTGTCTGCGAAGCCGTAAAAAAGGCTGTGATGACAGGAGCGGGAATTCCTAAAGGTTTTGTTAAAAATATTGAAAGTAATGAGCCGAAAAGCTTAAATAATGAGACGGACAGAGATGCGTCCGCTGTCCCTTCGGGTGAGCAGACGTCGATCAGGGATTTCCTGAGCAGGCTTGAAAGGCCTAAAAGAAAAGAGCCTGCAAAAGAGGAGGCTTCCGGCAGTTATTCAGCTGCATATGTTTCAGACATAGCGGAAGCTGCTGAAGATGATTACGAAGCTTTCAGCATGCCGGCAGCACCGGCTGCTGCTGAAGAGAAAGCTGCGGCGGTACCTGAGCCTGTAAAGGCAAAAGTGCCTGCGCCTTTTGATTTTGAAGATCTTACATACAAGGGCTATGTGTTCGACACATACATCATCATGCAGGGAAGGGATGAATTGTATATCTTCGACCAGCATGCTGCCCACGAAAGGATCTTCTACGAGAGGTTCATGCGCGGGTACAGCAACTCCTCACATTCGCCACAACCGGTTCTCACATCCTTCACATTAAGTGTGAGCCCGGATGTATACTCAATGGAAAGGTCCTGGCTTGAGGACCTCAGGGACATGGGATACGACATCGAGGACTTCGGTGAGCGCACATTCATCGTCAGGGGGATACCTCCTTACATGAGCGCAGGAGAGGCCGAAGCCTTTGCGATGGCTTATTCCGAAGCTGCGGGCGAATCGGGCGGCACAAACAGTGTCGTCAGGGACAAGCTGATCATGAGATCGTGTAAGTCCGCAGTCAAAGCTAATGACAGATTATCAGAATATGAAATAAACGGCCTGATGTCAGAACTGGCAAAATGTGACAATCCTTTTTCGTGTCCGCACGGAAGGCCGACATTTATCAGAGTATCTTCCTATGACATCGAAAGGTCGTTCAGACGCAAATAGGAGAATAGCATGAACAATGTTGTATATATAATCTCGGGTCCTACGGCTTCGGGCAAGAGCCTGATCGCGTACTACCTCGCGAAGAGGATAGATGGCGAGATAGTCAACTGCGACTCGATACAGCTTTATAAATACATGGATATCGGAAGCGCGAAGCCTTCCGAAAAAGCCATGTCTGAAGTGAAACACCATCTGTATTCGATCGAGGATCCGTCGCAGAACATGACGGTCGCTGAATACAGAAAGCTTGCGATAGGTACCATAAATGAGATCCTGTCGCGCGGCAAAACGCCTATAGTATGCGGCGGAACGGGTCTGTACCTCAACGCCATACTCTATGACATGGATTTCGGAGCGGTACCTGACGACGAGGAGAGAAGGCAGGAGCTCGAGCACCTCGCTGAAGAGCGCGGAAGTTTTTACATGCACGAATACCTGCAGGGCCTCGATCCGGAAGCCGCAGCAAGGATCCATCCGAACAACACCCGCAAGATAATCCGTGCGATCGAAGCTTACGAGTACGGAAAGGGCATAAAGAATCTTTCCGACTGCCCGCTCAATCCGGATTATGATTTCAGATTCTTTGCTCTTACCATGGAAAGGGAGTGGCTGTACGACCGCATCAACAGAAGAGCGTCCAGGCTCATAAGCGAGGGCCTCGTAGATGAGGTGAGCGGTCTTCTCGAGATGGGATATTCGCCTGACCTGCCTTCCATGAAAGGCATAGGCTACAAGGAGATAATCGGCTTTCTCAGAGGTGAATACGATCTTTTCGATGCCAAGGAGCTTATCATGAGAAACACCAGGCATTACGCGAAAAGACAGTATACATGGCTCAAGAGATATGACTTTGTAAAGTGGATCGAGATCACGAAGGGAGAGACGGTCGGCGGAGTAGTCGACAGGATACTCAACAGCTGATATGGCCAGAACGACTTACGACAGCAAGGAATTCAGATCGCACAATAAAAGCGATAAGCCGGATAATATCGTCAAGAAGGAGAACGATATATATCTGGAATGTGAAGCCATACAGAAGGAGCTTCCGTCCTTTATGCGGCCTTATTTCGCTTACCTAAAGGGCAATGTTCTCCCGATGACCAGGCTCGCGTATCTGCATGATGTCAGGTTCTTCATGAACTACCTGATCAATGAGACCGACCTCACAAGGGCGACGGAGACTAAGAACATAACATCGGACGAGATGAATAATATAGTCGCGGGCGATATCAACCTCTTCATCGACTACTGCCGCAAGTACATGGTCGATGACGGCGAGACCGTGACCGTATTCGAAAACAACAATAAGTCGCTTGCCAGGAAGAAATCCTCTGTATCAGTTCTCTTCAAACAGCTCTACAGGGACGGAGTGATAGAGAACAACATAACCGACGGATTCGATCCGATACGCGTCGCCAAGCCGGGAGAGCGCGAGATCAAAGCCCTCCAGGATGACGAGGTAATGATAATGCTCGACGCCGTGACGAACGGTACGGGTCTCACGGATCACGAGCGGACTTACTGGGAGAGGACAAAGCTCCGCGACAAGGCCATACTGGTGATGTTTGTGACCTACGGGCTCAGACTGAGCGAGCTCCAGCAGCTCAACCTCTCATCGTTCAACTTCTCGAGAGGCGAATTCAAGATCTACAGAAAGAGGGGCAAGGAATCCATTATGCCTCTGAACCGCTCCGTGGAGATGGTGCTGAACGACTACATAAACAATGAGAGAAACACCGTGATCCCGGAGGAGCACGCCGCTGAAGACGCTCTCTTTCTGTCGCTTCAGGGAAAGAGGATAACCGAAAGGGCTATACGGGAGCTCGTAAAGAAATACACGTCGATAGCTCTCAACACGAGCAGAAGGGCGGGTTACAGCCCGCACAAGCTGAGGGCTACAGCCGCTACTTCTCTTATAGGGCGCGGCAATTCGATATATGACGTCGCCGCATTGCTCGATCACGAGCAGGTGACGACCACACAGCTCTATGCTCAGCACAAGATGAACGTGAAGCGTGACCTTGTGAGCGACATGGAGTGGGAACTTGAAAGAACGGATGAAGACTGATAATGATCGATTATAAGAAATACCTTAACGAAGAATTCAAGATAGATAACGATGTTCTGGCTCTGGTCTCGGACGCCGAGGACAAGCTGGCAGAACGTTTCAGAGAGATAGACGACATAACGGCGATATGCCAGATGAAGGTCCTCAAGGCCTTCCAGGACAATCATATAAACGCGACTCATTTCGACTGGAGCACCGGCTACGGATATGACGATGCCGGCCGCGAAGCAGTGGAAAGGGTGTACGCCTCGGTATTCAGGACTGAAGCTGCGCTCGTAAGACCTAATATAGTGAACGGAACGCATGCCATCGCATCGACTTTGCTCGGTCTGCTGCGTCCCGGAGATGAGCTTATAGAGGTCACAGGCACTCCGTATGATACACTCCAGACAGTTATAGGACGCGAGAACGGAAATGCCGCCAAGAGGGGCGAAGGCAGCCTTCTCGGCCCGGGAGACTTCAAGGGAACAATAAGAGATTATGGTATAGTATATAAGGAAGTCGCCCTCGGGGATGACCTGGACGTCGACCTTGATGCCATAAAGAAAGTTGTCACTCCGAAGACACGCGTTGTAGCCATGCAGCGCTCTACAGGATACGACTGGAGGCCTGCGATCTCCATTGAGAGCCTCAAGAAGGTGACAGAGCTCGTCCATGGTATCGATCCTTCCATCATCGTAATGCTCGACAACTGCTACGGTGAATTCGTTGATATCACTGAACCTACGGAGTTCGGTATCGACGTTATGGCTGGCTCGCTTATCAAGAATCCGGGCGGAGGTCTCGCTCTTTCAGGCGGATATATCGTAGGCAGGGCAGATCTTATCGAGCAGATATCATACAGGCTCACTTGCCCGGGAATCGGCGCTGAATGCGGCCTTACATTCGGTCAGAACAGAAATGTACTGCAGGGACTTTTCCTCGCTCCTAAGGTCGTAAATGCCGCCCTAAAGGGTGCAATACTTACGGGTACAGTATATGACAGGCTCGGATTTGAGGTCATGCCGCCGGCTGATTCAAAGAGGAGCGATATAATCCAGGCTATAAAGTTCAGGACTGCGGACAGAACAGTAGCGTTCTGTCAGGCAGTACAGTCCGCGTCACCGATAGATTCGTACGTTTCACCGGTTCCGTGGGACATGCCGGGATATGAGGATCAGGTCGTTATGGCGGCAGGAGCCTTTGTCCAGGGCTCATCCATAGAGCTTAGCGCAGACGCGCCTCTCAGGGAGCCGTATATCGCTTATTTCCAGGGCGGACTCACATACGAACACGCAAGATTCGGACTCATCAAAAGCCTTGATACACTGAGGAAAAAAGGCCTTGTGACATTATGAGCGCAGAAGCTTCCGGAAAATCAAAACGGATAATCGCGATACTCAAGCTGATATTGCTCGCCGGTATACTGGCGGGCATACCGGCTTTTCTTTATTTCAGATATGGCAGCGAGGTATTCAGCAAGGATGCCGTATATACCATGATAGAATATCTGAGGGCCAACAGGCACTTTGCATGGCTTCTTATCATAGGGATACAGATCGTACAGGTCGTTATCTGCATACTTCCGGGTCAGCCGATACAGTTTGCCTCAAGCTATATGTTCGGCATACTGCCGGGCTTTCTGCTGTCTCTCACAGGCGCCGTTATAGGGACCGTGATCTCGTATTATCTTGCGAAGTTTCTGGGCCGCGACGCTCTGAGGCTTTTCTTCGATGAGAAAAAGCTGGATGATTACAGAAACAAGCTGAACTCCGGCAGAGGGCTGATGCTTGCATTCCTTATCTATCTGATACCCGGAGTGCCGAAAGACATCGTGTCATACGCCGCCGGCATCTCAGACATGCGTTTTCTGCCGTTTCTCATTATCGCCACCATCGGAAGATCGCCTGGAATGCTCGGGAGCCTTCTTCTGGGGCATTACTTCGGCAGACAGAATTACAGGGCCATCATAATACTTTCCGCCGCCGTTGCCCTGATACTGCTTGTATGCTTCATATTCCGAGGCAGGCTGATAGGCTTTCTGGATGAGATCGAAAAAAGGGAAGCGGAAGCAGAGGAAAGACGCAGACACTGACAAAGAGGAACGATTTATGGCAAAGGAAAAGATATCCAAGACAAATGCAATGAGAATACTTGACTCTGCGGGGCTGGACTACGAGATGGCATCATACGCCTACGATGAATCCGATCTTTCCGGAGTGCATGCGGCATCGGAACTCGGAGTGCCTCCTGAAACAGTGTTCAAGACTCTGGTGACAAGAGGGGACGGGAACGCGTTCTTCGTATTCGTTATACCGGTAGCGGAATCACTCGACTTAAAGAAGGCAGCAAGGGTGTCGGGCAACAAGCGTATCGAGATGATACATGTGAAGGAGATACTCGATATAACAGGATATATCCGCGGTGGCTGCTCACCGATAGGAATGAAAAAGGAGTTTCCTACGTATATAGATGAAACGGCTCTTCTGAACGATAAGATCTATTTCTCAGCCGGAAAGAGGGGAGTGCAGATAATACTGGACCCTGAAAAACTTGCTGAGATCACAGGAGCAGAGTTCGCAGACATCACCGAAGTCTGATTTATGATTATTTAATAAACGTTGAAATTTCAAGGCTTTCCGCAAATGCGGAAGGCCTTTCTTAATGTCTGTGAATATTTTCGAACTTTTGTTCACTTTTCTGTTGACATGTTTCGAACAAATGTTTATAATCACACCAGAACAGTTGTTCAGGTGGTTTTGACCCCCCCGGACACAGCAAATCAGAAGACAGCTGACAGAAGAAGGTGAGCATGATGAACGAAAACAGAAGACATCATTACAGAATAGTAAATCCGGTAAGGTTTTTCATATTTGTTGTTTTAAGCATAATGATCGTTATCTTTGCAGGCTACAGTATCATAGGTATAAGTAATGCTGATGCTGCTGCAGTAAGAACATATAAGCAGGTAGTTATTCAGGACGGAGACAATCTCTGGAACCTGATCGAAAGCTACAATCCGGGCGCACACATCGATGTCAGAAATGCCATATATGATGTATATGAGATCAACGACATCTCTGAAAGTGACGTCCGTCCGGGAGAGACGATATTTATCCCGGTATATTAAATGAGCTAGCATCATATGTCTCCCTGACGTATGTCTAGAAGTGTGTTTTATTGACAGATCCTCAGCAGTGGCCGTCTTATGTATCCCGGCGGGCATGCTGAGGATCTTTCATTTTCAGGCACAACGGAAGCCGCGGCCTTGCGGTCCGCGGCTTCCGTTGTGGATTCAAAAGGGGTTATAACGATTGTTTATTCAGATTCCTTATTGACTGACTCCCAGTATGAAACATATTCGTCTCCGGCGAAGTAGCCTTTCAGAAGTTTTACTACAGTGCCCGAGAGCAGGAAGACTCCGATAAGGTTAGGAATAGCCATGAGTCCGTTGAATGTCTCTGCGATGGACCAGATGATTCCAAGATCCATTGTAGCGCCGAGAATGGCTACGAGAGCATAGAGGACCAGGAAAGGCTTTGCCGACTTGCTTCCGAAGAGGAACTCAGCGCATCTTGTTCCGTAGAGTCCCCATCCGAGTATAGTCGAGAAAGCGAAGCAGCACATAGCTACAGCTGTAAAGATCGATACCCAGTTTCCGTATGTGTTTGTGAAGCCCTGGATGGTGATCTCAGCTCCTGCAGGAACGCCGTATTCAAACTGTGCACGTCCGCAGAGGATGATCAGAGCTGTCATAGTGCAGATAACGATAGTATCTACGAATACCTCAAAGATACCGAAGAATCCCTGTTTGATAGGGTGGTTGACGTCAGCACTCGCGTGTGCCATCGAGCCTGTACCAAGACCGGCCTCATTTGAGAAGATACCTCTTGCGATACCTTTCTGCACGCTGAGGAACATGCTCCCTACAACACCGCCTGTAACTCCCTTAGGGCTGAACGCTCCCTCAAAGATGGATCCGATAGCCTGCGGAACATACTTGTAGTTGATAAGGATAACACCAAGTCCGAGGATGATGTAGAACACAGCCATAAAAGGAACCAGCTTCTCAGTAACAGCACCGATCCTCTGAACGCCTCCGATAAGGATGAAAGCGATAAGAGTTGCGATGATGATTCCGAGGATCAGATTGAGTGTCTTGATACCGCCTTCGCCCATGATGTTGAACGATGTAAGCGCTGTATCGATCGAGGTTGTGATAGTGTTGACCTGTGTAGCGTTTCCGGTTCCGAATACTGCGCACACTCCGAAGATCGCAAACAGTGATCCGAGCCATTTCCACTTCTTTCCGAGACCGTTCTTGATGTAATACATAGGTCCGCCTACATATGTGCCGGTATCATCGATCTCTCTGAAGTGAACAGCGAGCGTGACCTCAGAGAACTTTGTGCACATACCGAGAAGGGCGGATATCCACATCCAGAAGACTGCTCCGGGACCTCCGATGGCGATAGCTCCTGCAACTCCGGCGATATTGCCGGTACCTACAGTCGCGGCCAGCGCCGTACACAGAGCCTGGAAAGGTGTGATAGCACCGTCTTTTGTTGCATCTTTGCTGAAGACCTTTCCGAAAGTCTCTTTCATTGCCAGACCGAACTTGCGGAACTGTACGAACTTTGTCCTGAAGCTGAGATAAATTCCGATACCGAAGATGCAGACCATTGCAGGGACACCCCATACAATATTGTTGATGATTGAATTGATATTAGCGATTGTTTCCATTATTACTCCTTTATCAACTCCATGAATATCCGAGAGCAAAAGGGGTTAGGTTAACATAGAAAAGCGCTGCCGCTGCATCCGGTACCCGGGAACAAAGCATATCCGGCCACAAAAGAAAAGAGAGCTAAAATACAAATAAAATGCATCTTGCTCCCTGTACTTTATACCTGAAAGTATTACTTCTACGGTGTCCGCTAAGGCGAATCTCTCCAGAGGTTCGTCCACACTACGTCTGTTTGCCTGAAAGCTTCACATATGCAGTGATGAAATGCACATGCTTTCTTCTTCGGCGCCGATCCAACGGGCTTTCCGTAAGTGCTTCAATCGAATATTCTAACTTACGTGCGTAACTTATCATATTGACACGCTTTTAATCAATGTTTGTTAATTATTTGACCGCTTTGTATCTTAAAAGTACATTGTTATGTCAGTCAATCTGACAAAGAAATAACAGCCTGAATTGACCTGTAAGCCTTGAAATTTCAACGATTTTACAAGGTATCAGGCATCCTTGAGGCATAAAAAAATCGCTTAAATCGAAAAATACGGCCTCGTTTTTCAGGCGTTTTTGGGGAAAAACTGCGATCCTGCACGGACTGCCGGAGCAGCATGATATCAGGCTGAAGATGTACAGAAGAACAGCTCACTGGCAGCTGAAAACGGATCAGCAAGGATGACGTGTAAAGATACGAAGGAATCAATAACTGAATAAACGGAAGGCAAATAGTTAGAGAATAATTAGCCGGAATATATAACAGATAATAAAGAAGAACAGGTAAGTATTCCTGATACGGAGAATTAAAGGAATAATTAAGCAGAATAAATAAATTGCAAAGCAGGGACAATATATACAGATGCCTTGAAAATCAAGGGTTTGAAGTATATGGTGTTGTTTTGGCTGTTTCTGTGTATAACTATTCCGAAAATTATGATTTTAGGAATAGTTGTGCCTGACGAAAACGGGCTCCATTCAGAGCCCTCTTCTTCTAAAGCCATTGATATCACCAGGTCGTGGCTATATCTATCTGTCTTGGATTCTTCTTTGCGAAGCCTCCGGTATCACAGACTATTCCGGTACCGAGAGATGTTTCAACAAGCGAGCCTCTAGGTCTCAGTTTCAGATTTGCTGCCACCATGACATAATCACCGAACATCTTTACCCCGTCGTCTCTGACCCAGTATTCATAATCATAGCCCAGTCGCCTCATATTCCTGACTATTATGCTCATATTGAGGTTGTAATAAGTCTCCTTGCCTGACGGTCCCTGGATGACTCCTTTGCGTTTCGACAGGACCGGCCCCTTCCATCTGTTCTTTTCCGCTGTCGCTGCACTGGCGATATTGATACTTTCAGCGTGGATAGACACTGACGGGATCTGGCTTAGTATATGCGCAGTCATAACAGATGCTTTCAGATGGTTGAGCCTTTCCTGGACCCTTGCACCGTAAAGATCGCCTATCTCATAAGCGAAACTGATACAGGTGACCGTCATGACGAGGATTATAAGACTCAGCGCCTGTCTGTATATTCTGTTGCTTCTGTGTACAGTAAGTGTATTCATTTATTGAGCAGTCTGTGCACCTTATCGAGCAGAGCTCCGACATAATATACTCCTGCCAGCATGGCAGCGCCTATCTGAACGGTCAGGCTGAGTACCGGTGTCGCTGTATCGAGGTTCATTGCCAGCATGCCTATAGCCCACCCTGTAAGCCATGATGGCATATGGATTATATTTGCGAATTTAGAGGAAATAATTACCAGAATGAAACCGAATACGGCAAGTGCCAGAAACAACGTCAGATCGGGATTTATCGGCGTGTGAGCCATGATCCTGTTTACCAGCAGAGCCCATATATCTCCGGCAAGGTATCCAAGCGCTATTTTATGGGCATCCTCAAACTTGTTTCCGTTGGTTGCGTATATGCCTGCACAGATAAGAGCTACCGGCCCTACCGATATTCCCATATAAGGACTCAGAACAGCCCACAGCGGAGGCATAACTGCGATAAGCAGTGCAAGAGTTACGACTTCCCTTTTATTCATCTGATTTTTCCGTTAACGTTCCTTTCCTTTTGCAGTCAGCGTAATAATTACAATAAATAAATATCGTTAACTAATGCTGTACATTACATATTTTACTAAAAATGTCTGATATTGTCCAATCAGGCAAAAACAAACAGGCGGCCGGGCCGTATTGACCCGTGCCGCCCTTCTCATTTTACTTGATATCAGTCTTCGTATGTCTTTCTGAGGATGTAGAATCCGTCACTGTTGGCATCGATGATGATATTTCCCCTGTCGTCTACAACGACGTCCTCGGTCATGGCCATCATAGGTCCCGGGAACGGGAAGCACTTTTTTGTAGGATTCGGAGGTATGAAGTAAGCCTTCTCCTTGATATAGAAAGGATCGGATACGTCATAGACTCTGAGTCCTGCCGCGAAGTAGCAGTCATAGACAACGTCTGTTCTCTGCTCCAGCCATGGCTTGTTGCTCATAGGCTCATGAACATTGTGCGGTCCGAAAGGTCCTCCCTTTGATCCCTCAGCAAGCATGTATGTATTGAAGTTTGGAGCCGGGAAGTCCTCGGGTACTTCTGGATACGGGAATTCCGCGATCAGC
The DNA here is from genome assembly GCA_902778585.1 of uncultured Eubacteriales bacterium. Taxonomy (GTDB): domain Bacteria; phylum Bacillota; class Clostridia; order Peptostreptococcales; family Anaerovoracaceae; genus Crickella. The sequence continues at coordinate 46,983 of CACYYD010000002.1, read as the reverse complement.
ACCGGATTTGCCGGGTCGCTTACATCGACCATGTGCAGGTTGTTCATCGCCTGAGCCTGCTTTACCATGCCATCCTTGATGAAGCCGAATCTCTCGCCTTCATTTGTAACGACTACCAGGTCTCTTCCTACCAGAGGCAGAGCTGTATGTGTTCTTGCTCCTGCAAGTCTGCTCGAGAATGCAGGCATGAACTTCAGGTTTCCGAGTGCCTTCGGATGCTCGATATCCGAGATGTCAAGGATGTATAGACCGTCTCCGCAGTATCCGCAGTAAACCTTGTCGCCTACTACGAACGGAGGGCCGTGCAGCCATCCTTTATCCATGAAGTCAGGATTATGAGGTGCCGAGTGGTCGACCTCCCTGCCCGGTACACCATAGATGTACTGATGAGGCGCCCACCAGCGTCCGACCTCGACCGGATTTGCCGGATCCTTGATGCTTACGATCCTGTAGATGAGGCCTTCGAATTCGTCAGCCTCGGACGACAGATGAACGTAGTCTCCGCCGTTGTACATGAATCTGTGAACGCCCATGGAATAAGGAACGCCGCAGTCCCAGTAACCGAGGTATTCAGGGTTCTCAGGGTCTTTCTTAAGGTCGTAGATCATGATGCCCTGAAGGCTCTTCATCTTTGCGCGGTCGCCAACAAGTACAGACGGACCGGAACCCGATGTAAGAGCGAAGATGAGTTTATCCTCTGCAATCTGAAGCTTCGGGATCGATGTTGTCGGATACTCATCAATATCGAACGGCACCCACTTCTTGATGAATACAGGGTTCCTAGGATCTGTGACATCACTTATCATGATGCCTACTCCGTCAGGACCTGCAGCGAAGCATGCTCCGTAAAGCAGGTATCTTCCTGCCTCGGTGCGATAAAGCGCCATCTGGAACATTCCGCATGTGCCGTCCATGTCGCAGTATGAGAGGACTTCGAGGTTCTTTATGTAGCCGTCATTCCCCTCACCCTTCGAATAGAAATATTTGCCTTTGCCCATTTAAGTCTCCTTTGTGATTGGAGGCAAAGCCTCCGGAAAAACTTATTATCTCATTGTGATGTAGCCGTGATACTGATTGAGATTGTCTGATCTTGCATAGTCTGACAGGAAGATGCCGCTGATGCCATAGGACTTCTTGAAGTACGGGAAGTCCTCTGTCTCAGCCCATGCAGGCTTAGCGCACTTCTCAGCAGCTGCAGCAACAGCTTCACACCATGCAGTCTGGCACTCAAACCACATCTCTACGACACGGTCAAAGTCACAGCCGTTGACTTCCTTCTTGATAAGGCTGGATACGCAGCGTGTGCATCCTTCGTGTTCATAGATAGAAGGCAGGAACTCTTCCTTGAGCCACTTGTCGCCCTCTTCCTTGCTTACGCCTTCAGGATATCTTACCATGAACTGCCATCTGTAGTTAGGTCCGTCTTCAACTGTACGGCCTTCGCCCTTGAAGTCGTCTTCCCACCATACAGGTACGAATGCAAAGATGAAAGGAACTGTTCCCATTGATTCATCGCCCTTTGTCGATCTTGCATCATCTCCCTCGATGTTTACTTCCTCAGCCTTGTCGATGCCGTGGGAATGTCCCATGTCAGGAATGTTGTTCTGCCATACAAGTACGTCTGTAGGGAAGTACTCAGTCAGGACCTTGTGATGATCCTTGGCAAATCCTACATCATTAGGATTTGCAAGCCAGTAATGCTCAGTCAGCTGCATTCTTACTGTTCCGAATCTCTCTCCGCCCGGAGGTGTCGGGAGTGCAGGATAGAAAGCGTACTTGCTTACATATGGTCCGAACTGTGAGATGCTGTCTGGCACATGGTATCTGTACAGCCAGTTCTCAAGCTTGATTCTGTAATCCTCATGAGCGAGGTCAACATAGATAAGACTTCTTACCGGATAGAACTCAGGTCTGTTCATTATGATCTCCTTTCAGTTGAAAGCTTTATTATCTTAACAGGCAGGGTCGCCGCTAAGCTCCCCTGCCCGTCTAAGAATCTTTATTCTATATTAATTGGATTTCGAAGGGGATGGTGTCTTGAACTCAGGATCCTTGAAGAGGTTCATGAGTCTGCCCTCATTCTCGAAGATGTCCTTGCCGTGTGCAGCCTTGCCGGAAAGCAGATCGTGGCAGTGCTCGATAGTTCCGTTTTCGCCAAGCTCAGGGTCGTTAACCAGCTTTACGCCGTTGTCTGTCATCTCGAGGTGACCTTCAAGACCGCAGAGCTCGCAGACAGCATGGTTTGTGCCAGGGAAAATGTAGAAGTTGTTGCCGTGGCAATGTGGGCATCCGCCTTCCTCGCCCTTCCAGAGATCCAGATTCTCTGATCCAGGAATCATTACATGGTTGTCGACGATGTACTGAGCAGCCTCAACAAGGTTTCTGCCGATCTCCTTCATGCGCTCAACCTTATCGTCCTGCATGAGAACGTCCTTGCACCAGGAGAAGCAATCATTGTTGACTACTTTCCAGCCAGGGCTCATAGCCAGCATTGCATGGTCAGTCTCTACGCGGCAAGCCCAGTCAGAACCGCCGATACCAACAAATGAAATAGCCTTCTGCATGAAGTAACGAGGATTCAGGCCTTCCTTGCCCTGCTCTTTGAGTTTTCCGTCGAGCATCATGAGCATACCTGTATCGTGTCCAGGACCCATACGGTCGCAGCAGATATGAACACCGTCAGCTTCTACCATCTTCTCATAAAGAGCCTTGAAATCGTCTTTTCTTGTGCAGATCATGCCCTTGCCCATTACGAGTCCTCTTGAGCATGCTACGCAGCCTGTGCATGTCTGAAGATCCCAGTCAAAAGCATGGATGAATTCGATCTCAGCACCGAGCTTCTGGCACTCTTCAAGTGCTATTCTGCACATGGTGTCATTGTTGCCGTTCTTAGTTCCGTAAGAAATTCCCAGAATTTTCATATTGTTTCCCTCCTGCAATATGTGTTCTTCTTAACTAACTGATTCGATATTACCATTGAATACAGTGTTTTTGGTATGTTTTTTGTGTAGTTTTTTACTTGTGATCAGGTCCGCCCGGCATCTGAGGTGCAGGCTCATTGCAGATAGCTCTTGACCACTTGTCAGCTACGTTGTTCCAGAAGAACGCGATGATCAGTGTAGGGATGTAGCAAGGAATGAATCCCTTGAGAACTGCTGCGATGTACGGTCCGAATGCGAAGGATCCGCCTGCGATCATTCCTACGGCAGTCATGATAAGGTCAAGGATCACGCAGAATACTGCTGCAACTACTACGTTCAGCAGGATACCAAACTTGAGAGTTCCTGGTTTTGCGTGCTTTGCTGCAAATGCGAATCCCCATCTTTCAGCGTGGAGGAAGTTTACAAAGAATGTAACTACATATGCGAGGCATGCCATTCTTATGTAGTTAGGTCCGTTGAGGCTTCCCGGTGCGTCAATGTTTGAGAGCGCCAGAGCAACGAGAGTGATAACAAGACTGAGCGGCAGGTCCATAATGAGTGCGTATACCGCTGTTAACTTAGCACTTTTCTGCATGATACTTTTTCTCCCTTCGTATCTCTTAATATGTTTGTTATGTGAGCCAAATTAAAAACAGGCTCTTACTGTCAATATTTTAACGGTAATAAGCCTGTTTGTATAATATTTAATATGTGTATTTGTTCATAACCATATAGTTATAAACTATGCGATTGCTGGTTTACAATCTCCCTATTATGTCTGCGAGCAGCGTTTCCATAAAGATGATAGGCTCGGGGTCCTTGTGCCTCATGCGCACCGTCGCAATTACATCCGTTGAAGGGATCGGGATCCATCTCAGGTCATCCGCATCCTTGGCCCAGACCCATTCATCGGCTATCATGACGCCCATGTCATTCCTGACACAGGTTATCGTTGATTCATGATTTTTGAGGAATCTGATCTCAGGAACAAAACCATAAGGTCTCGTGTACGTCGCCGTAGCCTCAATTATCATCTTGTCGACTATCTCCCATGGAGCCAGAAATGTCTCATCCCTGAAGTCACCGAGAGTAAGACCGTCCATTCCGGCATGACTGTTATGAGCAGAAAATATAAGTATCTTCCCTATCTCTGCAGCATCCCTGGCAACCATTCCCAGATGTTTTTCGACAGAATTTTTCATCGTAACGGCAATGTCCATCGAGTCCGTGAGAAGTGATGTGCTTATCTCCTTTACACCGCAGCAGTTTATTATTACCTCGGAATCAGGATATTTTTCCTTATATCGCCGTATCATCTCCGGAACGATCTCCGAGAGGTCCCAGCCCTCAAGGAAGCCTACCCTGATGACATTTTTGCTGAGCCCGTCGATCTGTGAAGCCAGCATCTTTGTGTTTATAAACTCCGCCTTATATTTTCCGAAAAGGTCAAAGTACAGCTTTCCGGACTCTGTAAGCTCGGTCTTCTGGTTGTTGCGTCTGAAAAGCTTTGTTCCGAGTTCCTTTTCAAGAAGGGATATCTGTCTTGATATCGCCGGCTGTGACACAAAAAGTTCCTCTGCAGTCTTTGTAAAACTGAGATTTGTCGCTACAGCCATGAAATAATCAATCTGAAGGTCATTCATCTCTTGTCCTCCGCCGGCATTCTGTCGAGGTATCTCTGAAGTATGACTATAGCAGCCTGTCTGTCGATGATTTTTTTGCGGTCTTCCCTGCTCATGTTGGCTTCAATAAGGACCTCTTCGGCCTCTACGGTCGAATATCTCTCGTCCTGCCACTCAACTTTTACCTTCGAAAGCGGTCCTGAACTTTTGAGTTTGTTCTCGAGCATCCTTCTGAACTCACGGACATTCTGCGTCTGTACCGAGTCACTGCCGTCCAGACTGAGAGGAAGACCCATCACGACTGTTTCACAGCCGTACTCCCTGATATAGTCGAGGATCTTTCCTGTATCCTTCCGTATACCCACACGTTCTATGGTCGTGACGCCTGTCGCGATAACGCCAAGAGGGTCGCTTACCGCGACCCCCACTGTTTTGTTGCCTACATCGAGACCAAGTATTCTCATGACTATTTGTCGATGCCGAGATAATTCACGAGGATCTCCTCGAGAAGCTCATCTCTGTCCATCTTAAGAATGAGATTTCTTGCATTGTTATGGCTTGTAATATACGAAGGATCTCCGGATGTCAGATATCCAACGATCTGATCGATGGCATTATAGCCGCGTTCGGTCAGAGCTGCGTATATCTCGACAAGAGCCTCTTTCTTATTGAGCTGACTGTCCTTGAAACCTTCGAACATTATTGTGTTCTTGCTCATAGTAGTGCCTCCTTGTTTCTCTAACCCGCTATAAGTTCTTCAGCTTTTGCAAGAGCGGCATCGATCTTTGACGGATCCTTTGCGCCGGCCTGGGCCATATTGGCCTTTCCGCCGCCACCGCCGCCTGCAGCTGCAGCAATTTCCTTGATGAGTTTTCCGGCGTGATATCCCTTACCAATAAGATCTTCGCTTACCGATACGATGAATGTGACCTTGCCGCCGTTATCTGAAGCAAATACCATAATGACACCGTCTGTCTTCTCCTTGACAGCATCGGATATGCTTCTGAGCTGGTCTGTATCTGTATCGGCAAACTTTCTGCAGATAAGTTTTACATCGCCGATCTCCTTTGCCGATGCAATTATATCATCAACCGAGCTGCTGATTTCATCAGACTTAATAGATTTAATGGTAGATTCAAGCGACTTGATGTCTGCCATTACCTGAGCGGCCTTTCTTGTAAGGTCTGATTCGCTTGACTTGAGTGTCGAAGCGACCGTGCTGAGCATCGATTCCTTGGATGCGAGGTAGCTTATGACCTTTGATCCTGTAATGGCTTCGATACGTCTTACGCCGGCAGCGATTCCTGCCTCGCTTACGATCTTGAAACCGCCGACCTTGCCTGTGTTATCGATATGTGTTCCGCCGCAGAACTCGATGCTGTAGTCGCCCATGCTTACGACTCTTACGATATCGCCGTACTTTTCACCGAAGATGGCCATTGCGCCGAGCTTCTTTGCCTCGTCGATAGGCATCTCTTCCATCTTTATCGGCAGATACTCATCGACCTTCTCATTTACGATATCCTCGACCTTCTTGATCTCCTCAGCAGTCATAGGCTGGAAGTGGTTGAAGTCGAATCTGAGATAGTTCTCGTCTACATAGGAACCTGCCTGCATGACGTGATCACCCAGAACATCTCTGAGTGCCTGCTGCATGAGGTGTGTAGCGGAGTGGCCTCTGGCGATCTGGTGTCTTCTGACCGAATCTATCTCAAGGCTTACAGCGTCACCTTCCTTGATGCGCATAGCAAGACCTGTATCCTGCGGGTCGATAACGTGCAGATAGATGCCGTTTTCCTTTACAACGTCAACGACGCTGAGTCTGTCTTCGCCGTGAACGACAACACCGGTATCGTATACCTGTCCGCCGCTTGTAGCGTAGAACGGAGTGGATTCGAAGATGATGAACTTGCGGTTCTCATCGAAGTTTCCGACATACAGTACTTTTGAATCAGCCTTTTCCTCTGTGTATCCGAGGAACTTAGTAGGCTCAAAGTGGCTGTACTCGGAAGCGTCTCTCCATGCATCGCCCTCTGTATCTCTCTGGTTTGCTCTCGCAAGCTCCTTCTGGGCCTTCATGTGTTCGTTGAAGCCGTCAACGTCGACTGTCTTGCCCTTCTCTTCGAGGATCTCCTGAGTTACCTCCAGAGGGAATCCGTAAGTGTCGTAGAGCTTGAATGTGAGATCTCCTGCGAGCATGTTCTCGCCCTTTGCATCCATCTCTGCCATGTATCCGTCAAGTATCTCAACGCCTCTGTCAAGAGTCTTTGCAAAGTTGTCTTCTTCGATCTTGATGATCTTCATGATGTAATCATGCTTTTCGACGAGTTCAGGATATGCCCCGCCTGATGTCTTGACTACGCTTTCAGCGAGCTCGACAAGCGGATTGGCCTGTGTGATGCCGAGGAGCTTGCAGTGTCTTGCTGCACGTCTGATGATCCTCTTGAGGATGTATCCTCTGCCCTCGTTGCTCGGCAGGATGCCGTCAGCGATCATGAACGTCATGGATCTCAGATGGTCTGTGACGATCCTTACGCTTACATCGACCTTGTGGTTGCCGGCCTGGTACTCGACTCCGGCCATGTCTGTGATGGAATCTCTGATGAACTTGACTGTATCAACGTCGAAGATGGAATCAACGCCCTGCAGTATGCAGGCAAGTCTTTCAAGTCCCATTCCTGTATCGATGTTAGGATGAGCCAGTCTCGGATACGAGCCGTCTTCCTGGCGGTCAAACTGAGTGAATACGTGATTCCAGAACTCGAGGTATCTGTCGCAGTCACAGCCAGGCTTGCAGTCAGGCTTGCCACAGCCCCACTCCGGGCCTCTGTCGAAGTAGATCTCGGAGCACGGTCCGCATGGTCCGAGTCCGATCTCCCAGAAGTTATCATCCTTGCCGAGACGTACTATTCTCTCTTCAGGCATTCCGATGATGTCTCTCCAGATCTCGAAAGCTTCATCGTCATCTTCATAAATAGTCGCCCAGAGCTTTTCCTTAGGCATCTCAAGCCATTCAGTGCAGAATTCCCATCCCCACTGAAGTGATTCCTTCTTGAAGTAGTCGCCAAAGCTGAAGTTGCCCAGCATCTCAAAGAATGTGCCGTGGCGTGCAGTCTTGCCGACGTTCTCTATATCGTTGGTTCTGATGCATTTCTGACATGTAGTCATTCTCTTCTTCGGAGGTGTCTCTACGCCCGCAAAATATGGCTTGAGAGGCGCCATTCCGGAGTTGATGATGAGAAGGCTCTTGTCATTGCGAGGGATCAGCGAAGCGGACGCACCCGGATAGTGGTCCTTGCTTACGAAGAAATCCCTGAACATATCTCTTAATTCATTAACACCGAGGTTTTTCATATCTGGTCTCCTTGTCCGCGAAAATTCTATTAATTATAGCACTTTCAGCTCATTAATTCATCTATAGATTCAGCTGCCTCTTCTGCTGCTTCTTCGAATTCATCGACGATCTCTATCGATTCCAGAGTCGCCCTGATGTCAGCTCTGATCTCTGCAAGAAATTCCTGCCTGAGAGCATGCTGCTCTTCTTTTTCGGAAGCAGTCAGGCCTTCTGCCTTAGACTTGCGGGCAAGTTCGTTTATCCTGTCCAGTTTGTGTTTTTCCATGCCTGTCTGACCTTTCATTCTTTATTGCAATACAGGCTAAATGCTAACACGAAACGCCTCTGTTTTCAATTGTTCATGACCGTTTCGGCCAGCAGACTCTGCACTTTCTGCGAAGCCGCAAGTATGAATTCCTTGTTTGACGGTCTGCTTTCAAAGGCGGACATTATGTTGTTCTTTGTCAGCTTCTGTCTCCCCGGTGAAATATAAGCTGAATCGATCGCATTCCTTATATTGTGTTCGATAGTATAAAGCTCTTTTGCGCCGTACTTTTTTGCTATCAATGGATAAACGTCCTTGGTAAGACAAACATCCATGCTCCCGAGATCAACGACTATGCATACCGCGTCCTTGAGAAAGGTATAACCGCGGCTTTTTACATTGATCCCCGAATCATTGAATATGCTGTAGATCGTATTGATCAGCACGACATATCTGCTGTACTCGACCCGCATGCCTGATGGATCAAAAGCGCTGAATCTGCCTATCAGCGGGCTGTTTATCATTCCTGCGCCGTTATCGTTCATATATTTGCTGAATTCATTTAGTTTTTTAAGGATCTCTGAAAACATCCTACGCTCCTCAGGGTCCTCATTATCCTTCCTTCTCATGATTTCCTCCTTTTCAGCAGGTTATCCGGTCCTTTATTTTCTTGAAGATGCCGCTGCCGATACCGCTGACCGACATTATGTCTTCTATTTTCACAAATGCATTTGAAGACCGGTAATCTATTATCTTCTGTGCCATGACATCTCCGATCCCATCAAGTGTCTTCAGCTCATCAAGAGAGGCTGTATTGATGTTTACAAGACCATCCGCGGTGATCCCCTGTGTTGAGACACCAGAAACAGGAGTGCCGCTGCCTGCTGCACCCTTAAGAGGAATAACTATCTTCTGTCCGTCTTCGACGAATGATGCCTGATTTACTGAATCGGTGTCGGCATCCTCGCAGAGACCTCCTGCCATTTCTATCACCTGATAAAGCCTGGTTTCCGGTGCGACCTGATATACGCCTGGAGAAACTACGGCTCCGCCCAGATCGACAAAAATGACCTGCGGACTTAATGCTTCATCTTCAGCCTCTGCCTGTTCAGACTCGGAGGACGGTCCGGATGATTCAATTTTAATATCTGCTTTTGATGTATCATGTATCTTCAGCACTGCCGCTGCCAGCAGGATGAGTATTACCGAGAGTATCCTTACAAGTCTTTTTCTGTCACGAATTGTATTCCTGGCAGTGTCTCTAAATGTGTCAATTATCTTATCCATTTTCGCCCGCCTCCCTCCGGGATGTGGACAGTATAAAGGCATATTATGGCCTCAGGCAAACGATCTGCTTCTTCCGTAAATCGCTTAAAAACAGGCATTAAACGGCCTTTAAAACGCAAAAAAAGACCGCAGAAGCGGTCTTTGTACTGAACTTGTTCAATATATGTCTGAAAAAGTGCTTATATTGCCGGAAAAAGGTATCAGTCTTCCGTGAATTCGAATTCGAAATCTTCTATACGGACAGTGTCGCCTTCCTTGAGACCAAGTTCTCTAAGGATGGAAATGCCGCCCTGCTTATTGATGTAATTATACAGGTATCTGATGGATCCGCTGTCTGTGAAGTTTGTCGAATTGAAGATCTTCAGAAGCTGCTTGCCTTCAAGTACATAGACTCCGTCATCAGCCTTGTATCCGGAGATGACCCTGTAGTCTTCTTCTTTTTCATCAGCCTCGAAATCGAACATGACCATAGGTTCATCATCAGGCTCTACATAGTTTTCGACGTGGCGGAGAGCTGCGTTCATGAGTTCGTCCAGCCCCTGCCTTGCAGCAGCGCTTATAGGATATACTTCACGTCCTTCAGCTTTCATGAACTCCATGAATTCATCGTATTTTTCCTGATCAGTCACTATGTCGGTCTTGTTCGCGGCAACGATCTGAGGCTTATGGGCAAGCCTTGCGTCGAACTGCTCGAGCTCGGCATTGATCTTTTTGTAGTCTTCTATAGGATCCCTGCCCTCCGAGCCTGACACATCGATGACATGGATGAGCACCTTTGTCCTTTCGATATGTTTGAGGAACTTGAAGCCGAGACCTGCTCCCTGCGATGCGCCTTCGATGATGCCCGCGATATCCGCCATTACGAAGCTTGTATCATGAAGATAAACGACTCCGAGATTAGGATCTATCGTAGTGAAGTGATATCCGGCGATCTTCGGTTTGGAGTTTGTGCACACTGAAAGAAGCGTGGACTTTCCGACGTTAGGAAAACCCAATAGACCGACGTCGGCTATGAGCTTGAGCTCAAGTATGACCTCTCTTGTCTTTGCAGGACCGCCGGCCTCCGCGAAGTTTGGTGCCTGCCTTGTGCTGCTCTTGTAATGTACGTTGCCTTTTCCGCCTCGTCCGCCTTTAGCTGCCACGACAGTATCTCCGTCACTTACAAGGTCCTTCATCAGGTGGCCTGTTTCCTTATCGATTATCATTGTACCCACAGGTACGCGGATATAAAGATCCTGCCCCTTCTTTCCGAAGCGGTTTCTCTTCATTCCAGGCTGGCCGTTCTCTGCCTGGTATTTCCTCTTGTACTTGAGATCCATGAGGGTCCTGAGATTTTTATCGGCAATAAAAATTACATTGCCGCCGTTGCCTCCGTCACCGCCGTCAGGTCCGCCGTCGGGAACATACGGGTCTCTTCTGAATGTGACCGCGCCGTTTCCGCCCTTACCGGATATAATTGTGATTTCTGCTCTGTCTACAAACATGTGATTCTTTCTGTGTCTTCCGGATAAAATAAAAGGCTCCTGCAATGCAGGAGCCTGAAGTCTTATGCTTCCTTGCTGTAAACGCTGATCTGCTTTCTCTTCTTGTCGTACTTGCCAACATTGTTGCCAGGGTGGAACTTTGTTCCTCTCTGTCTCATGAGGATGCTTCCTGCGCTTACATATTCACCGGCACCTACCTTGAGTCCAAGCCTTTTCGCCTCGGAGTCTCTGCCGTTCTTGGAACTTCCTACTCCTTTTTTACTTGACATTTTGCTTCCTCCTCTAAACTACTTAGCCTCGATAGCAGCGATGATGTCAGCCTTTGTAGCCTTAGCGTCTACCTTGACTCCCATCTCCTTTGCAACTGCCAGAAGCTCGTCTTTCTTCATCGAAGCGCTGACCTTTGGTGCAGCCTTTGCCTCTGCCTTTTCAGCCTTCTCAGCCTTCGGAGCCTTCTCTGCCTTAGCAGCGGACTTTCCGAAACCTGTGACCTTTACCAGTGTGTAAGGCTGTCTGTGGCCGTTCTTGCGTCTGTAATCTTTCTTGGCTTTGTACTTGTAGATGATGACCTTGTCAGCCTTGCCCTGCTCGAGGACCTCAGCCTCAACTGTGCAGCCTTCTACAAACGGTGTGCCTGCAACAAGCTTGTCTCCGCCAACAGCTACGACCTTGTCAAATACGACCTTGTCGCCGACTTCTGCATCGAGCTTCTCAACTCTGAACTCGTCGCCCTGCTGTACTCTGTACTGCTTGCCACCTGTCATAATGATAGCATACATAATTCGAATTCCTCCTTAAACCAGACTCGCCGGAGCTTGGGTGCGGATCGCTTTAAAACCCGCTCCGAGCGGTTAACCGTCAGAAATGATACTACATCGCGGTTATAAGGTCAAGGAGGAATTTTTGATTTTTCAACGTTTTTTATCAGGTTTTATTCGATGACGACTCCGTCTTCATCTACCCTGAGTCCGCCGTTCGGATCATCGCCGGCTCTGCTCTTGAGGATGTGATCCATAAGCTTGCCGCGGACCTCTTCGAGGACGTCAGGATTGGCTTCAAGATAGAGCTTGACGTTTTCTCTTCCCTGTCCGATCCTCTCATTATTATAGCTGTACCATGATCCGGACTTGTCGATGATGCCTACCTCGGAAGCAAGGTCGAGTATATCGCCGGAAAGCGAGATGCCTGTGCCGTACATGATATCGAATTCTGCCTTCTTGAACGGAGGAGCTACCTTGTTCTTTACGATCTTTACCCTTGTGCGGTTTCCAAGAACATCTTCGCCCTTCTTAATGGTGTCGATCTTTCTGACATCGAGTCTCATTGAAGCGTAGAACTTGAGAGCACGTCCGCCCGTGGTAGTCTCAGGATTTCCGAACATGATGCCGATCTTTTCTCTGAGCTGGTTGATGAAGATGACGCATGTGCTTGTTCTGTTGATGGCTCCTGCGATCTTTCTGAGGGCCTGCGACATAAGTCTTGCCTGAAGACCTACATGGGAGTCACCCATCTCGCCCTGGATCTCTGCCTTAGGAACGAGAGCGGCTACCGAGTCGATAACGATGATATCCACCGCACCGCTCCTTGTGAGCATCTCGCAGATCTCAAGCGCCTGCTCACCTGTATCAGGCTGGGACACCAGAAGCTCATCAACATTTACACCGAGGTTGCGCGCATATACAGGATCAAGAGCATGCTCTGCATCGATGAAAGCAGCCTGTCCGCCTTTCTTCTGAGCCTCTGCGATCGCATGAAGTGTCAGTGTTGTTTTACCTGAGGATTCAGGTCCGTAGATCTCAATGATCCTTCCCTTAGGGTATCCGCCGACACCCGTCGCCATATCAAGGCTTACCGAACCCGTCGAAATAACATCTATATTGCTTACCGGGCCGGATTCGCCCAGTCTCATTATCGCACCCTTGCCGTACTGTTTCTGTATCTGATCGAGTGCCTGCTGCAGCGCTTTTTCCTTTGCCGCGCTTTCTGCACTGTTTGCTGTCTGATTAGCCATATTGCCTCCCTGGATTCAAATAAGAACGCTTGTTCGCGTATATATTACCGCTGCATTTTGCTTCTGTCAATATTATATTTTCAGGCTCCAGGTATGTCGAACCGGAGGAGCACCGAAACGTGCATTTTCTGCCCTTTTTTGCCTGAAAAGCACTATTTTATGATTTACCCCTGCCACGCTATCTGATCAGAAGATATACTGCCCTGAGCATTCTCAGCGTGATATATCTGCGGTTCCATTTGCGGTCAGCTCTCGAAGTGTGTATAGCATAGTGTCCGCATTTATCTGCTGTCGCATAGCCGATGTAGGCCTCGCCTGCTTCATGCCCCGGATCAGCCTCAGGTCCCGCGTAGCCTGTTACGGATACAGCGATGTCAGCTCCCGATCTTTCAAGAGCTCCGCGGGCCATAGCTTCTGCGGTCTCGGGACTGACGACTCCGAAGTTCTCTATAGTCTCTGCAAGAACGCCTATCTCTGCAGTCTTGCTTTCGTTCGAATATGTCACATATGCGGAAGACAGAACGTTCGATGCGCCGGCGACATCCGTGATGGCTGACGCGAAAAGCCCGCCCGTGCAGGACTCCGCAGATGTGATGTGAAGACCTTTTTCTCTCAGTATTCTTACGACGACCTCATTGAGATCTTCGTCATCATAGCTGTAGATATATTCTCCCGCGAGCTCAGTTATGCGCTCAGTCATCTCATTGACCGCAGCCTCGGCTTCTTCATCAGTATCCCTCTGCGACGCTACACGGAGAGTGCATTCGCCCTCCTTGGCGTATGTGGCGATGGTTGGATCTGTCTGGCCGTCGATGAGCGGCATGAGAAGCATCTCGAGGTCGGATTCGCCGATCCCTATCGTCCTGATGACGCGGTAAAACATTTTCTTTTCCATAAACTGTGCGAGATACTGCTTCACGCCGTTGTCAAACAGCCATTTCATCTCGCGCGGCGGGCCCGGCAGGCATATAGCCGTCTTGCCGTCCACCGAAAGCGCAAAGCCGGGCGCCGTGCCGGATGCATTGTAAAAAGGCGTGCATCCGACCGGCAGATATGCCTGCTTCATGTTGTTCTCAGGCATATCGCCGCCGCGCCTAGCGAAAAATCCTTTCAGGTATTCTTCTACTTCGGTATCCAGATACATTTCCCTTCCCATGTATTCGGCTACCATCTCTTTTGTAAGATCGTCCTGTGTAGGACCGAGACCTCCTGTAAGTATGACAAGATCGGTGTCGGCAAAGGCATCCGCCAGCTTTTCCTTAAGTCTGGCCGGATTGTCCCCCACAACAAAATGGTACATCACGTCAAAGCCCATGTGATTCAGGTTCTCTGACAGGAATGACGCGTTCGTATTTACGGTCTGACCGAAAAGAAGCTCTGTTCCGACAGCAAGTATGGATGTCCTCATCTCATTCTCCTTACATGCTGAATACGTCGCGGTTCTTGAGTACGTATTCCGCTCCCGAGTAGACTGTCATAACGAGCGAAGCATAGAACAGAATGTTTCCGGCAAGCATGACCGTCGCCTGAGTCTTTGTAAGGCAAAGAGCAAGCAGGAACACGATAACAGCAAACATCTGAAGAACGGTCTTGATCTTTCCGGACATTCCGGCAGCGAGCACCCTTCCTTCGGATGCCGCAACAGTCCTCATACCGGCAACTATGAATTCGCGTGCCAGTATCAGTATGAGCATCCATGCCCTTATGATGTCGGCCTCGATGAAGAGGCAGAGCGCCGAATATACGAGTATCTTATCTGCGAGCGGATCCATTATCTTTCCGAAGTTAGTTACGAGATTCCTCTTTCTGGCGATGTTTCCGTCAAAGAAATCAGTTATCGATGCAGCACAGAAAAGGATCAGTGCAGCAGGATAATACTTCAGAATGAAAGCCGCGATGAAGAACGGCACAGCGATGATTCGCGCGAGTGTCAGCTTGTTAGGAAGATTCATTCAGTTACCTCTTTTCCCTCTAGATCATATTCATATGCGTCAGTTATCAGGACCTTAACCACATCGCCCGGGAAGATATCCATCCTGTTCGAAGTGAATGTAACGGCGCAGTCTATCTCAGGTGCGTCGTATCTTGTGCGTCCCGAATAAGTATTGATTATCTGATCACGGATGCTGTCGTCGATATCGTCGAAGTCCTCCACGATGTTCCCTGCATCGAGTTCGATAGCCTCATCAACGATGACCTCCATCACCTTGCCCAGCTTCTTTTCGTTGAGCTTTTCGCTCACAGCCAGTTGGTGCTCCATAACGGTGTCACGCCTCATCTCAGCGATCTCCTGCGGGACCTTGTAATCCATGAGATGCGAGAGTGTGCCCTCCTCATCGGAGAAAGCGAAAGCTCCGAGCCTGTCGATGTCGAAGCTGTCGATAAAATCAACGAGTTCATCAAAATCAGCCTCAGTCTCGCCCGGAGTACCGACAAGCAAAGTCGTCCTGACGTGAACATCAGGAATGCGCTCTCTCAGTTTTGTGATGACAGCCTTGATCGAGTCTCCAGTAGACTGTCTTCTCATGAGCCTGAGCACGTTGTCGGATATATGCTGTATAGGCATGTCTATGTAATTGCATACTTTCGGCTCACTTGCTATGGCATCGATGAGTTCGTCGGTAATACCGTTATCGTAAACGTACATCAATCTTATCCATTCAATGCCTTCGATCCTGCAAAGTTCGTGCAGAAGCTGCGGCAGGCGGACCTCACCGTACAGATCCTTTCCGTACTGCGAAGTATCCTGGGCTATGACGATAAGCTCTTTGATGCCTGCTTCAGCCATTTCATGGGCTTCACGGACGCAGTCTTCTATTTTCTTAGATCTGTAATGCCCTCTGATAAGCGGGATAGCACAGAAGCTGCAGGCGTTGTTGCAGCCCTCGGCGATCTTGAGGTATCCGTAGAACCTGGTATCACCTGCGTCCTCGTTATTTCCGAACTCGCGTCTTCTGTATCTGAGGTCATCAAGGCTCTTGTCCACCTTGTCACGCTCTGCCCCGCTTTCCAGACCTTCGAGAAGATCCGGCAGCCTGTCGTAATCGTTTACACCAAAGAACATGTCGACTTCAGGCATCTCTTTGACGAGCTCGTCATGATAGCGCTCCGAAAGGCATCCCGTGACGACGAGTTTCTTCTTTTCGCCGAATTCATCAGCAAGCTCAAGTATCCTGTTGATCGACTCCTTCTTCGCGTCCTCTATGAATCCGCATGTGTTCACTATCATTATGTCGGATTCGAAGGCGTCGTCTGTCAGCTCAAAGCCGCTGTCAACAAGGGCAGCGGCCATGACCTGTGAATCATATTCATTTTTCGCGCATCCAAGCGTGTCTATAAAAACTTTCTTCATTAAATAATATCTCCGGTGACTAATAATCGCTCTCGCTGTCGGCATCCATTATCATGCGCCTGACCGATTCAGGAAGCGAGTTGAATGAGTCCATCGCCTGCGTGTTGCTGAGCTTCCCCTGATTTGCAGGAGCGGCTTCTGCCGGCTGCTCATATACAGGCTCAGGTTCTGCGGCAGGTTCCGGTTCCTTATAATACTGCGGCTCTGCAGCAGGCTGCGGAGCAGGCGCAGGAGCCGGTTCAGGCTCTGGCTCTGCCTCATCATAGTTGCCGTAGTACTCGTCTTCGGTCATGAGCAGCTGGCGCGGTCTTGACCCGTCTGAAGGCCCTATGATGCCTTTCTCTTCTATCTCGTCGATTATCCTTGCAGCACGGTTATATCCGATACGGAACCTTCTCTGCAGCATGGATACCGAAGCCTGCTTCGACTTGAAGATGAACGCGATAGCGTCTTCAGTGAGCTCGTCCTGAGGCTCCTTCGAAGTCTTCTTGTCTGCATTCTCAATTGCGTTTCTGAGTTCTTCGTCGTAGTCAGGATTTCCGCCTTCCTTCTTGACGAACTTGATGATCTTGTCGATCTCCTTCTCGGAAATGTACGGACCCTGCACCCTGTAAGGCTTTGTTGATCCGACCGGTGAGAAGAGCATGTCGCCCTTTCCGAGGAGTTTCTCAGCTCCCGCCATATCTAGTATGGTACGCGAGTCAAACTGCGATGCCACGCTGAAAGCTATTCTTGAAGGGATGTTCGCCTTGATAAGACCTGTGACGACATCGACCGAAGGTCTCTGAGTCGCGACTATCAGGTGCATTCCGGCAGCTCTGGCCTTCTGCGCAAGACGGCAGATGGAGTTCTCGACTTCCGAAGGAGACGCCATCATAAGGTCTGCCAGCTCGTCGATGATTATTACGATCTGCGGCTTGCAGTCTGCGTATCTTCCGTCGGCGCGCATAAGCTCATTGTAAGAATTGAGGTCCTTGACATTGTGCTCAGCGAAAGCCTCGTAGCGCTTGTCCATCTCCTCCACTGCGATCGCGAGGGCCCTTGCAGCCTTTCTCGGATCCGTGACAACAGGAGTCAGCATGTGCGGTATGCCGTTGTAATTGCCGAGCTCGACGACCTTAGGGTCTATCATGATGAGCTTGAGCTCTGACGGCCTTGCCTTGTAGAGGAAGCTCGTGACGATAGAGTTTATGCATACGGACTTGCCCGATCCCGTGGCGCCTGCAATCAGAAGATGCGGCATGTCGCGGAGGTCGGCAACTATATTGTTGCCCGAAATATCCTTACCTACTACGAACTCGATGACTGAATCGGCTTCGTTGAATTCATCCGATTCAATAAGATCTCTGATAAGCACCGGAGCCGGCTTGTCGTTCTCGACTTCAATACCGACAGCCGCTTTGCCCGGTATCGGTGCTTCGATCCTGAGGCTCTTTGCTCTCATATTAAGAGCTATGTCGTCAGAGAGTCTGGTGATGCTTGCTACCTTAACGCCTGTCGCAGGCTGCACCTCATACCTTGTGACGGATGCACCCTGAGTCACCTTGATGACCCTTGCGTCAACGCCGAAGTTATTGAGCGTCTGTTCAAGCAGCTCTGCCTTGGCCTGGAGCTGGGCATCGCTCGCTGTCTGTCTGGACCCTGTATCCTTCTTCAGGAGGCTTACAGGCGGAAATTCGTACGACGTATCATCTGCAGAACTGTTGAACCCTGCCGCGATCTTCGCATCTTCGGCCTTTTCTGCTTCTGTATCGATTGGAGCAGCCTCAGGTTCTTCAACCTTTTTGACTTTATTTACCGCAGCTGCAGAGCCTGCTGCACTTGCTGCCGAAGTCGCGGCTGCCTGTCCGGCTGCAGGTCTTGCCGGTGCCGAAGCTTCCGCAGGCGTTTTTCCAGCCTTTTCGCTTCCTCCATGCGCATCGAGACCGTATGATCCCGAATGTCCTACATCGTCAGGATCTCCCAGGCCCAGTCCTGTAGACTTCTTTGCCTCCGGAGCGCGCTTTCTTCCCGGGTAGCCGTAGTCGATATCATCTGAATCGAAATTTCTGTCATCCGAATAAAGGCCCTTGTCCGAAGGTTTGTCTCCGCCCAGACCAACGGTGCCTGACTTTCCAGTGTTTTTCAGGCTTTCGCCCGTTACCTTCTCACCTGTCTCGCTGTCTATGCCGGCGAAACGCTCCAAGACCTTTCCGAAGAAAGTATCCCTGCCGCTTTTGCTCTTTGACTTATCAACAGGAGAATCGATTATCTGCGTGTATTCGATATTATCGGCAATGTTCTGGCGCGAGCCTCCCATGTTTCCGAAAGGCTCCGGGATCGAAGTGGTCGGGACAGCTGAAGCTGCAGACTGATGTGCCTCCTCTTCTGCCGGTTCCTCTCTTATGATCCCGCTTAGTACCGACTTCCAGAATGGCTTCTTTTCCGCTGACACCGAAACAGATGCCGTCTCGGCAGGAACAGTTTCCTTTATCTGTGACTCCGGTATCCTGCGCCTCTCATCTTCTTCGAGCTGCTTAAGTATGCGGTGTTCTTCTCTCTTGCGGCCCATCTTGCTTGCCAGCCTTGAGATAGGCGTGTTTGCGACAAGGAAGATGGATATGATAAGAACCGTTATCGAAATGATAAGAAGGCCCGGCATGCCGAAAAGCTTGGCAAGTATGGAACCTATCTCCATACCTACTGCGCCGCCCTTCTCTCCGTTTACACCGTAAAGATAGTAATCTGCGATGTCCTTGAATCCGCATCTGATATCTTCAGGATCGATGAACCTGTAGGAATTCAGGACGCACATGTTGATATAAATAAGAATACTGAATATGGCCGTACCGGCTCCGATGTGCCTTACCTTGCCGAGAAGCAGCAGTACCGCGAATGCGATCACCAGGAAAGGCAGTACGATCGCCAGATCTCCGAATAGTCCGCTGCAGAGATCGTGCACCTTCATGCCGAAGCTTCCGGTCGTATCCATTACTACCGTAAAGAAAAGAAACAGGCCGACTGCAAAAAGAGTTATGCTCCAGATAACGTCTATGTTGCGCTTGTCACGGTCGCTCCTCCTCTGGATCTCGCTTACGACTTCCTGCTTGGTAGGATTCGACACGCCTGCCGTATTCTTCGGTTTATTTTTACTTCCGGGAGGTCTTCCCGGGCCGCGTTTTTTTCCAGTATTTCCGCTTTGCTGTGCCATAAATCAGTCCCCTGTCATATATAAGGTATATAGCCGATTAATTATACTACAATATGTTGATTTTGTAACGTTTTTTTGGGCAAAACAAAAGTCCCCCAAGGGGACTTCGTTCCTGTTGTTCTTTTACTCCACTACTCTGCGTTTACAACGTCCTTGCCGTCATAATAACCGCAAGTAGGACATACTCTGTGTGGAAGCTTTGGCTCATGGCACTGAGGACAGATCGAAAGTCCGGTCATGCTCTTCTTCATGTTTGCAGCCTTTCTGCCGCTTGTCTTAGCCTGTGATGTTTTCCTCTTAGGTACTGCCACTGTCGACACCTCCTTATATGTTAATTGTGTTTATCTGTCTGTGTTTTATATCGTCGCACCGATACATTATATTCAGCGCTTTCAGCCTTGTCAACGGTTTTTTCAAATCTATTTTCTTGCACAATTATAAAATTTTTTGCGAAAGTTGTGGATTTAACAATTGAATTGTGCTATATTACTTCTTGTCGTTAATCGGGGTGTGGCTCAGCTTGGTAGAGCGCTTCGTTCGGGACGAAGAGGTCGCGTGTTCAAATCTCGTCACCCCGACCAACATAGACGCTGATCGTAAAGGTCAGCGTTTTTTATTTGTTCAGAGGCTTTCTGACGTGATCGGAAAACTCCCTTCCCCTTCCTGTGACCAGGTTGTAAACATCAGCAGCCCTGACGTCCAATGCAAGCATTCGCGCCGCGTCTTCGCTGAGGTCCTGAGCTTCTTTGTTGATATTTGTTATCACAGGGAGTTCCTGAGCCCCTTCGCTTTTGAGTCCGGCCAGGATCTTTCTTCCCTTTTCATTGAATCCCAGCACTCTGATATACAAAGGCTTTTCTGCGCTCAGCGTGCTTCGCGTCATTCCGAGCACAAGCTGCATGCAGAGCCTGGATATCCTTGTATATGTATATCTTTTGGACTTTACCGCCTTTACTATATCTCCCCACTTTTCAGGGCCGTCTGCTCCGCCTGCGTATTTTTTAATGAGATTTCCCAGACCTTCGCCCGCTGACGGGCAGTCTTCTACAGTCTCCGCTGAAGCCATCGCCGCCGCGTATCTGAGAAGCACCGACCATTCATCAGGAAAAGTAAGTTTTTCCCTTCTAAGAGCAGCGAGCGTGCATTCCGGGACGTATTCGCC
Source organism: uncultured Eubacteriales bacterium (assembly GCA_902778585.1). GTDB lineage: Bacteria > Bacillota > Clostridia > Peptostreptococcales > Anaerovoracaceae > Crickella. The sequence goes on along the minus strand of CACYYD010000002.1, from coordinate 26,355 downwards.
GACCTGCGCGGGATCGTTCCCTCCGCTGAGCTCATTTCTTATGGCTCCGGCACTCTGAAAGCTGAGACCTCTGTCTATGCCTTCACTGTAGCCCGCGCCCTCGCGCTTAATGCATACAGGTGCAGCTGATCTCAAGTTTCTGATGTATTCTATCGCCAGGATATCATTCGGGCTGTCCAGGACGGCCAGTTCGGCTTCAAGGCGCTCTTTGCCTGTGTCCTTTCTCAGTCTGCGATAGGCTTCAGACCTTGCGGATGGATAGTTCATCCCGGTCTTTGTGAGCTGAGAGATCATCTCATCAAGTCCCGCTCTGTCGGAATCAAGGAAAGCGGCGACATCCGAGAGCAGTCCCGCATCACCGCATTCGCTTCCGAACGAGATGCTGCTGCAGCCGAGCGCTTCAAGTATGCTGACCGAAGCAGCTGCGTACTGCGAAGCATTTCCGAGGCAGAACTGAACAGGTATCTCCACTACAAGATCGGCGCCCGAATCCAGGGCAAGGCCGCATCTGGTCCATTTGTCCAGTATGGCCGGCTCACCCCTCTGAACATAGTCACCGCTCATGGCGACGGCGACAGCGTCGCAGGCTGTAAGGCTGCGGGCCTGTTCGATCTGGTATATGTGCCCCTTATGAAGAGGATTGTATTCTGCAGTTATCCCGGTGATTTTCATTATTTCCAAAAACAGGGGCCTTCCTTTTTTAAAGGCAGGCCCCTTCATTATGCTTCCGAGCAGTCTTTATTCTTCCGCTGCCTCAGCCTCTGCAGGTTCTGCAGCAGGTGCAGGCTGTTCACCGAGTCTCACTCTCTCAGCCAGAGTCTTCATCTCCTGACGGTTCTGATTGACCTTAGCGTTGATGTTGGAGAACATCTGGTTGAAGTAATCAGTCATAGGCTGGATGTAAGAGCTGCTGACACCGGCAATGTCCGTCTGCATGTCATAGAGCAGCTGGTCGATGTACTCATAGGATCTGTACTTCATGTAGTTTGCATGATTCTCAGCTTCCTTGAGGATCGCATCAGCTCTTCTCTGGGCATCCTTGTAGATGTTGTTGTTGTTTACAAGATACTCGACCTGATCCTTGGCCTCGTTGATCATCCTGTTGTATTCCTTCTTTGCATCGCTTATGATGCGGTCTCTCTCCTGGTCAAGCCATCTGGCCTGCTGGATGTCGCGAGGAAGATTTGCGCGGATATCCTCGAGGATCTTCTGCGCTACATCAAGGTCGATGATTCCCTTTTCAGAGAAAGGCATCTTGCTCGATGAAGTAATGAGATCTTCCAGTTCTTCAAGAAGAGACATTAATTTGATGCTGTCGTCGTTCATGATTGTTCCTCCCGTTATATCTATACAGGAAAGACCCGGCGGCCTTTCGCTTTATTCACTGAGTTTTTCCTTCATTCGCTGTGCCACATAAGGCGGAACGAGTTCATCTACCGATCCCCCGAGAGACGCGACCTCCTTGATGAGGCTGGAGCTTATGAAGGAGTACTGAGGATCCGTCATAAGAAAGACCGTCTCAGTGTCGCCCGTAAACAGAAGCGCGTTCATCTGCGCCATCTGAAGCTCATTCTCGAAATCCGTAGTTGCCCTGAGACCTCTTACATATGCGATGAAGCCGTTTTTATTGACATAATCTGCAAGAAGGCCCTCAAAGGTATCGACCTTGACATTAGGAATGTGCGCAGTGACCTTTCTTGCGATCTCAGCCCTTTCATCAATAGTAAAAAAGCCCGTCTTATGCGGATTTACTGCGATCGCAACAGTGAGTGAATCGTACATTCCGGCGGCTCTTTCGATTATATTGAGATGTCCGTTGGTCACCGGGTCGAATGAGCCGGCATAAAGAGCTTTTCTTTCCATGCAATAAGTCCCTCACTTCATACAAATATTAACAAAAGCATTTTTCATTTACAATACGGTAAACGCATCAACTCCAATGGTTCCGTATTTCTTTTCCTTGATTTTCTGCAGATTTCCGTATGTGTCCAATAATTTATTATTGTACAAATGCTCGCATATCACTATGCAGGACTCCCCGATAAGTCCGTTTTTCTGCAGAAGATCGAGCGCCGTTCCATAATATTCCACTCTGTCGTACGGAGGATCCAGTATAACCACATCAAATACCGGTTTCTCCCTGTCTCCGGCTATTCTGTCTATGGCCGAAGCATAGTCACCGCCAATGACTCTTGATGATCCTTCAGCTTCGCAGTTGCGTATATTGTCCTGCAGGACCTTCATGTTTCTCCTGTCGGCTTCGACAAAAGTGCATCTTGCAGCTCCGTGTGAAAGAGCCTCAAGACCCATGGCACCGCTCCCTGCAAAAAGATCAAGGACTTCAGCATCGGGCAGCCACTGCGCTATCATGCTGAAAATTGCCTCCCTTACCTTTCCTGTCGTAGGCCTTATGCCCTTTGGAACTTCTATGTTTCTGAACTTATATTTTCCTGATGTTATCTTCATTATTTTCTACCTATATAATATTTGAATTGTCCTGAGGCGTTCCTTCCGTGACGCGTTCATAAGCATATGCCGCATCCGTTTTGAAGATACCATTACGCCTCTGCTCCATTACCTTATCGGCATCCTCTATCGCCTTTTCGAGAATATCTGTATAGCGGGACAGCTGCAGAACATCGGATGCAGCGTTGCCGGACTGCATGGTCCCCATCACATCTCCCGGCCCTCTGAGCTCGTAATCAGCTTCGCTTATCTCGAAACCGTCACTTATCTCTGCCATCGCCCTGGCTCTCGCAAGAGCTGTCTCTGACTTGCTGTAATTGATGACGTAGCAGTAAGACTGCCTGCTGCTGCGCCCTACACGGCCTCTCAGCTGATGCATCTGGGCAAGGCCGAATCTCTCACTGTTTTCTATTATCATAACGGTGGCATCAGGGACATCGATGCCTACCTCGATCACTATGGTCGAGACCAGGATATGGACCTTTCCGCACTTGAATTCTTCCATTATGGCAGATTTTTCTTCCGCAGGAAGCTTTCCGTGAAGAAGAGCTGCCGGATGCCCGGGATATCTTTTCTTTATCTCTTCATAAAGCTTCTGCACCGAGAGCATCTCTTCGTCTTCGTTTTCGATGCTCGGCGCTACCACATAGGCAAGGCCCCCGTTATCGAGTTCGCGGCCCATGTCGATGTATGCCCGCTCCCTCGTGGAAGGATCGAGTGCGCGCGTGATTATCTTTTTTCTGTTCTTCGGCATCGACCTTATTATACTGAAGTCCATGTCGCCGAAAACCGTTGCCGCCAAAGTTCGCGGAATAGGTGTCGCACTCATTACGCAGACATTCACCGCTTTTCCTTTCTTCACGAAGGTCCTTCTCTGCGCGACTCCGAAGCGGTGCTGCTCGTCCGTGATGACAAGAGCAAGATCTCTGAAGGCGACATCCTTCTGGATAAGAGCGTGCGTGCCTATAAGCACATCGGTCCTGCCGCTGGCCGCATCGTCTATCACGCGCCTCCGCTCTGATGCTTTCATGCCGCTTACAAGAAGCCCGCATGTTATTCCGTGCTGTTTAAGATCATTACTGATGCTCTCGTAATGCTGCCTGGCAAGTATTTCCGTAGGAGCCATCATAGCTGACTGCAGGCCGCACTTTGCGCATCTGTACATGGCTGCCTCAGCGACTGCTGTCTTGCCGCATCCGACATCTCCCTGCACCAGCCTGTTCATCGGCCTGCGCGCGCTGAGATCGTTCATTATCTCGCTGACACACTTGCTCTGACCCTCTGTAAGCTCAAACGGCAGTCCGGCATAGAAAGGATCCATGGAGATCTCCGGTACGGATGCGTCCGCACTGCTTTCTTCGAGACCGGCACTGTTTATGCGTATCGCCAGCTGATAAGCGAGCAGCTTCTCGTAAATCAGCCTGTATCTTGCAGCTTTGTAGTGATGCTCACTCTCCGGAAAGTGGATGTTCCGGTATGCATAGCCGCGGCTGCAGAGATTTCTCTCTTCCGTTATGTCACTGCCTATCCAGTCGCTCTCAAGCTCTGTATTTTCGAGCGCATCGCCTATCCACTTTCTTAGGTTGTTGTCAGTAAGTCCGGCAGAATGCCTGTAGACCGGCAGTATGCCTCTTACATCGCGCTCTCCTCCGGTTTTTGAGAACTCGGGATTGGTCCATACCCTTGCTCCGTTCCTGAGTCTCATACGGCCGAAGAGAACGTAATCCTCACCTGTATATATGGATTTTCTTAGATAAGGCATATTGAAGAAGGCTGCATAAAAAACACAGCTGTCATCTCTCAGGGTGCATTCGGTTATGGTGCGTCCTCCCGAGATAGGTCTCAGCTGTACTTTTATGAGTTTGCCGCAGACAAGGCTGTCCCTGTCTGTACGCGCATCCATTGCGCGGACTATATTTCTTCTGTCCTTATATTTTACGGGATAATAATCAAGCAGGTCTCCAACTGTTTCGATCCCTGCCGCTGAAAGCTGTTCCTTCTTCTTTGAGCCAATGCCCTTTATGGAACAGATATCATCATTAAGATAGTATCCCGCTGATTCAGACATTGTTTCTTACTATATCTATATTGCGTTTAACGATCTCGTCGTTCATCACGCCTGCGATCCCTCTTACCTTGACACTTATCATGCTTGGCTTTTCGAGCCTGAGCATCCCGAAGTCATTCTCCACTGACTCGAAGATCTTCTCTGCCAGGTCGGAGATATTTGCACCGTACTTTGTAACTATGTAGAGCTTTACCTTTACCTCGCCCTTCTTTTCCGACACATCAACGGCATCATAGTAATCCGGGTCTATGAAAGGAGTCGGTTTTTCCTTTATCGGTCTTCCTTTTTTATCCGACAGCACAAGAAAATCGTCCATGCCGAGCATGTCCTCTATTATCATGCGCTCGATAACGCCTTTATTGACGGCTATTGCACCGTAGTTGTTTCTAAGTATTACCGACATGATCCTCCAGCCTTACACTTCCGGATATCTGTTCCCGGTGATTATTATTACATTTTTCGGATAAAGAAAAAAGCCTCGAGCATTAAATGCTCAAGACCATCTCTGAATATGCATTTGTCAGACGGCACGGTTGACCTTGCCCGATCTGAGGCAGCTTGTGCATACGGAAGCTTTTCTGACTCTGCCGTTATCGTTGATCCTTACGGTCTGAATGTTGGCGTTCCATTTTCTCTTTGTATGGATGTTGGAGTGAGAAACAGCATTTCCCGATGTCTGACCCTTGCCGCATACTTCACATTTTCTGGACATTTTGCCGCACCTCCTTGTTGTTTCTGATTTGGTCCGCTTTCGCAAGCCTTGCTATATTAACACACTCTTGAGGCTTATTGCAAGAACTTTTTTGTTCATTTTTCAATGATTTCTATTCAGCCCCTCTTCTTCAAATTGACATCAACTGAGAGTATAATATTTTGTGAATTTATATGTGATGAAGGTGATAAACAAAATGACCAAATGGCTTAGCAGCAACAAGTTCCGCATACTGATCATATTCCTCGCAATATGTATCGCAGGCGGAATATCCATATACAAGACAAGAGGCACAAAGCTCCTGAACAGAGAACTTTTTTCGGATTTCAGCTCATCCATCGAAGAGGTCTGTGAACCTGAGGCCGGCGGTTTTGCCGATCAGCGGGCACTCATGGATTTCATAGAAAAATGGGCCGATGACAACTCGATCGAATATATAGAGGATGAAAGCGGAAACATCATCTTTGACAAGCCTGCTGTCGGCCGAAAGGCCAACGTTACCCCTACCCTTGTCGCAGTAAGCATGAATTATGAAACTGCCGGCGACAACCCGCGCATACTCGCATCTGCCGCAGCTGTTGCTGCCTCCGACGTGGAGTCCGGCAGAAGGACCGTTGTTTTCTTCAATGACGAACAGGGACTCGCCAAAGGCTATAAGGGACTTGACAAGTCCTATCTGTCCTCAAAGTCGAAAGTCATCTATCTTGACAAGGGCTCCTCAAATTACATCTCTACGGGATCATTTCAGCAGAGGTATTCCGAGGTCGACGTGCCGGCAGAACGTGAGGAAAATCCTTGCGACTCAGCTGTAAAAGTGCGCATAACAGGTATCAAATCGGGAGTTATCGGCACCGGCATAAACAAGCAGCCTGATCCTATCTCGGCTCTCAGCAGTCTTCTGACAAGGCTCAAGAGCAAATCGACCGAATGCAGACTTTCCGAAGTAAGCATAGGAAACAACGGAGACATGTACCCTGTTTCCCTGGAAGCTACAATAACTCTGAACTCATATAACCTGGCATCATTCACAGGCTATATAGATAAGCGCATCAAAGCATGGGAAAAGGCTTATCTCGAAGATCACCCGGATCTTGAATACTCATATGAAGTGATCGAGGATCCGGCAGCGCTTCCTGAAACCGCTTATTCTGCAGAGACTCTGGATAAGCTTACAGGTGTTCTGTATACGATCAAAAGCGGAGCATACCGTTATTCCGACGGAGATGCCCTTCCGGAAGGAAAAGAAGCCGGTGATGTTTACGGTATAAACTGCACGACCGGTCTTACAGCTGAAGACGATCATATAAGACTGAGGATAATAACACAGGGCGTAAATGACTCTTTCACCGACCGCATGTTCAACGACAATAAGGTAGCTTCTGAACTTTACGGATGCGGATATGAAGCCAAGGGCGAGGTAAAGGCGTTTGAGAACACGCGCAATTCACTTGCTCACACCTTCAATAAAACATATGAAAAAGTAAATGACTCGACTGCGCTCGATTCATTCCTCGAGTATCAGACAGACAATTTCTTTACACCTTGTTCATACCTGGCTGCCAAAAACGGCAAAGCTGACATAATACATGTAAGGACAAAGGCATCCAATGCAGCAAATATAACGAATTCCATACTCTGCTACATCAAGGCAAAGGGCAATACTTCTATCTTCGGATAGCCTGTGTTAAAATAAATTATTAGTGGTTATAGGTTATGTAGGAGGAGATCAATGAGATCAGACCGAGACAAAAGATCTGATTCAGAACGCGAGATCGATGACTTTCTGTCACGCTTTGAAGATCCCGCCGGTGACTTATCATCGGACTACAGTTCTTATTTCAACGACAGCGACACGACAAAGGCGACAGCTGCCCAGACTTTTTCATGGATGGAAGTTGAATCGCCTGACTTCAGGAGTCTGAAAAAAGGAGCTGATCCTGATCCAAAAGCTGTCTCTGAGTCTGATAAAACTCATGAGCCTGAAGCCAAAGCGGAAGCTGAGCCGGTATCTGAGCCTGAGACTGTGACCGAAGAAGAACCTGTACCCGAGCCGGAACCGGAAGCTGAACCTGAGGTCACTAAGTCTGAAACTGAAGCTGAAGCTGAACCAAAGCCTGAGGCCGGGCTGAAAACTGAAGCAGACCCTCCTGCTCCTGCCGCTTCAAAGCCGGCTAAGAAGAAAAAGAAAAAAAAGACGGCAGGCAAATCGAAGAAGAAGACTGCTGCAGCTGTTTCCACAGCTGCCAAAAAGGCAAAGTCTATTGATAAAAAGAAGCTCAGGCACACCCTCTTCTACAAAAAGAACAAGGACTACGATCCTTCACAAGGTCCTACCTATAAAAAAGGCGGCAAGACCGTAAGAAACACCAAATATAAATTCAGTTTTCTGAAACTCTTAGGCGACATGGTGGCTGTCGGCATGGTCTTTGTCATGGCCGGTCTTATTTATGCGCTTGCCATCATCACTGTCGCTCCTAAATATGATTATAAGGATATCTATGCTGTGGTTGATACTGCCTCTGTAGTCTACAATGACGAAGGCCAGCAGATAGATAATATCTTCTATACCGAAAACCGTAAGATAGTCAAATATGAAGACATGCCGGAAGATCTTATAAACTCTTTCGTTGCTATTGAGGACAAGACCTTCTGGAAGCACCACGGCTTTAACTGGACCAGAATGATAGGAGCTGTATTGTCTTCATTTACGGGAAGCGGACGCATAAGCGGAACGAGTACCATAACACAGCAGCTTGCGCGTAACGTATACCTTGCAGATACCAAGAGTGTACGAAGCATCAAGCGAAAGATCCTCGAGATGTACTACGCCAGCAGGCTGGAACGGTTCCTGAGCAAGGAAGAGATAATCGAGGCATACCTCAACACGATATATCTCGGTCACGGATGCTACGGAGTAAATGCCGCGGCAAAGACGTATTTTTCAAAGAGTGTCAAGGACCTCGACCTCATCGAATGCGCTTCTCTTGCTGCCCTTCCGCAGTCACCGGATACGTATGCCCTCCTCAAGCTTGCTTCAGAAGCGCAGAACGTTGTCGATTCGGAGGTAGTCGCGACCGAGCCTGACACAGTCGTTACAAATGACCTTGCCAAGAACAGGCGCCAGCTCGCTCTCGACCTCATGCTGGCTCAGAATTATATAGATCAGAGTGAACATGATGAAGTCTACGATGAGTCTCTCAATGATTTCATCAAGCCGAACCTCAAATCCAGCAGCAGCATTTATTCGTACTTCCATGAATATCTGGTCGACACCATAATAAGTGATCTCATGGATCAGTACGGAATGGAATACGAAGACGCCGAACGTTTGGTATACACGGGCGGTCTGCAGATCTACTCAACTGTAGACAGTACTGCCATGGAAGTCATTGCCAAGGAGTTCCAGGACGGCAGCAACTTCCCATACGTGAGCGCTCCGAGAGACGGCAACGGCAACATGCTCAACAACGACGGTCAGATAGCGCTGTATAAGTATTCAAACTACTTTGACAAAGAAGGCGACTTCAGGCTGAGCGGAGCTGACGGAGATGTGAAGGTCAATGATGATGGCAGCATAACCATCATGAAGGGCCACAAGCTCCACATCTATGAGACCGAAGTCGATGGCCAGACCGATTACAGTCTTGAATTCAAGACATACTTCTTCTATGACGAAGATGACATCTGCTATTCCATCTCGGGCGGATACCTCAACGTCCCTATGGGCTACAAAGAGGCCGATTCCGAAGGCAATGTCATCATAAGCAAGGACTTCTTTGAAGACCCTTACTACGAAGGAGCAATAAAGATAGACGGCAATGACGTGGTGCTCACGCGCAAGTCCTACACCCTTTCGCCTAGACAGCGTCAGCCTCAGGCTGCCATGACCATAGTCGGTGTAGGTACAGGTGAAGTAAAGGCAATGGTCGGCGGACGCCAGTTCGGCGGGCAGAAGGTCCTCAACAGATCTCTCAACCCTCGCCAGCCGGGATCCTCGATAAAGCCTCTCGCTGTATACGGAGCTGCCCTTCAGAAGAGCTATGAGCTTGCCGAAGCAGGCCAGAAATGGCAGTTTATCGATTATCACATCGATAAGCAAGGCACCAAGGGCTGGGGAGATTACATTACCACCCACTCCTCGATCGAAGATGAAAGGACAAAGATCGAAGGCAAGTACTGGCCTAACAACTTCAATAATTCTTTCTCCGGAAAGAATACTTTCAAGACGGCCATACAGAAATCGATAAACACCTGCGCTGTAAAGATCATCCTTCAGGTAGGAAATGAGTATTCGATCGAACAGCTCAAAAAGTTTGGACTTACAACTGTTCAGGATGACCTCAGCAACCCGGTCAACGATGCCAATCCGGCTGCGCTCGGACTCGGCGCCATGACACAGGGCGTTGAACCACTGGAGATGGCACTTGCTTACGCGGCCTTCCCTGCCGGCGGAAAAGTAAACACTCCGGTCTGCTATACAAAGGTTATCGACCGTGAAGGCAAAGTTCTTCTTGAAGGAAAGAGCACTCAGACAGAAGCCCTCAATGAAGGTGTTGCCTGGATAATGCAGGAAGTCCTCAAATCCGTCGTAACATACAACAGATATATGTCTGTTTCAGGTTTCCAGCCGGGCGGAAAGACAGGAACAACTAACGACCAGTACGATATCTGGTTTGACGGTTTCACCCCTTCCTATGCCGGATCCATATGGATCGGAACAGATGAGAATGTCGAGATGTCAACGATGTCAACTCCGGCTGCTGCACTCTGGGGCAAGATCATGACTCAGCTGCCTAAGGCAAAAGAAGGAGCCTACCCTGCCCAGCCTGCCAACGTAATAAGCAAAGGCGGCGACTACTACACCAAGGGCACCGAGACCGGACTCACATCATGGAGCGACAAGGAAGCCAAAGAAAAGGCCAAGAAGGAAGCCTACAAAAAGTGGCTTGCCGAAAGAGAAGCTCATAAAGTCCTGATTCCTGAGCAAGGACACTATGAAGATGTATATGAATCTGTCAAGATCAGAGATGCCTGGGATGAGGAGGTAGATGACCCGAACAGCCCTATCTATGGTGATCCTGACCCTATTACAGGAGAACGGCCGATAATTGGCTATAATAAGAAAACAGTCCACCATGAAGCAGAATATCAGAACGTGAAAACCGGAACCCGATGGGTCATCGACGTTCCTGCCCATTACGAATACTCTCCGGGATGGCGTGACGGTGATTTCAACTATAAAGGCAATTAATTAATATCGGCATTTTAGGGCGGCAGAAGCCGCCCTCTTTTCTTGCTTTGATCAGATGCTAAAAATGCGTAAAGAACTTGATTGTTAACCTGTTACTATGTTGTTTGTAAATCCCGTAAGCCTTGAAATCTGACAGAAAATTAACATTTATGAAGATTCTGTGAAGCCGTTTTCAAGTTGACATCACATACGGCTGAATCTATAATTAATGCGTATAGGTAAGCGCGAAAGCGTAATTTTATAAGGAGGTATTGTTATGGAACAACAGAACAAAGGCCAATTTAATTCCAATTTTGGATTTCTGATGGCCGCACTTGGTTCCGCAGTAGGTCTTGGTAACCTTTGGGGATTCCCGTACAAGATGGGTCTTGGCGGCGGATTTGCATTCCTGCTCCTCTATCTGATCCTTCTGGTAGTTGTAGGATATCCTCTGGTACTTTCCGAGATCGCTATCGGACGTAAATCGCAGAAAGCTGCTATCGAAGCGTACAAGGAGATCCACCCTGCATTCACATTCAACGGTGTTCTCCAGACGATCGTACCGTTCTTCCTGATTGCTTTCTACTGCACATTCGGTGGATATGTTATGAAGTACTTCTTCAAGTCCCTCGGAATGTTTGCAGGCAACCAGTTTGAGCCTGGTCCTCTGTTTGATGAGACTCTTGCGAATGCTTCATCTGTAATCTGGGTACTTATATTCCTTGCTCTTACAGTAATCATCGTTCTCGGCGGTGTATCCGGCGGTATCGAAAAGTTCTGCAAGGTCGCTATGCCTGCTCTCTTCGTTATGCTGGTCATCATCGTTATCAGATCGTGCACACTGCCTGGCGCTGGTGAAGGACTTGCATTCCTTTACAAGCCTCACTTTGAGGGCATGTCCGACGCTGCAGGTATCTTCAATACTCTGAAGCTTGCAGGATCGCAGATGTTCTTCTCACTCTCACTTGCTTCCGGATGCCTCATTGCTTACGGTTCATATCTGGACAAGAAAGAGAACCTCGAGAATGACGCTGCTATCATTGCTATCGGTGATACATGTGCAGCTCTGCTCGCAGGAATGGCTATCATGCCTGCATGCGCAGCTTATGACATCGAATTCACAAGAGGTCCTGGACTCCTCTTCGTTGCTATGCCTACAGTATTCAACGACATGAAGGGCGGCGCATTCTTTGCTCTCCTCTTCTGGCTGCTCGTATTCTTCGCATGCCTCTCGTCTTCGATCGGCATGATGGAGGGCGGAATCTCCGCTATCCTCGACAGCAGAATCAAGGCTGGTAAGTCTGCTAACAGATTCGGTGTAACGATGATAATGACAGCATGGGCTCTCATCGGAAACCTGATGACTGCTCTTGACGGACTTGGCGCAAGAACAACAATGACATGGTTCCACATTCTTGGAAACGGTACAGTTCTTGATGTTTGGGACGATATTGCTGAAGGTCTTCTTATGCCGCTCACAGGACTTATCATGGCTATCCTCATCGGTTGGATCGTACCTCACTACATCGATGATGAAGTTGAGCTCAGTTCGGAATTCAAGTCGAAAGGCTTCTTCAACTTCTGCATCAAGTGGCTTGGCCCTATCTTCATGGTCCTGATCGTTATCGGATCAATTCAGGATTACTTCCTGGCATAGTGAAGGGTCACATCATTCGATACAAAAGTCCGGCTTTATGCCGGACTTTTACTTTTTCCAGATTATGTTTATAATCAAAACACAAACAGTTTCACATACAGGAACCGGAGGTTTCGTTGATTACAGGAGTTGGACATGCTCACAGATAAATATCCATGGCTGATGGATCTTAACTTTCTTGCACTGCTTATACGTACCCTGCTTGCCCTTCTGTGCGCAGGCCTTATTGGCTATGACAGAGACGCACACGGCTCGGCTGCCGGACTCAGAACGCATATCCTTGTGTGCATCGGTGCCATGCTCGCCATGTGTACAGGTGTTTTTACCGCCATGCATTACGGCGGCGATGCTTCGCGTATAGGAGCCCAGGTGGTATCAGGTATAGGTTTTCTCGGTGCAGGCACTATAATCGTCCACAGGGGCCATATTTCGGGTCTGACGACGGCTGCAGGGCTCTGGGCATCCGCCTGTATCGGTCTTGCGATCGGAGCAGGTTTTTATGAAGCAGCCATCCTTGGGACAATAGCTGTGTTCTTTGTTGAAAGAGGTCTCAGAGAAGTTTCAAAGAATATAATGAAAAAGCACGGGCATTTTGATGAGAATCGTCACTCCCCTTCTGATGGATCGGAAGATATCTGATGCTTCTCAAAATGAACTTGCAATAGCCCGGATATGAGAATATACTAGCGACGATTTCAGACCGCAAAGAAAGGAGCAAAACAATGGAATACAAGAAGATCGCTTATTGCGCCGGAATGGATCCTGAGGATTACAAGGCAACCTGTTCTATCAGTCCTGATGCTTCCCATATCGACTATCAGAACTACGACAAGACCTATGAATCTGTCGTTAACGGAGAGTGCGAAGCATGTGTACTGCCGTTTGAAAGAAGCAGAAGCGGTAAGGTCAATCATGTAATGGATCTCTTTTATCAGGGTGACCTCAGCATCGTAAAAGTCTTCAAGTGGGATACAGGCGAAGAAGTCGTACGTTATGCTGTTCTTGCAAAAGATGAGAACGAATCAGCCAGCGAAGAAGGCTCGCGTTTTATGCTGATCTTCACTGTTCTTAACGTTCAGGGCTCTCTTGTAAAGGCTATCAACGCTATCAGCAGCAACGGTTTCAACATCCGTTTCCTGCACACAAGACCTCTCAGAACAGAGGAATGGGGCTACTACTTCTACACTGAATGCGACGGAGACGATCAGTCAGAAGCCGGCAAGAAGATGATGAAGGATCTCTCAGAAGTCTGCGAGACTATCAAGTTTGTCGGAAGATATCCTTCAAAGTAGACTCTGTTTTTATAACAAGGCAAAATTTAAGAGACATCTCACCTCTGCTTTGCAGAATAAGATGTCTCTTTTTGTAGTTTTATTCTTATCCTTCGTCAGCTGCTTCCTTACTGCTCATAAGACAGATACACTCAACATGCTTTGTCATCGGGAAATTGTCATATGCCCTTATCTGTTTTATTTCATAACCGTTTGAGCGGAAGCTGTCCAGGTTTATGCATAACGTCTTCGGGTTGCAGCTGACATACACGATCTCCTCTATCCCGTATCTGCAGAGCATGGCTACAGCCTTGTCGTGTATGCCTGCGCGCGGCGGATCGACTACGATCACCTCAGGCTTCTCAGGGATCTCGTCCAGCTTTTCCTTGACGTCCCCGCAAATGTAGTGGCAGTTGCTTATGCCGTTGAGTTCAGTATTGGATCTGGCAGCCTCGATAGAGTCCTCAACTATATCGATTCCGTAGACATCTTTTGCCGCCGATGCCATGAGCTGGGATATCGTTCCCGTTCCGCAGTAGAGGTCATACACAGTCTTGCCGCTTACATCCGGAACAACTTTCAGAACATCACTGTACAGCCTCTCAACAGCATCTATATTCGTCTGGAAGAAAGCGAACGCCTTTACCTTGAATCTCAGCCCGAGTATTTCCTCGTTATAATAATCGCGTCCGTACAGTATCTCATGACGCTCATCAATGACCGCATCCGCCACGCTGTCATTATATGTGTGGAGTACGCCCACAAGCTGCATGTCGCCAAGATCAAGTCCAAGAAGTACATTTTTGAACCCCTCATCATCGAACGGCTCGCTTGAAGCCGTGACAATGATTACGAGTATCTCCCCTGTCCTTACGCCGCATCTGACCACGAGATTCCTCAGTATTCCTTCATGTGTCTTGCGGTGGTATGGACGATACCCCTTAGAACGGCAAAATTCGAGCACAGAGCGGAGAACAAGGTTAAACTGAGAAGGAACAAGCTGACACTCATCTGTCGTCAGGATCGACATCCAGCGGCCTTTATAGTGCATCCCGAGTTCGAGCTCTCCGCCCTTCTCCAGATCGCCAAAGGTATATTCCATTTTATTGCGGTATGCACCTGTGCAGATTGCAGGCTCCATACCCAGATATACTGACTCATCGATATCATGCTTATTCAGCAGCCTTCTCACGGATTTGTCCTTAGCCGCATACTGTTCTGCGTAAGGCACGCCCTGATATATGCAGCCCCCGCAGTGTTCTGCCGCCGGGCAGATCTTATCTGTATTCAGTATTTTTGTTTCATTTATTTCCATTATTAATCCCTTCAGAACTTGAATGATATCACAGCAAGCGTTACATATACGGCGATCATCCCGAGAAGAACAAGCGCCTGCTTTCCTCTGTGTTCTGTCATAAGACCTACAAGCTCACGTACTGAAGCATTAGGCCAGAAATACCACTTTGTATCCGAGCCTATTCCTTCCGCCTGCAGCTTGACGCGTTTTGCGTAAAGTCCGCTTCTGAATACATGATACTTTGTGGTCGCGAAAGCTATCTTTGTATCCGGGATGCTCTCTCCCGCTTCTTCAAGCTTCTCCCTTGTGAACTTCATGTTCTCAAAGGTATCTGTCGATCTGTCCTCTTTTATGATCCTGCTCTCGGGAATGCCTAGACCGGTAAGATATCGCTTCATGCATTCGCTCTCGGATATTGCTTCATCAGGCCCCTGTCCGCCCGATGTGATGAATACCGGCGCGTGTCCTGTATTTGCGTACTGGTTTCTGCTGAACTCGACTGCCTTGTCTATCCTGCCCTTAAGAAGCGGTGTAGGTGTGCCGTCATCACGTATGCCGCATCCCAGAATGACTATATAGTCCTTGTCATATGCCGGTATATGCCTTGCAGCTATATAATTGGCAACTATGGCGCCTATCAGCATGCACTCGCAGTACAGGTAAAGCGTAGAGAAGACCTGCGATGCTATCTCCATTCTCATTACTTCAGCCGCACTGCCAGACATATACCTGGACGAGAAAAAGATTATGAGAGCTCCTGTGATCATCAGGAACGAAAGGATTATTCCTAGCAGATTGACCAGTCTCTTCCCCTCGTGCTTTATAAGCGAGATATTGGAAGCGCAGAGCGCGGCCGAGAATACCAGGATGAACGGAAATGTCGCAAATATGAAAGCCCTTGAAGTGCCCACCAGATTATAAAGAATGGTAAGCATCCCATAGGTTCCGGGATCCTTGTCTATAAGTGACAGCAGACTGATATTGGATGCCAGAACAAAGAGCACAAACAGTGCGAATCCCATATAATATATCGTGTTGTAGGAATACATGTTATAGCGCAGCTGCCTGGCAAATGCGTAGATCAGCATAAAAAACGCGCAGACAAAATATGCGGAAAGAATGATGCAGACCGCGCGGGCACCGCTGTCACGGTTCCGCGCCATCACAAACATGATGATGGTCAGCACTATACCCGTAAGTACAGCTATGTCCCAGACTTTAGGCTTCTTCATTATAGTATCTTGCGTAGAAATCCTTTTTATAATCCATGAAACGGTCTTCGTCGATGGATCTTCTTATATTCTCTGAAAGTCTTGAAAGGAATCTCAGATTATGTTCTGTGAGCAGCATTGCAGACATAGTCTCTCCTGCTTTGAACAGATGTCTGAGGTACGCCCTGCTGTAGTGTCTGCAGGCATAGCAGTCACACTCAGGATCGAGCGGTCCGAAGTCTCTTTCATACCTGGCATTCTTTATGTTTACGCGTCCGTGGCTCGTCATGGCCATACCGTGTCTGGCTATCCTTGTAGGCTCAACGCAGTCAAACATATCCACTCCGTGCTCAACAGCCTCAAAGATATAGTCAGGAGTGCCTATACCCATTACATATCTTGGCTTGTTTTCAGGAAGGAGATCAGGCGCGTATTCAAGCACACCGATGTATTCTTCTTTAGTCTCTCCGACAGATATGCCGCCTATGGCATATCCCGGCAGATCCAGGCTGACTATAGCTTCAGCGCTCTCCTCTCTGAGATCCCTGAAGAATCCGCCCTGCATGATGCCGAAAAGCGCCTGCTTCTCAGGATATTTATGAGCCTCGATGCAGCGCTTGAGCCATCTTGTTGTGCGTGCCTGCGATTTGGCTATGTAATCATAGTCAGCGTCAGGCGGAGCGCATTCATCGAATCCCATGATTATGTCTGCACCGAGATCGTTCTGCACTTCGATCGATCTCTCCGGACTCAGCATATGCCTGCTTCCGTCGATATGCGAAGAGAACAGCGCGCCTTCCTCAGTGATCTTTCTCATATGACCAAGGCTGAACACCTGAAAACCGCCGCAGTCAGTCAGGATTGGCTTATGCCAGTTCATGAACTCATGCAGGCCTCCGGCTTCCCTTACGATATCGCTTCCCGGCCTGAGCATCAGGTGGTAAGTATTCGAAAGGATGATCTGTGCGCCTGTTCTTTCGACGTCCTCAGGCTTCATAGCCTTTACGGTCGCCTGTGTGCCTACCGGCATGAAAACAGGAGTCTCGATAACGCCGTGAGGTGTCGTTATGCGTCCTCTTCTTGCTTTTGATCTTGAGTCTTTATGCAGTAATTCGAAAATAAGAGCTGAATTTCCCATCAGTCCTCCTCTATTTGATCAGCATCGCGTCGCCGTAGCTGAAGAATCTGTATTTTTCTCTGACAGCAGTCTCATATGCTTCAAGGATATGTTCTCTGTCGTAAAGTGCCGATACCAGCATGATAAGCGTGGATTTAGGCAGATGGAAGTTAGTAATGAGAGCGTCGACGATCTTGAATTCATATCCCGGATAGATGAATATGCCGGTGGACTTGTGCCCTGCCTTCACTTTTCCATTCTCCGCCATGCTCTCAAGAGTTCTTGTCGATGTGGTCCCGACCGAGATTATGCGTCCGCCTTCTTCTTTTGTGCGGTTTATGATCTCAGCGTTCTCCTCGTCTACCGAGCACTCCTCGAAGTGCATCTTGTGTTCTTCGATGACATCGACCTTTACCGGTCTGAAGGTGCCGATACCTACGTGAAGAGTGACATAAGCGATACGGACGCCTTTATCTTTCGCCTGCTGCAGCAGCTCCTTTGTGAAGTGGAGTCCGGCTGTCGGCGCCGCGACCGATCCGTCGATGCGGCTGTAGACAGTCTGATACATCTCCTTGTCGCTGTCTTCCGCAGGTCTTGATATGTACGGCGGAAGCGGCATCGAGCCTATCTCCTCAAGTCGCTCCATAAAAATGCCGTCATAGCTGAATTCAACGAGCCTTGTGCCGTTATCAGTATCATGAATGCCGAGGATATTCGCTTCAAAGTGCTTGTCTATGCCATTCACAAGAGTATATCCGCATTCAGGCGCTTCCATTCCCGCAGGAACTGTATCAGTGCGGCCGGCCAGTATGACGGTATCTCCTTCATGCAGCCTCTTCCCCGGTCTCACCATGCATTCCCATCTGTCGCCTTCGATGCGTTTGATTAGCAGCAGCTCTATATGAGCTCCGGTACCCTTCTTTATTCCGTACATCCTGGCAGGAATGACCCTAGAATCGTTAAGTACCAGGCAGTCACCTGGGTTTACATAATTTAGGATATCGTAAAAATGACGGTGCTCAACCGTATTTTCCTTTCTGTCAAGCACCATCAACCTGCAGCTGTCTCTCTGCTCCAAAGGAGTCTGCGCTATCAGCTCCTCGGGCAAGTTGTAATCAAAATCTTCTATCTTCATTTATTATTCCAGATCCATTTTGAGCTGCTCGCTCTCAGGCTCGCGGTACAGGCCGAGCAGTCCCATATGCTCATAAGCCGCCCTTGATGCAACTCTTCCTTTCTGTGTTCTGTAGATCAGTCCGGCCTGAATGAGATAAGGCTCATTCGCATCCTCGATCGTGACCCTCTCCTCTCCTATGGCTGAAGCAATGGTCTCAATGCCGACAGGGCCGCCGTTGAAGCCCTTTATTATTGTCTCGAGTATGTCTCTGTCGAGCTTTTCAAGTCCGAGGTCATCGACACCGAGCGCATCAAGCGCCTTTCTTGTGATATCGATATCTATGCGTCCGTCTGCAATGACAGATGAGAAGTCCCTGACTCTCTTGATAAGCCTGTTGCCTATCCTCGGTGTGCCTCTGGAGCGCTTTGCTATCTCTTCGAGCGATGCGTCATCTATAGGCGTATCGAGCACGTTTGCCGTCCTTCTGAGGATCTCCCTTATCTCTGCAGGAGTGTAGAACTCAAACTTCTCGACTATTCCGAAACGGTCTCTCAGCGGTCCCGAGAGGCTTCCCGCACGGGTGGTGGCTCCTATGAGAGTGAACTTTGCGATATCTATTCTGAGCGACCTGGCCGCCGGACCTTTTCCGATAATGATGTCGAGCACGTAATCCTCCATCGCGGAGTACAGCACTTCTTCGACAGAGCGGTTGAGCCTGTGGATCTCATCGATAAACAGGACGTCATTGTCGTTAAGGTTCGTAAGTATAGCAGCGAGATCTCCGGCGCGGCCTATAGCCGGTCCGGATGTTACCTTGATGTCGACACCGAGCTCATTCGCTATGATGCCTGCGAGCGTAGTCTTTCCGAGTCCCGGAGGGCCGTAGAAAAGCACGTGATCAAGAGGCTCGCCTCTCATCTTGGCCGCCTCGATGTATATAGACAGATTATCTTTTGTAGCCGACTGCCCGCAGTATTCGCTAAGGTACTGAGGCCTTAAGGTCATCTCCCCTGCGAGCTCTGAAGGCACTGCTTTTGTCTGTGTAACTCTTTCGTCCATCTGTAAATGTTTCTATAACAGGAATTTAAGTGATTTCTTTACGTATTCTTCTGCGCTCAGCCCTTCTTCAGGAACGGATGCAACTGCGGACTCAGCTTCCTTCTTGCTGTATCCGAGCGTAGTAAGAGCTATTACCGCCTCGCCGCGCTCTCCGCTTCCCGGAGCAGCTGCCGGAGCTATGCCGCTTGTAAGGTCATCTCCTTCGAGAGGAAGAGCGGAAACCTTGTCCTTGAGTTCAAGTATGACTCTCTCAGCAGTCTTCTTTCCTATGCCGGGAGCCATCGCTATCGACGCAGCATCGCCGCCCGATATCACGGCCTTGATCTGATTAGGTGTGCCGAGTGACATTATGGCAAGTCCGGCCTTTGGCCCGACTCCCTTTACTGTAATCAGCTGTTCGAAGAGTGCGAGACCTTCGGTATCGGCGAATCCGTACAGCGCCATGCCGTCTTCCTTGACCTGCATGTAGGTATAGACCTCGAGCTCATCGCCTTCGCGCTTTGTCAGAAGGCTGCTGGTATCCGATACGAAGACCCTGAAGCCTATCCCGCCCGAAGTCTCTATGACTATCGCGCCTGATTCGTAGTATAAATATTGTCCCCTGAGAAATCTTATCATAATTATCTCCTCGGCATGCGGCCGCCTGCATGATGGGCATGGCAAATAGCCGCTGCCAAAGCATCTGCGGTGTCGTCAGGCTTAGGTACCTCAGAAAGGTTCAGTATCATCTTTACCATTGCCTGTACCTGCTTTTTGTCTGCTCTGCCGTAGCCGGTAAGAGCGGATTTTATCTGAAGCGGCGTGTATTCGGAGATGCGTATGCCCGCCTTTGCACAGGCAAGCAGCGCGGTCCCTCTGGCCTCTCCTACCATTATGGCAGTCGTGGCATTTGTGTTATAGAAAAGCTCTTCTATGGATGCTTCTTCAGGCTGATATTCCCTGATTATGCTTGTGAGCTCATCATAAAGGATCATCAGTCTCTCCTCGTTGGGAGTATGTGCTTCCGTAGTTATTGAGCCGTATGCGACAGGCGTGAATTTGCTGCCTTTGTATTCAACTATCCCGTAGCCCATAATGGCGTAACCCGGGTCTATTCCAAGTATTCTCATGCATTGAATTTTACCATTTATGCGATACTATGTCTATGTTCGTTTTTTGTTCTTTTTTGCTGTCAAGCCTCATATGTCCCGTATCCGCCGGAATATGCACCTTATCGGGCCATATATGCCCTTTTTTCATATTTTATGCATGCTAGCGTATTTTTATGCTAAAATCACAGTGTATGTAATTCTACCTTTTGGAGGACAGTCATGAGATTATCACGGCAGAACAAAATACTTGAGATCATAAAGACAAACGAAGTCGAAACTCAGGACCAGCTTCTCGAACTGCTGAAGCAGGCAGGCTACAATGTTACCCAGGCTACGATATCCAGGGATATCCGTGAGCTCCAGCTCGTAAAGGGCCAGGGCAAGGACGGCAAGTACAGATACTTTGCCGGGAACTATGATGACCGCCCTATTTCAGAGCGCTTCATAAAGATCTTTAGGGAAACTACTCTTTCTTATTCCTGCGCTCAGAACCTCATAGTCGTAAAGACTCTTCCGGGATGTGCGGGAGCAGCCGGTGAAGCCATCGACACTCTGAGCCTAGATCACGTAGTAGGATCCATCTGCGGCGACAACACTATGCTTATAGTCGTCGATCACGAGGACAACGTTCCTTACATCACGGAAGCATTTGATAAAGTACTGAATTCAAGAGACTGAAGCAACTTTCAAGAATTATGATAGACCGCATTATCATCGATAATTTCGCCACTATCGAGCATCTTTCATTCGACCTTGGCGATGGACTCAATATAATAACCGGCGAGACCGGCGCGGGCAAATCCGTTCTTGTCACGGCCATCAGCACCGTGCTCGGCGACAGAGCCGATACAACAATGGTCCGCACAGGAGCTGACAGAGCATTCATCCAGATCGCAGGAACAAGAGACGGCGAGGATGTGATCATTTCCCGTGAGATAATGGCCGGAGGCAAATCCGTTTCCAAGCTTAACGGCGAGATGGTGACTCTTGGCCAGCTGCGCTCCTTCTGTTCCGATTGGGTCGACATCCACGGCCAGTATGACAATCAGCAGATACTCGATCCCGACAATCACATCCATATAACCGACAGCTTCCACGGCGAGGCCATAAGGCCCGAACTCGTGAAGCTGCGTACTGTTTACGATGCTTACAAAACTGCACAGAAGGAATATGACGACCTCCTGAAAGCAGAAGCCAGCGCCATACAGCAAAAGGATTATTACAGCTTCGAGTATAAGTACATAGATGATCTAAAGCTTTATCCGGGCGAAGACGAAGAACTCCGCGAACGCCTAGAGATGATGAAGAACAGTTCACGCATCTTCCAGGCAGTCAGATCATCCTATGACATCCTCCAGTCCTCTGATTACGGCGGTGCTCCTTCCCTCCTTGATTCTCTGAGCCATGTGGTCTCCGAACTTTCGGGTATCAGCAGCTACAGCGAATCTCTGGCATCGGTAGCCGAGAGAGTTTCCGACTCCTACTATGCTCTCGATGACGCGTCTTCCGTCCTGAGAGATCTTCTGTCGGGCCTCAGCTTCTCTGAGGCAGATATGGATGAAGTCTCAGGCAGGCTTGCTGTGATCGAAGACGCAAAGCGCAAATACAGAAAGAGCGTTGAAGAGATACTGGAATTCAGGGATGAGCTTGGGTCCAGACTCAATATGATCCAGAACTTCGATGCTGAAAAGTCAAGACTCGCAGAGGCGGCACACAAGCGCTACGCCCTGCTCGAAGATCAGGCTTCTCACGTGAGCGAGCTCAGACACATAATCGCACAGAGACTTGAGTCAGCCATGACCAAGGAGCTCAATGACCTTGAATTCGCGAATTCCGAATTCAGGATAGATATCAAGAAGACCGACGAGATCGGTCCTCTGGGTTTTGATAAAGTTGAGTTTCTGATCTCCACGAATCCTGGAGAGCCACTGATGCCTCTTACCCGTATCGCGTCAGGCGGTGAGATATCAAGGATAATGCTCGCATTCAAGCATATAATCGGCGAGACCGACCGTGTGGAGACGATGATCTTTGACGAGATCGACACCGGAATAAGCGGTCGCACCGCCCTCGTTGTCGGTAAAAAGATGAGCGAGATAGCCGGTCACCGCCAGATCATCTCCGTAACGCATCTGGCTCAGATCGCGGCATATGGTGACGATAACTATCTTATCAGCAAATCAATCGATAAGGACAAATCATACACCAATATCGAGCATCTGAATGAGGATTCGAAGGTTCGCATGATAGCGACTCTCTTCAGCGGCTCTGCCGAGAGCGAAAATGCCCTTCAGGCTGCCCGCGAACTTATCCAGCAGGCCGGAAAATAAAAACTGCGCTGTCTTTCAGCGCAGACTTCAAAGACGTATATCGAACATAATAAAGCGCCCCGCATCATACATGCGGGGCGCTTTTGTGTATCACGGGCAGGCATTGAGCGCTGTGAGTTCGAGCGCTGTATCCTTATCTATGTTTCCTCTCTTTATATCCCTGTCAGTGTTGTACAGTCCGATAAGGATATTCCTGATCTTTCTCTTTCTGTATTTTCCGGCAGCATTGAATGCCCTTTTGAATCTGAATTCATTCACGCCCGTCTTCTTTGCCATCTGTGAGATGCTGTATCCCTTGTCAGAAAGTTCGAGGGCATCATACATTATCTCAAACTGCTTTGTAAGAAGCGCCAGCACCGCCATTGCGCCGTCCTCTTCCTTTATGATGGCTTCTGCTATCTCAAGGGCTTTTCCCCTGTCTCCGGCCATAAGAGCGTCCACGAGGCTGAAAACGAACCTGTCGCTGTCACCTATCAGTATCTCTTCGATAAGTGCCGCGCTTATGTCGTCACCTTCGCAGGCTTTCACGATCTTGTCGGTATCGCGGTCCAGTAGAGACAGGTCATATGCGCTTCCTCTGTTGTAATAGCCCGAAACATCGATCATGTGATCAAGCTCGCGGCGTGCTATCATCTTCCCGGCTGCGTGGACACGCTTGGTGATGAAGTTCTTTAGGTCTGCTCTTTCAAGCCTGGCGAATTCATATCCGCTGCAGGCTTTGGCCAGCTTCTTTCCGTAGGCATTCAGATCTCCCGAAAGACGGCTTTCAAGCATAAATATGACTATGGACTGGTCCTGCGGCGACGAAGCAAAGTTTAAGAGATCGTCGGCACCGGCATCTGCAGTCTTCCTGTAAAGAGGCAGATAATTGCGCACAACAACGACCCTTTTTTCAGAGAACATCGAATAAGCCCTGGCAGCCGCCATGATGTCAGCTGCATTCACCTGTTCACCTTCGAGCTTTATGACATCGAGGTCCCTTGACGCCTCATCGACGTATTCGGAAATGATGCTCTCTGCAGCCCAGTTCATCAGATAATCCTCTGCGCCGTAAAAGAACATCACGTCCTTCAGTATTCCTTTTTTCCTGTCATTTACGAAGTCTTTGTATGCCATGCTGTTATACTAACATTTTTTGCAGGATTTGACTATCGCAGCTGCCACCTGAAAGCTATTTTCTGAACAGGTCCACACATATATTATTGCCGCGGATGTCTATACCTACGGCCCCGTTCAGATCGGTCCGGAAGACTTTGATATCCCTTTCATTAAGGCGGTCAAGAGTCTGCTGATGAGGATGCCCGTAGAAGTTATGGGAACCCACCTGGATGACCGCGACAGACGGCGAAGCAGCATCCAGAAAGGCCTCGCTGCTGCTTGACTTGCTCCCGTGATGAGCTACTTTCAGCACATCACAGCTCAGACAGTCCGTACCCGCATAGTGCTCTACCATCTCAAGCTCGTCTTCTTCGAGGAGATCACCTGTCACCATTATCTTTATGCTGCCGTAGTGGATCATGTACACGGTATTGTGTTCGTTGGGATCATCTGCTGCGAGCGGCTTGTCCGAAACAGTCAGAGGCCACAGAACATCGATATATACATCGTCACTTATCTCAAGTTTTGTATCCGGTCTGATATAGAGGATGCGCTCCGGATCATAACCGTCTGCGACCTCTTCTGAACTGTTCCTGTAATCTATTGGGATACCGAGCACACCGACCGGTATGACTTCCGAAAGCTCGCATATTCCTTTGTAATGGTCAGCATGCAGATGTGTGACCAGTGCAGCATCCACAGAGCCGGTGCCGGAATGCAGAAGATATGGCATCAGGACCTTCTCACCTACGTTATACCCGCTATTCCTGTTTCCGCTTTCTTCGCCCCCGCTTCCCGGATCTCCTCCTCCGTCAATTAGGATGTTCCTGCCCGCTGCCCTTATATGTGTGCAGTCGCCCTGGCCAACTGACACGAAGACCACCTCATCATCAGCAAGACTGTCAAAAAGGCATGAAGATATCGCTATCACAGGCAGCAAAGCGATCGCAGCAAGTTTCAGTATTTCTTTCTTCTTTTTTCTGAGGACGAGCACCCTGATCCACTCATTGGAAAGGCCGAACATCGCAAGATAGTAAAGGACAGTCAGTGCAGCCCCAAATCCTGCAGTTCTTATTGCAGGTCCTGTCCCCGCGCCCAGAAGATGATTTGTCTGTATTACCGCATAGGATATCATCTCCGCCAGACTGATGCCGCTGACCGGAACAGATCCGATCACGATCTGAAGCATCAGCAGTACTATGCAAAGCGGCACAAGTACCGAGGCGAGCAATATGACCGGGATGTTGATGAAAAGTGCAAAAGGCTCAAAGCAGTTGAAACTGCACACTGCCGCCGGGACAGTGGACAGCTGTACGGCAAGAGCAGCAGCTATCGCTTCTCCGGTTACGGAAGATACCGGCTTCGTAACGATTGATATGCCGGCCATCGCCAGAAAGGAAAGCTGAAAGCCCGCATCAAACAGCTGATATGGTTCTGCAGAGAGTATGCAGAAAGCGGCAAAACATACAGATGTCAGAAGATCAAAGCGCCGCCTTACATGTATCGATATTATACTTGCGGATGCTACAAGGCAGGCTCTTACGGTAGCTGCGCTCCACATAGTCATCTCACCGTAGATGACAAGTACTGTTATCACGATAAATGACAATAAGGGCGTACGTCTCCGCCCCGTAAGCACTTTGAGGAGACCAAAAAGGAATCCCATGTGAAGTCCGCTCACTGCCAGGATATGACCGGTGGAATTCTGATTGAACTCATTTACCAGCTCTTCATCTATGTCACGCTTGTCTCCGAAGATGACACCGCGTATAAAGCCCGAAGAATCCTCATCAAAACGTGAAATTAATTCCTCCCGCATCCTGTACAGATATTTCCTGAAACGTATCAGCATGCTTTCACTTTTGCCGGCGATCCTGATGCCTTCCGCCCCGAATGAAAGCCCTGTTCCCCTGCCTCTCAGATAAATACGGTAATCAAAACAGCCTGGATCCGGAGCCGGTTCGATATCACGGTATTGTCCGTACACTTCTACTTCAGCTCCGTAAAGTCCGGACGGAGAGATCTCATCATCATAGTTTTTCAGGGTGACAAGAACTTTCGGATGCCAGAGATCCCTGCTTCTGAGCGTAAGCCTGAGTTTCTCCCCGGCAGGCACACAGTTTACGACAGTCCCCTTTAGCCGTGTGCTGCCTGCAACATGCCTGTCTGCATATGTGAAGCCCGCATAGCTTATTGAAAAAATGAGCATACCTGACAGCAGCATTATCACAAGCAGCTGTCTGAATCGTATGATGCGGCAGCTTTTCACGGATCTGACCTTATCATCCGGATCTATGCATGCAGCTACTGTCAGCATGGAGGCAATAAAAGCTGCAGCGCTCAGAAGTCTGCTTTTTTCGAGCATAAAAAATCCGGCCGCGATACCTGACATAAAAAACACAGTATATGAGCAAAGTCTTCTTCTGAGCATGGCATTCCCCTGCAGCCATTCTATCGGAAAGCATTTGCCAAAACTGTACAGACTTCTTCGGTCATTTATTGACGGATACAGGCCATTTTGTGCCGGTCCTTACAATCGAATAGGGCGGATTTCCTCCGCCCTTTCACACCACCGTACATGCCGTTCGGCATACGGCGGTTCAAATCAACTTCAACATGTGCCGTTCGGCG
>CACYYD010000001.1 GCA_902778585.1 uncultured Eubacteriales bacterium | reverse complement strand
TCTCTTTGACGAATCTCCGATCATCAGATTCTCGCTCGACTTGCATGTATTAGGCACGCCGCCAGCGTTCATCCTGAGCCAGGATCAAACTCTTAATAAAATGTTTATTACTCACACTTTTCTGTGCTCGTATTCCGTAACTCGGATGACGCACGTTTGCGTCATTATTGTGCTTTGAATTTTCGAGGACTAACAAGTTTTGCTTGTTTGTCTTTTTGCTTCAAAGTCTTTCTATTTAAGAGCCAAAGCCCTTTAATTTCAAGACCTGTTCTGCACTATGAAGTTTTCAAGGTTCCGCTGCGCTTCTCAGCGACAGCTTCATCATTATACGAAAGGAGGCATGGTCTGTCAACACCTTTTTTTTACTTTTTTAAAGTTTTTTTCAGACCTTTTTTTTCCTAGTTCAAAAGCCTTGGTTTTTCATCGTTTCCGCCGTTTCTGTCTTTTATCCGGATGGCTTCATCACCAGCATAAGGCTCCGCAACAGTACCCGCGACCACCTGGATTGGCTCCCAGGTCGTATAAGGAGGATATCTGAGAAGATACCTCTTGTATGCACGCTTCGTACTGAGCAATGCATTCTTCCCTACCGTAACCTTTTGCCCCGAGCCAAAGATTATGGAATACCCGCTTATCTCACTTATATGATCAAGATTGATGATCATTCTCTTCAGGGGTCTGAAGAATGCCCTCTCCGCCAGAGACTCGGCTATCGCATTAATAGTCCCGTAAAAAATATAGCTTTTTGAAGCTGTGACAACGCGTATCTTTTTACCATTCTGTTCAAGCACCTCTATGTCATCTATGCGGATCTTCGCATAGCTGTTGGCGCTTATTATTGATATATACTCCGGCAATGCATGACGCCGGTTCTTCTGATAATCATATCTCGCCATAATATTCCTCCCGGATCGACCATTGAAATGTGCTTTTCTACTATACATATATGTATGTAATTACAATAATGGCACAATCACGGACGGGACGGACAAAAAAGAGTTCGCAAAAAATCGCAGAAAACCGCAAGTTTTACTTTGTTGAAAACAAAAGCTGTGCTGTGTTAAAATTCGTCATGTAGAGTAAATATCAAGCGTTAAGTGTCCCCGGGATGGGATGTTGCCCGGAGAACGAAAACTTTCAAAGTTGCGATTTGGTATTGCATCCGCTACTGCAGATCAATAAATGGCAGAAGTCAGCCTTCTGGGACGTAATTGCTGCAGCTGCGTGTATTTCGTTAATGTATTGCAATTACTGGGTTCTAGGGGGTTTTTATTATGAAAAAAACAAGGCTTACCACAGAAGTTATCGTCATAACCGGCTTTATGACCGCACTATCCATTGTGCTTTCAAAGCTGGTCTCTATCAATATATCGTTTCTCAGAATAGGCTTCGGTTTTCTTCCGATCGCCGTGCTGGCAATAATGTACGGGCCGGTCATTGCAGCCATAGGCTACGGTCTGGCCGATCTAATAGGTGCCTGGCTCCTTCCGACCGGGGCATTCTTCCCGGGATTTACGGTGTCGGCTGTATTGACAGGACTGATCTTCGGATGGGTACTGTACAGCAGAGAAGTCACTTTTGTCAGGGCAATGGCAGCTTCCGCGCTTGTATGTCTTGCAGTCAATTTGCTTCTGAACACATGGTGGCTTACATTTATTATAGGAAAGGGATTCACAGTGCTTCTAGCATCCCGGGCTGTAAAAGAGATCGTGGCTATACCGGTCATGGCAGTCATTATCGTACTTATAGACAGGTATGTGCTCAGGCAGGTAAAAAATCGCAATATCAATTGATAACTTCGTAAAGGCTGTCGGCATCCTCCTTGCGGACTGATTCAGGCATCGCAAGGACGCGGACTCTGAGGACGTTGGTCCCGAATGTCACGCAGATCTCGTCTCCTATCTTCAGTTCGAGTCCGGGCTTTGCGACCTTTCCGTTGACCTCGACCCTTCCCTGTTCGCACGCATCCTTTGCAACGGTGCGCCTCTTGATTATTCGTGAATTCTTAAGATATTTATCAAGTCTCATATTTTAAACAGTTATAAATAAAACAACGCAGAAAAGAAAAGAGCGGATAGCCGCAAGGCTATCCGCATCTCTTTGATTTCAATCAATTACTTGTTGACAGCATCCTTGAGGGACTTGCCTGCCTTGAATACAGGAGCCTTTGAAGCCGGGATCGAAATAACTGTGTCAGGCTTCTGAGGATTTCTGCCTGTTCTGGCCTTTCTGCTTCTTGTCTCGAAAGTTCCGAATCCGATCAGTCTTACACTGTCACCTGCTACGAGAGCTCCTTCGATTGTCTCGAGTACTGCGTCGAGTGCCATTTCAGCGTCCTTTTTCTTGAAACCAGTCTTATCTGCAACCTTTGCAACCAGATCTGCTTTATTCATGTTAGTTCCTCCTTAATTGTGATATCTAAACTACCATAATTATAGGTTTTGGCAAAAAGTATGTCAACCTCAAAATCGTTGAAAATCAAGGATTTTGAAGTTAATTACGACTATTTTGCGACCCTCATTTTCACCGCGATCCTGTATATGAGATCGCCCTTCGGCATCATCTCTATCTCGTCTTTTGTGACCGCTTTCATTTTGAATACGGTAACAAAATATACTATCACGGCAATGATTATCGACACCATCGTCGACAGTGAATTGCTCGATGTCACGAGATAGAAAAGCCTGTATGAAGCGAAGGTAGCTGCACCCATAATAAGTGCCGCTATGAGAGGCTTTATGAATACGCTCTTCATATCTATCGTAACATTTGCATACTTGCGCAGCGCCCTGTAATTGAGTATTCCGGCAGTCACATAAGCTATAACGGATCCGAATGCGGCTCCGTTGATGTTTATCGCCGGGATCCCGAGGAGTATATACGATACTATGGCTTTTACGATCGCGCCGATAAACAGGTTCCATACCGGAAGCATCATCTTCCCTATTCCCTGCAGGCTCGTCGAGAATGTGCGCATTATGGCGAGTGTGATTATTGACACCGCGAGTATCTGAAGCGCCGGAACAGCCATTACCGCCTCGTCATACTTTCTGTAGAAAAGCATGGTGAGGATAGGCTTTGCCAGCACGATAAGACCTACTGCACAAGGGTATGTTATCACCATCATGGTCTTGAGGCCGGTCTTGATATGACCATCGAGTTCATCCTGCTTTTTGAGCGTAAAGGCAGTCGTTACCGCAGGCATGAGGCTGATGCATATGGCGTCTATGAAGATGTTAGGCAGATTGATTATAGGGTCGCAGAATCCGCCCATGAGGCCATACAGTTTATCGGTCATAACACGGTCGAAGCCCGACTCAAGGAGACGCCTTGGGATGATGGCCGCATCTATATTGAACATTATAGGCATGACCGATGAGCCGATCGTGATCGGGATCAGAAAAGCCAGGAGTTCTTTCAGCCTCTTTTTGTCAGTCTCTTCTCTTACGACAGACCCTTCAATAAGCCTGTTTCTTGTGCTTTTATCGCGAAGATAGATCACCGCCATAGCCAGAAGAGCGGCAATGATGCCCGCCGATGCTCCGAAGGTAGCGCCTGCAGCGGCGTTCACAAGACTTGTCTTATAGAACATATATGCCAGGGAAAGGCCCGCGGCTACTCTCACCATCTGCTCGACGACTTCGGTGATGCCGGTAGGTTTCATGTCCTGCCTGCCCTGATAGTAGCCACGCATGGACGCGACAAGCGGCGTAAAGAGCAGAGCAACGGATATCGCCTTCATCGATGCTTCAGATCCCGGATTTTTGTAGAACCCCGCTATCACCCCGGCTCCGAAGTACATTACCACGAACGAAATGATGCCCAGTGCCCAGGACAGCCTCATTGCGACCTTGTACGACTTGTGGGCGTTGATGAAATCCCCCTCAGCTATCCTGGCAGACACCATTCTGGATATCGCCACCGGAAAGCCTGCCGTTGCTATTACAAACAGCAGGTTGTAGACCGCATAGGCCGCGCTGTAGTACGCCTGCCCTTCTGCACCTATCATGTTTGTAAGCGGTATCCTGAATATGGCTCCGAAGATTTTGCTTACTATACCGGCGATCACAAGGATCGTGGCTCCCTTCAGCAAGGTCGCAGATGATCCCTTATTTGTATTTTTATAATCTTCTTCGTTTTGCTGCATTTTTATCCTAAAGTCTCTTAAGTATCTCTGCCTTGGCATTCTCTGTCTCGGCAATGGTCTTTTCTATGTCTATGAATGTGTATTCACCGTCCCTGTAGACAGTCATTCCGTCGCACATCGTGAGGCACACGTCCTTTCCGTCGGCCGAATAGACGAGTCCGTTCGCGATGTCATCACAGGCCGTCCAGTTTGGTCCGCTTATGTCGACAACGATGAGGTCGGCCTTGTAGCCTTCTTTCAGCAGGCCGCAGTCTTCTCTTCCCTGCGAAAGAGCTCCTGCCCTCGTGGCGCTTCTGAGGACCTGCTGCGGAGTCATCGTGGACGGATCCATCGAAGTGATCTTGCCCGTCAGCGCGAACAGCTTCATCTCCTCGAAGAAGCTGAGGCTGTTGTTGCTCGCGGTGCTGTCCGTGCCGATCGCGACGTTGATGCCCTTCTCATACATAGGCGGCACCTTGCAGAGACCGCTCGAGAGTTTCATGTTGCTGCACGGGTTGCTCGCTACCGTCACGCCCTTCGCCTTAAAGATGTCAAGGTCGCTGTCAGTCACCCATACGCAGTGCGCGGCTGTGCAAGGCACATCGAACGCTCCCGCTTCAAGGAAGACCTCTGCAGGAGTCTTGCCGTACTTTGCGACGCAGTTTTCGTGTTCGCTCTTCGTCTCGGACAGATGTACATGCATCCTGACATCGTAGTGCTTCGCCATATCGGCAATAGCCTTCATCATTTCGAAGTCATTAGTGTACTCTCCGTGGATGCTCGCGTCAACCAGTATGCGGCCGTCCTCGAATCCGTAATACATCTCTATAGCCTGAGCTGCCTCCTTAAGAGAAGCGCTCTCAGCCACAGGAGCCCCGAAATTTGTGACTGCACGCGAGATATTGGTCTTGAGTCCGGACTGGACTACTGCTTTTACCATATCATCAATGAAGTAGTACATGTCGCTGGTCGATACTATGCCGAACCTCATTGATTCTGCCATCGTAGCCAGTGTTGCCCAGTATACCGCCTCGCTGTAAAGCTTATCTTCGAACGGGAATATCCTCTCATTGAGCCATCTGTCGAGAGGCAGGTTCTCGCCGTAGCCTCTCATAAGGCTCATCGGAGAATGGCCGTGGGCGTTATAGAACGCCGGCATCAGCACCTTTCCCCTGCCGTCATATGTCTCGAAGAACGCATCCGGGTTTTCAGGCGGCTTGCTGTCTATGTAAACAATGCGGTGGCAATTCGTACCTACGTACATGTCACTGCGGTATTCAAATTTTTCGTCTATTATCCCAATTTTTTCAAAAAGCATATCGTTCACCTCTGCGCCCTATTTTACAGTAATGTACTGTCATTGTGAAGAAGCGGCCTCGAGCGTGCGTGCCTCTTCCTTGGCAGCTCTCAGGAACCTCATCAGACCGAGCAGTTTCTGTATATCGAGGGTCTTGCCCGTATGCAGCCTCAGCATCGTTGACCTTCCGTCTGACAGCAATATCTCATTTGCATATTCAGACTTCGCCATAACGAATACATAAGGATGCACCTTTGCATGATCCGCGAATTTTAACAGGATCCATCTGTCCTGTCTGCTTATATTCGAAATGCCGAGGAACTCCGCGTGTGCCCTTATCTCGGCCACATTCACAAGTTCCAGCGCTTCGTCAGGTATATCCCCGTACCTGTCCGTGAGTTCGTCGATGACATCCATGGCATCCTCTCCGTCCATAATGCCGGCTATCCTGCGGTATGCCTCGAGCCTCAGGGATTCATCAGTTATATATGTTGCCGGGATGGAAGCACGTACAGGCAGATCGATGGTGATCTCGGATCTTTCCTCGCCGGTGTCCTCTCCTTTCAGCATGCGCACCGCGCGGTCTATCTCCTTGCAGTAGAGCTCATATCCTATACTCTCTATGTGGCCGCTCTGCGCTTCGCCGAGCATATTGCCGGCACCTCTTAATTCAAGGTCTCTCATGGCAAGCTTGAAGCCGGCACCGAACTCCGTGAACTCCCTTATCGCGGCAAGCCTCTTTCTTGCGATCTCGGTCAGCACCTTGCCCGGCTGGTACATGAGATAAGCATACGCGAGCCTGTTTGAACGCCCGACTCTTCCCCTCAGCTGGTAAAGCTGTGCAAGGCCGAACCTGTCGGCGTTCAGGATTATCATCGTATTTGCATTCGGGATATCGATGCCGTTCTCGATTATTGTTGTCGCCACCAGCACATTGGTTCGGCCTTCAATGAAGTCGAGCATGGTGTTCTCGAGGACTTCCTCGTTCATGCGTCCGTGCCCTATTCCTATGGCTGCATGAGGCACGAGCCGGCTTATGGTCTCGGCCACCTGAGTTATGCCGGTTATCCTGTTATTGACCACAAAGACCTGCCCGCCCCTTGCGAGCTCACGCTCTATGGCGTTCCGGAGTATCTCTTCCTCGTAAGGCGTCACGTAAGTGTGTACCGGGAATCTGTCTCCAGGCGGTTCCTCGATAAGACTTATATCTTTTATCCCGGTAAGCGACATGTTCAGAGTCCTCGGGATAGGCGTAGCCGACAGAGTGAGGACATCGATGTTCGTCTTCATCTCCTTGATCTTTTCCTTGTGCCTTACGCCGAAGCGCTGCTCCTCATCGATGACAAGAAGTCCCAGGTCCTTGAATTTGACATCATCGGAAAGCAGCCTGTGCGTTCCTATCACGAGGTCGACCCTGCCGTTTTTGACGCCCCTGATCGTTGCGCTCTGCGCCGACTTCGATTTGAATCTCGACAGTTCTTCTATCTCGAACGGGAAGCCTTCGAATCTTTCCCTGAGATTGTGATAATGCTGATTTACAAGCAGAGTCGTCGGTGCGAGTATCGCTGCCTGTCTGCCCTCCGAAAGGCACTTGAATACCGCTCTTGCGGCAACTTCTGTCTTTCCGTAGCCAACGTCTCCGCAAAGAAGCCTGTCCATCGGAAGCGGCTTCTCCATGTCTTCCTTTATCTCTTCGGCAGCCCTTAGCTGATCGTCGGTCTCTGTATACGGGAAAGCATCTTCGAACTCGGTCTGCCAGACGGTATCTTCACTAAAGGCATAGCCGCCTTCGGCCTGCCTTTTTGCATAAAGCTTTATGAGATCTTCGGCGATCTCCATGATAGCCTTGCGGGCTCTCTCGCGGGTGCGCTTCCAGCTGCCGCCGGAGAGTCTTGAAAGTGCGGGCGCATTGCCCGAATTGCCGATGTATTTCTGTATTACGTCGAGCTGCTCGGTCGGAACATACAACATGTCTGAGCCGGCATAGCGGATGAGCAGATAGTCTCTGGTCATGCCGTCAGCTGTCACCGGTTTGATCCCCTCAAAGCGGCCGATGCCGTGTGCCTCATGGACTACATAGTCACCCTTATGAAGGTCTGAGAAACTGATGCTGTCCTTGGAACTCTTTTTGCGCTTCGGCCTTCTGCCGGTGCTCTTCTTTATTCCGGAGAATATGTCATTCTCAGAAATAAAGCATACTTTGAGGTCATCGAGTATGAACCCGCCCGAAAGCCTGCCCGGCCTGTAGTTTATGTCGCCGCTCACCTCTGCGATGTCCAGATACTCCCGCACTCTTTCATTGCGTTCATCCGAACCTGCAGCGATAACGATCCTGTATCCTGCGGCTGCCAGCTTGCCCGTCTCTGAGGCGAACAGGTCTATATGACCGTTGAAAGGCGCTATCTGCCTGCTCCTTACGTTCTCGATGCGGTCAAACTTTTCGACTCCCGCCACCTTTTCAGGGAACGGCGTATATATGTGCACATCGCGCTTTGATGTGATCCCGTAAGCATTGTCATAAATGCCGAAGAATTCTTCATCGTCATGTCCTTCCGTGATGGCGCTCATTACTGATGCAGGATCCGAAACTGCGATAAAGGCCTTGTCCGCATAGTCCCATATCCTGCACTTTTCAACATCAAAAAATGAGATGAGGTCGGCAAAGAGCTGCGAATTCGCGCTCTGCTCAAAAATGTCGCGTACTCTTCCCCTCCTGGCCTCTACAGCGTCGACCCTGCCGTCTGCTACATCGGGATGTGCGTGTTCTTTCTTATAGCGGCGTATGATGCGGTCATACTCCTTCATAACGGCCGCCAGAGCTTTCTCCTTTTCATTGTTGTCAGGGATAAACTCTGAAGCCGGAGCGATCACGGCCCTGCGGATATTTTCGAGAGACCTCTGCGTCTCCGGATCGAATGTACGGAGAGAGTCGATCTCATCATCGAAGAACTCGATCCTGACAGGCTTTTCCATCACAGGCGAAAAGAGGTCCATGATGCCGCCCCTCGATGTGTACTCACCGGGAGCTTCAGTGACTGCCGAAGCCTTATATCCTGCCGCCGAAAGACGCTGCCTCAGAACATGCGGATCGACCCTGTCATCAGCACCGATGTTGATGATCGAGGATCTGAACCTTTCCGGGCTTTCCGTCAGCTTGAGAGCTGAACTCACCGGCGCGATCACCGCTGTCATTCCGCGGCCCGTCTCAGGATCTGCATCACCCGCCGGAACTACCGAAAGAGCAGCAAGCGCCTGTATCCTTTTCACCAGGGCGCCTCTGTCCCTCGCTTCATACAGGACCTGCACGTCTTCTTCCTCAGGAAGAGCAATGATATTAAGTCCGGGCATATAAAAAACGAGGTCATCGGCCAGACGAGCCGCCGCTTGTCCGGACGAGACCACTGCCAGGAGATTTTTCTTCTCCTCTTTTATTCTTGCGGCAAGCAGGTATGCTGTCCTGCTGCCGCTTATGCCGCTGTGGTTTATTATCATCTGCTATTCCGTGCCCTTGTGATTATGCCGGTTCATGGCGTTGTCAACGCCAATGGCCAGTATGTCCTTTACGGCCGCTGCAGCTTCTTCTGCCGTTTTCTGCAGAAGTGCTTTTTCTGCCTCAGGGACCTTGCCTATGACTCTGTCAACAAGATCTTCGCCTGCCTCTGCCGCGCCGATGCCGATGCGTATCCTGATGAAATCCTTGGTGCCGAGTTCCTGCACAACGCTCTTCATACCGTTATGAGTGCCTGCTCCCCCGGACTTTCTTATCCTTATGGAGCCGCACGGAAGATCTATGTCATCATAGATCACAATGAGGTTCTCAGGCGCTACGTTAAAGTACATTGCCGATTCACGAACGGCAATGCCGCTTCTGTTCATGTACGTTTCAGGCTTTACAAGTATCACTTTTTTGCCTGAGATGCGGCCCTGGCCAATGAGAGAATGGAATCTCTGTCTGCGTATATCAATATTCTCATCAGAAGAAAGCACATCTATGGCTTTATACCCCATATTGTGCCTTGTGTTCTCATATTCTTTGCCGGGATTGCCCAGGCCAACTATTACATAAGTGTCCTTTGCGAATCCCGGCTCCTTATCTTTTCTTCTGAATAGTCCCATTTATACCTACGAATTGAACATTACGGAGATCGCTTTATTTGAGTATACCCTCGAGATCGTCTCCGCAAAGATATGACCTGCCGAAAGAACGGTGATCTTTTTGAGTCTCTTTTCCTCAGGGATAGGAATGGTGTTGAGGAGCACCATCTCCTTAATAGGGCTTGCCTCGATGCGCTCGATAGCCGGTCCGGAAAGGACAGCGTGTGTAGCGCAGGCGTAAACGCTCTTTGCTCCGAGGTCTGCAAGCGCCTTTGCAGCATTGCAGATAGTGCCGGCTGTATCGATCATGTCATCCAGAATGATGCAGTTTTTGCCCTCTACATCACCAATGATGTTCATGATCTCGCTCTTGTTAGGCTCAGGACGTCTCTTGTCGATGATCGCGATAGGAACATTGAACGGCTTGGCCATGTTGCGCGCTCTTGATACAGAACCGTGGTCAGGCGATACGATGACCATATCGTCGAGGTCCTTCAGCTTGAAATAGTCTGTCAGCATCGGCTGTCCGAGCATGTGGTCTACCGGAATGTCGAAGAAGCCCTGCTCCTGGGAAGCGTGAAGATCCATCGTGATGACTCTGTCGATCCCGGCAGCTGTTATCATGTTGGCCACGAGCTTCGATGTGATCGGATCTCTGGCCTTTGCCTTACGGTCCTGTCTGGCGTATCCGTAATATGGAATGACTGCAGTTACGCTGTTGCACGAAGCTCTCTTTAGCGCATCTGTCATGATCAGAAGTTCCATGATGTTATCGTTTACAGGCTCACATGTTGACTGGATGATGAAGCAATCCTTTCCTCTTACTGATTCCCAGATGCTTACACTTATTTCTCCGTCGCTGAATTTTGTTACTGTGGATTTACCGAGTTCTACTCCCATGTGTTCAGCGATTTCCTGCGCGAGTTCCGGATGAGAATTGCAGGTAAACAGCCTGAGATTTGAAAATGCTTCACTTGTCATGTTGCGTATCATTGCGCTTTTTTCTCCCTTCGTGCCTAAGAAAAATTAATTGTCGTCCTTGTGCAGCAGCATGTCCCCCACTTTATAGACATCTCCTGCACCCATGGTCATAACGATATCGTCCCTACCCGCAAATTTCTCTATATATTTAGCGATATCTTCAAAGTCCTTGACATAATAGATCGCCTTATCAGGATGCTTTGCCTTCATGGCAGTCATCAGCTTATATGATGAGATGTTGTAAACGTCCTTTTCACGCGCTGCATATATGTCTGTCAGTATCACGACGTCTGCATCACCGAATGCATCTACGAACTCATCGAACAGAGCCTTGGTCCTTGTATATGTGTGTGGCTGGAATATAAGCCAGAGCTTATTGTGCTTTACGTTCTTTGCTGCAGCGAGAGTAGCCTTGATCTCCGTAGGATGATGCGCGTAATCGTCGATCACGCGCACGCCCTTGTCAGTCGTGCCGACAAAGTCGAATCTGCGGTTTGCTCCGCTGTACTCCTTAAGTGTCGAAGCCGCAATAGCTGTATCAACGCCCAGGTACGAAGCTGTAACAAATGCAGCCATCGCATTCAGGACATTGTGCTCGCCCGGTACGCTAAGTTCTATCTCGGCGACCGGACTGCCCTCATGGCAGATCTCAAATACCGGGAATCCGTTC
This sequence comes from uncultured Eubacteriales bacterium, assembly GCA_902778585.1. Lineage (GTDB taxonomy): Bacteria > Bacillota > Clostridia > Peptostreptococcales > Anaerovoracaceae > Crickella. Next base: position 217,210 of record CACYYD010000001.1, on the reverse strand, counting down.
TCATTGAATCTGATGTTCTCAGCGTAATAATCGTTGCTTTCGCTGTATCCGTATGTGATCTTGTTGTCATGACCCTTGAGGATGCTTCTCACAAAAGGATTGTCGCCGAACGCGATAATGATGCCGTGAGGCGGGATCTGCTCGACAAATGCTCTGAAGGATCTGACTATGTGATCCATGTCCTTGAAGTAGTCAAGATGGTCTGAATCAATGTTGAGTATCACACCGATGCTCGGGTGGAGCTGAAGGAAGCTGTCCATGTACTCACAGGCTTCCGTGACAAAGTACTCGGTACCTCCTATCTCTACGTTTCCGTTGATCTGAGGAAGGTTGCCTCCGACGAGAATGGTCGGCTTGTACTCTGCGTTGCGCAGAATGAGCGACGTCATCGATGTGACGGTGGTCTTGCCGTGCGTGCCGCAGATCGCCACGGAGTTCTCATAGTCATCCATGAGCATACCGAGGACCTCTGCTCTCGAAAACAGCGGCAGGCCCAGCTGTCTGGCTCTTATTACCTCAGGGTTTTCTTCGGAAACCGCTGCGGAGTACACGATCGCATCTGCGTTTTCGACATTCTCGGGTTCGTGCGATGTGTAAACTTTTATGCCCAGACATTCAAGATGCCTGGTGACTTTTGACGGGTTGATATCAGTGCCGCTGACGATATAACCTCTGTCAAGAAGTATCTCGGCAACAGCCGACAGTCCGATCCCGCCTATTCCCAGGCAATGAATACGTTTGTATTGAGTGAAATCCATATTATGATTCTCTCCTGATAAAATTGTAAAACGGCCTCAATCAGTTAGAGCCTTCGCCACTTGATTATATTAGAAGTCGCCAAGATATTCAACCGATCAGGCTCTTTAGAAATGCATCAAAAACAGCACAGAATGATACCTGAATACCGATATATAAAGATTATCTATATTATTCGTGTTATCAATCCCGATCTGGGGTATTATAATCAAAGTACATAGTCAGTTGACAAAAACTTTCCGGAAGTGAGGACATGTGAATGGATAAGATATATCTGGATAACGGCGCAACTTCTTACCCTAAGCCAAAGGAAGTCGCAGATGCGGTATATGAGTATATGACCAGCATAGGTGCAAACATAAACCGCGGCGGATACCAGGTTGCGTACGACCTTGAAGGCACTGTTTTCGAGACACGCGAGATGCTCTGCGAGCTGTTCGGCGGATCCGACTGCAAAAATGTCGTATTCACAAAGAACGTTACCGAGTCTCTCAATGTTGTCCTTAAGGGCTTGCTGAAGCCGGGCGACCACATTCTCTGCTCCTCCATGGAACACAACGCCGTCATGAGACCGCTGGTGCAGCTTTCGAAGAAAGGCGTGGAATTCGACAGGATCCCGGGCACTGCTCAGGGTGAGCTCGTGCTTGATGCAGTCGAAGGACTTATCAAAGAAAACACCGTCGCCATAGTCATGACCCACGCGAGCAATCTTGTAGGAACGGTCAACCCTCTCAAAGAGGTCGGCGAGATATGTCAGAAGCACGGGCTTAAGTTCATAGTGGACTGCGCTCAGACTGCAGGCATCATCCCTATCGACATGGAAGAAATGCATATCGACGCGCTGTGCTTCACCGGTCATAAATCGCTTCTTGGTCCTCAGGGAATCGGCGGATTCATACTTAAAGAAGACATGATAAACCTGATAGATCCTCTTCTGTCAGGCGGTACCGGTTCAATAAGCCACACTGAAGAGATACCTGACTTTATGCCGGACAGATTCGAGCCGGGCACTATGAACATACCGGGCATCGTCGGTCTTAATGCAGGACTTAAGTGGATAAAAGAAAAAGGGCTCGATGCCATCGCGGCTCACGAGCTCGGACTCACAAAGAGATTCATAGACGGTCTGATACCTCTCGAAGAGGCAGGCAAGCTTAAGATCATCGGGCTTAAAGGCATAGAAGGACGTACCGGAGTCGTCTCGGTACAGACAACTGAGGTCGACTGCGCCGACGCGGCGTTCAGACTGGACTTCGAATACGGCATAGAGACGAGAGTCGGACTCCACTGCGCACCTAACGCGCATAAGACTCTAGGCACCTACCCTACGGGCACCATACGCTTCAGCTTCGGCAACTTCAACACTGAGGCTGATGTGGATGCAGCAGTCAAAGCTCTTACGGAAATCTGTGGATAAAAGTAATAAAAATAACGGCTGGCGCTTACGCGTCAGCCTTATTTTTTTCTTTCTGCGCAATATCGTTATTGTCCATGTCCCCTCTGTAGACTATGAATGTGTCATACAGGTATTCAAGTGTCAGGTTAAGCGCCATGTTGAGACCGGTTACAAGATATTCGTTCCATCCTGCAGTCTCAGCCAGATAGTCTCCGAGTATAGTGGTCACCGGAGTGAATACCAGATAAAACGCGAACACCATTGCCATGGCGCGAGGAACATTCTTTGTGGACTTGAATGTATAGCGCCTGTTGATAGTGAAATTCCACAGCACCGATGCTATGAGCGCTGTCAGATAGCACGGCCAGTATCTCAGGCCGGTGAATTCATTCAGGATCGTAAACAGTCCTATCTCGATTATTCCCGCTGACGCGGATATCAGTGCAAACTTTATCGCTCTTATTACTTCTTTGTTCTTCATTTCAGATTCTCTCGCAGACCTCTGGCTTTATTTGTCCTTTTTCTTTGAATAGCTTGTCAGATATACATAGCGCTGCAGCCTCGCATCCACCGGTCCCAGAGGACGTGCATACCTTACATAGCATGCAGCCGCGCAGTTTTTGCTGACTATCATCGAGATCGCCTCTGCGTCTGACTCATCCTTTCCTGCGCACACAGCTCCTACTCCCTTTACGAGGACCGCATTGCGGCCGATCGCGGAATTCAGTGCAGGCTGCTGTCCGCCCATGCGGTCAAGAGCGCCCGTCATAGGGATCTTTCCGATAAGCCCTTTCGCCCTGCTGTCGGTAGAATAACCGAGAAGCGCCCTTTCGGCTTCCCACTCATCGCCTGTCACCTGGATGTCAGGACCTGCGATCTGAGCAAAATCGTCTATATATGAATCTACTTTCTTTCCTTTGCGGCAGCACTCCATGATGTATCTGTCATTCTCGACCCTTACGCTCGGGAGCGCGAGGATGTCTATTTTTGAAACATCGAATGATGCGGACGGCTCGTCCTTCAGACCGGAGAGTCTTGCACCGACCAGGCCCCTGCACTTTTCTTCAAGAGCTTCTGCTCTTCTGAAAGCGTCGCCCATGTCAGACCCAAGAATAAGCGCTCCGTGCCTTGCCATGAGGAAACAGTCGTCATAAGGGTTTTCCCTGATGCATTCCTCCATCTTCTTCCTGAGCTTTGCCGTTCCAGGAAGGCCGTATCCCGCACAAGGCGCACCGTCTATTCCCCTGCATTCAGCAGCAACTACAGATGCGTAGAACTGGTGCGTATGGATGATGAAGCCAACGCCCTGTCTGAGGCTGTAGGCAGCCGCATGTATGCCCTTTTCACTGCTTGGCTTGATATTACCGTCGTAGGAGCAGTCACTTACCCTTACTTTTACAAGATCTGAAGGCTCAAGGCTGTCATAGGCCCTGCCGCTCGGAGTAATGATAAACTCGTTCTTGCTTATCCTTGCGCTTATATTGCCCCATGTCCTTGCGATCAGTCTGTTTTCCAGGAGCCTGTGGCCTGCTTCTATTACAAGTCTTCTTGCTTCGTTTTCGCTGTAATACATGATTGTGACCTCTTGATGATCAACGTTACCGTTCCCGCTAATGATACCACTTTTTGCAAGTAAAAACTCCGGCACAAGCCGGAGTTTTGTAATTTTGCAGATTTTTACTCAGCTTAGATGAGTGTTCCCATGTGCTTGAGTGTTCTTACGAGCTGGCTTACATAGCTCATCTCGTTGTCGTACCAGGATACTACTCTGACTTCGAAGATGTGTGTTCCGCACTGCTGAGCGAGAGTCTGTGTAGCGTCGAAGAGTGAACCGTAGCTCATTCCGATAACGTCGCTGGAAACGATCTCTTCCTCAGTATAACCGTAAGACTCGGATACTGCAGCCTTCATAGCCTCGTTGATTCCCTCTACGGATACTGTGTCGGACATGTCCTTAAGTGTTGCGTCGAGGATAGTGATCGAACCTGATGGAACAGGAACTCTCTGAGCGGATCCGATCAGCTTGCCTGCGAGTTCAGGGATTACCAGACCGATAGCCTTTGCAGCACCTGTGCTGTTAGGAACGATGTTGATAGCTCCTGCTCTTGCTCTTCTGAGGTCGCCCTTCCTGTGCGGTCCGTCGAGGATCATCTGGTCGCCTGTGTAAGCATGGATAGTTGTCATGAATCCTGTTCTGAGCTCTCTGTAGTCAGCAAGTGCCTTAGCCATAGGAGCGAGGCAGTTTGTTGTGCAGGAAGCTCCGGATACGATAGTGTCTTCCTTTGTCAGTGTCTCGTGGTTAACTCCGTAAACGATGGTCGGAAGATCGTTGCCTGCAGGAGCAGAGATGAGGACCTTCTTTGCGCCGGCGTCGATATGAGCCTGCGATTTAGCCTTCGATGTGTAGAAGCCTGTGCACTCGAGAACTACGTCAATATCGAGTTCTTTCCAAGGGAGCTTGCTTGCATCTGCTTCTGCATATACAGGATACTTTTTGCCGTCTACGATGATGCCGTCTTCTGCTTCCTCTACCTCAGCGTCGAATCTCTTCTGAACGCTGTCGTTTCTGAGAAGATATGCCAGCATGTGCGGGCTTGTAAGGTCATTGATCGCTACTACTTCGATTCCCTCTTCCTTGTAGATCTTTCTGAAGGAGAGTCTTCCGATACGTCCGAATCCGTTGATTGCTACTCTCATTATGATTTCCTTTCCCGGATACCCCTATCCGTTAAAAAACAATCAGTTTTAAAAAATGTACCGTGCCATTCTAACATCACAAGGCTCTTTTCTCAACGAAAAGAGCCAATTTTTTCTGTGTTTTTTTGTTTTTTCTGCGAACACTACAGAGCAGCTTCTACGGCCTTTCTTACATCGTCCATATCGTCTGTAGGCTCGAATCTGGAAACGACATTTCCTTCCCTGTCGACAAGGAACTTTGTGAAGTTCCATCCGATATTTGTCTTGTCGCCATACTTCTTGTTGTTTGCGGCAGCAAACTTGTTGAGAGCAGCGTTCTTGAGTCCCTTTCCGAAGCCGTTGAACGGCTTCTCAGATGCAAGATAGCTGAACAGCGGATCAGCTGTCTCACCGTTTACGTCGATCTTTGCAAACTGCGGGAATTCTGTTCCGAACTTGAGAGTGCAGAACTCGTGGATCTCATCATCTGTTCCCGGAGCCTGATCTGCAAACTGGTTGCACGGGAAGTCGAGGATCTCAAAACCCTTGTCTCTGAGGTCTTTGTACATTGCCTCGAGAGGCTCATAGTGCGGTGTGAATCCGCATCCTGTTGCTGTGTTGACGATAAGCAGGACCTTACCCTCATAGTCCTTGAGGCATACGTCATTGCCCATTCTGTCTTTTACTGTGAAATCATAAACATTACTCATAGTCCTATATTCCTCTTTTTTATTCGCCAAGGTCACTTCTGACCACTTTGCCCATATTCCAGACCTGAGCAGCCTTGCGTGCGGCATCGGCCCTGTCTTCAGGACCCGAGAACGCGAATTCGCCTGTCTGTGATCCGCAGTCCATGCATGTCACAGTCCAGCACCAGCCGTTTCCGTCATCCAGGAACCCCGCTCCTCCGCAGTACGGGCAGCCCATCAGTTCGATCTCTTCATAAATATCCATATATAAATGTTACCTCCGTTGCTTGCTCTCAGGGAAGTATTATACCACCACCGAGAACCATTTTGTCACTATCATAAAATACAGCCGACTGCCCCGGTGCAGGAGCCTTGACCGGACTGTCAAAGACCACTGACAGCCTTCCGGCATCCAGCCGGCTTATCGACGCCGGTACGGCCGGATGGTGATACCTTATCTTCACATCGGCACGTACGGTCTCTCCTTCTTTTATATCTTCCAGGGCCATGAAATTCAGGTCGCCGCATACGATATGGTCCATCATGACAGAAGCTTCATCACCCAGCACAACTGTATTGTTTTCAGGATCTATCCGCTTTACATAGGCAGGATATCCGAGAGCTATGCCCAGCCCCTTCCTCTGTCCGACCGTGTAATTCACTATGCCCTTATGCTGTCCGAGCACATTGCCGTCTTCGTCCACAAAGCTGCCCGGAGGCGGGAGCGGTCCGTCAGTATTCTGATCAATATAGTCTGCATAGCCACCGTTCAGAACGAAGCAGATCTCCTGCGAATCCTTCTTGGAAGCGACATCAAGTCCTGCTTCTGAGGCCATATGCCGCACCTCGTCCTTGCTGTATCCCGAAAGAGGCATAATAGTGCGGGCAAGCTGTTCCTGGCTCAGCCTGTACAGCATATATGTCTGGTCCTTATTGGCTGACGAAGCCATCTGCACTGTATATCTGCCGCTATCTGTCTTTACGACCTTTGCGTAATGACCCGTAGCCACGAATCCGGCATTGATATCGTCAGCGAAATCAAGCAGCCTGTCCCACTTGATAGTTCTGTTGCACCATACACATGGGTTGGGCGTCTGTCCGCTCAGGTATGCCTGTATGAACGGCTCAGTCACATGTTTTTTGAATTCAGGCAGGCAGTTGATGTTATAGAAAGGTATCTCAAGCTGCATGGCCGTCCTGCGCGCATCATCGATGTCGCAGCAGCGGCTGTATGCACCGCTTTCCGCCTGCCACGTTCTCAGAGTCACGCCTATGACCTGATAGCCCTGCTTTTTCAAAAGATATGCACTTGCCGCGCTGTCAACGCCGCCCGAGAGCCCGACTACAACTCTTGTAATGCCGATCACCTGCTTTCTTCATAAATTTCTCTCGTATTGTACCATATACATGCGATACGGATAAATGAAAAATCCCCGCCTTGCGGCGGGGATGACTGATCATTAATAAATGATGTTTAGAAGCCGAGCTCCTTGTTGACCCATGTCTGCCATGCCTTGAATGTCTCAGGACCTGCTACGCCGTCCTCAGTAACTCCGAGGAACTTCTGCATAGCCTTGGATGTTCCTGTTCCCCATTCACCGTCGACTGCAGCGCCGACCTTCTTCTGGATCGCCTTGATGGTCTCTGTTCCGCAGATGCCATCCTCTGTGATGCCGAGAACATGCTGTGTAGCCTTGATCGACTTAGGGCCCCACTTGCCGTCAACAGCAAGCTTATAAGCCTCATTTGCAGCCAGCTTTTCTTCAGCTGCTTTAGCCTCAGCCTTAGCCTCAGCTACCTTGACCTGCTGCTGAGCTTTTACTTCGGCCATTTTCTTCTCATAAGCTTCTTCTCTTGCCTTTGCGGCTTCTGCCTTTGCTGCTGCTTCCTTTTCTGCTGCGGCAGCCTTTTCCTTTGCTTCCTTGCCTGTTATCTTATCAAATAATCCCATAGTGCACCTCACTTCTTTGTTCAAAAGTAGTAATTACTGTACATTTAAATTATATTTTCATTCACTTTTACGGTCAACAATTAACTTGTCTCAGGCCGTTTCGCCGAGCATTATTCTGACGCAGTTTGCCCTTTCAAAGTCCTTTGTTCCCATGCCGTATCCTGTCTTTGCCACAGCCATCTCAGGCATGTCTCCGAAACCGTCTGCAAAATGCTTCAGAAGAGCTGCTCCTGTAGGTGTGCAGAGCTCGCTCTTTATGTCACCGGAATATGACGGTATCCCTTCAAGGATGTTTGCCGTCGCAGGAGCCGGTACCGGCAGTATGCCGTGAGCACATTTTACGGTGCCTCCGCCCACATTCACAGCTGTTGACGTTACTTTGTCCGGCTGTATCATGTCCATGAGCATGCATACGGCAGTAACGTCCGCCACAGCGTCCATAGTACCTACCTCATGGAAGTGGATCTCTGTCACAGGAACACCATGCGCCTTGCTCTCCGCATCGGCAATGATGCCGTATACCGACATGATGTCATTCTTTACCTTCTCTGAAAGATCAAGGTGATCTCTGACTATGTGTTCTATGCCGGCCATCCCGTTATGCTGATGCCCGTCATGGTGATGGTCATGATCATGGTGATGATGATCGTGGTCGTGAAGGTGCTCGTCCTCCTCGATGCCGTTCACCTTTATGTGCACATGGGTCCCCGTGACTCCGCATTTTTCGCAGGTCTCAGTCTCCATAACAACGCCGGGGATACCCAGCGCATTGAATCTTTCAACAAATGTTTTCTGCTCATCTTCAGGAAGAAGTTCGAGAAGAGCCGCTGTCAGCATGTCTCCGGCTGCGCCCATGCTGCAATCAATATGCAGGATCTTCATTTTCTGACCTCCATGTGATTGATTCTGCTTGCCATGTAGCCTGCACCGAAGCCGTTGTCTATATTGACGCATGCAACTCCGCTCGCACATGAATTGAGCATCGAAAGAAGTGCCGAAAGTCCGCCGAACGAAGCGCCGTATCCAACACTTGTAGGTACAGCTATGACCGGGCAGTCCGCAAGTCCGCCCACTACGCTCGCAAGGGCCCCTTCCATACCGGCGACCGTGATTATCACAGACGCCTCCATAATATACTCCTTATGCGCAAGGAGCCTGTGGATACCTGCAACTCCGACATCATAAAGCCTTACGACTTCATTTCCCAATGTCTCTGCAGTTATTGCCGCTTCTTCAGCCACAGGGATGTCGCTTGTACCGCCTGTGGCAATGACTATCTTTCCAATGCCGTCAGGCTCAGGCTTATCGCCTACAACAGCGATCCTGGCTGCCTTGTTGTAATCTATGCTGTGTTGCTCAGCCAGCGCAGCCGCCTTCTCTTCGTTTATCCTTGTAATAAGTATCGGCGTCTGGCCCCTTTCTGCCATGACGTCGACTATGCCGATTATCTGGTCTGCGGTCTTGCCCTCTCCGTATATCACCTCGGGCGATCCCTGCCTCACCTTGCGGTGAAGATCCACCATGGCGTATCCGGTGTCTACGAAAGGTTCGTTTTTGATCCTTCCAAGGGCTTCATCTACGCTTATCTCTCCTCTTTGAAGCGCCTCAAGTACCGCCTTTGTCTCACTATGCATCGTTTTCTCCCGTCCGTTTGTTTTTGATCGATTCTTTGAAGAAGTTTATCACTATAAGGATGATAAATGCTATGCCTATGTATCCCTGTGCCGGATAGAGGAATTCCACAAGCCTTTTAAATCCGGTCAGTCCAAGCAGGAATCCTGCGGCTGCACCACCGATGATTATCCATTTCTTTGCAGCGCCGCTTCTCAGTTTGGTGCTGAAACCGTAATATGTGCTGGCCCCTGTGGAATACACTGCTCCGTAAAGGACCGCCGCGTATATCATGCTCAGGACCGGTGACAGCCTGCCGGCAAAACCCAGCATCGGAAGATCAAGCCCTGAGCTGAACGCCATATCCGTAAGCAGCGCTCTCAGGAGCAGAACTGTGAGACCTCCAAGGCAAAGCGTGCCGAGGACTGCTCCGCCATATGCATTCTTAGCATCCTTTGCGTTGACTGCGCAATTGCCGGCCATGGTTATCATGCCGATGGTGTTGTATGCCATGAATACAACAGCAGATACCGGCCAGACAGGCGACATGCGCCCCGGTCTGTAGCCCTCAACAGCCCCGCTCTGAGGAAAATCCGCATGTATCGTCAGCAGTATCGTTATGATACCGACAGCGAAGAGCACCGGCACCATAAGGCGGAACACCCGGGATACCCTCTGAAAGTCACCAAGTACAGTCAAAACGCAAAGTACCGCAATGATGAGACCTCCCAGTATCTTGCTTATACCGAACTGCTGATACAGGAGTGAGCCGCCTGCTGCTGTCATGGCTATTATCATCGAATAATATATTATCGCCAGTATCCACCCGATGACTTCATCCGCAAGTCTGCTGTCGAATGGCGATATGAGTTTTCCGAGATCAGCAGTTTTCTTGCTTCTTGCAATGTACGTCAGCATGCATGCCATCAGCACAAAGCAAACAGTAGCAGCCGCAGCTCCGTAATATCCCTTCTTTCCGAATACTCCGAAGAACTGCCAGCACTCGCGTCCCGAAGCAAAGCCGGCGCCCATTATTACGCCTATATACAGGCTTGTTATTTCTGCCAGGTTAAGCTTTTTCATGCAGTTTGTTTGATCAGAACGCAAAATTTCCGTTTACAAATACCGGGATTTCTTTGCCGTCATGTGTGATGCCTGTGATCTGAAGATCCTCCGATCCGATCATAAAATCCACGTGTGTCATCGAGAAGTTGGCGCCTCTCTCCTTAAGCTCATCCTCACTCATATTCTCCGCGCCCTCTATCTGAGGATAAGCTTCCCCGAAGGCGAAGTGGCACGATGCATTCTCATCGAACAGAGTGTTGAGGAAAAGAACTCCGGATCTTGAAATCGGCGAATCGTGCGGCACAAGCGCGACTTCTCCGAAATACGAAGCCCCCTCATCTACTGAAATGGCATTCTTAAGAACATCTTCGCCTTTTTCGGCCCTGACTTCAGTGATCTTTCCGTTTTCTACCCTGAAGCTGAAACCCTCTATAACTGTGCCGTTATGGCTGAGCGGTTTCGTAGCAACTAGTGTCCCGTTGATGCCGTTCCTGTGCGGAAGCGTGAATACTTCTTCGGTCGGTATATTTGGTGAGAAAAAAACTCCTGTTCCGGACTTCTCCTCACCGCCTGCCCAGAAGTGTCCTTCAGGCAGTTCCACAGTAACGTCAGTCCCTGCAGAATTCTTGTACCGCAGGCTTTTGAAGTTATATCCGTTTAGAATATCCACGTGCTTGCGGAGCTCATCGGAATGGTCTTTCCAGTTCTGTATCGCATTGCCGCCGTCCACTCTGCACGCTGCGAGTATTTCTTTCCAAAGTCTCTCCACAGCCTCTTCTTCACTGAGTCCGGGGAATACTGCCGAAGCCCACGCCTTTGACGGGACTGAGCAGACACACCAAGGGCAGTCGCTTCTCATCATTCTGGCTCTGTATGCCTCAAGAGCCTTTCCGGAGCTTATCTGTGCCCGCTTTATGCGATCAGGGTCCACACCGCTGAGGCCTGCAGGATCGTCTGCATCTATCGTGAGAAAAGCCGCGCCCTCTTCTGAGAGAGTATCGAGGTAATCGACCTCCCATTTATTGACACAGTCAAATACTTCGTCTGCAGCGCAGAGGTACTTCATGCGGGTCAGCTCATCGTCGCGCCAGCGCATCAGGACCTCGCGGCATCCAGCCTTGTAAGCCTCGGCAGCACAGAGCCTTGCAAAGTCCGCACATTCGACCGGGCATGTTATGGAAAGTCTCTGCCCATTCTGTATATTGAGTCCGGATCTTATAACGAGTCCGGCATAATCCCTTTTAAGTTGTTCAAGGTCTGCCATTCTTAAAAATTCCTTTCTGATAAAAACTGATGTCAGTATACCACAAAAGCCCCTGACCGCTGCAGTCAGGGGCTATGATACCGCTGCCGGATCAAGCATATACTGTACTGAGAACGATAAGCAGCAGGCCCGTAAAATACGTAAGGCTGTTTGCCCTTATCATCCACTTGTTGTTATTGAATATGAATCTGTAGAGATTCAGTATGATGTCTGAAAGCATGAAGAGGAATGATCCCAGTCCCATCATTGCATAGTTTGTGCCAGGCATCATTATCATAAGTGCCAGACCTGTGATGCCGTGCATGAATATCGATGACAGATAAAACATCATAGGCCAGCGCATCTTCCCATATCTGAGCTTTTCAGGCCAGCGCCCGCTGGCAATTATGAATGCAAGCAGCATTGCTCCTGCAAGCACGAAGGTCCAGGCAAAATCCCTGAAGCCATACCCGCCCTTGTCGACCAGGATTATCTGCTCATACAGAACAAAGCATATATTGCCGGCAAGGAAGAAGTCCCCGCCCCGTCCGAAGTCGAATACCAGGAACACATCTCCGAGCCAGGCAAGTATGAGCGCAGCCATAAGCAGCGTCTGGTAACTCGCAAAGTCGTACTTGTTTACGAAAGTGACTATTGCGAGGACCAGGTACATGGTAGCCATGAAGTACTTGTTCAGGGCTCTGTGTTTAATGTTATCTGACGTCCTTGTCTTGAAGTAACAGCAAAGAGCCAGAAGATATACTGCTATAAATATATACATGTCTTGTCCCCCCGGATCTCAGGCCACGGCCTGATAAGCATCAAACGGTAACAGCCGGGATATCTATCTCCATATCCGATTCCGGATATGTCGAACACGGATGTATGTATCCGAACTTACGGTCTGCAGCTCTGCGGAAGTCGTTTTCCGCAGCTACGTAATACTCGCCGCTTATTACACGGCTGTGACAGAAGCCGCACACTCCGTTGCGGCAGCGCACCGGTGCGGCTATGCCTGCTCTTTCGAGCGCAGTTACGATCGTCTCGTCATTCCCGGCTTCGACTGTGCAGACCTCATCGCGTATGTGGACGGTAAGCCTGAATGTCTTTTTCTCTGCAACTTCTCTGTCTCCGACCGAGTTGCGCTCCTGACGGATGTGGGATGAATCAAAAGTAAGGCTTTCCAGCTCTTTTCTGACAAATCTGTACATGGCATCAGGTCCGCACATGAAGACGCTCGTGTCATCATCCATGCAGTCTTTAAGAAGATCTGCTGTTATAAATCCGTGCCTGAAGCCCTCTGCCTCCTCTTCCGAAAGAATGATCTCTATTCTGATACGATCATCTGCAAAATCTGCCGGATCGAAAGGCACATGCGCACGTGTTCTGGCTCCGTATATGAGAGTCAGCCTGAAGTCCTCACTGCCCTCGCATATCGCTTTCATCATGGACAGGAAAGGCGTTACGCCGCTTCCGCCCGCAATGGCCAGGATATGGCTTCCATCGCGTATGTCATCAAAGTGGAAGTCTCCCGATGGCTCTCCGACCATCACTTCACTTCCGTCAGCAGCCTGTTCGATCAGGTATTTCGAAAAGATGCCCTTGCGCTGGACCATTATTTCCAGTTTTCCCTCAAGCGCATCTTCAGGTGATGATACCACGGAATACGGACGGCTGAGGTAGGAGTCTCCGGCTCTGCAGGACAGCGTAACAAACTGTCCAGCCCTGAAATACGGGAATCTTCCGTTCTCCGCGAGTGACTCAAGAGTTATCCTGCAGCAGTCTGCTCCGCATGCCTCACGGGCTGTTATCTTTGCCCTTACAGTTCCCGGATGCAGATCCTTTGCAAGCCTGTTCACACCGTACTCATATACTATCGGATCTGCAGGCGACTCATCGATCAGCTGCCGGCGCTTCGCTGTCATTTCCATGGCGCGTCTGATATCTTCGCCGGGTATTTCGCTTCTTTTAAAGATCATCTTACCGGCCCTCCTTCTCCATGTCCCTGAGTGTGCGTCCCGCTTCGTTGGCGCCCGATTTGTAGCTGCTCGGATATCCAAGGAGCCTCTCTCCGTATCCGCCGCCTATCCTGAGGCCCGGAACGAATCTGTCTTCCTCGACCATCTGTATCCTACTCATCAGGCCGTCATAGTACTGCGACTCATATCCGTAGACTGTACCCTGCGGGTGACCGGTGTATCTTGCATAAGTCTCAGGTGTGGCAATGGCGATCTCTTCGATGTGATCCTGAAGATTCGTGCCGGTCGCCTTCTCAAACCTTTCGATCATGCTTTTAGCCACTTTATTTTTGACTTTAAAATAGTCTTTTTCGCTTATCTTGCTCCACTCGTCCTCCGTGAACAGCGTCGTCATGTAGACGATCGCAGTGCCTTCAGGAGAGCAGTCAGGCAAGGCGTTGTTAAGGCAGACGGTCGCCTGCGCGGCTGTATTGCCTATGGTCTTCATGGATGCGTACTGCTTTACACTGTCCGAGGTGTCGTAAATGAAGTAGTTGTGATCCCTGAGTCCGAGTTCCTCAGCGGACTTACTCAGACCAAGAAAGACTGTGAATCCCCTGCCTGCAAGCTTTCTGAAGTTGGTAAGCTTAAGGGCTCTTTCGGGCACAGCTGCGCTGTCCAGCAGCTTCCCGTAAGCCACATGCGGAGAGCAGTTTGCGATGACATGCCTGCTCTCTATCTTTCTGCCGTCCCTGAGCCTTACGCCGCATACATGCCCTTCGCTGTCAGTAAGGATTTTCACGACCTCTGTATTGAACCATATGTCACCGCCCAGTTCGTGGATGCGCTCCTCAAAGGCAAGCGAAAGCTCATGCGAGCGGTGCTTCGGTATCGCCGCGCCCTTTGAAAAGTAGCTGTATATCATGTTGGCATAATGCAGAAAACTGAGGTTGTCTCCGTCTGCGCCAAGATAGCACCAGTATGTGTTTAGATTGTCCACTATCACCTTCGGATAGCCGAGTGCCTCAAACGCCTCGTTCACCGAGTAGGAGCCGCAAGCAAGGTAATCAGGATACTTTTCCATCATTACCTTCGGATCCGGCTTGCCCTTTGTCTCGCCTATATATGCCATGGCGTCCTTTATCTGCTGGCATATTCCGAAGAATTCTCTTATATACTTCTCGCCTTCTGGATGGAGCTGATTATTTGCTTTTGCAAATTCCTCGTAACCGAAAGGCATCACAAAATCGTAGCCTTCTTCCTCCGAGATCAGATGGTAAGCATCCCTGAGCTGCACCCACTCTATCTTGTCAGCTACGCCGAGTTCTTCAAACAGAAGTCTTGTGCTTCCCGGTTCTTCGGGAGTCCCTATGCCGTTGAACTCATGCAGGGATGCCTCAAACTCAAAGCGCCCGCGCACAAAGCTGGTAGCAAAGCCTCCCGGGATATTGTGCCTTTCACATACGAGGCAGGACTTACCCGAATTGAGTATGCGGCAGGCTGCTGCGAGTCCGCCGTTTCCGGCACCTATCACTATTACATCATATCTGTCCATGATACCCTCCCGTGATCAGATCCCTGTCTCAACAGAATATGTCAGGACGTTTTCTATGACATCCCCGTCGATCTGAAGGGCACATGGATGATCAAAGGATACCGTCACCTTTTTGCCGGTCTGTACTGTGACCCAGTCCTTCTTGTTTACGTGCTCGCCCTTATTCAGTGAAGGGAATCTCATGAGGGTGATCAGTCGGCTTTTCTTGTAAAGGGCAACTACCGAAACGGTCCCTTCTTTGTTGAAGCGGTCCTGAGCCGGTGCCACCATCATTCCGCCTCCGTAGAAGCGACCTTTCATCGTAGAAGCCATCCAGACATTCTCAAATTTGCAGGTCCTGCCGTCCACGGTGACAGTCGCTTTTTTGAGTTTATAGCTTCCCAGCAGGAGGCGGATGGCGATCTTTGAATAGCTTACAGGCTTATCTGAAGTTGCTCTCTGTATGTCTCCTATCCTGCATGTCTCACCGTCAATGCCGTATCCGATACCATTAAGGAATCTTCTCTGTATCCCGTTTACAGTAACAAGCGGCAGATCTTTCAGGAAAGGTCTCAGGTCTATCCTGCCGTCTTTTGCATACTTCTCGTTGTCACGGTAAAAATCGTTTCCGCTTCCGCATTTGACGTAATATACGGGATTCTTGAATTCATAGCCGTATACGTCATTGGCGAAGCAGTTAAGCGTTCCGTCTCCTCCCGTCAGTATCACATCATCATCTTCTCCGAGCCCGTCGAAAAAGGCTTTCATGTCACTGATCTCAAGAAGACTTTTAAATTCACATTTCGCATTGTTGTCAGAAGCCCACATGCGGGCATCCTGTTCCCCTTTAGAGTTATTTGCCAACGGATTAAACAATAAATATGTCATGAGTCCACCTCCGTATGACCATCTCTACATGCTTCAAATAATGTGTTTACTGAAATAATTATACTTAATACCGGCTGTACAATGTGCAAAAATATGTACAAAAGCGTTAGTATTCTTCCGCTTTGTCAATAAAACTGCCGTAGTCTTTATAGCAAAGCAGCGGTCTGCTGTTCTCATAGTCCCATGTATGTGCTGAGTCACCTCCGCAGATGTACCTTTCAGAGCATTCCATGCAGCTGCTGCAGGCTGCCGTCCGGTCTCCTCTGAAGGCTTTGAAGCCGTTCTTCCAGACATCCATGAAATCATCCGTTCTTATGTTTCCCTGTACAAGTTCAGGCCTGTTTTCTATATCCAGGCAGGCACAGATATCCCCGTTGCTGCGGACACTTGCAGTCAGTATTCCGGCGCCGCAGAGGAAATAGTGATCGCGAACCATACGCTCATACTCAGGCCCGAGATAGTGAGAGCATCCATAGGTAACTTCCATCTCGCAGCCTGGATCGAATCTCTTTTCACGTATATATCTCAGGAGATCTCCCAGCTGCCTGTAAGTCAGCATCATATCGCCCGATTCGCACGCTCTTCCTATCGGCTCCACATTGATAGGTCTCCAGCTTTTGATCCCGGTCTCACGCAGCAGATCATAAATGGATCCCAGTTCATCAAAGTTCTCCTGATGCAGGACCGTGGTCACCTGCGGCTCAAAGCCGGCGTCCTGCAGCGCCCTGATCCCGCGCATCGCAAGCTTCCAGGCCCCCTTCCGCCGCCTGAGTTCATCGTGCGTCTCCTCCATACCATCCAGGCTTACTGACACTGTAGCCATACCTGACTCTCTGAGCTTCGCAGCAGCTTCATCGTCTATCAGGGTTGCATTCGTTGTCATGCCCCATGAAAAGCCCTTTGAACTTATGAGTCCGGCAATTTCAAAGAAATCAGGATGCAGCATCGGCTCTCCGCCGGTCAGGCAGATAACAGGTTTATCCGTATCAATGGTATCCAGCGTTTTTTCTATATCTTCGGCAGTCAGAACCAGCCCATCTGCTGAGCAGCTGCTGCCGCAGTGTCTGCATTCAAGATTGCAGCGGTCCGTTATCTCAAAAAAAAGCCACCTCAAATGAGGTGACGTTCTGAGACTGTCACGATGACCGGAGACCGCCTCAAGCTGTGATCTTTTCAGCGCAATGATATCCATTATTCTGCGCTTGTTGCAGGTGCCGGGCCGCCGCACTCAGGGCAGCACACCTCGTTATCGATCATAAGTGTTGTCGTCCATGAGAATCCGCACTTCTGACACTTATGACGTCTTTTTACCGGAGGAGGACCGTAGATACAGGCAAAGTCTTCGTCGATGAACTCCGGCTGTCCGAGCGGCGCACCGCAATATCGGCAGTACTTGTCTCCTTCTCTGTAGGCATTTTTGCAGTTCGCGCATACTTTGCGTTTTGGTATATCCATCGCCTTCCTCCTCTCCCTCTTCTTTCGCCGAAACCGTGACAGCGGCCGGCATCAGTTCATTTATATTATACATCAGGGAGCCGGGTTTTCCTATTCAGGCTGCCCGTTACTATCGTGGTCCAGCCTAAAAGCCCGGCTTCCAAACGAAAAGGCCTTCGGAATAAGCTATCTGCCTGATGAGTTCCAGCAGCTGCGGATCCGGATCAAATACAGTCAGTCAATAATTCAATGCTTTATTCTTTCATCGTATTGAAAATAAAACCTACAGATTTTTTGATTACCCATAAAAAGCGCCCCGTCCGCACATGGCCGGGGCTGCTTGTCAGAGAGCAGTTGAAATGCTGTTTTTTATCTATTTTGACTTCTTTTCAGTGATCAGGCAGACCGGCAGTCCAACCAGAGTGATCCCGACACTGGCAAGAGCCATGATCCTTCCGCCTGCGCCGGAGAGGAATAGCTGGCTGAATATGACATACAGTCCGCTCAGTATTGCGAGCAGCGGAATGACAGGATACAGAGGCACCTTGTAATCACGCTTAAGTTCAGGATGTCTTCTTCTCATTGTCATTACGCAGGCGAATGTAAGTGTATAGAATATCCAGCATGAGAATGTGCCCATATCCGTGAGGAGGTCAAACTTTCCGAGCAGTGAATAAAGGCATGCAAGTGTTCCGACGAGGATGATCGAATTTGCCGGGACCTGCCTGCTGTTAAGTGCTGCCAGCTTATCGCTGCATGGAAGAGTCTTTTCTGTCGCAAGATGATAGGCGACTCTGGAACCGGCAAGCAGAAATCCGTTGCCTGCGCCGATGACCGAGATGATAATGCCAATGGAGATTATCAGGCCTCCGGCCTTTCCGAACAGAACATTGGCGACCGCCGCGGCCGGTGATTCTATGTTCATAAGCTCACTTGCCGGAATAACTTTGATATATGCGATATTGATCAGCAGATAGACCGCCATAATGATGCTGACACCGCCTACTATAGCAACAGGCAGATCTCTGGCAGGGTTTTTCATCTCTCCTGCAATGGTCCCGACGTTTGTCCATCCTTCAAACGCAAACAGCACTGCCAGAAGCGTTGTTCCGAGAACAGATCCCGCGTTCAGCCCTTCTCCTACCATCGGACTTAAGACCGGTTCTGTGCTCTGCCCGAGTATGAACCCCACTATCATGATAAGAAACAGCGGGATAAGTTTGCATGCGGTCGAAACGATCTGAAATTTGCCGGCTGCCTCAGATCCCAGAACATTCAGGAGAACTATCCCGATTATTATTGCGATCCCTACCGGCATTGAAATATTTATGCCGAGAAGCGATGACAGCTCTGTCCCCACCTTTACTCCGTATCCCGCAAGATAGGACGGATAAAAGATCACTACCTGCATCCAGCCGGCAAGAAATCCTATCCTTTTGCCGTATACATCGCCCAGGTATGTGACCATTCCTCCCGTCTTCGGAATAAGAACCGCGATCTCGGCAAATGTAAGAGCACCAAATATACTGATTATTCCGCCGGCTATCCATGAGATCATAGCCATTCCCGGCGCTCCGCCGGTAGCCTGATAAATTGCGTACGGTTTAAAAAATACGCCGGCGCCGATAACGCAGCCGACAACGACGGACATCGCGGTCAGCACGCCCATATTCCTTTTCATTTCTTTCTGTTCCATGATTATCTCCTTATGCTTTTTGATAGGCTGCAGAAACGGATAAGCAGGCGGCTGCAATAAAAAGCAGAGCATACAAGCAGTCTGCCTGATGCTCTGTGCTCTATACCTGAAAGTGTTGCTTCTTCGGTGACCGGCTTTCCCGGTTCTCTCCAGAGTTTCGTCCCCGCCAGATATCTTCACCTGAAAGATTCGTCCGGCTTCAGCATTACCGGATTTGCTTCTTCGGTCCATACCCTGAGATATGATTTCCCTGGCGATTCATCCGATTATTCATTCCTCAGCAATTATAGTACTTTGTTTATTTAATAACAACCCGGAAACTGCAAAAGAAAACCGTTGGTATCCCAACGGTTTTAACTGGTTGCGGGGGAGGGACTTGAACCCTCGACCTCCGGGTTATGAGCCCGACGAGCTACCAACTGCTCTACCCCGCGTCATCATATTGAGTTTGTAAGGTGGTACCGGAGACCGGACTCGAACCGGTACGGGTATCACTACCCATAGGATTTTAAGTCCCAGGTGTCTACCAATTCCACCACTCCGGCATATCGGATAAAAATGGCTCCGAGGGTGGGGCTCGAACCCACAACCTACCGGTTAACAGCCGGTTGCTCTGCCATTGAGCTACCTCGGAACGATCGCTCTGTTCGCGACTTGTTTATAATACTCAATTCGGGTGCTGATGTCAACACCCGAATCCCGGTTTTCTTTCATTTAGCTGAAATTTTTTAAGCTTTTCACTGTCCGCGCTCCGCCTTCTCCTGCTCTTCATTGCTGTGGACTATCTGTATCTTGGTCCTGTACTTGCGGGCGTTCTCCATATCCCCTGTCGCTTCGTACAGATTCACAAGTTCTTCCATAGCTTCGGTATTGCTCGGCGAAAGTGTAAGAACTTTGCGGAAATCCGCTATTGCTTCTGCGGCATTTCCGAGTGCGGATTCGGCAACTCCGAGGTAGTACCAGAGCGGCCACCATTCCTTATATCTTCCCTCAGTGAACTTCATGAGAGCATCCCTGCCTCCGGCGAAGTCCCCTCCCATGATGCTGTTGCAACCGAGCTCTATCTCCACAGGTCCCTCGAGTTCCTCCACCCTTTCGGAGATCTCATCTCTCAGCGAGGCCAGGAGGTCGTCGTCCATCTCGTGGGTCTCGAGTTCGCTTCCTGCAGAATGCTTGAGAAAAACCTGCCATGTAAGCTTTGCCTTGAGGTAAAGTCCCATGTTCAGATACGCGTATCCGAGGAAGTAGTATCCCATTGCGAAGTCAGGATGGATCATGGTGAGGAGTTCAAATGTCTCTGAAGACTCAGCTTTGAACATTCCGATGCGTTCCTCGTCACCCATTCCGTCGGCTGCCGAAGCTGATTCTGATTCATAGATCTCCTTGCATGCTCTCGCATAGAGATAAAGCGCTTCACGCGACTGCGGCTCTATACGCAGAGCCCCTCTTAGAAGCATGCAGGCATCCTCAAAATCTCCGGTATCCGCGGACTTTGCGCCTTCCGATACAAGCATCGGTGCGGCATTTTCTCCGCAGGCGTGCTTGATAAAGTCCGCATATTTGTCCGCGTAAAGGAATACTGGGTCCGCACCTATCACCCTTGCCATGTTGAAGACTATGTTCTTAAGGTCAGTCGCGCCCTTGTCGTCACTTCCCTCGATACCGACAGGTACCGGGATCCCGCCGAGGATCTCCAGCGCACCCGTCCTCGAAAGGTAATCAGGTGAAAGCTCCGCGAACATCATGTTCTGGATCCGCGGAGCAAGGTATTTGCTTATTCTGTCTTTGTTTTCAGATTGGTTCACTTTATTTCCCAGCCTTTTTTGTCGAATTTTCTCATGGCCTCTTCGGATACCAGCAGGCTGAGATCCGCATATATGACATCCTTCAGGATGTCGAGCCTGACAGGATCGGCAAGATCATCATAGAGGTCTCCGGCAAATGCGAAGAGGATGCGCGCCAGCTGTTCCTTTTTTGAGGTCTTTCCCTGAAGATCATTGCGGTTTATATACGCCGACAGTCTGCTGAAGAGATCGTAAGGCTTAAGGCCGGTATCATTCAGCATTCTCGGGAACGCTCTTCTGAAACCGCCGTCTCCTATATAATGCTCTACGGTGCGCGCAAATCCCCTGAGTTTCAGGAGTTCTTCCGCTGTCATATGACCGGATGCGATCACCTCATAAGGAGCTTCTTCGGCATATACGTAGCCGTAAGCCTGAGCTTCTGCCCTGAGGCCGGTGCCCTTGCCCGCATAGATGCTGTCGATATGGACCGGCATTCCCTCAGCAAGCCCGAATGTCTTATTGAATGAACGCGCGAACAGTGCCTCGGTCTCAAGCGGCAGTCCCGCCTTCAGATGGAACTCAGTCCTTACCTTGCCGCCCTGAAGCAGCTTGGTAGCATTGTACATGAGGCGGTAGATGTTCTCGCCCCTGCCTATAGCGGCAAGCACTTCAGCGTTGGTGCTCGCGATATCCATGTTGAAGATTATCTGTCCTTCCCTTGCCTCAGTGAGCAGCCTCAGTGTTTCTTCGTCCAGATCATCTCCGTTGATATTGAACTCAAACGATGTGATACCGTTATCGTTGTTTATGATGTATTCGAAGATCCTATATGCCCTTTCGCTGTTGTAATTGAAGAATCTGTCCAGGAAAACTACCCTTTCAGTCTCCTTTGCGAGGAAGTACCTAAGCTCCGTGCACACTCTTCCGAGGCTGAGAGCTCTTACCCTCGCATCCGGAAGATGCTGCGAATAAACGGATCTGTCAGAGGTCCCGCGTATCGATTCATAATAGACTGTCCCTTTTCCTGCTTCGAATCTCTCGTACGGGAACGGAAGCGATTCCATCTCGACCGGCGCATCGTAAGGATTCACTACGACCTGGTCATTCTCCCTGTATGCGAGTCCCGCTATATTCTCAAAATCGAATTCGTAATCAAGAAGAGACTTGAGGAAATTGAACAGAACGCTCTCCCCCTCGCCTCTGATAACGTAATCCACAAAAGGATTCGCCTTCATGAAACTGCGTGTCTCAAAGGATACCTGCATGCCGCCGAATACTATCGCAATGCTCGGCTGGGCCTTTTTGACCATCTCGGCCACCCGCCTTACCATGTGTTCATTGCGCTTGTCGGCATGGAAGTAGACTATGTTGTGCTGCCCCATCGCTATGCTCTCAAAGATGTCAGCATAGAGATCATTCTTCTCATAGCATTTCATCTGAACGTCAACAGGCGAGTCAGCGACTACGCTGTAGAGGTATTTGAGAGCGAGTTCTGTGCAGGCGCACTCTGAGCTTATTGTTGTCAAAAGCAGTTTCATTGTTCTTTCCTTTCGGCTCCCCTGACCCGGAATATGTTTTACATGCGCTCAGGAGCGGCTATTCCGAGCAGTCCGAGGCAGTTTGCCAGGACGGTCCTTGAAGCCTTTACCAGAGCAAGCTTTGCATTCTTTTCATCTTCGTCATCAACAAGGATGTGTTCATCGTGATAGAACTTGTTGAACGACTGGGCTATGTCCACAAGGTGGCGTGTAACGATCGAAGGCTCGTATTTCGCAGCTGCCTCCTCGACTACCTCAGGCACCCTGTACAGAAGCTTCGCGAGTGTGTAAGCACTGTCGCTGCTGAGGTGCGCCGGATCGATCTTTCCGATGGCATCCACATCGATGCCTGCAGCCTCAGCCTTTCTCAGCACGCTGGAAGCTCTTGCGTGTGTGTACTGCACGTAAGGACCTGTCTCGCCGTCAAAGTTGAGCACCTTGTCCCACGAGAATACATAGTCTTTGATCCTATTGTTTGAAAGTTCCTGGAAGATAACGGCACCGATGCCGACTTCCTTCGATACCTCATCGATATCCACGCCCTGTGCGTCCTTCTCGCGCATTATCTCGGCAGTCTTCGCGACCGCTGTATTCAGAACGTCTTCAAGGAAGACAACTCTGCCCTCACGCGTCGACATCATCTTGATGTCATCGCCGTCCGAGAGGCTTACGAGACCGAAAGGCACGTGTATGCAGTCCTTCTGCCACTCATATCCCATGAGCTCGAGGACCTTCTTCCACTGCTTGAAGTGGAGGTTCTGCTGAGAAGCAACAACGTAGATGCACTTGTAGAAGTCGTATGTCTCCTTGCGGTATACAGCAGCGGCAATGTCACGGGTTACATAGAGGCTCGACCCGTCAGATTTTGTTATCATGGCGGCTCCGAGATCATATGGCTCAAGATCGACGATCTGAGCGCCCTGCGACTCGATCAGAAGGCCTTTATCCTTAAGCTCCTGGATGAATCTCGGCATCTTGTCCGAATAGAAACTTTCTCCTGCATAGGAGTCGAATGTGATACCGAGCATGTCATATACGCGGTTGAACTCCTCCAGGCTCAGTTTTCTGAACTTTTCCCAGAGTGCGAGCTCTTCAGGCTCGCCGGCCTCAAGCTTTACGAAAGTCTCGCGTGCTTCGTCTTCAAGTTCAGGATGCTCTTCAGCTTCCTTGTGGAATCTTGTGTAATAGCTGAGCAGTGATTTGATAGGATCCTTGGCGAGTTCTTCCTCGCTTCCCCATTTGCGGTACGCAACGATCATTTTTCCGAACTGCGTGCCGTAGTCTCCGAGGTGGTTTATCCTTATGACGTCAAATCCGACTGCATCATAAAGCTTATAGATAGCGTTTCCGATAACGGTGCTCCTGATGTGGCCGATGTGGAACGGCTTGGCGATATTAGGCGATGAATACTCAACGATGACCTTGCGGCCTTCTCCGCTGTTCGATCTTCCGTATGCGTTTCCGAGCCTGTTTACCTCGTCTATGACTTCGCCGGCAAAATATGCCCTGTCGATGAAGAAATTGACGTAAGCATTGACATTCTCGACTTTCTCGAACGCTTCAGCATCGCCGGCTCTTGCGGCGATGTCCGCAGCGATGAGCTGCGGAGCTTTGCGAAGTGCCTTCGCAAGCCTGAAGCACGGAAAAGCGTAGTCTCCCATGCTTTCATCAGCAGGGATCTCGATCATCCCTTCTATCTCTTCGAGGCTGAGTCCGAGAGCCTCATCATATACCGTTTCTGCGATCAGTTTTTTGAAATTTACCATAATTTTTTCTTTGTTTGTTTCCCTTCAGATTTATCTCAGTGCCTATTGTAACACATCAAAGCCTATGCTGCTTGTCATTTATTCTTTGATTTTGAGCGGTCTACAAGCTCTGCGACCGTGACACCTTCTCCTCCGTCCGAATAAGTGGCAGAAGTGTATGACTTTACATGCTTATTCTTCGAAAGTTCTGCCCTCAGACCCTTGCGGAGTATGCCTTCACCTCTTCCGTGTATTATACGCACGGTCTTGAGGCCCGCAAGGAAGGCATCATCTATGTACTTCGTCATCAGATAGGTCGCCTCATCGAGGTCCTTGCCTATCAGATTGATCTCCGGTCTTATCGTCTTTGACTTTCCGAACGACAGATTGCCGTACTTGGCTCTGTTCTTTTCTTTGTTTCCCTGAGGCTCTGATTCTGCGATCACGAGGTCTTTTACATTGACATCCATCTTTATGGATCCCAGCCTTATCCTTACATTGCCCCTTGAATCAGGCAGGCTCTCCACATCGCCTGTCTGGTCGAGCTTTGTATACTTGACGCGCATGCCTATCCTGATATCCTCAGGCTCAGGTGTCTTGCCGGTCTGTACCGTCTTGACCTCAGGCGATCTCTCCGGCTTCAGAGCCGACTCTGCCTGTCTCAGCCTCCTGCGGCTGTCGGCGGCTCCTCCTGCTATATGGCCTTCATTGAATCCGGCATTCTTCTTTCTGCGCTGTATGCTTCTGAGTTCTTCGGTGATATCGTCGATGGTGCCCTGGGCATCTCTCAGCATTGTGCCGGCCTGCTTCCTGGCCTCTTCGAGTATCTTTGCGGCTTCGGCCTTCGCTGCGGCAAGTTCCTTCTCGGCCTCGCTCATGACTTCATGCGCGGCCTCACGTTCCCTGCCGGCCTCCGCCAGCCTTGCCTCAGCCTCAGCCTGGTCTGCCTCGACCCGGCTAACGGCTTCTTCGAACTCAAGCTGCTCCTCGCCCATGAGTTCAGCCGCTCTTTCTATGATCGACTTATCAAGGCCAAGCTTTTCCGAGATCTCAAAGGCGTTGGATTTGCCCGGGAGCCCCACTCTCAGCCTGTATGTCGGCGAAAGCGTCTCAACGTTGAACTCCATAGAGGCGTTCTCAACGCCCGGTGTCGAGAGAGCATACTTTTTGAGCTCGGTATAGTGGGTCGTCGCGGCAACGAGCGCGCCGGCTTCTTTCAGTCTCTCCAGCTCGGCTATTCCGAGAGCCGCTCCTTCAAGCGGATCGGTACCTGCTCCAAGCTCGTCGAGAAGCACCAGACTCCCCTCGCCGGCAGATCCGAATATCTCGATTATATTTTTCATGTGCGACGAGAAGGTACTGAGGCTCTGCTCTATGCTCTGCTCATCGCCTATGTCTGCGAATATTTCCTTGAGCACCGGCAGGCTGCTTCTTTCATCTGCCGGGATATGAAGTCCGCTCTGCGCCATCAGGCACAGCAGACCGATGGTCTTGAGCGTTACGGTCTTTCCGCCCGTGTTAGGTCCCGTGATAAGGAGCGTCGTCCAGTCATGACCGAGCTCCACATTGATAGGCACGGCTTTTTCGACCGGGATGAGCGGATGGCGGCCGGACTTTATGTCTATCCGGTTCTCGTCATTGAGCATCGGCTCAGCACCGTCCATGAGGCGTGAGAGCCTTCCCTTCGCGTTCATGAAGTCGAGTTCCGCCATAAGCCTCTGGTCGTTCATGATGCTCTGGTGATGCTCTCCCACGCGGCTGCTGAAGAGCTCGAGTATCCGCGTTATCTCGGCCTGCTCGTCCATCTCGAGCTGCCTGAGCTCATTGTTGAGATTGACGACTGCCTGCGGCTCCACAAACAGGGTCGCGCCGGTCGAGGACTGGTCATGGACCATTCCAGGGAAGAGGTTTATGTACTCTCTCTTGACCGGGATAACGTACCTGCCGTTTCTCATCGTGACTATCGCGTCCTGAAGATGAGTCTTTGCAGAACCCGAACTGATCATCTTCTGGAGACGGGATCTTATAAGGTCGTTCTTGTTGCGTATATCGCGCCTTATCGACCTGAGCGCCGGCGATGCGTTGTCGGCTATCTCATCTTCGCTTATTATCGCATTCGAAATATCCTGCTCCAGCCTTGTCTCAGGCGAAAGCAGTCCTGCTATCTCAGGTATGACCTTAAGGCCTTCAGGCATATCACCGTTAAGGAAAGTCCTTACTGTGCGTGATGCGGCTATGCTGGCTCTCACCTGAAGCAGCTCTCTTGTGCTCAGGCATCTGCCCCTTCTTGCCATGGAGACAATATCGCTAATATCTCCTATGTCGCCTACCGGAATGCTTCCCTTATACAGAATAACGGAAACTGCTTCCGTAGTTTCCGTTAGTGCATCCTCTGCCATGCGCTTATTGGTCATCGGTTCGAGTCTGTTGATGCGTTCTTTTGCAAGACCCGAGCCTGCCTGTTCACGCAGCAGGTCGATTATCTTATTGAATTCGAGGAGTGTGAGGATCTTAGAATTCATCTTCGCTGTTCAGTCTCTTGATTGATTTCAGCTCGTTCTTCAGATTTACATTCTCCATCTGCAGGTCGAAGTAGGCGTTCTCCATCTCGACGAGTTTTTCCTGAAGTTTCTTCTGGTCTTCGGAATTCTGTGTCTGTCTGTCGACCTCGGACGACATCTTGTCCTTAAGGTCTGTCACCTGCTTCTTGGACTGCTCCCACAGCTGGATATAGTGCTTGACATCGTTGTCAAGCTGATAGTTCTCGGTCTGGAGCTTGAGCGTCATGTCTGTATTTTCCATGAGTTTTTCTGCGATATTAAGTGCAGTCAGTACCGCAGCTTTGTAATTAGGATTGACATTGAGCGCCTTGCTTGTTGCTCTGAGCTCTTCATCGACCATCTTTGCGATCTCTTTTATGCGCTCTTCGCTCTTATCACTGGAAAGCACATAATTCGATCCGCAGATTATTACATCGGCTCTGTTCTTTTCCATGTCTTACCTCGCATTTATCTTTTGTTTCTGTCAGGCACGCACAGCCTCGTACATGAGTATGGCTGCAGCGACCGCTGCGTTCAGCGATTCTATCCTGCCGCGCATCGGTATGGTTACCCTTACGTCTGCTCCTTCTAACAGAGATGCGGACACGCCGTTCCCTTCATTTCCTATAATGAGTGCCGTCCCATTGCCGAGATCAGCTTCATAGTAAGGAATACCGCCTTCTACTGCCGTGACTGCGATGCGTTTGCCGGACTCTCTCAGCATCCCGAGCAACGTCTCCTCATCCTTGACATAGATGACCGGGATCTCAAAGATCATTCCCGCGGTAGCCCTGAGGACCTTTGGTGAATAGATATCCACCGTACCGCTCATAGCCAGGATCGCTTTGTATCCGGCAGCCACTGCGGTCCTTATGAGAGTGCCCATATTGCCCGGATCCTGTATGCGGTCAAGCACCAGGATATTATCATCCGGACCTATGCCGCCGGGAATGGAGCTGCTTACCATGTCCTGCTTTACGACGGCGAGCATTCCTATGCCGTTGCCGGCGTCTGTCAGCTTGTCGAAAACCTTCTGAGGGACCTCGCAGACCGTAATGTCCGGAGAGTCAGCCGCAGCCCTCAGGACCGGCGGAAGATCGGCTTCACAGCCCTCGGGGATCATGATGAAATCCACATCAAGTCCGCGTTCTAGGACTTCGCAGACGAGGTTCTTTCCTTCTGCTGTAAAGCGGCCTTCAGTGCTCCGGCCCTTCCTGGTCTGAAGCTTTCTTACAAGCCTGACTCTGCTGTTGTCACCTGATGAAATCCTTATCAGCATCTTGTGCAGCCGTCAGATCTCTCTCTTATTTGAGGAATTCAGGGATATCAAAATCGTCTGAACTGCCTGACGGAGCGTTGCTGCTGCCATCGAAGAGCTCGCCAAGCTCGACCTCTACAGCGTCAAGACCGTCAACGGTGATCCTCTTTGCGGTTGCAAGAGTGTCTCTCTCAGGGCTCGGAGCGATGCTGACTTCGTCCAGTCCTTCAGTTGCTCTGCCGAAGTCCGTAGCGATGATGGTCACGGAGATCTTGTTTGTCATATCCTCGCTGATAGTAGCACCGAAGATGATGTTGGCATCTGCATCTGCTTCGCTCTGTACTCTGTCTGCGATAGTGTTGATGTCGAGCATTCCCATGTCGTATCCGCCTGTCACATAAAGCAGAATGGACTTCGCACCGGATATCGATGTCTCGAGCAGCGGGCTGTGGATCGCGTTCTGGATAGCCTGTTCGATCTTGTCGTCTCCCTCGCCTGTACCGACACCCATGTGAGCCACACCGCGGCCCTCCATGACTGTTCTGACATCTGCAAAGTCTACGTTTACGAGACCGTACTCGGAGATGAGGTCGGAGATTCCCTGAACACCCTTTCTGAGAACGTCATCTGCCATTGCAAATGCCTCGAGCATCGATGTGTTCTTTTCGCTCGAGTCGATCAGCTTGTCATTAGGGATGATGACCAGCGAGTCAACAAAGTTGCTGAGATACTGGATGCCCTTTGCAGCGCGGTTCCAGCGCTTCTTGCCCTCGAATGTGAAAGGCTTTGTGACTACAGCTACTGTAAGAGCTCCGCAGTCCATCGATGCCTTTGCGATGATAGGAGCTGCTCCTGTACCTGTGCCGCCGCCCATTCCGGCAGTAATGAATACCATGTCGGCATCCTGGATGTTAGCGATCACTTCGTCGATCGATTCCTCGGCAGCCTTCTGACCTACCTCAGGGTTAGCTCCTGCTCCGCGGCCTCCCGTGATCTTTTCGCCGAGCTGGATCTTTATCTCAGCCTTACATCTCGAAAGAGCCTGCCTGTCTGTATTGACGCCAATGAATGTCACGCCCTGCAGTCCGGCATCAACCATGCGGTTGATGGCATTGCATCCGCCGCCGCCGATTCCGACTACTTTAATGATAGCTGCGCTATCCGGTTCTGATACAAAGTCGGAAACAAATTCCATAATTAGTCCTCCTCAAATTGATATACTCATAAATATATATGGTAATAGTAACATATCAAAACCCTGAATGCATTAGTTTTTAGTAAAAAACCACAACATTTAGGGTGTATTTGCTTAGCTAGACACAATTACTTGTTAACTATATCGTCGGCTGGAAGGAAGCGGTCCCGTCTTCGTCGAAGGTGATCGTACCCCTTTCGATCCCGTCCGCAAACAGGTTCTCGAGCACCAGATGCAGCCTTCCGTTTTCGATATTGGCTATCAGTGTGTCATAATCCGTCCTGACTGCCAGCGTATCGTAAATATATGCCTTTACTCTCTTCTCGCTTGAGATGTCGATCTTTACAAAATACAGGTCTGCCTTGGCCGTTTTCTGCACAAGCTCAAGGACCTTGTTGAATCTTTCGTTGTCCTCAGTCCCTATCTTTTCGCCTAGCTTTATCCTGCTGACCACCAGACCTTCAACGAGTGTTATCTTAGGCTCGTTTCTGGTCTTCTTCAGCAGTATGCCGTCCTCATCCATGATGAGGTAGTCATCGTCATATCCGAAGGCCAGCCGCTCGGTCCTCTCAGTCACGCTTATGACCAGAGTCGACGGTAGCTTGCGTGATACCTTTGCAGTCTTGATATACGGGTTCTGCTCAAGATATCCCGTTATCTCCTCTTTGTTGGCATGGTATATCAGGTTGCGTCCAGGTACAGCATGACCCATGTTTATGATCTCTTCTGCCGAGTAATGGGTATTTCCCCTTACTTCGATCGAATCCACGGTGAATATTCCCGATACGGACAATATGGCAAAGGCTATAAGCAGCACGATCAGTGTGATGCCCACATAGAAGCGCGTCCTGAAGCTGCGCCTTTTTCTTTCCTTATAGCGGCGGCGCGCCTCCATCTTGTAGGCAAGCTCTTTGGTCTCAGGTCTGTCTACCGGAAGCCCGTATTTTGTCTTCCTCTCGTCGTCAGAGACCGTATTCCCTGTCTGATCCTGATCATCCGCTTCCGCTTCGCCGGACTGCCCTCCGGTTTTTTCCGGCTCTGCTTTTTCAGACTCAGGACCCTTAGGCACATATCCTTCCCGGATAAGCGTCGGGATCTCATGCGCAAGCAAAGTGTACTCGATCGTTTCATCGCTCACACCTGCCGGCTCCGCCTCTGTCTCCTGTTCAGTATCTCCGGCAGAAACCGCCTCCGCAGGAATCACCTCCGGCGCCGCGTCCTGTGCGGCCTCCAGAGCCTCCTGCTCTTTCAGGAGTTCGGGGATCTCGTGCACAAGAAGCGTGTATTCGATCGTATCGTTTGTAACTCCGCCGGGACTCTCATCCTGCCCGCCGGCATTATCTTCAATATTCAGTTCGAGGGTCTTTCTTTCTTCTTCCAATCCTCTACCTGTAAGTCTCCATTACCGTCCTGTAAATGATATCCGTGGCATCGACGGGGGCTACACTGCGGCTCTTCTCGGACATCGTTTTTATCATGCCTCTGTCAGCGTCGAGCTCTCTGACTATGGAGAGCACTCTTCCCGCGACATCGCCGGATTCTCTCACGATCACGGCGCCGCCCGCATCTGCAACTGCCTTAGCGTTGTAATACTGATGGTCGGCGGTCACGTTAGGCGACGGGATAAATATCGCCGCACGTCCTGCCATCGTAGTCTCCGCGGTAGAAAGAGCACCGCTCCTGCTGACGATGATGTCGCATGCTGAGAGCTGGGCAGGCATGTCGCTTATATACGCGCTTATCCTGACATTGTCAGGCGCAAAGCCTTCCTCCTTCAGGCGAGCGCTGATCTCTTCGTAGTACTCCTTTCCGGTTCCCCAGATGACCGTATATCCCGGTCTTCCGGCATACTCCCTCGCGATGGTCTCGCCCACCATGTTGGTCGTCTCGGATCCGAGGCTTCCGCCGAACACGAGGATGACCAGATCATCCGCCGGGATCCCAAGAGCCTCCCTGTCAGCAGCCTTGTCTCTGCCGTCAAATTCCGCTCTGACTGGGTTTCCGCTGTACACTATATTGTCTTGTCTTTTGAAGTGTTCGCGGGCTGATTCGAAGCCGAGGAATACCTTCCTGGCTTTCATCGCAGCTATCCTGTTGGATATTCCCGGGAAGCCGTTCTGCTCATGTATATATACCGGGATACCCAGCCTGTTGGCTGCCAGTACGACCGGTACGCTTACGAAGCTGCCCGTGCTTATGACCGCATCAGGCCTGAATTTTTTCATTATCTTTATGGCTGAGCGCCTGCCGTTCATGGTCCTTCTGAGCGTGACCAACATCCTGGCCGGATCGCTTCTCTCAAACCATGTGGAATCCACTTCAAGGAGTTCGTATCCGTGAGCCGGGATTATCTGACGCTCAAGATCCTCTCCCTTTGCAACATAAATAACTTCAGAGGACGGATCCTCTGCTCTGAATTTATCGCCTATCGCCAATGCCGGGTAGATGTGTCCGCCCGTGCATCCTCCTGTAAGAACTATTTTCATTGCAATTCAGACCTTCGCTTTTTTGAAACATTCAGAACAAGTCCGGTGGCTATCATGAATGACCATATCGATGTGCCTCCGTAGCTTATGAACGGAAGAGTGATACCTGTCGCAGGCATGGATGAGGTAACTACGGCCACATTTATGATGACCTGGAGCCCGAGCATTACTCCGACTCCCGTCGCGATGTAAAAGCCCAGTCTGTCCTTTGCCCTGAGCGCTACCATGAATATCCTGAAAAGCAGGACTATATAGACCAGCATCAGTACCACGATCCCTATATATCCGAGTTCCTCGCCTATAACGGCAAGAATAAAGTCATTCTGAGGCTCTGGCAGATAGAGGTTCTTAGCAACGCTCCGTCCGAAGCCGAGTCCCTTGATCCCTCCGTTTCCGAGAGCTATGAGTCCCTGTGTCACCTGATAACCGGTTCCCTGCCTGTCCGCAAACGGATCCATGAAGCTCGAGATCCTGTTGTACCAGTGTTCAGGTGTCTTGGCTGTCATGATGTAGAAATAACCCGCAACGCCGGCTGCGAGCGGAAGTATCAGGAACGCCAGATTCAGTCCGGCAACCAGCATTAGAGCTATCATGATGGCAACGATTACGATAGCCGTAGAGAGGTTAGGCTGCTCTACGATCAGGAAGAAGTGCACTGCCATTACCGCGATCAGTACGGCTAGCCCCTTCGCCGTCCTTATGTTTGATGGATCCTTTATGAGATAGCATGACGTGAACAGGATCATAGCGACCTTGGAGAACTCACTCGGAGTGACTCCGACACCGACGATGTAAATGCCTCGCTGAGCTCCTCCTACCGTGGAACTCGTAAGGATTACCACGACGAGGAGCGCCACGCTCAGAGCCATGATCGCACCGCTTACTTTCATATACCTGTGATAGTCGATATTGGCGACTATCAGCATTATCAGGAATCCCGAACTCACCCAGATAAGCTGCCTTACCAGATAGTATGTCGGATTAGGCGTAGGTGAATTGATGGTCTGGTAGTAGCCCGCGCTGAATACCATCGCAACTCCGAAAAGAGAAAGAAGCATAACAAGCACGACTACTCCGAAGTCGTAGCCGCCTATTACCCTGCCGAGTCCGCGCCCGAAGCTTTTCGCTTCCTGTGTGACAGAAGTCTTCTGCTTTTTATTCTTTCCTCTTCTGTCGTTTCTGATGGCTCTGCGCCTTTCGGCTTTTTCGGCTCTGCTCAGTTTTTTTACCTCAGCATCTCCCTTATGCATTGCTTGAAGTGTCTGCCTCTCTGCTCAAAATTATCGTACATATCCCAGCTTGCACATGCCGGTGAGAGAAGTACCTTTTCTCCCGGTCTTGCAAGCTCTGCTGCCTTGCGAACGCACTCCGGCATGTCCTTGCAGTTATAGATATTCGTAAAACCGGCCTTTCTGGCGGCTTCTTCTATCATGTAAGCGTCTCTTCCGAGAAGGACGAGTGCCTCTACGCATCCGTCAAAATGGTTTGCCAGCTCTGTAAAGTCCTGGCTCTTGGCATCGCCGCCGGCTATGAGGATGATGCCGTTTTCGAGGGCTTTGAGTGCTATGACTGCAGCATCTACATTGGTGCCCTTCGAGTCATTGTAATAATCAACATCGTCCACTCTTCCGCAGAATTCGATCCTGTGCTCTACGCCCGGGAATTCCTTGATCGAAGCCGAGATCACCTCAGGATCAATGCCTGCATAGAATGCAATAGCAGCTGCTGCCAGCACGTTTTCTACGTTGTGGTTGCCTATGATCCTGAGATCGGACCTGTCACAAATGAAATGCTTCCTGCCGTCAAGGTCTTTAACGATAATGCTTGTATCGTCAAGATATGCTCCGGTCTCCGGTTCTTCCTTTCTGCTGAAAGGTATGACCTTTGCGGCGGTATCCTTTGAAAGCGCATATGCCTGAGGATCGTCCAGATTGATGATCATGAAATCGTCTTCAGTCTGTTTTGCCGCTATTCTCGCCTTAGCCTGTCCGTAAGCCTCCATGCTTCCGTGTCTGTTGAGATGGTCAGGCGTGAGATTCAGTATCGCAGAGACTTCAGGTCTGAACTCAGAGACGGTCTCGAGCTGGAACGACGATACCTCAGTGATGAGCCAGTCGTCCTCCGTGCTTCCGTCCGCCGCTGCTACTACAGGTTCTCCGATGTTGCCTACAACGGCCGTATTAAGCCCTGCAGCCTTGAATATCTCACCTACCAGTGTAGTTGTCGTTGTCTTGCCGTTTGTGCCTGTAATGGCGATAAAATGGCCTTCTCCGACTCTGTAGGCAAGTTCGAGCTCGCCTATTATCTCAGTTCCGGCTTTGCGTGCCTCTTCTATGTAATCAAGTGCAGGCGGCACGCCCGGGCTCAGCACGAGCATGTCGTATGCCGTCATATCCTCGGGCTTTGTGCCGAGGTACGACCTGATCTCTTCATTCTGCATGTACTGCAGGAACTGCGTATCCAGCTTGTCTGCCGTCTGCGAATCCTGGACCTCCACGATCGCGCCCGCTCCTTTGAGAGCTCTGGCGGCAGCCTTTCCGGATTTTCCGAGCCCTACCACAAGGACTCTTCTTCCCTTCAGTATCTGCTTGTATTCTGTTCCTCGTTTCATTTCACTTTATCCCTCTTTTTGTTTTATCTGACTGAGAGCCAGGCTATGATGCAGCACACCAGAGTGAAAAGGCAGAACACCCTTACTACTTTGGTCTCGTGCCATCCGCCGAGCTCAAAGTGATGATGTATCGGCGCCATTCTGAATATTCTTTTGCCGCCGGTCTTTTTGAAATATGTTACCTGTATGATGACTGAGAGAGCCTCAATGACATAGATGAGGCCTGCTATAGGGAGCAGCCACTCCATATGTCCGACTATGGCCATTGCCGACAGCACGCCGCCGAGAGCCATAGAGCCCGTGTCTCCCATGAATATCTTTGCCGGATAATGGTTGTAGAGCAGGAATCCCAGCAGGCTGCCAAATACAGCCTGTCCTGCCACTGCCATCGCTTCGTTTCCGCTGCCCACAGTCATGCCTATCACGGCAAAGGTGCATGCAACTATGGCCGAAGTGCTAGATGCCAGCCCGTCAAGGCCGTCCGTAAGGTTTACGGCATTGGCCATGGCGACTTCGATGAACATCACGAACGGTATGTAGAACAGTCCGATATCGACAGTCTTTCCGATAAACGGTATGAGCATCGTGGTGCCCTCCTTTACCATCATGAAGACGGCAAGAGCAAGACCGAACACTGCCTGAAGCACGAGTTTCTGCTTCGGTGTAAGACCCTCGTTCTGCTTTTTGGCTACCTTATTGTAGTCGTCGATGAATCCTATCGCTCCGAAAGCGAACATGCTCAGGAGTATAGCGATCTTCCCCGTAGTATCGCTGCCCGGCATAAACATGCTCACCACGATGGCGACCGTGATACCCAGAACGAACGCTATTCCGCCCATGGTAGGAGTCCCGGCCTTGCTGAGATGTGCCTGAGGTCCCTCCTCACGTATGAACTGGCCGAACTGCTTCTCCTTGAGAAGCGGTATCATCCTCGCCGTCACCAGCATTGAAACTGCGAAAGCGATTGCTGCTATAAGTGCATATGCTGCGATTCCGTGACTGTGTATCATTTTCTCTGTCTGCTCTCCGTTCTGCCGTAGATATCACTCGCTGTAGATATATACGATCGAATTCTTTTCCACCTTTGTGCCCGCCTTAGGATACTGGTCTACTACCACGAAGGACTGCCCCTTCTGATCCTCAGGCATTACTGTATATTTCAGTTTGTTCAGCTCGAGGTTCCTGATGGCATCAGCGCTGTCCATTCCGGTGATGTCAGGCACCTTTACGAGTTCTTTCTTTGATTTCTTTTCTTCTTCCTCTGTGTACTTGCGCTCAACACCCAGATATTCAAGGGTCTTCTCGCTGATCTCCTTTACGATAGGTCCTGCGGTGTAAGCACCGTACTGTACCTTTCTAGGTCTGTACACTATGCAGATCATCGATATTGCAGGATCGTCCATTGGTGCCATGACCACGAAGGACGTATTTGTTTCGCTGCTGTATGATCTGCCGGATACACGGTTCGCGGTACCGGTCTTTCCGCCGAGTCTGAAGCCCGGCACATAAGCTGTTGTTCCGCCCGCATCGGAAACATAATATTCCATTATGTCGCACATCTTTGCCGCGGTATCTTCGGACACTACCTGCCTCACAGCGACGTCCTTCATCTCTTCTACGGTGTTGCCGTTGGAATCGACTATCTTGCTGACGATCTTAGGCTTCATCAGGACTCCGCCGTTTCCGAGGCTGTTGACCGCGCAGAGTATCTGGAGCGGAGTTATCGCGATTCCCTGGCCGTAGCCTGTAGTCGCGAGATCTACATTTCCCATGGTCGAAGGGTCCTTTACGATCGAGTAACCTTCACCCGGGAGGTCAACTCCGGTCTGGTCGCAGAATCCGAAAAGATCTATGTAGTTGTAGAAAGTCTCGGCTCCCATGTCCAGAGCTACCTGGGCAAGTGCCGGGTTGCACGAGTTTCCGACTGCCTCCTTGAGAGTCTGCTTTCCATGCGTATGCAGACACCTTAGGTAGTAGTCATCGACCTTTATTCCGCCCTTGCAGGTATATGTCGAACTGTCATTGGCATGACCGGATTCGAGGGCCGCCGCGGCAGCTATGAGCTTGAATGTCGATCCCGGCTCATACACGTCGCTCACGGCGTTTATCTTCCACATATTGCTGAGATAGTCCGTCTGTTCCTGGTCAGTCATGGCTTTGAAAGCTTCGAGCTCTGCAGGATCAGATGGCTGTGAGGAGTTGTTCGGGTCATACTCCGGAGTGGTCGCCAGAGCAAGTATGTTGCCTGTCTTAGGCTCCATGACGATGCAGGTTATGGCATCAGCTCCTGTACGCTTCATGCCTTTCTCCAGGGCATCCTCAACAAAGTGCTGAATTACCGAGTCGATCGTAGTTACTATGCCGTAGCCGTCCTGGGCCTTATAGTATCTCGTCTTGCTGTTTGACAGAGTGTCTCCGTTGCTGTCAGTGGTCCTTACGGCCCTTCCCTTGACACCGGCGAGTGACGAGTTGTATTCGTATTCAAGTCCTGAGCGTCCAGAGTTTTCCGAATTGACTCCTCCGAGGACCTGCGCCGCGAACGCGCCGTTAGGATAATATCTGGCCGCCCTTGTCTTTACTATGACGTCTCCGCCGAATTCTTCCTGTGCTTTTTCCACCTGCTCCCTGGTAAGTCCCTCGCCTATCAGAACGAGATTCTCCTCGCCTTCAAGGAGCTGCTGCATCTCGGCAGGATCCCTTCCAGTGATCTCAGAGAGCCTGAGGACAGCCTTCGCCTTGTCATCCGAACTTACGCCTTCGTCCTTGTACAGGAACTGGGTATACGCATAAAGCTCGTACTCCGTAACGGTCTCCGCGAGCGTGTTCATGCGGGAGTCATATATAGCGCCTCTGACAGGGTCTATCTCGGTGTCGACCTTCTGCATGTCTATGGCCATCACCTTGAGTTCGTCGGATTTATATATCTGCCAGTATCCCAGCCGGAATATCAGCGCAAAGATGGCAAGAAGAAGAACAGCAAAACCGGCCGCAAGCCTGTTGCGGTTTTTACTGGTGATGACACCGGTGTTTGCCTCCAGTGCCAGCCTGCGTATCTTTTCCCTTTTTCTGTCTGCTTTCATCTTTCCCCTTCAGGACAAAAATATACCGATACAGTATACCATATATAGTAGCGGTTTTTAAAGCCAAATACATTATTTAGGCGACTCGCTTCTATAAAAAATGCCACCGAGCCGGATACGGATCAGTGGCACCTTACAGTCGCTGATAAATACTAGTTATATGCTTCACTCCTGATCACGGAAGCGAGATTCTGTGCATCCGGTGTCTCCGCGCTGAGCGTGACGCAATTTTCCGTCGAAGGATATACCATGCCGTACTGCTCCGTCGCGACCTTCTCGATCCTGGTGACCCTTGTCTCCGCTGTGATCTGGCTGCTGAGCGAGTCTATCTCGGCCTGCAGGTATTCGTTCTGCTCTATGAGAGTGTTGTTTTCATGCTGTATGATGGCAGCATACGATCTCATTCCGACGAGTACGAATATTCCGATTATGATCACCGACAGGATCCTGACAGCACTGCGTCTGTCCGCTTTTCTCCTGTCTGCTCTTATCCTCTCTGCTCTGCTGTTCATCTCTGCACCGTTTGCCTTTGAAGTGTGTGTCTGTGTTTTAAAGTTTTTCCAGGACTCTCAGCTTTGCGCTTCTTGCCCTCGGGTTGCTTTCCGTCTCTTCATCAGACGGGATTATCGGTTTTCTTGTTACCCTCTTTACGTCTGCCACTCTTCCGCATACACATACCGGAAGTTCCTTTGGGCAGATGCACGGGTCGAGCCGCCTTTCGAATTCGGTTTTTACTATTCTGTCCTCAAGCGAGTGGAAGGTTATTATCGCTATCCTGCCGCCGCTTTCGAGGAGATCCGGAAGTTTCTCAACGGCTTCCCTCAGGTGTCCGAGTTCGTCATTTACCTCGATCCTTATCGCCTGGAAGGTCCTCTTTGCCGGATGAGGTCCTGTCCTTCTGGCCTTTGCCGGTATCGCGGCCTTTATGATCTCGGTCAGCCTTCCGGTTGTATCTATCGGAGATCCTGCTCTTTCGCGGACTATGAATTCCGCTATCCGCGATGCCCAGCGTTCTTCGCCGTAGTCTCTGATGATCCTTGTCAGGTCATCCCTGCTGTAGCCGTTTATGATGTCATATGCCGTGAACCTGTCCGAGGCATCCATCCTCATATCTAGTGGAGCGTCCTGCATGTACGAGAAACCTCTTTCCGGATTGTCCAGCTGGTACGAGCTGACTCCCAGATCGAGGAGTATCCCCTGCACCTTCTGTCCTGCGGCTGCGGCTATCGCCTCAGTGTCGCTGTAGTTGGCATGGACGAATTCTTTTCTGCACTCATAGCCTTCAAGTCTCCGTCCTGCCGCTGCCAGGGCTTCTGTGTCCCTGTCAACAGCTACCAGCATTCCTTCGGATGAAAGCCTTTTGCATATTCCCTCGGAATGCCCGCCTCCGCCGACCGTGCCGTCTACGTATATGCCGTCCGGTCTTATATTCAGGGCTTCAATCACCTCGTTAAACAGTACGGGTACGTGTTCAAAATCCATGAGAGCCCTTTCTAGATGCTGAATTCTCTCAGCTTGTCTGTGAAGTTGCTGTCCTTCATCTTTCCGGCCATGTCGAATTCTTCTCTGGTCTCGGCGCTCCATATCTCCACTTTGTTCATGGCGCCTGTGGTGACGAGATCCTTTGTGATATGCGCATAGTCCCTGAGGTTCTGCGGGATCAGGATCCTGCCCTGCGAGTCGAGTTCACACAGTACGGAATTTCCGAAGAAGTCTCTTATAAACTCACGGAAGTCTGCATCTGACTGCGGGAGTCCCGCCAGCTTTGCCGCC
Source organism: uncultured Eubacteriales bacterium (assembly GCA_902778585.1). Classification (GTDB taxonomy): domain Bacteria; phylum Bacillota; class Clostridia; order Peptostreptococcales; family Anaerovoracaceae; genus Crickella. Next base: position 178,303 of record CACYYD010000001.1, on the reverse strand, counting down.
ATCTCTTCGAAGTCCTGCATCGTGTAGATGTAGAGGCATTCGTCAAAGCCCTTCGTGAGCATGCACTTACCGCCCAGCTGGTCCCTGAACTTTGCGGGAACTATCATCCGGTTCTTGTTGTCTATTGTGTTTTGGTAAGTGCCTAAGAACATTTTCTGTTGAAATATGGGGCTTTGCAGCCCCTTTGTGTTTAATTGAAGCTTCCTGTTGCCGTTATTTTACCCCACTTTTCCCCACCTTACAAAGTAAAAACCTTATTTTTTGTTATGTTTCCCCCACCTTTTTTTGTAAAGTTGGCTTTACAATTGCAAAAAAATAAAGCAGGCACAATATGTAGTGTCTGCTTTACATTTCATCACCAATATATAGGTAAAGATATCTTTACATTTTTTATGTTTGTGGCTGCTCAGATCCTATGCCACAAGCTGTAGTGAGAGGCTCAGATAACCAGTCCTCCATTGACCCCCACCACCTGTCCTGTGATGAATGAGGAATCATCCGAAGCCAGGAATTTCATGACCTTTGCCACCTCAGTGGGGTCTCCCGTCCTGCAAAGAGGCGTATCATCAGCTATGGCTCTGACATCATCCTCGCTGAACGAAGCGTTCATGTCAGTATCGATCATGCCCGGAGATACGCAGTTGACTCTTATTCCGGACGGCCCTACCTCTTTCGCAAGAGCTTTTGTAAGCCCTATAACGCCTGCCTTTGCCGCGGAGTAAGCGACTTCGCATGATGCTCCGGTCTCTCCCCACATGGACCCCACTGTGATGATGCATCCGCTCTTGCGGCTTATCATTGCAGGGAGCACGTTTCTGATGCAGTAAAACACACCGTTCAGATCGGTGTCGATGACCTCTTCCCATCTGCTTTCGGAAATGTCCGTCACAAGGCCGTAGTCTGCCGTACCGGCATTGCATATGAGAACATCTATGTGCCCAAGAACGCCGGAGGCCTTGTCAACGGCTATCCTCACTGAGTCAGGATGTTTGACATCACACCTCACGGGGACCGCCCCGGTCTCCTGCCTCAGAGCATCTGCCGCAAGCTCAGATCTGTGATATGTGAATACTACGCTGCAGCCATCCGCCGCAAACAGTCTGACAGCTTCCGCGCCAATGCCGCGGGAGCCGCCTATAATAAGAACTTTTTTATTCATCGTTTTTTTCGCCTGTACCGGCGTCTTTGCTGAAAAATTCGTCTATCTTCCCGGCGGCCTTTTCTTTCACCTTGCCGGCAGCCTCGCCGACATCTGAAAGTTCGAGTTTTCCGTTGCCCAGAGTTTCAGGCTTAAGGCCTGCCGCGATACGCTCCTGATTGCGCTTTTCCATCTCCAGGCGCGCCTTTTCCTTCTCTTTCTCTTTTCTGGCCTTTCTTATGCTGTGCCTTATCATGAGGAAAAGGATCAGGAGCACCGCGATGATCACAGCGGCTACTGTGAACCCGAAACTGGCTTCAGCCTTAAAGCGTCTCCAGTTGAGCTTTATGAACATCGAAGCGACCGCTATCACGAGAATAACGATAACGATAAGATAAACTGTCGCGTTTCCTCTTTTGCTGTTTTTCATACGAGCTCTCCTCTGTCAGCCTTAGCCTGCTCCTCAGCTGTCATCTTTGTGACTGTGATGCCCATGAACGCCATTACGAGGCAGATGACAGGCATAGCGTAGTTGAATACCGCCCATGGTGCGTACTGCGACCATGTCACGCCCAGGTTTGTAGCGATGAACACTCCGCAGGTATTCCACGGGATAAGACACGATGTTACCGTACCCGCAGACTCCAGAGCGTTGGACAGGCTCTTAGGATGTATGCCCTTCTCCCTGTATGCCGGTGCAAACATGCGGCCCGGGATAAGGATCGAGATGTACTGTTCTGCCATGATCGCGTTTGCGAAGACGCATGTGAACTCCGTGGCTCCGATAAGAGCGGCCGGGCCCTTGACGACCTTGAGGATGGCCTCGATGATGACCTCCATCTGGCGTGTGCCCTCCATGATGCCTCCGAACATCATGGCTATCATTACCATGAGTATCGAGAATGCCATATTCAGCAGACCTCCCGATGAAAGCAGTTCATTGAGAGACTCAAGCTCCGTCTCACATACGAATCCGTTCAGCGAGACATCGAGCAGAGCACCGATCGTGACTCCTTCCTGGCAAATAGGCGCAAGTATAAGAGCCGCGATGAATCCAAGCGTGATGCCCGGGATAGCAGGGATCTTCAGCGCGATCGCGAGTATTACCACCAGCGGCGGCAGAAGGAGCACAGGATTTATATTGAAGTTGTCCCTGATGCCCTCCATGATAACGGCAGCCTGCGAGCTGTCGACGCTGCCGGATGATGCATGAACGAATCCGTAGATGCCGAAGAAGACAAGCGCGATCGCATAGGCCACCAGAGTGGACTTGAGCATGTATTTAACGTGCGTGAACACGTCTGTTCCCGCCATGGCCGGCGCAAGGTTTGTGGTATCGGACAGCGGCGAGAGCTTGTCTCCGAAGTATGCTCCCGAGATCACTGCGCCTGCGGTAGGTCCGATAGGCATCCCGAGTCCGGCTCCTATGCCGATAAGTGCAAGGCCCATCGTTCCCATCGTTCCCCACGATGTTCCTGTTGCCAGCGAAGTGATCGAGCAGATGAGCACCGCGGCGATCAGGAAGATCTTAGGTGAAAGCAGTTTGAGTCCGTAATATATCATCGCAGGAATGGTTCCTGAGATCAGCCAGGCTCCAACCATCATTCCCACTATTGCGAGTATGAGCATGGACTGCATGGCCTTGGATATGCCGTCTATCATCATGCCCTCGATGTCAGCCCATTTGTATCCAAGGGTCATACTGACTATCGATGTGATGATAACTCCGATAAACATCGGGATATGCGGATCTGCTCCGAATCCTACGATGCCTATCATCATGACGGCTATGAGGCCGAGCATCGATATGAGCGCGTGCCATATCGTAGGCCTTTTGATTTCTCTTTCTTCGGTGAAAATGTTCTTCATTTCGATTTACCTTTCACTGTTAGATATTTTCCAATCCAAATATATAGTGTAACTTACCGCTAATAATACACTATTTTGAAAATATTACAATCACAAATGAATAATTATTAACGCCACTTAATAATTATTCTATTCATTTTTTCCTTGGACCAATGAACTCCCTCAGTATCGCATTGTCAGGTACGGCTTCAGTCGACTCGATCTTCTCAAAGTATTTCATGAAGCGGAGTATCCTCTGCGCCTCTTCATACTGTTCGCTGGACTCGTCTATGGCCAGCAGCAGAGGCTCTGCAAAGGTCTTCAGCATATTGGTCTCATAGACCGTGCTCGAGTTGAATACGACGTCAGCCGATGAGCTGTACGGGAATATATTCACGCTCTCTCCTGCCCTTACCTTCGGCCAGAGCTCAAGAGTCTTCTCGGCACTGTATCCTCTGAACTGATTGTCTCTTACCATTCTGCGAAGGAGTCTCGCATCTGCAGTCGAGATCCTGTTGTGCCTGTCCATCGCTATCTGAGTGAGCGGGCTTATGTATATCTTGAACTTGTCTTTTCTTTCTATATTCTCGGTAAGCACATCATTCAGACTGTGTATGCCTTCTATTACGAGCACCTGGTTCTTTCTGAGCGTTGTTATCCTCTTTCCGAATATCTTTTTGCCTTCGACGAAATCGAATTCCGGAAGGTCGACTTCCTTGCCGGCCAGAAGATCCTCCATCTGCTTATTGAAGAGATCCATGTCCAGAGCGTCGAGGCCTTCAAAGTCAGGCTTGCCGTCCGGTCCGAGCGGTGTATGCTCACGCTCAACGAAGTAATCGTCCGTTCCGAGATACAGAGGTTCTTCGCCCGTAAGACGTTTGAGTTCGGTGCATATCTTTTTCGCAGTCGTCGTCTTGCCGCTGCTCGAAGGTCCCGCTATCAGCACTATTCTTTTGCGCCCCTCGGCGACCATCCCGGCTATCTCCTCGAACTGTCTCTCCTGCATCCATTCGCTGGACTTTATTACTTCATCTGCATTGCCCTTGCGGATCTGCTCATTGAGATCGGCGAGGTATCCTATACCCGTATACTTGCGCATGCGGCGGCTGTGTGAATATGCCTCATACAGCTTGTCATCATCCCTGTACGGCGGAATGGTATGGTTATGCAGAGCGTTCGGCAGTCTCAGAAGCAGCCCGTGTCTGTACGGACGGAGATCAAACAGGTTGACATAGCCCGCAGAAGGCAGCAGTGTCGAATACATGCAGTTTCTGTAATTTCTGAGATTGGCTATCTCCACGGTCTCGTCTTCCGGTCTGCCTTCAAGCAGGCGCGCCTTCTCAGGATATCCGAGTGAATACCACTTTTCCTTTGCGTGAGCCACGGTGTCATTTTCGATCACGATCTCAAGATCCTGTTCGATGTACTTCTCCATGGCGTCTCTTATTTTATGAAGATCGGATGCGGTAAGCTTTGCGCCGTCCGTATTTATATAGCTGTAGTAACCCTGATTGAGGGAGTTTCCTATTGTGACATCCGCATCACCGAAAACGGCATGGACCGCCTTCAGATATATCAGGATCGCAGTGTTGTGGTAGGCGCGTTCTTCGGTGAAATTTCTTATCGTAAATTCTTTTGCCATCGTTCTTTACCCCTTGCCCTTCACAGCTTTTTCCAGGGCCTATTCCCTGTCAGTACTGGCCTTATTTTACCACTAATCAATTGACTAACAACACCCTATGTTTTACAATGAAACCAGTATGTAGCGACTGGTTTCTTCGTTGTATTTACTTAACTTCGAAGCAACGTCGAACAAAATTATTCTTAGGGAGGGATAATAATGAAAAAGGAATATGAACCTTTGTTTACGCCTTGGAAGATCGGAAACGTAGAGATTCCTAACAGGATCGTTCAGACTTCCATGGGAGGAACATCCCTGTTCGGTTGGCTCGAGCCTTGCCACTTCGACAAAGAGGCTGCTCACCACATTCTCGGACGTGCACAGGACGGTGTTGGTCTGGTACTTCCGGGCATGCAGTGCGTAAGAGACACAATGGGCAGAAGATGGCTCTGGCAGAACAAGAAAATGTTCAAAGATCTCGCTGAGTGGATGCCTGAGTTCCACAAGACAGGATCCAAGCTGTTCATCCAGCTGGCCGGCGGTTTCGGACGTTCGATGGCTATCAACGACATGTTCGTAAAGATGCTCGAGAACAAGGCATTCGGCGCTGTTGCAAAGCCGGTAGTAGACATCGAGTACTGCTGCGCTTCCGCAGGCGAGACTCCGAACAGATGGTATCCTTCGATCAAGTCCAGAATGATGACTATCGAAGAGATCCACGAGATGGTAGAAGCTTTCGCAAAGACTGCAAAGCTCTGCAAGGATGCAGGTGTTGACGGTGTTGAGATCCACGCTGTTCACGAAGGTTACCTTCTCGACCAGTTCACTATCGCAAACATGAACTACAGAACTGACCAGTACGGCGGTTCGTTTGAAAACAGATTCAGATTCCCTGTCGAGATCGTACAGGCGATCAAGAGAGAATGCGGACAGGACTTCCCGGTTGCACTGAGATACTCCGTAGTATCCAAGACAAAGGGATGGCTCCAGGGCGCACAGCCTGGCGAAGAGTTCGAAGAGTTCGGACGTGATATGGCAGAATCCGAAAAGGCTATCAAGTACCTGTCGGATATGGGTTATGACATGTTCAACTGCGACAACGGTACATACGATGCATGGTACTGGGCTCACCCGCCTGTCTATATGCCGGACAACTGCAACTATGAAGACGTTGCTCATATCAAGAACTTCACAGACAAGCCTGTCGTATGCGCAGGTAAGATGGATATCAAGTTCGCTGCAGAAAAGATCAAGGAAGGAAAGATCGACGCTCTCGGTATCGCCCGTCAGAACCTCGTTGACCCTGACTGGGTAACAAAGCTCAGAGAAGGCAGAGAAGAAGAGATCAAGCCTTGCATCAGATGCCACAATGCATGCTTCAACTTCGCAAAATCGAAACACACTGCAAACACACAGCCTCTGTTCGACTCGCTCCAGCTTGCACGCTGCGCTCTGACACCTTCGACAATGCAGCACAACAAGTACAAGATCGTTCCTACAAACAGCCCTAAGAAGGTCGCTGTCGTAGGCGCAGGATTCGGCGGACTCGAGGCAGCTCTCGTACTCAAAAAGAGAGGACACAACCCTGTCGTATTCGAAAAGAGCGACAAGATGTTCGGTCTGTACAACACAGCTTCTGCAATGTCCTTCAAGGATGCAGACAAGGAGCTCATGAAGTGGTATGAGAGAGAGCTCAAGAAGTGGGATATCGACATCAGACTCAACACTGAGATCAAGGACATCAACGCACTGCTCAAGGCATACGACGATGTTATCGTATCAGTCGGTACATTCCCTAAGGCTCTCAACATTCCTGGATTCGAAAAGGCTGTCACATTCACTGACCTTCTGATCGGACCTAAAAAGGATGAATACAAGAAGATCGTATTTCTCGGCGGCGGACTTTCGTCCTGCGAAGCTGCATATGACGCAGTACTCGCCGGCAAGAAGCCTGTAGTAGTTGAGTTCCAGGATGACCTGATCACAGCTCCTGGCACATGCCTCGCAAACTCCTCGTTCCTGAGAGAGGCTCTGCCGTTCAAGGGCGTTCCTGTACATCTGAGAAGCTCCATCACAGAGATTGGCGACGGCTACTGCATGATCAAGAACTTCGAGACAGGCGAGACCTGGAAAGAAGAGTGTGACTGCGTAGTCAACGGACTCGGATTCGTTCCTAACGACCAGTTCGCTTCGATCAAGAACAAGCACCTCCACAGATGCGGAACATGCGTCAAGTGGGGCGCGCTGAGAGAAGTAATCTGGACAGCATGGGATGTCGCAATGACCATCTAATGCCGGACGATGATCTATCAGAACACAAAAGACTGCCGGATGACCCGGCAGTCTTTTTTATGCCTTTTCGGCCGTCTTCCCTATTCGTTCCAGACCTTCTTGTACTGCTTGTATTTGGCTAAATTGTTCTGCGAGTTCCACGGGATGAAGCCTCCCGTAAGACCGGCATCCTCAAGTGCCCTCACCTGTGCACGGAGCTCCTTCTTTCCGTAGTTTACTTCAGGCGCCCAGTACGGTGTGTCGTAGCCGGTGATCCATGTCCTCGCGGCTGCAGGATGCTCGAGGTAGTCCTGCCCTTTTTTCGCTCTCTTAGCCCAGCTGCGGACAGTCTTGTAAGGATCGCGCCACGCCCCTTCTCCTCCGGTATGGTCTGTATACGGCATCGCGCTTATGGCATCGACTATATTGGAGATGCCCGGCCAGTACTGTCCGTAAGCTGTCATATATCCGTATGCACTCTCTCCGAACACATCGACCGAGAAGTACGCTCCCGCCTCATGTATCTGATCGGCGGCATAGAAGCAGAAGTTCTGCACCGCCTGCCCCTTCTCCTCGTCATACTTATTGCGGAAGTTTGCCGATCCGGATTTTGACATTGAATAAGAGTCCTCAGGGAATCTTACATAGTCAAACTGTATCTCGTTGAATCCGTACAGAGCGACGGCCTCCTGGGCCAGCCGCACATTGTATTCCCATACGTTGCGCGAATACGCGCTCGGCCAGTAAGTACTGCCGCCGTATTTTATGCAGTCCTTAGGGTGATCCTTGGCATAGATAGGATCGTTGAAGACCACTATCCTCCCTATGAGATAGACTCCTGTCTCACGCAGCTTGTTTATTCCTCCGGCATATTCTTCGGCCGACACATAGGCTGTTTTATATGATCTCGGCGAGAGTTCCTTTGCCACTTCCGACTTATATGCAAGGACGCCGTCCTTTATATCCACTACGACAGCATTGCAGTCGGTATCGTTGATTATCTTGATATACGGATCAGGGTTTACCGCTGCCGCGCAGTTGAGGTACATAGTGCGGGCATTGCTGCAGAATTCATTGCCTTCAATGACCGGCTTCTCATACGGATAATAGTCCAGGTTCTTCGCCTTCCCTCCGTAGAGGTTCATGCTGTATTTGTCTTTCTTTACCTTGTCATATATCCCGTTGTCATTATAAACGGCATCGGCTTTTTCCTGGGTATCGGTCATGTACTTGCCGTAGACATAGCCCTCGGATATCACATCCCCTTCAGCGTATTCCACCTTGTACTTGTTGACCATACCGTTTCTGTCGAGCCTGTCGTAGCCGGCGACCTTAAGGCAGCTGCCCTTCGGCGCAAACGATGCTATCGCCGGGCCAGATTCTTCGGCATAGATGGTCGCAGGGGTCCTTACATATACTTCGGACTCACGGACCACATCGTCTGCAGATGCAGCAAGCTGATCCTCTCTCATGTAGTACCTTATGAGCTCAGGACCGAGCACATTCTGCCCGTCCTTTTTGTTTTCGACTCTCAGATATTTTACTCCGTCAACTTCAGTATATCCCGGAAGTCTGTTTACCGGTGTGCCCCTGACGACGCTGCCGGTCTGCACGGCTTTGAGTCCTGCCTCTCCCTGCTCTTCTGAAGCCGGAACGCCCACTATATAGATGCCTGCTTCATTCGAAGTCCCGGCGGCAAATGTCTCCGGGTGTCTCGCGCTGAAAGGTGATGAGGCGGCAATGAATGCAGACATGAAAACAAGCGTAAAGAGAAGGAAAATCCGGTCTGTATGATCAAACCGGTCTGTTATCTCTCTCGCTGCTCTTATGCACTTTTCAGAATATTCCGTTATGGTTTTTATTATCTTTTCGCTGTCCAATTCTTATAAACCTTCCTGTTGACGTGCCTTATTAATGTAACACCATTCCCTGCTCCGTTCAACCTGGTACAGGCCAAATTCGGTCTTTGAAACATATAATTCTTTCAGACGCTGCAGTCCCTCTTTAAGGTATAATCATGTACAGAAGGCAGACTGCATCAGGAGAAAAGGGTTATACGGAAATGAGCAGAAAAAAAGCAGAAAATGCCGCCTCTGAAGCAGGCGGTCTTACGGAAAGACAGACTAAGCGGAATCTTTTCTTCTTCCCTGTCGGAACGCTCGGAAGAGACATGATCTATTCGCTTTTCACCAACTACATTCTTGTGTATGTACTGTTTACCCGCCATCTTACAGCCGCACAGCTGATGACGATCACGGGCATAATGATAGGCGCCAGGATATTCGACGCGCTGAACGACCCGCTCATGGGCAACATCATCGAGCGCACGCGTACACGCTGGGGCAAGTACAAGCCGTGGCTCCTCATAGGAGTGCTGAGCACGTCTGTGGTCGTATATCTCGCTTTCAATGTAAAGCTTGAGGGCTGGGCGTTCATCTGGTTCTTCGGGATCATCTACTTCGCATACAGCATAACCTATACGATGCATGACATCGCATACTGGGGCATGATACCTTCCCTCGGAAAAGACGGCGGGACCCGCGACAAGCTCACGGCAATGACGAACCTCGCGGCCGGTATCGGCGGAGGTATAGCGGGACTTCTCATCCCGATGCTCACCACCGGATCCGGGACCATAGGAGGCAATGCGCAGACCGCATACGGAGCCGTTGCTGCCGTATTCTGTGTGCTCTCCCCTCTCTTTCTCATGTTTACCATAGCCGGAGTCAGGGAGGACCGCTCGTACATGGATACGACCCCTCCTCCTGTCAGCTTCAGAAAGATCATTTCGACCATAGTGAACAACGACCAGCTCTCGTGGATGTGTCTTATCTTCCTGCTGCATCAGATAGGAGCTGATTTCATTGTGGGAGGCATAGGTTCCACATATGTCTATTTCACATATGGCTACAGGGGCGGTCTTTACTCGCTCTTCTCCACGATAGGCCTGTCCGCATCTGGCATACTCCTCATTGCCTATCCGTGGCTGTCATCGAAGTGGCACCGCAAAACTCTCATGAAGGGCTTCGGAGCCGTCATGACCGTTGGTTTCGCGATGATGCTCGCAGCCGGACTCCTCATGCCGGCGACGATGACGTCATTCTGGATCACGACTGTCGGGTACATGCTCGCGCAGCTTGGTATGAACTGCTATTACGTAATAATGATGCTCTCGATCATCAATACGGTCGAATACAACGAGTATAAAAACGGGACCAGAGATGAAGCTATCGTCGCTTCGATAAGACCTTTCTTCACAAAGATGGGAGGAGCGCTTTGTGTCCTTCTCACTACGGTCTCATATCTTATTTTCGGCGTTACGGACTATACGAACCAGATAAGCGCTCTGGAGCAGGCTGCCAACATGGGAACACTGTCAGAAGCGGACAAGCTGGCTCAGATAGACGCTGTGATCTCTTCGGTAGAGAGTTCACAGAGCCACGGCCTTCTCCTGATGATGTGTGTGCTTCCGTTCATAATGATGGTCTGCGCATATATCCTTTACAAAAAGCATTACAGGCTCGATGAAGAGGAATACGACAGGATAGTAAACGAACTTGCCTCAAAAAAGACTGAATGATCACTTCCGGACAAAACAAAAGCCGCGTTCATATATCTGAACGCGGCAATTATTATGTCTGTTTTTCACTGTTTGCTACATGCTTTCAGTCGCTGATCCGAAGATCGCCTTGCGCTTCATAAGCGCGCTTGCGAAAAGTTCTCCGAGAACATAGCAGCCGAGTATCTCTCCCGCAGCTATCTGGAGCATGAGTACAGGGATAGCTACATCTACAACGCCATAGCCAAACTTGAGAACGAATGGAACTATGAGAGCGTTTGCGATGACTGCTGGCAGCGGAACGAGCCAGCGGTTTGAGCGGAGCATGTATCCGAGTACGGCTCCGATCAGAGTGGCAAGGCTTCCGAATACGACGTCGAGTACGATGCCTCCGCCAAGAAGATTCGCTATCAGGCAGCCGATAAAGAGTCCCGGAATGGCCGCCGGTGTGAACATCGGAAGGATGCACAGCGCCTCAGCTACTCTGAGCTGTACGGGGCCGAAGGATATCGGCGCAAATACCAGTGTGAGAACCACATAGAGAGCAGCAATAGCCGCGCCCTGAGTGATCCACGTCACTTTAGGGTCTTTTGATTTCATCTTATTCTTTTCTCCTTTGGTTTTGATATTTTAGAAGCAGGATGTCGGACCCGAACTGCTTCAGACGCTCTTTTGCTGCGTCCACGCGTGATTGTACCGCATAGTCTGCGTCTTGTCCAGTAAAAAACAGACCGCCCCATAGGACGGTCTGCCATAAGTTCATTTGTGATCAGGAATTATTCAGCGCTTGGCTCATCAAGATCGATGTTGAGGTCTTTGAGGATCTCTCTTGCCTTTGTGCAAGCCGGGCAGTCGCAGTATGTCTTACCCTCTGCCTTCATAGCCTCAGCATGCTTTCTGATCTGCTCTGCTGCCTCTTCGCCCATCTTTTCCTTCATCTCAGGCTTGCTGAATGTGTCGATGACTTCGTCGAGAGATGAGATACCGGCCTTGAGCTGCTTGACGAACTCGCTCTCAGTGACCTTATCCACTACCGGAGCAGCCTTTCCCTTGAGTTCTTCGATCTTCGGAGCAGCTTTATCTTTCAGATCATCTACTACAGGAGCTGCCTTCTCTTTGAACTCCCCAAAAGCCGGACCGGCTTTTTCCGTAAACTTGTCTACGGTATCAGTGAATTTTTCACCGGCCTGAGTCATCTTTTCATTGAACCCGATCGACTTTTCAGAGTACTTATCTGCCATGTCGCCGAGCTTGTCCACTGCAGCGTCTATCTTGTCGCCGTACTTATCATCGACTTCGTCGAGCCACTTCTTCGCTGCTTCCTTGAGTGAAGCGTTTGCGTTGCTGTCAAGAAGTTCCTTTACCTTATCGATAACACTCTTGTCTGCCATTTTTTTACCTCCTGTAATTACTAAACCAATACCTTTTGATTATCTTGTGATCATCAGTTGTGTCAGATGTTCTTGGTAAGAGTAAGGATATTGCTTCCGTCCTTATACTCATAGCTGATGTCGTCCATCGACTGCTTTGCCATGAATATGCCAAGCCCTCCGATAGGTCTGTCATCTGCTGACAGGCTGATGTCAGGATCATCCTTTGCAAGCGGATCATACGGCTTGCCGTGGTCAATGAAAGTGATCTTTACCTGGATAGGCTCCTCACTTACCTCAACTCTGACTATAGCCCTTCCCTTATCCGGGTTATACGCGTATTTCGCTATGTTGACAAAGATCTCCTCAACTGCAAGATCGATCTGCATCTGAGACTTCATCGAACATCCGACAGCTTCAAGCTTTTTGTCGACGAACGCGATCACTTCGGAAAGGTTTTCTTCGACAGCCTCGATGTCGAGTTCGTCCCTTCTTTTATCGCCCGAACTGTTCCTCTCGAAAAGAAGAGTATCTGTCTTTCCGAGGAGTTCGATCAGCTCTTCTGTCCAGTGGTCGATCTCTGCCTTCCTTGCCGGATCCTCAAGACCACCGCGCCTTATGGAGCGTCTTATGAGTCTTGTATATCCGATGATGCGGGCCTTGTCCTCTACGCTTCTTATCACGTCATCATCAGTCGTTCCGAGGTAGCACTCAAGCGTTCTCCGCCAGAACCTTGATGCAGTCTCAAAGTCGAAGCCCTGGAACTTTTTGATTATCTCATGATCGAGTTCGGAGAATCCTACGTATGCGTTGAACATCGAGCCCAGCTCAAATACCGGATTTCCGACCGCCAGCGTATCCATGTCGATAAGAAGGACTTCATCGTCCTGAAGTTCGAGATTCTTCGTGTGATAGTCTCCGTGGATCATATGATCGTCATGCGGCACCGCTTCCACCATCGCCAGGAGCTTTTTAGCAGGTCCCTCAGGCAGATAGTCCTGCATGAATTCAGCCCATGAGATCACCGTTTCCCTCATGTCAGGGAGTTTCCCTGCCGGGACCGCTGTGTCATGGATGCGCTTCAGCATATCGACATATTCTTCGACGCACCATTCAAATTTGTCAGGTTCTGTCGCGAGTATCTTTGAGAACGATTCCGCGTTCAGCATCTCAAACACAGAACCATAGCTGTCCCCGACACGTACCACATCATAGGAGATAGCCGTCGGTATGCCCAGAATAAGCGCCAGTCTCGCGACCTCACGCTCATGCTGTATATCTTCGAGGGCGTCAGGATTGTTGTACACCTTTACGACATTGTCCTTGTCGATACGGTAAATACTTCCGTTGGCACCGCGTCCTATCTCTTCGCAGCCTTCGATGGACACCACTCTGTAAGCCTTGCTGACCTCCATCATTTCAGTGAATCCGGTCATCTCAAAAACTTCATAGACCTCAGCGCTGAGGTTCATGACTTTAAGAGACGGATATCTCTTTCTGAGGCGCAGTATGATGCGCAGACCTGCACTTGATATGTATTCAAGGCGCTCCGCATCAAGGGCTACAGAACCAGGGGTCCTGTCACCTATCGCTTCGATTATCTCACTCTCGACATCTGCTGAATTACCGGAATCTATCCGGCCTTCGAGAGTAAGCCTGATTGTGTCGTTTTCCCAGACCGCGTTCATTACTTGTCCCAAAGCTCCTATTCTATGGTCAGAATATCCGAAAAGCCTGTTACATCAAAGATCTCCTGGATCTCTTCCGAGACATTTCTTACCACCATGCTTCCTTTTTCGTTCATGGATTTCTGGGCAGAGAGAAGCACACGAAGACCGGCACTCGAAACATATGCAAGATCAGTGAAGTCGAAAACAAGTTCGGTGATACCGTCGATCTCTGCCTTGATCTCTTCTTCAAGCTGCGGAGCCGTGATAGTGTCAAGTCTTCCGCTCAGTGATAATTCCAGTTTTGATCCATCCTGGTTCTTCTTTATATCAAGCATTTTGCGTCCTCCTTTACCCTCGTATTATACAACATACCGGAGAATTTGTATTCACTTTAGTGATTTAATATATCAGAGTCTTATCGCCTGAAGGAGATCTCACGATCCTGTGTATCCCTCCCTTACGGTCAGTAAGTCTTTCCTCTGAGACCATGTGTTCCGTGATCATCAGCGGGATACCCCTTTCATCGGATACTCCTGTCTCATGGGACGGCATGTACAGCTCTGCTCCCATCTCCTCATAGGCAAGTCTCGCCTGGTTGTTGTAAACATTGAGACCGTAGTCTCCGTATACTTTTATTCCGGCGTTTACGAAGCTTTCGATCCATCCTGCATTGCCGATAAGCAGCCCGCTTTCCCTGCATGCGGATACGATCTCATCAAAGTTTTCCTCAACGAATCTGTCGAGATTGCCTTTTGAGACATTCATGATATACGGAACAGCTCCCGGCTTGAGCTCTTTGCCTTCGCGCTTGGCCTCCATAAAGTGCTCAAGCGCCACAGGTCTTATTCCGCTCACGCTGACCCGGTGCATGAATTCGTCGGAATCGAGCACCTCATCGCCGAGTTTCTCATCATGTTTCACGGCATCGGCATCTTCCCTGCTGAGCGCCGGGCTTCTGTGGCTTACGACGTATTCCCGTCTCTGCTGCATCAGTTCGTCTGCCGCCTCGCGCCTCATCCTGTTTACCACGGATAGCGGTACCATTATCCCATCATCCATCTGGATATCTATACCCGTGAGCCCCGTTGTGTATGCGGTGTCTCCGAGCCTGTTCAGAGATGCCTCTATTCTTTCGGCGTCTGTAGGCGTTTTTTCTGCAGCCCTGATGATGTGGTCAGCGTTTATCTCCACACTGTTTCCAAGTTTTACATCGGTCATTACGAGCACCGGGCACTGTCCTTCACGTGCCGTAAAGGACATCGTTGCCGGAAGCTTCTTTTCTTCGAGATCAAGCGCTCTGTCCATAAGCTTCCTGTCAGTGACCTTATAGACAGGATCACCTGTAAGAGCGCCCCTTTCGAAGTCTCCCGCCAGGAAGCAGCCCTGGCCTATGTCTTTTATGTAAGTGGCAACGCCGCCAGCCGGGGAATTGACCAGATAGTCCGCATCTTCGCTTCTGAACTCAAGCCCGTCTCCCATGCCGGGTTCTATCCCCTGCTCGATGGCGGATCTCGCGAGCTCTATGCATACGAGTTCCCTGCCCCGTTTGAGCGCTCCTCTTGCTGCGGCTCTCTCGTCTTTTTCGCTCAGTTTGTTCTCGCTGTCAATAACAGCTATGACACGGCCGAGATAAAGCCCCTGGTTTTTAGGGCTTGCGCCTGACAGAAGATCGTTTCCCGGATCTCCTTCGAGATATCCCTCCGTAAAATCGCCCCTGTTGAATACCTGTCTGAGTTCGAGCATGTCATTTTCATCGACTGAGTACATTTCAGCCGCCTTGTCAGGGCCGTATTCGCGCATAAGTCTCTCATAGAGATCGGTGTACTTGCGGTACATGCCCGTAACTATCGCGACGTACTCAGGGGTCTTCATCCTTCCCTCTATCTTGAAGGAAGAAACTCCCGCGCGGTAAAGATCCGGTATCCTGTCTATGAGGCAGAGGTCCTTCGGGCTCAGAGCATAGTATGTGCCGGCCGCACCTTTGTACGCATGCCTGCACGGCTGAGCACAGGTCCCGCGGTTTCCGGTCCTGCCGCTTCCGCCGCCGAGCATGCGGCTCATCTGGCACTGTCCCGAGTAGCACATGCACAGGGCTCCGTGCACGAATACTTCGACTTCCACCGGTGGCTCCATCGAGCTGCAGTATGCGCTGAGTTCCTTTATCTCATCAAGGGTGAGTTCCCTTGCAGGCACCACCCTGCAGAAGCCTGCTTTTGCCGCAGCCAGAGCTCCCTGTTTGTTAAAAAGCGTGCCCTGTGTCGAGAGGTGAAGCGGAAGATCAGGAATGTACCTGTGAAGAAGCCTCGCAAGACCCATGTCCTGAACGATCACACCGTCAACTCCCAGACCGTATATATAGTTGCAGTAATCAAAAGCCCTTGCCAGTTCATGATCCGCTATAAGTGTGTTTATGGTCATGTATACCTTCACACCGTGCATATGCGCATAGTTTATGGCATCAGGCAGTTCTTCATCACTGAAGTTATCGGCAAATATTCTGGCATTGAACGCCATTCCTCCCATGTATACGGCATCCGCGCCGCTGTTCACGGCCGCTATAAGATGCTGTTTGCCTCCCACGGGAGCCAGTATCTCCGGTTTTCTCATGGCATTGTCCTCCTGATGAAATATTAGCACACTTTCAAAAGATGTCTATGATTTGTATTTAATGCTGACCACATTGTCAACTATCTTGATAATCGATACCCTCAGTATTAAACTTTAGTTAGATACAAAGAACCATATTGTGAGATTTTACGGATTTAAGGAGAAAGCGTAAAAAAAATGAGTACAAAGGACACTGTCCTTGCTTTATTTGAAAAAAACAAGGGTTTTTATGTATCCGGCGAAAAAATCGCCTCGGATCTGAACATTTCAAGAACGGCTGTATGGAAAGCGGTCAAAAAACTTCAGAGCGAAGGTTATGAGATCAAAGCTGTGACCAACAGAGGCTACTGTCTTGATAAAGAATCCGATGTTCTGACCGCACACGGCATCAGGAGCTTTCTTGGAGATGAATATCCATGCCTGAAGCCTGAAGTATTCGTGACCGTAGACTCCACAAACAATGTATGCCGTGCGAAAGCTGAAGAAGGTGAAGAAGAAGGCTATGTTGCTGTTGCCGGCGCGCAGACGTCAGGCAGAGGCCGCAGAGGCAGATCATTCTATTCTCCTGCGGGTTCCGGAATATACATGAGCATCCTTCTGAGACCTGAGGACTTTTCGGAAAAACAGGTCCTCCAGCTTACTACCATGGCCGCTGTTGCTGTGAGCGCTGCCGTTGAAAAGGTTTCCGGAAAAACCGCGGGCATCAAATGGGTAAATGATATTCTCATTGAAGGCAAAAAAGTCTGCGGCATCCTTTCAGAAGCATTTTACAAGGCTGATGGTTCTCTTGACAGTGTTATAGTGGGCATCGGCCTCAACGCCTACCCTCCTGCAGGAGGCTTCCCTGCAGGCATAGCGGATATCGCAGCAAGTGTGTTTGACTATCCTTCACCGGGTCTGAAGAATGAACTCGCTGCAGAAGTCATGAAGAACTTCATGGCTTATTACACATCAGGCACAGGCTGCATAGAAGAATACAGAAAGCACTGCATCGTTCCGGGAAAGGACATCACAGTCATCAAACCGGGCGAAAAACTGAATGCTTATGCTGTAGGGATTGATGATGACTGCGGGCTGATAGTCCGCTACCCTGACGGATCGGAAGAGACATTGAGATCAGGTGAAATAAGCATCCGCCTCTGACCTCTGACAGATCAAACTGCAAAATAAAAGGCCGCCGCGCGATACCGCGCAGCGGCTTTTTCAGTTAAAGTCATTACATATCAGCAAGATAGCGCCCAAGCTCTCTGTCTGAATCAGCAACAAGCTTCTCCTCATCCACGCCTGTCATCATGCCGTGCTCAACTGTCACTTCTCCGTCGATCACGGTATAGTCTACGGCGCCTCTCAGGCCTACAGTGCCGAGCACCGACTTAGGGTCATAGCACGCACCGGTGAGTTCGAGCCTTCTGGAGTCCACAAGGAAGAAGTCCGCACACTTGCCTACCTCTACAGAGCCTATCTCCTTATCTCTTCCGAGCAGCCTTGCCGAGCCCATAGTGGCTATCTTGAGCATGTCGTAGCCGGTCGGAGCCTTGCGGCTTGAGTTGAGCCTGTGCAGAAGGAATCCGACTCTCAGTTCTTCCAGCATGTCAGATCCGTCATTGGATGCCGAGCCGTCTACACCGAGTCCTACAGGGATACCCATCTCAAGCATCTCAGGTATACGGGCTATGCCCGAAGAGAGCTTCATGTTTGAGATCGGGCAATGGCACACACCTGTGCCCGTCTCTGCCAGGAGTTTGAGTTCTTCATCATTGAAGTGGATGCCGTGTGCATACCATACATCATTGCCGGTCCAGCCAAGCTTCTCCATGTATGCAAGAGGCCTCATTCCCTCGCGCTCAAGCATGTAGTTTTCTTCATCCTTAGTCTCGCAGAGGTGAGTATGGAGACGCACACCCTTCTCTCTCGCCAGTATGGCAGATTCACGCAGAAGGTCTTCAGACACTGAGAACGGCGAGCAAGGTGCAAGCGCTATGCGCCTCTTCGATCTGAACGAAGTATCATGATACTTGTCTATCAGGTCGATGCTGTCCTTCATTATCTCGTCTACTGTCTGCACGACGCTGTCAGGCGGAAGACCTCCGTCCTTTACCGAGAGGTCCATCGACCCGCGCGAGAAGTACATCCTTACGCCGAGCTTGTCTGCGGCCGCTGCCTGTGCTCCTAGAAGATCTCCCGCACCTGCAGGGAATACATAATGATGGTCAAATACGGTAGTGCATCCGTTCTTCATGAGTTCTCCCATGCCCGTAAGGGATGAGAGATAAATAGTGTCCTCGTTGAGGTTCTTCCAGATCTCGTATAGCGTCTTGAGCCAGTCGAAGAGCTCCATATTCTGCACCTTCTCGAGATTTCTTGAGAACACCTGATACAGATGATGATGAGCGTTTACAAGACCCGGGTAGCAAAGCATGCCCTTCCCGTCAATGACTTTGTCGGCATCATGCTTTTCCGGACCGATATATGAAATAAGACCGTCCTTGCAGAACAGATTCACATTTTCATAAACGGTATCATTGCCATCACACGAAACTACAGCACGTATGTTGTTTACTGCCAAAGTACTCATTTGATCACACTCCTTTTCGGATCAGTTCAATATGCTTTGATATATTGCCTTATCCCTGTCACCGAAAACATTGAATATAACCCTTTTTACTGAGCTGCCGGCATGCGAATCCAGCCAGCTCCTTACCGTCTGTACAGCGATCTCTGCAGCACGGTCTGCCGGGAAAGCGAATACTCCGGTCGATATGCAGCAGAACGCCACGTTCGAAAGGCCGTTTTCCGACGCGAGGTCAAGGCACGACACATAGCACGAACGCAGAAGTTCCTTATGCTCTTCTGTCAGTCCTCCGCTTACGATAGGGCCGACCGTATGGAGCACATACTTTGCGGGCAGGCAGTATCCCGGAGTGATCTTAGCCATTCCGGTCGGTTCTTCATGCCCCTGCTTCTGCATTATCCTGTAACACTCCCATCTGAGGTCGAGTCCTGCAGCCGAATGGATGCAGTTGTCTATGCAGTTGTGCAGCGGAGTATAGCAGCCCGTCATACCGCTGTTGGCAGCGTTGACTATGGCATCCGCTCTGAGCCTTGTGATGTCTCCCTGCCAAAGGCAGATCCTCGGATCAAGCCCGCAGCTTCCGAGAGAGTCCGCGTCCACTATGCCCTTCAGCATTGCTTCGCGCCTCAGGTAAGCGTCCTGGACCTCACGGAACTCGCTTCCGATCGGCTTAGGCATGCGCACGTTCATGAGGATGCGGAGCAGGTCCTTCTGCCCCTGTTCATCCGCGGGGACCGGTACTTTCGAATATACCGGATTTTCGCTTTTAAGCTTCTGTATCAGCCAGAGCCTGGCTTCTCCCTGATCCATCGCAGTCCACCTTACGCTTCAGCTATTGCCTCTATCTCGCAGAGCACGCCCTTCGGAAGGTCCTTGACGGCTACACAGCTTCTTGCAGGCTTCGATGTGAAGTATTCTGCGTATACTGCGTTGAATGCTGCGAAGTCACCCATGTCGGCGAGGAAGCATGTAGTCTTTATTACCTTGTCAAAGCCCGATCCTGCAGCCTCGAGGAGAGCTCCTACATTCTTGCAGCTCTGATGAGCCTGAGCCTCTATGCCCTCAGGTACCTCACCGTTAGCCGGATCTACAGGGATCTGGCCCGATGTATAAACGAATCCGTTTGCGATATAGCCCTGTGAATAAGGTCCGATTGCGCCCGGTGCCTTGTCAGTTGCGATCACTTTCATTATGGTTCTCCTTTCTCCCATTCATTGTCAGCATAAGTGCGGCAAAGAGTATCACTATCACCGCTGCGGCTGCCGACCATATACCTTTGTCAGGAAGGAACGATGTGGTTCCGTCACTATTAAATATAACATCTGCGTCCCTTAATATCCACGCTCCGAGTGCAGGTCCGATAAGGCCCGGGATAAACACCTGGCCTATTATTCGTACGCCCTGGAACTGCCCGGCTCTGCCTTCAGGGATATTGTCCCTTATCATGGCTCCGAAGACCGACATGCCGGTAAGGTATCCCGACATCATCAGAAGCGAGCCGATAAACACAGGAACGGTCGTGCGAGTGAAATAAAGTATCGCATAGCCCGCCGCAAGCATCGCGAGCACGGGCATTATGCTCTTCATGAATCCCAGCCTGTCATAGAGCCTCCCGTAAAAGACCGTGACGGCCGCCGCTATGATTATGGCCGGAGCGAATATGAGGACATAATTGTCCATCCCGAGAGTCTTTTCGTAATAGATCAGAAGATACGGCATGAATACCTGTATCGATATATTGAAGATCGCGAAATTCGCAAGCGTCAGGTAGAGCCTGCTGTTTGCCTTAGCTACCGACGGCCTGAAACTGTATGCCAGGGTCTCGCCGAGACTCTCCTTTGTCTTTTCAAGACCCGGAGCATCTTCTATGAGGAACCATCCCAGGATGCCGATCAGAGTCGTGGCTATTCCGATAATGTAATAGATCGTCGTCCAGGCCTCATGTGTATCGAGGTCAAAGCTCATGAAGCCGCCGAAGACAACAAGTATGGCGACGAGCGGCATCATTGAATTGACGCCTTCTATCTTTCCCCTGTTCGTCGAGTCTCCCCTGTCCGTCAGCCACGCGTTGTACGCTGCGTCATTGGCGGTAGATCCGAAGTAGGTCATCACGCAGTCCATCACTATAGTCAGCATTATGCTTTTGATGTATGCAAAGGTGATTATACTGACTCCCCAGATGATATATCCGGCGCTCATAAAGGCCTTGCGCTTTCCCACCTTGTCGGAAACAGCACCCATTATGATAGTTGTCAGTGCGGCCGTGACGGCACTCGCCATTACCATGGCCGAGATATCTGCCGGCTCCGCATGGAACATCTTGTATATGAACACGTTGAAGTACATGTTCTCGACCACCCATGCGACCTGTCCCATCAGGCCGAATATGAGCATGGATATCCAGAATTTGCTTCCGAGTTTAGTCTGCATTTTGTATCAACCTCTCTTTTTTGCCGGGACGCACTGTTATCCAGACTCCCACGAATACCAGCACGATACCGGCGATCTGCCTTGCGCTTATCTGCTCGCCCAGCACCATGCACAGATACGAAACAAATAAAAACGTTCCCAGCACGCCGGAGTGCAGGAACGTTTTCATATCAAGTCCGCGGCCATACCCTTGTTCTCATTCCGTCGTGTTTAATCCTCTTTCTGATTATATATCAATTTTTCTCCGTCGGAATCACAAATCAGTGTCTGGCCGTCAAGAATATTTCCTCTGATTATGCCTTCAGCTATCTCAGTCTCGACGTGCTGCTGCAGATACCTCTTTATAGGTCTTGCACCGTAATGCGGATCGTAGGCTTCATCGGCAATGAAGTCCAGCGCTGCATCGGTGACTTCGAGGTCTATCTCCCTTCCGCTCAGCCTGCGCTTTATGTCACTGAACGAGAGCTCTATGATGCCTTTTATCTGGTCCTTTGTAAGCGGACTGAAGACTATGATATCGTCGATACGGTTAAGGAATTCAGGCCTGAATCCGGCTCTAAGCTGAGCCATGACGCGCTCCTCCACCTCAGGGTCGATGGTGCCGTCATCACGCATGTTGTCGATAAGGTCTGCGCTTCCTATATTCGATGTCATGATAACGATAGTATTCTTGAAGTCCACTGTGCGTCCCTGGTTGTCGGTCAGTCTGCCGTCATCAAGAAGCTGCAGCAGAATATTGAACACATCCGGATGAGCCTTCTCTATCTCATCGAAGAGGATGACGCTGTATGGCTTGCGGCGTACCGCCTCTGTAAGCTGTCCGCCCTCGTCATAGCCTACATACCCAGGAGGCGCTCCTACCAGCCTGGATACGGAGTGCTTCTCCATATACTCGGACATGTCGATACGTATCATGTTGCGCTCGCTGTCGAAGAGCGATTCGGAAAGAGCCTTGGCGAGCTCGGTCTTGCCTACGCCCGTAGGTCCGAGGAATATGAACGAACCGATAGGTCTGTTCTCATCCTTGAGACCCGCTCTGGCGCGCAAAATCGCCTCTGAGACGGCTTTTACACCCTCTTCCTGTCCGATTACCCTCTTATGCAGGATATCAGGCAATCTGAGGAGTTTATCGCGTTCTGTCTCCACGAGCTTGGCTACAGGGATGCCCGTCCAGCCGGATACGACCTCGGCTATCTCTTCTTCGGTGACCTCCTCCTGAAGCAGCCTCTCTTCTTCGGCGCGGTCGGCCGCTGCCTTCTTTTCTTCGAGCTGTCTTTCGAGATCAGGCAGGACTCCGTACTTGAGCTGTGCGCCCTTCTCGTAGTCCGCGTGCCTCTCGGCATCCTCTATCTCGAGTCTTATGTCTTCGATCTGCTTCTTGAGATTCTTCACCTCAAGTATGCTGTCCTTCTCATTCTGCCACTGGGCAGTCATGCCGGCGCTCTCGTCCTTGAGTTCGGCAAGTTCTTTCTCGAGAGCCTCGAGCCTTGCCTTAGATCCCTTGTCTTCTTCCTTGCTGAGAGCCTGCTTCTCTATCTCGAGCTGGGTTATCTTTCTGGATATCTCGTCGAGTTCGGCAGGCATGCTGTCGATCTCAGTCCTGATGCGGGCTGCCGCCTCATCCATGAGGTCTATCGCCTTGTCAGGAAGGAACCTGTCGCTAATGTATCTGTCGGACAGTGTCGCGCATGCGATGAGCGCACTGTCAGTGATCCTTACGCCGTGGTGGATCTCGAATTTCTCCTTGAGTCCTCTCAGTATCGAAATGGTATCTTCGACTGTAGGCTGGTCTACGAGAACCTTCTGGAAACGTCTCTCAAGAGCCGCGTCCTTCTCGATGTTCTTTCTGTATTCGTCAAGCGTTGTAGCGCCTATGCAGTGGAGTTCTCCCCTTGCAAGCTTTGGCTTCAGAAGGTTGCCGGCATCCATCGCGCCCTCAGCGCTTCCTGCTCCTACGATATTGTGGATCTCATCGATAAAGAGGATTATCCTTCCTTCCGATTTTTCGATCTCATTCAGCACCGCCTTGAGACGCTCCTCGAATTCGCCTCTGTACTTTGCGCCCGCAATAAGAGAGCCCATGTCAAGAGCATAGATAGTTTTGTCCTTGAGTCCTTCAGGCACATCGCCTGCAAGTATCCTCTGCGCGAGGCCTTCGACGACCGCTGTTTTGCCGACTCCCGGCTCACCGATGAGCACAGGGTTGTTCTTTGTACGTCTCGAGAGGATCTGTATCACGTGCCTTACCTCGGAGTCACGTCCGATGACCGGGTCGAGCTTGCCGGCGCGCGCCATCTCAACAAGGTCTCTGCCGTACTTGGCAAGAGCCTCGTAATTGTCTTCAGGATTCTGGCTTGTGATCCTCTGGTTGCCTCTCACCTTTGTGAGCTCTGCGAGGAACTTGTCCCTGGTGATGCCGTAGCGCATGAATATACGCTCGCTCGGAGTTCCCTTTTCACCGAGAAGTGCGAGGAAGATGTGCTCCACGCTCACATACTCATCCTTGAACTGGTCTGCAGCGATGGCTTCGGCGTCCATGAAGATCTTGTTGAATCTTCTGGTGCCGTACATGCCGTCACCGCCGCCGGATACCTTAGGGATCTTATCGACCTCTGACTGTACGTCGCGGGTCATAGCGATGATGTTGACACCCATGGACTGCAGCAGCTTAGGAACAAGACCGTCCTGCTGTTTCAGCAGAGCCAGATGGATGTGCTCACCGTCGATCATCTGATTGCCCTCGGCGACCGCGATGTTCTGGCAGTCCATTACCACCTGCTGTGCGTTCTGTGTATATTTTTCGATGTTCATATATGCATACCTCCTTTTGTGGAAGATCTATTGACTGCATCATGCGGCATAAAAATAAGCCGCGGTATTTTTCACGGCTTAATGATAGTACAATTTTCAACGCTTGTAAAGAAAAATTTAGCACTCTTTAAAAGAGAGTGCTAACAAAACCGCCAACGTCAGTCGTGGCAGTCCATCCAGCTTATAAGTTTTTTGCAGTAGTCCTCATGCCTGTCCACGAAACAGGTATGTCTGGCTCTTTCCCAGAGTATCCACTCCGATCCCCTGATGCCGTCATGCATGGTCTTTGCGATCAGAGGTGAGCAAAGATCGGAGATGCCGCTCATTATGAGTGACGGGACTTCTATCTCTCCCAGCCTGTCAGCATACTCAAAGTCCCTGAGAGTTCCTGCAGGTGAGAATTCATTTGGGCCCCATCCATATAGGTATGCTTCTTTGCCGGACTTCTTAGGCCGCCTGCAGCATTCCGGAGCCTCGTCTCCCCGCCAATAGTCGCAGTATCTCGCCATGTATTCATCCACGGCTCTGTCATAAGCCTCACCGCTGAAGTCGCCTGTGTCCAGCGCCCGGTATATCGCCTCCTGCATATCTTTTGGCATCATCTTTATGCGGCGCATGCCTTCTCTTTCCCACATGCTGCTGGAAGGATGACCGCTGGAAATGATAAAGCTTCTGACGCCCTTCGTCTCCTCTTTATAGTCTATGCCCAGGCAGATGAGCATCATTCCGCCCCAGGACTGGCCTATGATATGACATTCATCAAGACCCAGGTGGTCTCTCAGCGCAAAGAGTTCGCTCATCCAGGTCTCCTTTGTCCAGAGCTCCGGATGGCCGTCGAGGTATGACTCACCGCAGCCGATCTGGTCGTACATGACTACCATGCGGCCGTCTTCATCCGCGATATCGTCCAGCACTTCAAAGTAATTGTGGGTGCTTCCCGGACCTCCGTGCAGGCAAACAAGAGGCGCCTTTCCGTTGTCAAGGCGCCTCCCGGCAATTCTGTAATATGTCTTATATCCCATGAAAGGCATATAGCCTTCTCTTATCTCTGCCATCTTCTTCCTCTAGAACGACTGGGCCGTCCTGTTGATGATCTCGTTCTGCAGCTCCTCATCGAGGTTCCTGAAGTAATCCGAGTAACCGGCTACGCGTACGATCAGATCCTTGTAGTCGTCAGGGTGCTTCTGTGCCTCGAGCAGTGTCTGCTTGTCAAATACGTTGAACTGGATGTGGTGGCCATCCATCGCAAAGTATGTCTTTATGAGGCTTGCAAGGTTTTCTAGTCCCGTATCCCCGGCAAGTGCGCTCGGTGTGAACTTCTGGTTCAGGAGCGTTCCGCCTGTAGAACAGTGATCCATCTTTGCGCAGGACTTGATAACAGCCGTCGGTCCGTTCGTATCCGCAAACTTCTCAGGCGATATGCCCTCTGATACCGGCTTCTTCGCAAGCCTGCCGTTCGCTGTCGCACCTATGACTTCTCCGAAGTAGATGTGGCATGTAGTCGGCAGCATGTCGACGTGGTACTGTCCTCCGCTCATTGTCGGACGTCCTGTCACCTCATCCCTGTACTGTCTGAAGACATCCTGCATGATGTCATCTGCATAGTCGTCGTCATTTCCGTACTTAGGAGTCTTGTTCTGCACCATGTTGAAGATCTCCTCGTGGCCGGCGAAGTTATCGTCCATTGCCGCGATGAGCTCCTTCATGGTGAAGTTGTGATTGTCGAATACATTGTACTTGATGGCCGTGAGGCAGTCTGTTACCGTTCCGATGCCTACGCCCTGAATGTACCTGGTGTTGTATCTGGATCCGCCGTTGTTGTAGTCCTTGCCCTTCTTTATGCAGTCGTTCGTGACTATCGAAAGGCATGGTGCAGGCATATAGGTAGCGTAAAGCTTTTCGATGACATTGTTGCCGCGCACCTTTACGTTGACCATGTGATGCAGCTGCTTTGCAAAAGCGTCCCAGAGCTCTTCGTAGCTGCTGAAGTCTTCAGCATAGCCTGTCTCAGGTCCTAGCTGCTTTCCTGACTGGTTGTCGAATCCGTTGTAGAGAGCCAGCTGGAAGATCTTCGGTATGTTGAGATAGCCGGTAAGTATGTAGGCCTCATTGCCCCACGAACCCGTCTCGACACAGCCGGAGGAGCCGCCCTGTCTCGCGTCGTCCAGAGTCTTTCCTGCGTTCAGGAGTTCCTGCACGATCTCGTCAGTGTTATAGAACGCCGGCTGTCCCCAGCCCTCTCTTGATATCTCACAGGCCCTCTTGAGGAATCTGTGAGGTGTCTTCTTGCTTATCTGCACGTTTGAATTAGGCTGCACCAGCCTCATCTCGTCCATGCAGTCGAGTATCAGATAGCTGACAGCGTTTACGCCATTGGTACCGTCTTCTTTGATACCGCCTGTATTGATGTTGGCAAAGTCAGTATATGTGCCGCTCTCCTTGAGAGTGACGCCGACTTTTACCGGTGCAGGCTGGTTGTTGAACTTGACCCAGAGGCACTCAAGAAGTTCAAGCGCCCTTTCATCATCGAGAATGCCGTCAGCCACATCCTTTTCATAGTAAGGAATCAGATGCTGGTCGAGTCTTCCCGGGCTGAAAGCGTCCCACGGGTTCAGCTCTGTGGTCACCGCAAGATGGGTGAACCAGTACAGCTGTATGGCCTGCCAGTATGTCTGCGGTCTGTTTGCAGGCACTACCTCAAGATTTGCAGCCATCTGCTCAAGTTCTGCCTTCCTTACAGGGTCAGTGCACTTCGCAGCCTCTTCCGTAAGGAGCTTATGATATCTCTCACCCAGTATCATAACGGCGTCGCAGTCGATCATCATCGCTTCGAGCTCGTCCTTCTTCTGGAGAGCTTCAGGGTCGTTCATGAAATCGAGGGCATCGATAGCGGCCTGGATCTCAAGCTTGTATTCAGCATAACCCTTTGTGAATACGTTCTTGCCGCCGCAGGTGTGTCCCGGGCCTCTCTGCTCCATGAATTCGGTGAACATACCGGCAGCATATGCCTCTTTCCATTCATCGGTCATGCTTGCGAGCAGCTTGTCTCTCATGGATTTGCCTTCCCAGTAAGGGATTATTATCTCTTCCTGGTCTTTGAGGTCCTGCTCTGTGACAGAATAGTTGACGACTGACCTGTCATTCATGATGTGCATGTCCTCGAGCGTGTGGCATGTGAGTTCAGGGAACGTCGGCGATGACTGCGGGTCTTTGCCCTTTTCTCCTACGATGAGCTCACCCTCACCCAGATACAGAGTCTTTCTCTCAAAATACTCTTTGAGCACAAGCGCTCTAAGTACAGGCAGCGAGACTTTGTCTTCCCACTTTTTGTACACTTCGGTCTCGATCTTGGCTCTCTCGAGATCGATATGCGGCTGCGTCTCCATGCTTACCTTGCGAAGAGCTCTGACTCTTGCATTCATTCCGCGTTCTTCCATGATTTTCCTCCGTCCGTCTATCCGCCGATGTGTATATTTGTAAACCCTTCTTCTTCCCACTGTGTTACAAACGACTTCATCTCTTCATCCGAAGGCGCCGTAAGGTCTTCTGCCCCGTATTTTCTGCCGAGTTTGCCGTACTTGTGCGACCCTGTGCTGTGATACGGGAGAAGATTGACCTGCGCAGGTCTGATGCCGTTCTCATTGAGAAAGTCCATTATGTCCTTCATGGATCCCCGGTCTCCGTTCACCTCACTTACGACCGGTATCCTTATATATATCCTTGCACCTGACTTCGCCAGTTCTGTCAGATTGCTGAGTATGAGACTGTTGCCCATACCGATATACTTCTTGTGTTTTTCGTTATCAATAACCTTGATATCGTAAAGCCATGTGTGCACATACGGCAGTATCGCTTCATAGTTGCTGTACGGTGCCTGGCCGCAGGTATCTATGGTCACATCCACGCCCTCGCGGTGCAGTTTCTTTACAAGGCTCAGAATATAGTCACTGTCCATTGTCATGACTTCACCGCCTGAGAGCGTTACCCCTCCTCCTGACTGCTCATAGAACATCTGGTCCTGGAGGCATATCTTTACAAGCTCATCAACGCTGTAGTCATGTCCTACGACGGTGCGGTAATTACCGAGGCAAGCGGCTTCGCATTTTCCGCAGACGATGCATTTGCTGCGGTCCGTCACAGACTTATGGTCCCCGCCAATGCTGATCGCGCCCTGCGGGCATACAGTCGCGCATCTGCCGCATCCGGTGCACTTGGGGACATCGACCTGGAGTTCCTTTTCAAAACTCTGTGTCTCCGGATTATGGCACCAGAGGCACCTCAGATGACAGCCCTTGAAGAATACTGTCGTCCTGATGCCGTCGCCGTCATGTATTGAATATTTCTGTATATTTGTGACTGAATGCATTCTGCTTATACCGCATGCAGCTGCCGTCACCGGATCAGCCGAGGTTCGCTGTTTTCAGGATATTGGTGTCAAATGTGAATGTGAGTGAATCCTCAAGGCGAGCCCTCTTCATCGCAAGCTGTATCATGCGGTCAAGAAGTTCCTTATAAGGTACACCTACAGGCTCCCACAGATAGAACGAGAGTGAGCCCGGGATAGGGTTTATCTCGTTGAAGTAGAGCTTGTCTTCCTCTTCATCGATCATGAAATCGATGCGGGATACTCCGCAGCAGCCAAGCGCCTTGAAAGACTTTATGGCGAGCTCGCGGATTTCCTCGCGCTTCTCAGGTGTAAGATCTGCCGGGATCTTTCTCGAAAGGTTTGCCATGCCGGCACCCTTTGAGCCCGGGGCGCCCTTTGCGCCGCCCTTCTTGCCTCCGCCGTTTACATACTTGTCCTCATAGCTCAGGATCTCGCCCGATGTAAGCGGCTCTTCGCATTCCGATGCCAGAGCTTCATTCTCATCTCCGAGTACCGAGCAGTTTATCTCTCTGAGCTTTGAGATGGCGTGCTCCGCCATGACTCTCGCCGCGTATCTGAAAGCATCATCTATCGCATCGACAAGTTCGTCCCTTGTCTTAGCCACACCGATGCCTACGCTCGACCCCAGATTGACCGGCTTTATGATGACCGGATATCCGAAAGTCTTCTCGATATCATCCGCCGTGGCCTCAACGTCTTCATAATCAGCCATGGTGTACACCTTGGCGTCGAGCACCGGAACTCCGGCCTCCTTGAGCACGGCCTTGGTGATGAATTTATCCATGCTTATTGCAGAAGATGTGACATCAGGTCCCACGAAAGGCACGCCTATGGTCTTGAGATAACCCTGAAGGGCTCCGTCCTCAACGTTTGTGCCGTGGACGACTGGAAACGCGATATCTATGTCTACCGGCTTCATGCCGCCGAAGGTCTTGTGCGGATACTGCACCAGCTGCACCCTTCCGCCTTCGTTCACCATGATGACGCGCTGAGACTTCTTCAGCAGTCCCGGGATGTCCCTGTAGGCCTTGATGTCGCCGACATCACTGCCGGTATACATCTCGTTATCCTTTGTCATGTATACAGGTATGACCTCGTATTTTTCGGTATCCATGGCCATAAGAGCCTGGATGCCCGATATAACCGATACCTCGTGCTCGACGGTCTTGCCGCCGAACATCATCGCCACCCTTGTCTTCATCATTTTTCTCCTGTTGTTCTAATAGTTGTCCGGAAGGTCGTTCTCGAGCAGTATGTACTTATGCTCTTCAGTCTTCAGCGCGTACGCGCGGCTTATGGCATCCTCCACCTTATCGAAGACTTCGATGTTCTTCTCAGGGAAGCCCTTTGCCAGTATGCCCTCCTTTATAGGCTCGGTATGCTTTCTGCCAACCAGGAATATCCTGTCGCAGCAGTCAGCAGCGTAGCCTCCGAATTTTCTGTTGTATTCTGCCTCGTCCTCACCGAGTTCTACCATTCCCGGCGTGATGAGTATCCTCATGCCGTCCATGAGAGCCAGTGTCTCGACCGCGGCCTTCGATCCGATAGGGTTCGAGTTGAATGCATCGTCAATGATGGTCACGTCGCCGTGGTTCTTCATCTCCATCCTGTGCGGTACGCTCTGGATCTTCCTTACAGGGATCCTGAGTTCTGCAAGCGATATGCCGAGCTTATGAGCAACGGCAATTGCTCCCACAACGTTTATGACGTTATGAGCTCCTACCAGCTTCATGGAGAATCTCTCCGACTCTTCGTCCGGAGTATTTACGGTAAACTCGGTCCCGTGGTTTGTTACCACGATATCCGAAGCGTAATAGCCGCTTCCGGTCTTCTCTGAATGATACATCACAGGATCGTCGTAAAGCGGTCTGCTGCCCTTTCTCGAAGCGAGTTCCTCCGCGATGTATTCGTTGTCACCGTTAAGGAAGAGCATGCCGCCGTCAGGAACGGCATCGGCGAGCTCAAACTTGGTCTTCTGGATATTTGCGAGGCTCCCGAAGGTGTCGAGATGCTGCGGACCTATCGATGTGATGAGTCCGTGGTGCGGATGCACAAGGTCACAGTCCTCCTTTATCTCGCCTACATACCTCGCTCCCATCTCGCACACGAAGATCTCATGATAAGGTTTGAGGAACTTTCTTATCGTTATTACGATACCCATCGGAGTATTGTAGCTCTCAGGTGTGACAAGCACTCTGTACTTCTGCCTCAGCAGAGTCTCGAGGTAGAACTTGACGCTGGTCTTTCCGTAGCTTCCCGTAACGCCGATGATCGTGAGATCAGGATTCTCCCTGAGTATGCGCTTGGCGTCGTTGATGTAGTGATTGTTTACGCCCTTTTCGATAGGACGGTTCACGGTGTTTGCCCATTTGTTGAGGTGAAGCTGCATTCCGGTTACGAACGCGACCCATCCACTCAGCGGAAAGCCCGCCATAGCGCGGATGTCAAAGTCTCCCATAGCCGCGACGGCAGCCACCGGGACTATGAGCAGAAGCAGACAGATGACTATATCGGTCGCCACCATTCTCTTTACTCTCGGAGTAAACTTGAGAGGCTTCTTTGAATTCATTTCTTTCATCAGCCTGTACACCAGGATGATGACTATGAGCGTGATCCATATGATGACATCCATCACGAGCCCGAACCAAGGCTGCTTTATGAGCAAAGAGCCTCCGATGCTGATGAGACCGAGGCCGGCCGCAAACCTGAGTATCCACTGGAGATGACTGTTTCTCCTGAGCCACTCGTTCTGCTCGTTGTTCATGTACGTGTTGAGCTGGAACATATGCATGTTGTAATGCAGCGCCAGCCAGAATGCTGGTATGCCGAGGATCAGCGAGATCAGTGCGCGTATTATCATGCGGCACCTCCGATCTTCAGGAATGCCCTCAGGATATTCCTGAACTCGACAGGCTTATAGAGGAACGAGAAGTGGTCTGTGCCGGTAAGCACAACAAGAGCCGCGTTCGGCATCTTCTCTTCCATCTTGTGGGCATCGCTTATCGGAGTGTCCATGTCGAGGTCGCCCCACACCAGCAGTACCTCCTGCTTTACGGAAGGCATCAGATGCTGGAGGTCTTCGTTGACGGCCATAACAAGGCATTTTTTCATCATCGGACTGGCATTCCTGTAGTCTTCGGATCCCTGCTTGCTCATCCAGTAATCGATGACCTCAGGGAACATCGAATGAACAGGCTTGCTGGTAAGGAAGTTTCTCTTTATCTTGTACATCCTTACCTTGAATTTCTGTGACGCGCTTCTCTCAGGCATAACGCCCGCGCTGTCTACCAGAACGATCTTTTCGATCTCAAAAGGTATGCTTTCCCTTGCAGCCAGCTTGATTATGACTCTGCCGCCGTATGAATGGCCCAGAAGGACCGCCTTCTTTATGCCGAGAGCCTCCATGAAACTGCAGAAGAAGTCCGCATACGCGTCAACGTTCCATGGCTCGCGCGGCTCGTCGCTGTTTCCGAATCCCGGCAAATCAAACTGGATGACCCTGTAGCTGTCGCTCACTGCAGCAGCGACTGAATCATACAGGCTCATCTCGGTTCCCCAGCCCTGGAGCACAACAAGAGTATCCGCGCCCTCAGGACCGCTTATTTTATAACTAATATCGTATCCGTCGATCGATATCTTCATTTGCTTTATTTATCTTCTTTCCTGGATTATTGTTCGCGGAATGTGATCCCGTCATCGGTCATCTCATCGACTATAGCGAGAGAATCGACCCTGTAGCCGCTGGCTCTCAGCCTGTCACCGCCCATCTGGAATCCTTTCTCGATCGCTGCAACGCAGCCTGCGAGTGCGGCTCCGGACTCCTCAACAATGCTGATAAGTCCTGTAAGAGCGCTTCCGTGAGCCAGGAAGTCATCGACTATGAGGATCTTTTCCTCAGGCTTCAGGAATTCTTTTGCGACGACGACATTGTTTGTGTCTCCGTGAGTGAATGACTTCACAGGAGTTGTATATACATCCCCCGATACGTTGGAGGACTTGTTCTTCTTTGCGTAGACGACAGGAACTCCCATTGCGAAGCCTGCCGATATTGCGATAGGAATGCCCGATGACTCGATAGTCAGTATCTTGGTCACACCGTCTTCCTTATACAAGTCAGCGATCTCCTCGCCTATCTCCTTCATGAACGCTGTGTCCACCTGCTGATTGAGAAAGCTGCCGACTTTGAGCACTCCGCCCGGCAGTATCTTACCCTCTTTCAGTATCATCTCTTCCATTCTCTTCATCGGTTATTTCTCTCCCTTTTCATGTGTTTTGTAAAGTTGCCTATACACAGTGAGAATAACACAAACAGAAGGTTTAAACAACACGGCCGCCGCCTTCAGACCGGCACCATTCTTCATAGCGCCTGTCATATTCTTCTTTCTCTTCTTCAGTCATATCGTCATAATCCACGGCAGCCGGATCCACGATCGCAAGATATGAGTAGATGACCTCATTTGCTGCTTCCTCGGGCGTTACGCCCTTCTGTTCCGCAAGCAGGAGCAGCTTCTCAAACTGCGGTCCGCTCAGATACAGATCAAGTTTTTTGATTTTGCTCATTTTGTCTTATTACCTCTCATTCCGCATCGATACACAGCTCAATGATACTTGATTAATTATCAAGCATCAACGGCCGGCAGCGCCCACAATTAAAGCGTATTTGAATTTAATTATGATTTACTTGAATAATTATCTGTTATTAAGTACTATTTATTTGTATTATCGTAAAGTAATCAGCATCTCTGTCAGGAAAAGAAATGGACATGAATATCGCAGAAAACATTAGATACCTAAGGAAAAAAGCCGGTATGAGCCAGGAGGAGCTGGCAGATAAACTGGGATACAGATCATTTACCACGATACAGAAATGGGAGTCAGGTGTCTCCACCCCTCCGATCGAGGTATTTACCCGGATGGCAGCTTTATTCGAAGTCGATCTGGATGATTTTGCGCGCACAGACCTTTCATCCGCAAGCGCGGAAAGGCAAAAGTCTTCCTCAGTCCCCGTATTCGGAAAAATACCTGCCGGTGTCCCGGTCGAAGCCATTGAAGATATCGAAGGCTTCACGCCTCTCCCGGAAGACCTTATATCATCCGGGAAAGAGTTCTTTTCACTCCGGATCAGGGGGGATTCCATGTATCCCAAATATCTCGACGGAGATATCGTCCTGTTTGAGCGTGCTGATGTATGTGAGAACGGTGATGACTGCGCTGTCAGGATAGGCGGCAGTGACGCTACCTTCAAAAAAATAAAAATGCTGGGCCACAGCATCATACTTCAGCCTATCAACCCTGAGTATGATCCGGTCCAGACCGATGGTTCAGCCGCGGATCCGCAGGTGGAGATCCTTGGCATCGCAAGAGAGATACGGAGAAAGGTGTAGATCAGAATATCTTGATCTCTGAAAGCTTTACTCCGAAGAGATCCGCTACTGCTATCACCTTGCCGACTGCCACGCGGGATATATCTTTTTCCCATGCATTGTAAGTCTGCACTGATATCCCCAGTTTTGTGGCAGTTTCCTTCTGTGTCCAGTTTTTGCGGGCTCTTAACTCCTTGAGTGAATATTGCATTTCAGTCCTCTCCTTTGGTTAGAACGATTATACTTGAATTATTTTCAAGTATCAACTTAAGCGCAACAAAAAGACCGTCCCTCACGGAACGGCCTTTTTATGTCAGTCTTTATGTACGGTATCACTTATTATTTGATATCGTTGTTTGTTGTTCCCTGACGGAACTGGCTTACGTCGCCTGTCTTCTCCTGATCAGGATACAGAGGAATAGCAGCAGCGTAGAGTGCAGCGCATGTTACGAGGTCCTTCTTCCATGTGATCTCGTTAGGAGCGTGAGCCTGGCTCTCTGCTCCAGGTCCGAATCCTACGCAAGGGATGCCGTAACGGCCCTGGATGGATACTCCGTTTGTGGAGAATGTCCACTTGTCGCAGAGCGGTCTGCCGTCTCTCAGATGCATAGCGCTAGGCGATCCGATCCTCTTCTCTCCGAAGAGTGCCTTGTGAGCCTCTACGAGAGCCTTTACGTGAGCCGAGCTCTCCTTGTTGATCCATGTCGGGAAGTAGCACTCTGTCTCGTAAACTTCGCCTGTCCAGGACGGTCTGTCATACATGTACATCGATACCTTGACGTCATCGCCGTACTTCTTAACGCTTGGAAGCTGTCTGATCTCTTCGAGGCAGCTGTCCCATGTCTCGCCGGCAGTCATTCTTCTGTCGATGGAGATAGCGCAGGAATCTGCTACTGCGCAGCGGCTTGGCGATGTGTAGAAGATCTGTGATACTGCGCATGTTCCGCGTCCGAGGAATCTTGCATCTTCATAGTGGTCAGGGTTGAACTTAGGATCGAGCATCTTCACAAGACCGTTGATCTGTGTGCTGTCGTCGCAGCCGTTGTTGTTCAGCTGTCTGACCTCGTCAATGATGTCTGCCATCTTGTAGATAGCGTTGTCGCCTCTCTCAGGAGCAGAGCCGTGGCAGGAGATGCCCTTTACGTCTACCCTGATCTCCATACGGCCTCTGTGTCCGCGGTAAACTCCGCCGTCGGTAGGCTCTGTCGAGATAACGAACTCGATCTTGCTTCTTGCGTCTTCCGGACCGTTGAAGTACTTGTTTACGATGTACTGCCAGCACATTCCGTCGCAGTCCTCTTCCATTACGGAGCCGACTACCATGATCTTGTAGCCTTCAGGAATGAGGCCGAGGTCCTTCATGATCTTTGTGCCGTATACTGCTGATGCCATTCCGCCTTCCTGGTCGGATCCGCCGCGGCCGTAGATGATGTCATCTGTCTCATATCCCTTGTAAGGATCGTCTGTCCAGTTGTCGATGTTTCCGATACCTACTGTGTCGATGTGGGAGTCGATGGCGATGATCTTGTCTCCCTCGCCCATCCATCCGATAACGTTGCCGAGACCGTCGACTTCTACCTTGTCATAGCCGAGCTTTTCCATCTCTGCCTTGATGCATGCTACGACTTCGCCCTCTTCAGCGCTCTCGCTTGGATGCGAGATCATATCTCTCAGAAATCTGCTGATCTCCGGGCCGTAGGTTTCTGCAGCCTTCAGTATTGCTTCATAATCAGGTGTCATATTGTCTGCCTCCGTATAGTTAGTGATAAAAAATTATTGTAGAAAAATATTAATGTTGCTAAAATTATTTTATGGGTTAACGATAGATCTCCGAAAGTGAGCGCTTACCATGAAACACGATAAGGATTTTGAATTCGCCGCACGGGCTGCAAAAGGCATCGCCGGCCAGTTCGGCCGCAACTGCGAGGTCGTCATCCACGACTTACGAGGCGGTGATACCGAACACTCCATAATAGCCATCGAGAACGGCCATGTGACCGGACGCTCCGTAGGAGACGGACCGTCTCACATAGTGCTTGAGTCCCTTAAAGAGACCTCTGAATCGCTCGAGGACCGTGTATCTTACCTTACAAAGACCTCGGACGGAAGAGTCCTGCGGTCGACCACCATCTTCATACGTGATGAGGACGGAAAGGTCATAGGCCTTATGGGCATCAACTACGACATCAGTATGCTGGTCGCAGTGGATGGCGTGATACGCGATCTCACCGGCACTGATACGCAGACTTCAGAGCCTGAATCCATATCCCGCAATGTTGCCGACCTTCTTGATGAACTCCTTGAGCAGAGCGTCAGGCTTATCGGAAAGCCTACTGCCCTGATGAGCAAGGATGACAAGATCCGCGCCATTAAGTTCCTCGATGACAGCGGAGCCTTTCTTGTTACCAAGTCAGGTCCGAAGGTCTGTGAGTACTTTGGCATCTCGACATACACGCTTTACAGCTATCTTGATGAGATACGCTCACCGAAAGCCCAGTAATGCGGCATCCGGCGCGCTCCCTGCGGAGCGCTTTTTTTATGCGTGTATCCTTGTGCCGGTCTTTCCGTTGATGCCGTCCTTCGCCTTTTCGAGCAGCGTTATGAGTGCTGTCCTTCCCGGCTTGGACTCGGCGAACTTAACGGCCGCTTCTACCTTCGGGAGCATCGAGCCCGGTGCGAACTGTCCCTCTGCGATATATTTTTTAGCCTCTTCAGTGCTGATATCACCCAGCTTCTGCTGGTCAGGCTTTCCGAAGTTGATCATGGCATTCTCTACCGCTGTCAGGATGATGAGGAAGTCAGCATCGAGTTCCTCTGCCAGAAGCTCTGACGCGCGGTCCTTGTCGATGACCGCCGGGGAGCCCTTGAGGTGATTGTTCTCCGCTCTCGTTACAGGGATACCGCCGCCGCCGGCTGCGATCACGATGTGACCCGAATCCGCAAGAGTCCTTATTGTGTCTATCTCAACGATAGCCTTAGGTTCAGGGCTGGCGACCACTCTTCTGTAGCCTCTTCCCGAATCCTCGATAAAGACATGGTTTCTCAGCTTCTTCTTGGCTTCGGCCTCCTCCTTTGTGAGGAAAGGTCCTATTGGCTTTGTAGGATTCAGGAAAGCCGGGTCATCAGGGTCGACCTCCACCTGGGTCAGAACGCATGTGACATCCTTTTTGATCCCTCTGTCGAGGAGCTCTTCTCTGAGTTTGTTCTGTATGTCATAACCGATATATCCCTGGCTCATGGCAGTGCAGACCGAAAGAGGAAAATGCGGATGCTTTTCAGGATTCTCTCTCGAGAGAAGTGTCATAGCATCCTGGATGACTCCTACCTGAGGACCGTTTCCGTGAGAAACGACTACCTCATAACCCTCTTCTATAAGGTCTGCGATCGGTTTGACCGCGTCCGTGACGGACTTCATCTGTTCTACCAGGTTGCTCCCCAGAGCGTTTCCGCCGAGAGCAACTACTATCTTTTTCTTTTTCTTTTCCATAACCGTTACACCTGCTGTTTTCAATAATTAACGGAGCTGACGCGGTTTGTGTCGGCCGCGCCGGCTCCGTTTGTAAGTTTTTATTAGAATGCCTTTCTAGGATCTGCCTCTTCAAGAGCCTTCAGTGCAGCGACCGGATCCTTTACCTTTGCAAGGAAGATCATTGCCGCGATGATGTACGGCTTGTTTGATGCTTCCTTGTACAGGGAATCACGCGCGTGGTCGAATACCTTTGCAGTAACTTCACCATGCTCGCAGGATACTCCCTGGATATCTGCAGGAAGCGGATGCATGTACAGAGTATCGAGGCCGTTCTTTGTCAGCTTCATCATCTCGTCATCGACCAGCCAGTCCTGATGTGTCGCGTTCTGAGCGAGAAGTTCCTTTTCGAGTTTGTCGATACCTTCGAAGTCACCCTTGCCGTAGAGGTCTGTACGGATCTCCATTGCCTTGAAAGGAGCCCAGCTCTTCGGATAAACGATGTCAGCATCCTTGAATGCTTCTTTCATGTCGTTTGTGATGCTGAACTTTCCGCCGGATTCAGCAGCGTTCTTCTTTGCGACCTCGACAACGTCTTCCATAACCTCATAACCTTCCGGATGAGCAAGGACTACGTCCATTCCCATACGTGTCAGAAGACCGATGATGCCCTGCGGTACCGACAGCGGCTTTCCGTATGAAGGAGAATACGCCCAGCTCATAGCGATCTTCTTTCCCTTGAGGTTCTCAACTCCGCCGAACTCGTGGATCATGTGCAGTGCGTCTGCCATTGCCTGTGTCGGATGGTCGATATCGCACTGAAGGTTAACGAGTGTCGGCTTCTGCTCGAGCACTCCGTCCCTGTTTGCCTCTGTGACGGAGTCCATGAACTCATGCATGTAAGCATTGCCCTTGCCGATGTACATGTCATCACGGATACCGATGACGTCTGCCATGAACGAGATCATTGTAGCTGTCTCACGTACTGTCTCGCCGTGAGCGATCTGCGATTTCTTCTCATCAAGATCTGCTACCTCGAGTCCGAGCAGATTGCATGCGCTGGCAAAAGAGAAGCGCGTTCTTGTGGAATTGTCACGGAAGATCGAGATGCCGAGTCCCGAATCGAAGATCTTTGTGGATTTGTTACGTTCTCTCAGGTCTCTCAGTGCGTCTGCGACTGTGAATACAGCCTCGATCTCATCATCAGTCTTTTCCCATGTAAGGAAAAAGTCGTTTTCATACATGTCAGCGATGTTAAGCTTTGAAAGCTTTTCTGCAAGTTCTGTTGCTTTGGACATAGTCTTCTCCTTTGATGCTATTTATATCTTCAAAATCTAAAATTATTTTATGTTTCCTAAACTATTTTTATTATACTTGCGGAATCGTTGATTTCAATGGTTTTTTGGAGAAAAAATCATCTTTTTGCCAGGACGCTCGGACCGCGTCTGAGATATTTTCCTTCTCCCTTCTCACCGAGGAATTTGCCATTGTCTACGATCTCTTTTCCGCGCAGAAATACCTTTTCTATGCTGCCCTCAAGATCCATTCCTTCATAGCACGAATAGTCAGAAGCGCCGCGGATGTAGTCCCTGTCGATATGCGTGACTTTGCCCGGATCTATGATAACGATATCTGCATCCGTTCCCGGCTCAAGACTTCCCTTCTGAGGATACAGGCCGAACATGCGGCAAGGTTCTGAGCTCGCATACTTTACCAGCTGCGGCAGACTTATGCGTCCTTTCATGAAGCCCTCTGAGAACATCAGCATGAGTCTCTCCTGCACACCCGGCGCGCCGTTCGGACATTTTGTGAAGTCATCCTTCCCGTACTGCTTCTCGGCTTTGCCGGCTCTGAAGTGGAACGGGCAATGATCGGTCGCCACTGTATCGATAAGTCCGCCTTCAGAGAGGGCCTGCCAGAGCTCTTCTCTGTCCTGATCCTTGCGGAGCGGCGGAGACATTATAGCCTTGAGCCCTTCTGACGGGTCATCATACATGCTGTCATTGAGTATCAGGTACTGTATGCAGGTCTCGACACCAAGATTAGGCCTGTTCTCGGCTCTTGCCTTCATTACTTCGTGAAGACCCTCGGCACTCGAAAGATGAACTATGTACAGAGGCGCATCCCCGGCCAGGGCCGAAAGATGGATCATCCTGTTTACAGCCTCAGCTTCCACTCTCGGCGGTCTGCTGAGAGGATGGTACTTTGCCTCGGTATGGCCCTGCTCGATGAATTCCTTTCTCAGCTGGGTCAGCACACCGTGGTTCTCGCAGTGGACTGTGATCACTATACCGGCTTCCTTTGCGGCTCTGAGCACATTGAAAAGCTCATCATCCTGAAGCCCGAAGTCGTAAGTCATATAGACCTTGAAGCTGGTGATACCCTCTTTTTCCTTTATCTCAGCAAGCTCTCCAAGCCTGTCTGCAGTCACCGGATGCTGGATAACGCCGTGGAATCCGTAGTCTACCACAGCATTCCCGTCTGCAAGCCTGTGATACTCATTGACCTGGTGCCAGAGGCTGCAGTCCTTCGGACCGAATGCCATGTGATCGACTATCGTTGTAGTGCCTCCGCAGGCAGCTGCGACAGTGCCGTCATAGAAGTCGTCTATCGCCCTGGCAAAGCCTACATCCAGATCCATATGCGTATGCACGTCAACAGCTCCCGGCATCACGTACATGCCCGAAGCATCGACTATCTTCGCATCATCACAGGAGATGTCTTCTCCTATCGCGCTTATTTTACCGTCTTCGATAAGGATATCGCCCCTGAAGACCTCAGAGTCTGTGGCGATGGTCCCGTTTTTGATTATTGTTTTCATGGATGAAACCTCATTTTAAATACAACGTGCGAGGCTATTTGTCTTCCGGCTTCCTGTAATAGGTGTTCTCAAGCGGAAGCCTCGTCCTGAGCACCTTATCTTTGGCGTAGTACGCTCCGGCTATGGCAGGCGCGGATGGTATGGTCGTTATCTCACCTATACCCTTGGCGCCGAACGCGACATCGAGCTGGCGGTCCTTCTCCACATGTATAGTGTGTATCTTAGGTATGTCCGTGGATCTCATGAGGCCGAGAGTACCGTATTTTGCCTTTGGAACGCAGTCCTCGAGCGGCCAGTTCTCAGTCAGGGCATAACCCATGCCCATAAGCACGCCGCCTTCAATCTGTCCTGACATCGAAAGCGGGTTGACTACTCTGCCGGCATCGAAGGCCGCGTAGATATCCGTGACTCTGCCCTCTTCATTGAGTACCGCGACATTGGTGGCGTAACCATAGGCTATATGGCTCTTCGGATGAGGTTTGTCTGAGCCGAGAGGATCCGTAGGATCAAAGTACTCGTAGCTGTATTCCCTGCCGTTGAGTCTGTCCAGGGTATCCTCACTGATGCCCTCTTCATCCATATCCTTCTTGAGCTTCAGTGCAGCGCCTCTTACCGCCTCTCCGGTGATCAGTGTCTGTCTCGAGCCCGATGTGGTTCCCGAATCCGGCGCGTTCTCGGTATTGCAGTGTCCGAACCATATCCTGGAGATAGGAAGATCGGTGACCTCCGCCACATCCTGGCAGAATACTGTCTGGCAGCCCTGACCTATGTCCGAAGCCGCCGTGCGTATAACGACAAGCCCATCTTTTATCAGGAGCGTTGCCCTTCCTTTGTCAGGCAGGCCGACTCCGACACCGGCGTTTTTCATCGCACATGCGATGCCTACTCTGTCATTAGGTGCGGCATCATAGAACGGCTTTACCGCCTCAAGAGTCTCTCTTAAGGCCGTCGATACATCGGCCATCTGTCCGTTAGGCAGCTCATCTCCCGGCGCAATGGCGTTGCGGTATCTCATCTCCCACGTGCTTATGCCGACCTTCTCAGCCAGCACGTTCAGGATCGATTCGAGAGCAAACTGGCTCTGGCATACGCCGAAGCCTCTGAACGCTCCTGCCGGCGGATTGTTGGTATAGTATCCGAATCCTCTTATATCCGTATTGTGATAGTTGTAAGGGCCGACGCTGTGAGTGCAGGCTCTCTCAAGTACAGGCCCGCACAGGCTGGCATATGCCCCTGTATCGAAATTGATCTCGCAGTCGAGCCCGGTAAGTATCCCGTTCTCGTCGCAGCCCACGGTAAAGGTGCCCTCCATGGCGTGCCTCTTAGGGTGCACCATAAGGGATTCTTTTCTGCTGAACTTCACCTTGACCGGTCTTCCGAACTTCATCGCCGCAAGTGCCGAAAGATGCTGTGTCGTCACATCTTCCTTGCCGCCGAAGCCTCCTCCTATGAGCTGGTTTTCAACGACGACTCTTTCAGGTGTATCTTGCCAGCCGAACATTATGAGGACTTCCTTGCGGGTATCAAATGCGCCCTGGTCTGTCGACAGTATCTTGACTCCGTCCCCGTATGGGAAGGACACAGCGCACTCAGGTTCAAGGAAGGCATGCTCGGTGAACGGCGTGCTGAAGTGCTGGGTGACCGTATACGCAGACTCCGCGAGCGCCTTTGCCGCGTCGCCTCTTACTACATGCCTGCTCTGGCAGAGATTGCCCGGCGCGTGTTTGTGCAGCTGCGGAGCTCCTTCCGCCTTCGCTTCATCTATACCTCTTACAGGCTCGAGCGGCTCGTATTCTACCTTTACCGCCTTCTTGGCCTGCTCAAGTATGTACGGCGACTCGGCTACGACCAGGCATATGGCGTCTCCCATCATGCGCGTAGTGTCGCCCTCAGCTATCATTACATCCCAGTCCTGCTGGATGTGGCCTACCTTGTTGTTAGGTACGTCCTCTGCAGTAAGAACGCCGAGCACTCCCGGCAGGGATTCAGCTTTTTCCTTGTGTATCTTTTTGACTACCGCTCTCGGATATTCTGATCTGACCGCTGAAGCGTATGCCATCGGCGGCATTTCTGGATCTACGATCGTGGCAACATTGCAGTTTGGTTCACCTTTCTTGTAAAGGTTTTTGCCGGCGGCGGTATTGCCGGCTTCCTTCTCAGCTTCGTACTCTTCTTTGCTCCATTCCGAGCATTCCATGATCAGGTCAGTTCTGTCCGCAGGAATGAAATATTCAGGTCCTATATCATCAGGATACTTTCCGTATCCGAGGACCTTCTTGGTCACATCAATACGGAAGACATTCTGTCCTATTCCGAACCTCGCCGCATTCTCGCGGTTATGGTACAGCTCTATGCCCGATGCTTCCGCAGGATCGTACAGCGATCCCTTCACCGAGATGAATGATTGCTGCTCATACATCTCTCCGAAGTTGAACTGTGTGATATTCTTTATCTCTTCGTCACCGCGCAGAACAGCAGCAGCCCTTCTTATACCGGTGATGATCTTTTTATATCCTGTGCAGCGGCATACATTGCCCCTGATCGCTTCCTCTATATCATTCGTCGTCGGGTTCGGATCGCGGTCGATCAGCGCCTTGGCGACCATGACCATGCCCGGGATGCAGAAACCGCATTGTACGGATCCGGCAGTTCCGAACGCGTAAAC
Organism: uncultured Eubacteriales bacterium; assembly: GCA_902778585.1. Classification (GTDB taxonomy): domain Bacteria; phylum Bacillota; class Clostridia; order Peptostreptococcales; family Anaerovoracaceae; genus Crickella. The sequence goes on along the minus strand of CACYYD010000001.1, from coordinate 135,704 downwards.
AAAGGCTTCCTTCTCTCTGAGAGAAAGCCCTTCCACAGTCAGTATATTCTTGCCCTCTGCCTTCTTCGTAGTCAGCACGCAGGACTTTACGGCATATCCGTCCACGATGACCGTGCACGTGCCGCAGGCTCCTTCGGAGCAGCCGTCCTTGACTGAATACAGCTTCAGATCATCCCTCAGATACCTGAGCAGAGGCTTGTCTTCTTCGGTCGTTCTTATGACCCCGTTTACTGTAAATGTATACGGCATTTCCTTACCTCCTCTCTGCTCAGTCTGTCATGATGCCGTGCAGGTCGCGTATGACTCCGCGCGGACACTTTACTGCGCACATGCCGCAGCATATGCATTTGTCCGGATCTATCACGGCACGGTTATCTGTCACATGAACAGCGTCTGCCGGACAGTTCTTTTCACATAATCTGCAGGCGATGCATGAGTTGATGCATACATCCCTCGCGGCCTTGCCCGCGTCCTTGTTGCTGCAGGCAGGCTGTATATTGAAGCCTTTACCGACTATATCTATTATTCCCTGCGGGCATGCTTTTGCACAAAGACCGCATCCCACGCATTTTTTCGTATCGACGGCAGCTATGCTGTTCTCTCCCACACTTATTGCGCCAAGACGGCAGGCCTCAGCACACATACCGCATCCGATGCAGCCGTATGTGCAGCTTACGCTCCCGCCTCTGCAGCGCACATATGCAATTCTTTTGATCTTCTTAGCCATCTGATTTCTCCTGTTCTTCAGAGCCGGTCGCCGGCATATGAAAGTATCGCTTCGAGCACGCCCCCGCCGATCGCGGTAGCCTTATCGGAGACCATCCTGTAGTCAACGGTGCTGCCTCTCGGATCGACGTCTCCTGACTTCATGCCTTTGCTGACTTCAACCCCGTCCTGAAGCAGGCCTCTTATCATGCCTGCAGTCAGAGCATAGACCGGTTCTCCGTCAACATTGGCGACCCTCTCGCCTTCGCTTACCAGATCACCTATATTCTTTTCGGGATGGAATACTCCGCTGCACGGAGCCTTGATAAGACGCCTTATGGTCTCTCCGCCAACGTTTCCGGGCACCCCCGTATTAGGGCTGGCCGAACCCTTCCATATGACTCTGCCGAGAGTATGCCCGCGCATCGTCTCGATGACTGCATCGCAGTCCTTGCCCGCTGTAAAACCGGGTCCTACAGCGATCACCAGAGTAGCATCGTCAATATGCGTTCCGGTGTTTTTCTTTGCTATGATCGCGTCCACTATGACCTCGGGCTTAAGCACAGCAATAATGCCTGCATCGGGGTCCGGCATGACCGGTATGACTCCCCTGCGCAGGCAAGCCCTTACTTCTTCCTCAGAACAGGCCTTTTCTGCCTCTATATTTTCTACTTTTGTTTTGCCAAGACGGACCGCCTCCGAAAAAGCGACTGACCTTCTTACCGCCGTAGGTACCGGCAGATCCGTCATGACCACATCTATTCTGGAGCGGTGCAGTCTGACAGCTATTCCGCTGGCAAGATCCCCCGCCCCTTTTATAACAACTAACATTAATAAACTTCCTTGTGCTGATGTCTTAAGGACATTTCTTCGGCGGGTACATAAAAGCCCTGAAATGAAGCTCTGATGTACCCGCCATTAAGAATTTCCTGATCTATCCGATAAGATATCCGTAGTTTTCCTTTACTGCCTTGATGAATGCCAGCACTCCTTCCGGCAGAGCGCACGCTGGGTCTGCGATGTCATGCTCGGCAGCATTTCCGAACAGCCTTACGCATACCTTTGTGTCTCCTGTGAACAGGAATCCGTTGTTCTCGCTGTCCTTGAAGTCCTCTTCGCTCCAGAACAGAGTGAACTTATCCTTGTAAGGACGTCCGCTGTACGGGCAGAATACCGCGCAGTTTCCGCACTCGTTGCACATGCCGTCAACATGCAGGATCTGAGGCTTAACGAAGCCCGGAACATCGATAACGACATTCGCTCTGTTAGGACATACGTCTGTGCAGACCTCGCATACCGTGCTGCAGCCGAGGCATCTGTCATCAGCCTTGCCCTCAGGAGCATCCCTGAGATCTCCCTTTCTTCCGAGCAGCTTGTCCATGTCGCCTGCAGCGTTTGCAGCTTCGCAGGCATCGAACTTAGCTCCGGTGATCGCAGCCGCGACTGTCTGTGCATCAGCGATAGCCTTTACTACTGTTGCAGGACCTCTTCTGCAGTCTCCTGCTGCGTACAGGCCAGGTACTGTCGTCATCAGGTTCTCATCAACAACAGGTGCGCCCTTCTCTGTGAGCTCTGCTCCTGCTGCCTCGTAGAGACCTGTCATGATGCGCTCACCTACAGCGCAGATGACTGCTGTTGCAGGTACCTCGCAGAATTCGCCTGTTCCTACAGGTGATCTTCTGCCGCTTGCGTCAGGCTCGCCGAGAACGTTGATCTCGCACTTCAGCATGCCGTTCTCTGTTCCGACAGGTGCGAGGAGCTCCATGAACTCGACTCCGTCCTCTACGGCCATTACCAGCTCTTCCTCATCAGCCGGCATGTTGCGTCTGTCTCTTCTGTATACCAGGCGTACGTGCTCGACTCCCGGCTGTCTCTTTGCGGCTCTTGCTACGTCCATAGCTGTGTTTCCGCCGCCGATGACGACTACGTCTGTTCCCAGATCGCATGCGCCAGGCTGAGCCTTTACTGCCTGCAGGAACTCAAGAGCATCGATCTCATCACCGTACTTGAGAGCCTTGCGGCCGTGTGCCCATGCTCCGATGCAGACTACGATGTTCTCGAAGCCTTCATCCTTAAGCTCCTGCACGGATGCGATCTCGCGTCCTGTGACCATCTTTGCGCCGTATGCGGAGCAGAGTGCCACGTCGCTGTCGATCGCCTCATCGCCGATCCTGAATCCAGGGATGACGTATCTCGGAACGCCGCCCATCTTGTCCTGCTTCTCGAATACTGTTACATCAGCGCCTGCTCTTGACAGGAATGAAGCTGCAGCAAGTCCTGCAGGACCTCCGCCGATAACAGCTACCTTCTTGCCGGAAGGTGCAGCAGCCTTGAGGCCCGGAAGCACCTTAGCGCAGGCAGCCTCAGCAGCCATCAGCTTGACCTCACGGATCCTGAGAGCCGATTCATAGTGGTTTCTCATGCATCTGTCAGCGCATGTATGCGGGCAGATGGTTCCTGTCGTGAACGGAAGTGCGTTCTTCTCGAGGATTATCTTAAGAGCTGTCTCGCTGTCGCCCTTCTCCATTGCCTCGAGGTATGCAGGGATGTCCTGATTGATCGGGCATCCGCCGCTGCAAGGAGCTGTGAAGCAGTCGAACATCGGCAGGTCTTCGCCGTTCTTTCTATCAGGCAGCGGCTTGATTGGCTTGCGGTTTCTGTCTCCCTGGGAGACCTCAACAAGCTTCTCGACCTTTCCGAGATCTACGCCCGCGAATCTCTCGCAGCCGCAGTCCATCAGCTTTTCACCGATCTGGGACATTCTCTGGTACCCGCCCGGCTTAAGGACTGTAGTAGCCATTGTGATAGGCCAGATGCCTGCTTCGAATATATCCTTGATGTTGAAGAAATCTGCGCCGCCCGAGAAGCTGATCCTCAGTTTTCCGTCAAACTGCTTTGTTATCCTTCTTGCCAGTTCGATGGTCAGCGGGAATAAGCTGCGTCCGGACATATACATCTCTTCTGACGGAAGCTCCCCTGCCTTTACATCCACAGGGAATGTGTTTGTGAGCTTGACTCCGAATTCGAGGCCTCTGTCATCGCAGAGCTTCTGCAGTCTCTCGAACATCGGGACTGCATCCTTCCACTGAAGGTCTTCAAGGAAGTGATGGTCGTCGAAGGCGATGTAGCTGAATCCGAGCGAATCCAGTCTCTCTCTTGCGAACTCATATCCGAGCAGTGTCGGGTTGCACTTGATGAATGTGTTAAGCCCCTTCTCTTTGATCAGATAGGATGCTATCCTCTCGATCTCATCCGGCGGGCAGCCGTGCAGTGTCGACTCTGTAATGGAGTTCGAGATCCTTGCAGGGATGGATCTGATGAAGTCCTCATCGACATTCTTCAGTCTTCCGTCCTTTACAGCCTGCAGCGATACTTCCATGGCATTTCTGAAGACTTCCGTACCGGAAGCATCCTTCATGCCGTCTATGTAAGTGTTTACCTTATCCTTCTTGATACCCTCGAGGTCGTAGCCAACGGACATGTTGAATACAAATCCGTCAGGATCGCCCAGTCCCAGCTCTTTGGATAGGATCTTGCAGATGAACCATGCCTTTACATACTCATCAAATGCCTGATGCACATAAAGCTCAGTCGACCACTCGCAGTTGTAGCACTCGTCGTGAGCCGTGATGCAAGGCTTTGCAACACACGCCGCGAGGTCCGGACCGTCCATGTCCTGCACGGTCTTGAGTTCGAAGAATCTCGAACCGGCAACATATGAAGCTATGATGTTCTGCGCGAGCTGCGTATTAGGACCGGCAGCAGGTCCGAACGGCGACTCGATCTTCTCATCAAAGATCGGAAGAGCCTGTCCGTTGGTATGTTTTACAAGTTTGGAAACGCCGAAAATGCTTTTGCTCTTGCCGTATTCCTCAAGCACCCAGTTCAGCAGGTGATCATACGGTATCGGTCGCATAATATCACTCATTCTTTGATCCTCCTCTTACCGATATCTACACTCTTCTAGTATTCCCTGTGATTGAGCTCGCCCCAGAGCTTCTTGCTCTGCTCCAGAGTCCAGGCATTGATTGCCTCCTCATCGATACCCACGAATTCTCTGTCCTTATACAGTACCTTTCCGTTGATGATAGTCGTTCTGCAGTTCTTGCCCATCATTCCGAAGATCATGTGGCCGTCGATGTTCTCATCCGAGAACGGTGTGAACGGCTTGTAATCCATTACGATGACGTCTGCTGCAGCGCCTGCCTTCAGGATGCCGAGAGGCTTTTTGAAGTACTTGGCAGCGATCTTTCTGTTGTTCTCGAAGAGCATCGTGCAGTCCTCTCCCCATGCAACGTTCGGCATAGCAGCGTTGTGTCTCTGGATGATGAGGAATACCTTTAAGCTCTCGAGCATGTCATGCGTATAAGCATCGGTTCCCATACCGACTGTGATGCCCTTTGCCATCATCTGGAGCACAGGTGCGCAGCCTACCGCATTGCCCATGTTGGACTCAGGGTTGTTGACTACCATTGTGCCTGTCTCCTTGATGATGTCCATCTCGGCAGGGCTCACGTGGATGCAGTGTCCCAGAAGTGTTTTGTCTCCGAGGAGTCCGTTGTACAGCAGTCTGTTTATCGGTCTGCAGCCGTAGTTTCTGAGGCTGTCATAGACATCGTTCATGCCCTCAGCAACATGGATGTGGAATCCTGTCATGCCGTCGTTGGCCTCTACCATCTTCTCGAAAGTCTTGTCCGAGATAGTGAAGAGAGCATGACCGCCGAACATGGCCTTTATCATGTCGTCGTCTTCCTTCTGTGCCCATTTCGCGAACTCAGCGTTCTCCTGAATGCTCTGAAGAGTCTTTTCCTCGCCGTCTCTTTCGGATACCTCATAGCAGAGGCACGATCTCATCCCGAGCTCCTTGGCTACATCCTTGATAGCGAAGAGCGATCCCGGGATCTCGCAGAAGCTTGCGTGATGGTCAAAGATGGTAGTGACACCGTCTCTGATGCAGTCGAGTATGGTCGCGTATGCGCTGGCCTTTGTGCCGTCTATGGTCAGATGGCGGTCGATGTTCCACCACATCCCGTCAAGTATCTCAAAGAAGTTTGTAGGATTGTGGCCATCAATGGCCAGTCCTCTCGCGAGACCGGAATAGATATGCGTATGCGCGTTGATAAGGCCCGGCATGATGATGCCGCCCTTTGCATCAACGAATTCAGCATCAGGATACGCTGCCTTCATGTCGGCAAACGTTCCGACATCCTTTATGACTTCGCCGTCGATGACGACCGCTCCATCCTTAAGATAAGGGAATTCAGGATCCCTTGTGATCAGTTGTCCGTTTCCTATTAAAAGCATGTAATATCCTCCCTTCTGCACCGTTTATTATTTTATCTTCCCTAATTCTCTCAATATCTTCTCAGGAGTCATCGGCCAGCTTCTCATCCAGACGCCGCAGGCATCATGGATGGCGTTGCCGATAGCCGGAGCAGCGCCGTTGCAAGCGATCTCAGAGATCGACTTGGCGCCGAACGGTCCGTCCGGATCGTCCACGTCTATCAGAACAGCTTTGAAGTCGTCTGGTTGCTCCGAGATCATCGGGACTCCGTAGTCCGTCATGTTTGCGTTCACACAGCGGCCGTCCTCGTCGAGTATCATATCTTCATAAAGCGTATGACCTATCGATTTCAGTGACGCGCCGTACATCTGGCAGAGAGCTGCCTCCGGGTTGATCGGAGTGCCCGCATCCTGGACGGCGTAGAACTTCTGGACCTTGACTTCACCGGTCTTGATGTTGACAGCGACCTGTGCGAAGTGTGCTCCGTAAGGCACCGAAGATGCCGCCGTTGTGAAGCTTCCCGGAGCAATAAGGTGTCCGCGGCCCGTTCCCGATGTGGCTGTGTGTATGATCTCATAATACGATAACTTTTTACCCGTCTTCTTAGAGATGACTTCGCCCGGCCAGTCAAGTTCCATGTCGTCCTTGTCTTCTCCAAGCTGCAGAGCCGCCTCATTGAGTATCATTTCCTTCAGTTTGGTGGATGCGACCACTGCCGCGTTGCCGCTGAAGAATGTTCCCGATGATGCGTACGATCCTGTATCGAAGGCTCCGGAGTCAGTATCACCCGTTATGACGGTGATCCTCTCAACAGGTACGCAGAGTATGTCGCTGGCCACCTTCGCTATGATGGTATCGAGGCCGGTCCCGATATCTGCGGCTCCGGACAGCACTATTATGGAGCCGTCCATCTCGAGTTTTGCTATCGCGTTCGCGTGGTCGAGACCCGGAAGACCCGAGCCCTGCATTATCATCGCGAAGCCCTTTCCTATCTTCCAGTCAGGGTCATCGCTCTCCTCGCGCTTGCCCCACTCGATCATCTCGCAGCCCTTTTCGACCGCTTCTCTGAGTCCGCAGGATCCTACCGGAACGACGTTTCCTTCACGTCCCTCGCCTAGTCCCTTTAGGATCTCGAGCATGTAGCCTTCTTCAACATGGTTCTTGAGGACCATCTCCTTGTAGTCCACTCCGAGCTTGTCCGCAAGTTCGCACATCGCCATCATGAGGCCGTATGTTCCCTTAGGCGTGCCGTAGCCCTGATATGCTCCGGCAGGCGGAGTGTTCGTATAGTAGATCGTAAGATCGTATTTCATGTTGTCGCACTTGAACAGCGGCAGAGTCTTTGAGCAGCTGTTCATAGGCACCGTCAGTGCGTGATTTCCGTACGGGCCTGTGTTTGCGTCTACCTTCATGTAGATGCCCGTGATGGACCCGTCCTTCTTGCCGCCCATCTTTACATGGACGCGCATCGGGTGCCTGGTGGAGTTCGCGATAAACTCCTCCTCGCGCGTGTTGTGATAAAGAACAGGTCTTCCTGTCGCGAATGTGGCGTATGCAGTAAGGTCCTCAACGAGGATGTCCTGCTTGGAGCCGTATCCGCCTCCTACCCTGGTCTTTATGACGTGTATCTTGTTCTGCGGCAGACCCGTTACCCAGCTGACGATACGGCGCACGTGATACGGCACCTGAGTGCTTGCGTAGACTATGAGTCTTCCGTTCTCGAGTTTCGAGAAACAGATGTGTGTCTCAAGCGGCGTATGCTGGATCTGGCTCGTCTGGTATGTTGCCTCGACCACAGCGTCAGCCTCTTCGAAGGCCTTGTCCACATCGCCTATGCCGCCGTGGTTCGCGGCCGCCACGTTGTGGAGCACATCTCCGTGCAGAGGGAACTGATATACTACCTTGCCCTCTCTCTCGTCTCCCGAAAGTTTAGCGTTGTATTCGTCAAGGTCGTCCGGGGCACCGGCGTTGTACTGGACTCTTCCGTTGTGTACCAGCGGAGCGCCCTCTGCCATTGCCTCCTCGACCGTAAATACGGCGTCCAGCGGCTCGTATTCGACCTCGATGAGGTCACGTGCCTTTATCGCTTCTTCGAGCGTCTCAGCGACGATGGCAGCCACACGGTCGCCAACGTGTCTCACCTTCTTGTTGAGAAGGCGTCTGTCGTGAGGGGACGGTTCAGGCTCGCCCTGTCCTGCCGACATGTAGGTGACATCCGGGCAGTTGTATGCGGTTATGACCTTGATGACTCCCGGAAGCGCCTCGGCTTTTGACGTGTCGATCTTATTTACATAAGCGTGGGCATACGGCGAGCGGAGGACCACCATGTAGCAGGTATCATCATCCACGTAATCCTCTACGAATGCCCTCTCTCCCGAGACCAGCTGAGGAGCGTCGACCTTAGGCATCACCTTGCCTACCGACTTAAGCTGCGGTCTGAACTCAGGGGCGATCTCGGTCTTGTACTCACCTGTCGCCAGTTTTTCCTTGATGAGTTTCGCAGCCAGATAGTACTGCTCGTATCCGGCGTCACGTATGAATATGCCGGAGAGCACATCCTTTACATCCTCTCTTGAAGGATCCGGGTTGTTGTCAAACAGCCATGTCATGAGAAGCGCAGCCGCAGGAGCGTTGTATGCGCTCTGTACGACTCCGGCATCGATCAGAGCCTGCTGCACTACTGTAAGGTGCATGGAGTCTCCCAGGCTGTCCGGTGTTACGATCTCGCAGCCCTCAGCCTCTCCGGCGAGAACCAGATTCGCGAATACCGGGGTCCCGTCAAGGAGCACGGTGTCGCTTCCGCAGAAGCCCTCTGCATCATCGCTGTCTCTGACCGCAAAGTTGCCATTTTTGAGAAGCATCTCGCGGAGGCTCTTTACAGGATCGATGTCTATCGAGCGTTTTTTGCCGTTGATAGTGCAGTTGATCATGACTCCACCTCCTTTCCGGAGCCGGATGCAAGTCCGGCACGGAAGTCACATGCGGTGACGCCCATCAGATAGCGCTTGTAGTCTTCGCCTCCGAACATGTCTGCTTCGACTCTTATGGCGTCCCAGTTTCTGAACCAGCTGATTATGTCATCGTCGGACATCTCAGGATCAGCCTTGAGCGCCTTTTCGAAATCCATCAGGCGGTATATCCCGCTGTTCTTGAGCGCAGCGGCCATCACGATACCGTCCCCGCAGACGGCAGCGCTCATCGTAAGCACCGCGTGGCTCTGCGCCGTATTCGAATAGCGCTTCGACATAAGTTTTATCTTTTCAGGTACCGTGACTGAGAGGATCAGACAGCCGGCATATTCAGCCGCCTTGTCAAGATACTCTTCGATACCGATGCGGCACGATCCGCCGCTGCCGGCCAGTTCAAGGACAGCACCGGCCGCTATGAGTGCCGGGATCATATACGAATCTCTCCTCATGGATGCGATGTTGCCGCCTATAGTGGCCATGTTGCGTTTTGTGCGTGATGCCATGAAATGCGCTGCTTCCCTGATATATGCCGGCACCTTATCCGATTCTATAAGCTGCTGGAATGTGCACATGCTTCCGATGGTCACATATCCTGCATCGCTTTCGATGCCGTCAAGTCCGCTGCATTTTTTCAGGGATATCAGTGTCTCAGCGTCCACGGAAGAACCCAGACGGTTTACTTCCGTACCCCCTGCAAGGAAGGCTGCCTGCGCTGTCTTTGCGCTGATCGCCTCTTCAGGGCTCTTTGCCATTAACAGTTGACTAGCCATAAGCATTCTCCTTGCGATCTCTGTGCTACTTGAAAGGCATCGGTTCCGGATATTCCGTGATGCCCTGCGAATTTACGAGTTCGGCCTCTTCATACTTGCCGAGATGTCTAAGCATCGTCTTCTTGACGGCACGGAAGATGTTCTCATATCCGGTGCACCTGCAGAGGTGTCCCGACAGAGCCTTCCTGAGCTCGTCATCCGTATATTCTTTACCTGAATTAACTATCTCCCAGCTGGTCATTATGAAGCCCGGAGTGCAGAATCCGCACTGTATGGCTCCTTCATCCACGAATGCCTGCTGGATGTCAGAGAGCTCTCCGCCCGGGCCGGTAAGACCTTCGAGCGTCCATATCTCCTTGCCTTCTGCCCATACAGCAAGGTAGATGCACGAGTTGAAGCCCTCGCCGTTTATTATGACGGTGCACGCTCCGCACTCGCCTACCTCGCAGCCCTTCTTTACCGAAGTCAGGCGGAGGTCATTTCTGAGCATGTCAGTGAGTGACTCGCGCACATCCACTATCTGCTCTATCTCTTTTCCGTTAACGGTGCAGTGGACCACCTTGTACTGCTTACTCATCAGCTTCACCTCCTGCAAGCTTTACACACTCTTTGAGAGCACGTTCAGCCATGACTACCGAAATGTGCTGACGAAGAGCCTTTCCGGCACGCCAGCTGTCACGCGGATTAACATCCTGCAGTACAGTCAGCGCAAATTCCTTGATATTCTCTTCGTTTATTTCCTTACCTTTGATGAATTCCTCAGCGCTGTACGCCCTGATAGGGATCGGTGATGCAACGCCGTATCCTATGCGTACGCGCTCGAATCTCTTTTTGTCATCGCTCAGAACAGCGTTGACCGAGCAGCCTGTGGTCGCGATATCAAGGGCGTTTCTCATCGAGTATTTGATATAGTGGCCGAAGCAGTTTTCGTAGGATTCCTTCGGGATCAGTATCGCTGTCTGGATCTCATCAGGTCTTATGTCAACTACCTTAGCCTTAATATAGAAGTCCTTTATAGGAACGCGCCTTGTTCCTTCGGAACCGGTAAGCTCGATCACCGCATCCCACGCCATCAGCGTCGATGCTGAATCAGCAGAAGTTACTCCGTTGCAGGTATTGCCTCCGATGGTTCCTATCGCTCTTATCTGAGGACCTCCGACCATGTCGACGGCCTCTCCGAGAACGTTTATATATTTCTGGATTATAGGGTCCTTAGTGATATGCGAGAAGCTTGTGAGAGAGCCGATGCGGATGTTTTCCTCCTCATCGATGCTTACTCCTCTGAGCTCGTCGAGCATGTATATGCTGATGAACTCAGCTCCGGCCCTGCGGCCCTCACGTATCTGAACGAGCACGTCAGAACCTCCCGCAAGTATCTGGGCGTCCGGATGCTCCAGTCTGAGTCTGACGGCATCCTGCACGCTTTCGGCTTCGTAAAGCGCCTTCATGTCATACATGCTATCTGCCCTCCTTTCCCTGCTCTTCTTTTCTCCATGGATCGTTTATGAGTCCCGCGTCAGAGAATTCTCTGAACAGAGTGTGCGGTGACAGCGGGAGCTCGTTTATGTACAGGCCCGTTGCCGCGCCTATGGCGTTTCTGATGGCCGGAGCTACCGGACATGCCGGCGGTTCTCCGAGTCCCTTTGTGCCGTAAGCGCTGGTAGGCTCGTAGTTCTCTACAAATGCCGCATTCAGTCTCGGATGATCCATGAATGACGACAGCTTGTAGTCAAGCAGATTGTTGTTCAGCGGTCTGCCTGTCTTCTCATCCCACATCAGCTTTTCCGAAAGAGCATATCCTATTCCCATGCTCTGGCCGCCGTGGACCTGCCCGGAGGCGAGCAGCGGGTTGATCACCTGTCCGCAGTCGTGGACGTTCACGATGTTGAGAAGCCTTACACGGCACATCGGTATGTCGACCTCGACCTCTGCGAAGCAGCATCCGAACGAGTAAGCGTTCGATTTGATCTGGTATGTCGACTCTGCAGTCAGGTGCTGCGATCCGTCTGTCGTATACAGTTTCGACAGGGCAAGGTCACCTATGGACATGAGTTCGCGTCCGTCTGTCGTCCTGACTATCTTGCCGTCAATAAGGTCGAGGTTGTATACCGGCATCCTCGTGAACTGATGCGCTGCCTCAAGGATCTTTTCCTTCAGCAGCATAGCAGTCTGTCTTACAGAGAAGCCCAGTGTATATGTTCCTCTGGATGCGTATACACCCGTGCCGAACGGCGTGATGTCCGTATCCTGGCAGGATACCGGATGCACCATGCTGACCGGTATGCTGAGTTCTTCGGCTATCATCTGTGCTGCAGCAGTATCTGCGCCCTGGCCTATCTCGGTCTCGCCCAGCTGGAACTGGACCGAACCGTCCTGGTTCATCACGATACGGCAGGACGAAGTCTCAAGTGCTATTGGATAGACCGCAGTGTTGTACCAGAAGGTCGATACTGCTATGCCCCTTCTGATGTCTCCGGTCTGATTCTTGTATTTCTTTACCTTGTCGTAATATCCGATTATCTCAGCACCCTTGTCGAAGCACTGGTTGAATGTATCGGAGTAAAGTTCGTTTTTCGAGAACGCGTGGTAGTATCCGACCGGCATCAGGTTTTTGCGGCGGAACTCCAGCGGATCCATCTTCATGGCTCTCGCGCAGTCCTCAGCGTGACACTCGAAAGCGTAGCTCGCCTGCGGCATGCCGTAGCCTCTCATCGCGCCGGCAACAGAGCGGTTCGTGTAGACTGTCCAGGTCTCGCCGTCGATGTTGTCGCAAGGATAGAGCTGCGGGAACGCGTTCAGTCCCTTGGCCGCGATAGCGTGGCCGTGCGAACTGTATGCTCCGTTATTGCACCATGCCTTTATGGTCCTTGCAGCGAAGCTTCCGTCAGGGCGCATCCACGAAGTGATGTGATACCTGATGGCGTGCCTGATACGGTTGCTTATGAAGGTGTCCTCACGAGGGACATCAAGCTTTACAAGGCGTCCGCCGAGCTGGATGCTTATCCATGCACAGAGCGGTTCGTAAAGGACGTCCTGCTTGTTTCCGAACCCGCCGCCGACATAAGGCTTGATGACTCTGAACTTGCCCCAGTCCATGCCGAGAGCCTGTCCGATGACACGGCGCACGATGTGAGGTATCTGGGTCGATGTGACTACTACAGTCCTGTCGCCCTCACCGTACGCGTAGCAGATGAAGTTCTCAATGTGGCAGTGCTGCACCGGCTGGGTCTCGTACCAGCCCTCAACCTTTGTGAGGCCCGGCTCCTTTATCGCCTCCTCCACGCTGCCCATATGTATCTCGGTATGCGCGAGCACGTTGTTTGGATATTTCTCGTGAAGCTGAGGCGCGCCTTCCTTCATTGCTTCCTGCGCGTCAAGGACAAACGGGAGCTCCTCGTATTCGACGCTCTTTTCCAGAACGCGTATAGCCTGGGCTGCCGCTACCTCATCCTCCGCTACTACGGCTCCGATATCATCGCCGTAGAAGAGAGGCCTGTCCGTCATGATGAGACGGTCGGCAATGTCCTGATGTGCAGGATCCGTCGACCACGGATGACCCGCTGTCGGATAATAGTGCTTTTCTTCCAGATCAAAGCAGGTGAAGACGCGGACTACGCCGGGTATCTTTTCTGCCTCTTCAGTGTCGATCTTTTTGACGATGCCGTTTGCGACCGTGGAATGCAGAACCCTGATGACAAGCGCACCTTTATCGCACATGTCATCGGTGTATTTGATGCGTCCCATCGCCTTGTCGCGGGCATCGAGCCTTGTGACCGACTGACCGATGTACTTGTTGGACATGTTCGCCCTCCTTGTCCTTTCTATCTGTAACAGTTAGCTGTCAGTTATATCAATCTCTGTATATCTTGGTCATCACCTTGGTGACGAAATTGTTTCTGTCTGCTTCTATGAACTGGTCGATGATGTCTATGCATATCATCGTGTCCCCTATCCTGCAGCCTTCATCCAGTATTCCCGGAGCCGCCTCCCGTATGCGTTCAAATGTCTCGGGCAGCTTCTCATGCGGTCCCTTGTGGAAGCCTACCAGATACTCGTCGATAGGCAGGCAGCGGAGCCTGTCACTGTATTTGTCGAATGATGCGGTCTCTTCTGCAGGTATCCAGACTGCGAACCTGACATCATCGCCTGTGTAGAAGACGAGAGTCGGGTACAGGTAGAACAGCTCATTTACGAAGATATCCTCGATACCGCCTATCTCGATGTAATAGATCTCTTCTTCGGAATATTCGAAGATCTGGTCTGAAGCCGCATACTTCATTTCGCGGTTCACCATCGCGAAGCGGTCGTTCATCACGGCCTCCATTTTCAGGAGCTTTTCATACTTTGCTCTGATCGTCTTCATCCGGCGCCTCAGGTACTTTTCGGTCAGATCCGGGCTCCGCCTGTGCATGAAATCTCCTATGTCATCCAGTGAGCAGTCCAGCTGACGCAGCAGTCTTATCATGGCGAGCGGATAGATCTGATCGTACTTGTAGGTCCGCCACTTGTTCTCCGGATTTCTTATTCCCGGAACAAGCAGCCCCTCTTTGTCATAATGACGCAAGAGCTGGACGTTGATGTCGAACATCTTCGCCAGCTCCCCTATTTTCCATGTCCGGTCATAGTATTTTTTCATTTGGTCCATCTCACTTTTCTGTCACGAGATATACCTATCCATCTCAATTATAGAATCAATAATGTATCAAAACAAGAACAACGGGCCAAAAACCTAAAATTATTTTGGTTTTTAAAATAACAGGCTGCAGAATAGCCTCTGCAGCCCGTAATTTTTCTTATTTTTGCTTATTTCTGCTCAGGATCTTCGTCCGCTGTTCTTCCGTAGAACAGTCCAGGATCAGGTTCTGCCATATCGATCTTATCGTCCATCTGGTCCATGAAAGCCTCGTACTTGGCCGGATCCTTCGGAAGCAGAAGCTCCATTATGAGTCCTACCACGAATACACCGGCTACCATGTTGCCCGCGAAGATCTCTCCGATTATTGCCGGCAGATGATCAAAGAATCCATCCACCTGTGTCACGCCTACTCCGAGGCAGAGAGATGTAGCAGCTATAAGAGTGTTTCTGTTATCAAGTCCTGCGTCGATCATCATCTTGATGCCCGCCATCATTATGGAACCGAACATGATGACCGTGCAGCCGCCGAGAACGCAGTCAGGCAGCGTTGTGAAGAACGCTCCTATAGGCGGGAACAGTCCGCCGAGTATCATTGCCAGGGCTCCGAACATTATGCAGAATCTGTTTACTACGTGAGTCATCGCGATAAGACCGACGTTCTGGCTGAATGATGTTATTGGCGAGCAGCCGAAGACTCCGCCCGATATCGCAGACATGAATCCGTCGCAGCAGAGAGATCCCGAGATCTCCTTTTCCGTGATGTCACGTCCCAGACCGCCCGTGCAAGCTGCGGTGGTATCTCCTATGGTCTCTACCGCCGATACCATGAACACCAGGCAGAACGATATTATCGCACCGGCCTGGAATTTAGGCTTGAACGCGAAGAGCTCAGGTACTGAGAATACGCCCATCTCCTTGATGGTGTCCCCCATCGCGCCAAAGTCCACCATTCCGAAGAATATGGAGATGATGTAGCCCACGATCAGTCCGAAGAGTACGTACATCTGCTTGGCGACGCCCTTCACTCTGATATGGAATACCAATGCCGCGATCAGTGTCAGAGTTGCCACCAGCAGGTTCTGCCACGCGCCCACAGGATACTTCCCTGATGACGCGAACGATGAAACTCCTACGTTCAGGATGCTGAGTCCTATCGCTACAACTACACATGACGACAGCAGCGGAGAAATGATCTTTCTCCAGTATTTTGCAGTCAGTCCAAGTATGCCTTCAAAGCAGCCGCCCACGATTATGGCACCTACCATGATGCCGTAATCCTTCGATGCAGCCGACATTGCGGCAGCAAGGAATGTGAAGCTGAGGCCCATAACGATAGGAAGTCCCGAGCCTACCTTCCACACAGGATAAAGCTGTACCATGGTACCCAGTCCCGCGATAAGCATGCAGTTCTGTATCAGTCTGGCCGTCTCGACCGCGCTGAACGGCTGTCCGTCGTAAACGGCTACCGACGCGATGATGATGAGCGGTGCTACATTTGCAACGAACATCGCCAGCACGTGCTGGAGTCCGAAAGGTATCGCCTTGTCGAGCGGCACCCTGCCCTCAAGCCTGTAGACGTTCCTGATGCTTACGCTGGTGTCCTTTTTCTTTTTCTCTGTCTTTCCGGTTTTCATGAATACCTCCTTCTCACCCATCCGGATGCAAGTCCCGTATCCTTAATCCTAAAACCATTATAGTCTTGTTGACCGAATAATGCCATAATTGTAAAATCTTTTATATGGAACTATGTAATTTCAGAGGAAAACAGGAAAGCATAAGCGAAGCGCTGCAGATCACCCTGCCGGAGCACGCTGTCATCAGCGTTACCGGTTCGGGCGGCAAGACCTCGCTTATCTTTGCCTGGGCAAAGGAGCTTGCACGCTCCGGAAAAAAAGTAGCTATAACAACTACGACTCACATGCTCCGTCACGCGGAGCCTCTTGATGAAGGCATCACAATAACAGCAAAAGACGATCCTGAAAGGCCCGGCAAGCTTATGAGCCCCGGCGATGAAGTGCTGGAGCGCCTCCGGGATGAGTACGATGTCGTATTGATCGAAGCGGACGGATCCCGCGGCATGCCTCTCAAGTGGCCTGCCCCATGGGAGCCGGTCGTTCCCGAATACAGCGACTTCACCGTCTGTGTCGCGGGTCTTTCCGCCCTGGGCAGAAACACCGCCGATGTCATTTACCGCGCAGACGATCTGCCGGACAGGCTCAAACGTGAGACCGTCGATGTCAATCTGCTTCATGCCATGCTTTCATCGCGCGAAGGCGGCCAGAAAAACGCACGCGGAGAATTCCGTGTTTTCATGAATCAGGTCGATGACGACATAGACAGGCTCGCGTGCGCTTACAGGATGCAGCAGATACTTGGCGTTTTCGGCATACAGAGCGCCTGGGGATCCCTTAAGTCCGCAGATGATCTTAAGATCGCGGTCATACTTGAAGCCGCCGGCAGCAGCAAGCGCTTCGGAAGCAACAAACTGCTGCATGATCCGGGCGACGGACTCCCGATGGTTTCGCATGTACTGGATGCGGTAAGGCCTCTTGATGTACCGCGCAGGATATTGGTCACGCAGTATGAAGAAGTTGCCGGCCTGGCCGGGGACTTCGATGTCGTGATGAACGACTGTCCAGACCTCGGCATCTCTCACAGCATGCAGCTTGGAATCGAAGCCGCAGGCGACGCGGATGCTTACATGTTCTGCGTATGCGACCAGCCATGGCTCAGCACGGCTACGCTGGAGCGTATGCTTGAAGCGTATAAGGAAGAATATAAAAAAGGGACTGCAGCTATCGTCTCCCTTGCATTTGAGGGGAAGATGTACAATCCCAAGATATTCTCTTCAAAATACAGAGCTGAGCTTATGAGCCTCAGCGGTGATACCGGCGGAAGGCAGCTAACCGACGCTCATGCGGATGCCCTTCTCTGTGTTGAGGCAGAAAGCGAGGCCGAAGTTACAGACATCGACAGACCTGTATAGTTTAGACTGTCTCAAGCATGACCTCGATCATGCCTCCGCATATCATATCGGAATTTTCGATGTCATTGCCTGCCATATCGATCTTCATGACAACGGGCGCTGTCCCGTTGTTTTTGTTTTGTTCTTTCAGCATCTCAGAGGCCCGGGCCGCTGCCCTTGCCTCAGCGAGTCCTCCGCCTATGGTGCCGGCAATTATCCCGTCACGGCCGGCGAGCATCCTTGTACCTGCGCCCCTCGGTGAGGATCCCTGTTTAGAGATTATGGTCGCGAGCACGGCACTGTCCCTGCCCTCTGCCTGAAGCGCCTTCATCACCTCAGGCGGGAAGCCGCAGTTTCTTTTGTCCTTGTTCTTGACTTCGATGATCTCTGCCATTATGGATACGGCGATCTCTTCCGGCGTCTCGGCTCCGATACGCAGACCTATAGGCATGTGCACCGAGTCGATGACTTCCTGCGCAACACCGGCAGCTGCAAGCGCCTCCCTCACAAGTGAGACTTTGCGGCGGCTTCCTATCATGCCGATATATGCATGAGGCTTCTGCACTATGCTCATGAGGCATTCTGTATCGTATTTGTGGCCGCGCGTCACGATTATGAAATAAGTGTCACTGCTTCCCGGTATGTCTGCCAGCGCTTCTTCAAAGCCCATGCAGATGCCTTCATCTGCGCCGTGATCAAGAGCATTCCTTACGAACTGCTCCCTGTCGTCTATGGCCGTCACGTGGCAGCGCATCATCTTCGCTATGCTTATGACCGGCATCGAAACGTGACCGGCTCCGCAAATGACTATGCGGGTCTCATTCCCGAGAAGCTCCGCAAATACTTCTTCGCCGCCCGCCTCAGACAGCGAGCCGTTCGGGAGCTCAGCCGCACAGGCACCCTGCGCGGCGAAAAAGCCGTTCTCCTCACTGCACCAGACGGTCTTCCCGGCGGATGTGATCATCTTCTCACCGGCATGAGGTCCTTTGCACACGGTAAACATGCGATTTTTGGTATTCGTATTCAGTTCGCCTACAGCATCATAGAATTTCATGATGTCAGCCCCCTTATTTCAGAAACAGCATGTTTTCTTCTGTCATTTTCAGATAGTCCGGATACCCTTTTTTCCCGATATCTTTCTGTGCATCTCTCTGGATGAACCAGCAGATGATGCTCCCCTCACCTTCACCGCCTGACTGTACGTACAGGTTCTTTTCGAAAGGAAGATCATCGGATCTTACAAGATCGAATTTTATGCAGTTATCCTGTCTTTCTCCCCATACCGGTTCAAGGCTGTGAGCCCTGTATCCTATATATTCAGTCCCGGCAGGAATGACACGCTCCGTTTTCAGAGTGATGCCCCAGTCACGGGCCAGCGCGGTATGTTCATCGCTGATGTCAACAGCAGAAAAGTTCTTGCAGCCGGTAAGCCTGGCGGCCCCGATGCATCCCGGATCGGCGAACACGTCCTTTGTGGCGCCGTGCCTTATTATCTTTCCTCCGTCAAGCACAAAGAGCTCTTCGCTGAAGCGGTAAAGTTCATCGCGGCTGTGAGACACCATGATCACCTGTCCCTTATAGTCATCCAGCATCTCGAGCATCTCAAGCTGCATACGGTCCCTGAGATAACCGTCAAGCGCAGAATACGGCTCATCCAGAAGTATGAGACCAGGCTCTGTCACCATGATGCGCGCAAGAGCGACCCTCTGCTGCTGACCGCCCGAAAGCTCTCCCGGGAGTCTGTTTTCGAAGCCCTCCATACCGAAACGCTTCAGCATGTCCATAGCGGCGCTGCGGTTCCCGTCTTTTCTTCCTCTCAGACCGGCCATGACATTTCCGAGTACCGTCATCGTCGGGAACAAGGCGTAGTTCTGAAACATGTATCCGACGTTTCGTTTCTGCGGCTTAAGGCATGTCTTTGAGGCTGAGTCAAAGAGCACCCGCCCGCCCGCTTCGATGCGGCCGGAGTCCACGTCCTCTATACCCGCTATGCATTTGAGCGTCATGCTCTTGCCGCTTCCCGAAGCGCCGAGTATACCGATGCGCCGGGCATCGCTTTCGATCAGGACATCAAGCTCAAAGTTTCCTATTCTCTTGTGTATGTCTGCATACAGTTGACTCATAAATTATCAGTTGATAAAGATGACCTTTCAGTTTGCCGTTCCTACCACTTGCGGATGTTCTTCATGTGCTTTCCCGTGATCAGGTTGATCAGGAATACAGCCAGGAAAGCTATAAGAAGCACTATGACGACCCAGAATCCTGCCGTCGCATAATCGCCGTCCTGGATGACCATGGCGATGCGCTGCGACACCGTTCCCGTCTTGCCCGGGATGTTGCCCGCGAGCATCGAAGTTGCGCCGTACTCGCCCATCGCTCTTGCGAATGTGAGTATGGTCCCGCTGGCGATGCCCGGTCCGGCAGTAGGCACAACAACGCGCCAGAAGATCTCGAGTTCTGACATTCCTAGTGTGCGGCCCGCATATACTAGGTTCGCGTCTATCTGTTCGAACGCTGCCCTCGCGTTCCTGTACATCAGAGGGAACGCTATGACCGTTGCTGCCAGAATGCATCCCAGCCAGGTGTGGACCACCTGGATATCAAAGGTGTCATTCAGAAATATCCCGAAGCTCCTTCTGCGGCTGAATATCAAAAGCAAAAAGAAGCCGGCAACTGTAGGCGGCAGCACCATAGGAAGTGTGAGTATGCCGTCCAGCACCGACTTTGTTCTGTAATCTTTTTTGATCACTTTGCGGGCAGCCCAAAGGCCGAGGAAGAACGATATGACTGTCGCCACGACCCCGGTCTTCAGTGATATCCACAGAGGACTCCAGTCCAGTGTTTTTGCCAGTTCTATAAAGCTGTCCACTTTAGTGCTCCGTGCCCTTCGGGCTATTCAACGTCTGTATCGAATCCATACTGCTGATAGAGAGCCTTTGCCTCATCGTTTGTGATGAAGGCTATGAAGTCCGCAGCTGCAGCGGTCTCTGCGTCATCAGCGTCCTGATTTGTGATCTGGGCGACAGGATAGATGATGTTGCCTGTCACATCGTATCCTACTGTCTCGAGGATCTTTACCTTGTCCTCATGTCCGACTGTATCCGAAAGATATGTGGTCCCGACTTCGCAGGATGCCTCTTCAACAGCTGCGAGGACCTTGCTTACATTGCCCTGCTCGCTTATCTCCACTCCGCCGAGCTGCTCAGAGACCTCAGCTGTTGTGATCGCAGCAGGATCCTCCACCTCGGCAAGAAGGCCGAGGTTTATCATGGCCTGTCTTGTATATTTGCCTACAGGTACACTTCCGTCAGCCAGAGCGATGCTCTTTGCATTTGCGATATCCGCAAGTCCGGTAACGGCTGTTTCACTGTCAGGCTGAGTGATGACGACCAGCTGGTTGTTTACAACGTTGGTCCTTGTTCCCTCAACTACCATGCTCTCTTCTTCAAGAGTATCCATCTGCTTCTGCGCAGCGCTGAAGAACACATCACAAGGCGCACCTTCCTGGATCTGAGTCAGAAGAGCTCCGGAACTGTCCGCGTTGATAACTATATCGACGTCCGGATTATCGGCTTCGTATGATGACTCAAATTCGCTCATCACGGCTCCGAGGGATGCCGCAGCAAATACATTTACGGTCGTTTTTTCCGCAGCTTCTTCAGACTCTCCTCCGCCGCATGCTGCCAGTGCGAACACCATGGCAAACGCCAAAACAAGTGCAATAAGATTCTTTTTCATCTCAATGCTCTCCTTTCTGTACCATATAGTTCCTGGTCCCTTTTCTGACGTTATTATTTTCCAAACCCACAGTTCGGGAATGTGCATATGTCGCAGCCCAGGCAGAGCCCGCCTTCTCCCATCCTGTCAAAGTCCTCCTTTGTAAGGGTCTCTCCCGTCATTATCCTTGGGAGAACAAGATCGAAGATAGTCCGTTTCGCGTACATGACGCATCCCGGAAGCCCCATGACAGGGATGTTTTCATCGCCGTAATATGAGAGCATGAACATCGCTCCCGGAAGTACCGGCGCACCATAGGTCACCGCACTTCCGCAGACATTGCGTATGGCGAGAGGCGTCCTGTCGTCAGGATCGACGCTCATGCCGCCGGTGCAGAGAATGAGGTCACAGCCTTCGTCAATGAACTCCCTTATGCATTTTTCTATGACGGCGCTGTCATCTCCGCTCAGCTTCTGTCCGGCTATCTCAGCACCGAATTCTCTCAGTTTTTCCATGACTACGGGCGTGAATTCATCTTTTATGCGGCCTTTCAGGACCTCGCTTCCGGTGGTAACTATACCGGCCTTGCGAGGCATATACGGCATCACATCAAGGATAGCTTCTTCTCCGCAGAGCGCCTTCACCCTGTCCATCTTTTCCTTCTCGATGACCAGAGGTATGATGCGTGTTCCTGCAAGCTTGTCGCCCTTCTTTACCGGAAAGTCTCCATGGCGGGTCGCTATCATCATCTGTCCGAAGGAATTGACGGCGTTAAGCTTTTCCCTGTCGATCCTGAGGACACCATCGCACTCAGCAAACAGTTCTATCTTGCCTTCCTTTACTCCGCCGCGGCTTACATTCATGCCCTTGCAGATAGCGCAGAGGACCTCGGCAGCTTCGTTCTCATGCATCATGCTTTCATCGTTTTCCCAGACATAGAGATTCTCTTTGCCGACAGAAAGCAGCACGGGTATATCTTCCTCTGTAACGATGTGGCCCTTACGGAATACCGCGTCCTTCGTAACGCCCTTTATTATCTGTGTGATGTCGTGGCACAGTACGTGCCCGACCGCATCTTCTGTTTTTATCAGTTTCATTAATATGTCCTCAAACTTAAAACGCTTAACTAATTTTAGCATCGGCAAGAACGAAACATCAACAAAAACAGCCCCAAAAGAGGCTGTTTTTTGATTTTAAAGCTAAAACGATTTTAGATTTATCCAACCATTGCCGAAGCGCAGAGCACCGGTACGGCCGACTGCATATACCTCGGATCCATGTGGAATCCCGGGTCATGCCACGGCGGGCAGGCCTCTCCCGGAACACCGCTTCCGACCCAGTACAGGAAGGCCGGCATCTCTTCACCGTAAACGGCAAAGTCCTCCGATGCAAGACAAGGATCGCTGTCAGTGACCGCGTTCTCCCCGAGAACGGAAGCCACTGCCTTTGATGCCAGCGCGTGCATTTCATCGCCGTTGAATACCGCCGGGACTGCATGCGTCACATTAAGATCGAATCTGCACTCATAAGCCTCGGCCGTACTTTCAGCAAGTCTCCTGAGCCTCTGCCCCATCCTCTTGTGAGCCTCATGGCTGAATGACCTGAAATAGCCCGTGACTCTCGCATCAGCAGTGACAGCAATGTCAGGTGCTCCCGCGTTCACGCTGTTTACCGTGCAGATCACCGGGTCAAAAGGATCGATGTTGCGGCTGGATATCGTCTGTATCCCGTTAATAAACGCCGCCGCGGCAACGATGGGATCGACGCACTTGTGAGGCAGAGAGCCGTGACCGGCCACTCCTTCAAATGTCATGCGGAATATGCTCTTCTCAGACATCAGCGGTCCCCTGTGCACTACGACTTTGCCGAAGTCGACCTCCGGGCGGTTGTGTATGCCGAATATACGGACCGGTCTCTGCGGGACTTTTTCGAGAAGCCCGTGGTCAAGCATAGCGCGTGCGCCGCGTGTTCCCTCCTCTGCAGGCTGGAATATGAAGAGAAGATTATACGGAAGATCTTCAGTACCGCAAAGATAGTCCATGGCTCCGAGAAGCGCCGACGAATGCGAATCATGCCCGCAGAAATGATGCGGACCGTCAGCAGTCGGCACAGCGTCTATATCTGCCCTGAGAGCCACGGTCTTGCTGCTGCCGGCGTCGAGCCAGCACACAAGGCCTGTCTTCATTCCAAGATCTATTATCTTCACAGGATACTCTTCGCACACCTTCCTGATGTACTCAGTGGTCTTATGCTCCTCAAATGCCATCTCGGGTATCGTATGAAGATATTTCCAGTGTTTTTCGGCAGCCTCTATGGCTGCCTGCATTCTTTCTTTTTCGATCATTATTCCTGTTTCCCTTGAACGCTCCCGCCACTTAGTCCAGTAACTTGAAGTGGGAGATTCCTGCTTCTGCGAGAACTGCGTTCTCTATTTTAGAGTCCGTCTTACACTCTCTCCACAGGCGTAGATTCCCGTGCGACCCACGGTATTTGTGTTATCTTATGTATTTTGTCTCAGGATGCAAGCATCTCAAGACCTTTGACCAGTATGTTGACCGCGGCATTCTTGTCCCGGTCATGCTGTGCCCCGCATTCCGGGCAGGTCCACGACCGTATTGCAAGATCTCTCACTTTCCTGTTCTGCCTGCCGCAGCAGCTGCATATCTGGCTCGATGGATATGTCCTCGGGACTTTTATCAGGATACCGCCCCGGTCTCCCATCTTGTATTCAAGTTTCCTGAAAAACTCGTTCCATGATGCGTCGGATATGGATCTCGCGAGCTTGTGGTCTTTCATCATTCCTCTGACATCAAGATCTTCTATACAGACGACTTGGTTATCGCTCGCCAGTCTATAGCTGATCTTGTGCTGGAAGTCATTTCTGATGTCTGCTACCTTCTCGTGCTCTCTTGCAAGTCTTATCCGGGCCTTTTCTCTGTTCTTTGATCCCTTCTGTTTGCGTGACAGTGACCTCTGTAGTCTGCGGATACGTTTCTCATGCTTTGAGAGGGTCTTCGGATTCTCTATTCTGTTATTCTCTGAATCTGTGTACAGTGCTGAAAGTCCCGCGTCTATGCCGACCTTCCCGCCCTTGTTAGGCTGGAGCTCAAATTCTTCCTCTACCTGCAGCGAGATGTACCACCTGCCTCCAGACGTCAGTGATACTGTCGCACTGATGATACGACCGTCGAATTCCCTGGTTTTGACGATCTTTACCTTGCCTGCCTTCGGCAGTCTTACGGCAGCTCCTTCGATCCGAATGCTGCCATTGTTGTTCATCGTCCGGTAGCTCTGATCAGATCTCTTCCTTTTGAACTTTGGGTAGCCGCTTCTCTTTGCGCAGAAGTTCTCATACGCATTCTCAAGATGTCTCAGACTCTGCTGCAGTGCACTGCTGTCTGCTTGTTTCAGCCATTCGTGCTCTTTCTTGAGGTTATTTGCGAGGTCTTTTGTCGTCTCCGGAAATGACATAGTGTCATGCCACTCTTCCCATCTGGATCTTCTCATCGCAAGGTAGTGATTATACACGTAGCGACATGAGCCGAAGGTCTTCGCAAAGAACTCCTGCTGCTTTTTATTTGGATATGCTCTGTATTTATACCCTCTGATCCGCTTCATGACATGCCTCCGAACGTATGTTCTATTATATCACGAAGTCTCAGTTTTTTCAAGGGATTCAGCCTATCTAAATACCTCTGGAATACTCGAGGTGTGCCTAAACTTCACTGCCCTGCAAGGGCGATTCATCCCGCTGCCTATAGAGGACAGGGGCTTTCTCGCCTGTTTTTATGGTAAAAAGGCCGCGCCGCCGGAGCGTTTCTTGCCCGGAGCTGCGGCCTCTGTCATCTTATTTCCGGCTCAATGCCGCCTCTATTTAATGAATCCCGAGCCCTTGTCTGACACTCTGAACAGCCCTCTCGGCGTTATACGGAGTGCCGGTATTACGGTGAGAGCCATGAATGAAAGAGTGATAAACGGATCGAAGTCCTTTGATACTCCCATCTCGTAAGCCTTTTCCTTCATGACCTTGAGCTTCTCATTTACCTCTTCGAAGTGGACGTCCGTCATGAGTCCCATGATAGGAAGCGGCAGCGTATCAAAGACCTTGCCGTTCTCTACTACTGTGTATCCGCCCTGAACGCGAGCGATCTCGTTGACGGCAACAGCGATATCTTCATCGTTGTCACCTATAACGATGATGTTATGCGAGTCGTGCGATACCGATGACGCTATCGCGCCTCCGCGGATACCGTAGCCCTTTGTCACCGCAACGCCTATCTTTCCGCTTCTCTTATGTCTTTCAACCGCTGCGATCTTGAGATATCCGTCATGCGGTACAAAATTATCGGTCTTTGCAAAATGCTCAGTAAGGTCGTTGGTCACTATCTGCTTAGGCTCCATGCCGATGACATGTGTGATCCCGCCTCTGATCGGAAGAGCAAAGTCTTTTGCGCTTACCTTGTCGATATTGACTGTATGCTTCAGATGGGACGGACAGCGCTTTACCTTTACAGGAGCATCCCGGTCGATCCTTTTGCCCTTGAAGTACACATCGAGGATATTGAAGTCCTTCATATTGTCAAAGATGACAAAGTCTGCCTGATAGCCCGGAGCAATGGCGCCCATATGCTTTAAGCCATAACACTTGGCAGTATTGATGGTGGCCATCTTTATGGCCTTGAACGGATCAAGACCAAGCTCCACAGCCCTTCTGACGTTATAGACTATATGGCCTTCTCTCAGGATGTCTTCTATGTGCTTGTCATCGGTGCAGAAACTGAAGTGCTCGGTATCAATGC
Source organism: uncultured Eubacteriales bacterium (assembly GCA_902778585.1). Lineage (GTDB taxonomy): Bacteria > Bacillota > Clostridia > Peptostreptococcales > Anaerovoracaceae > Crickella. The sequence goes on along the minus strand of CACYYD010000001.1, from coordinate 109,859 downwards.
CGGTCCGCACTATTCCGCTGATGATGTCATCAACGTTGTGGGCGGCTGATCCTTCGCGTACATGCACGTGTATTCCCCGTCTCGCCTCTTCGAGCGCATATTCGAACGATGAAGCCTCATGGTCTGTATCGATTCCGGCCAGTTTGTATACCGACAGCTTCTTGTTAGGAAGGAACGGAGCGTGACCGTCAATGGTCTGGTGCTCAAAGAGCGCAAACTTCGCAAACATCCTCTGGTCTGCGTTCACAACGGCTTCGTCATCCATTACCTCGCCGAGACCGAGTATCCTCTCGTTTCCTACAAACGGATACATATCGTTCGCGGCAAACATGCAGCCGTTGTCGTCTATGTCTGTCGCAGGAACGCACGAAGGCATCATCACAAATACATTGGCATCGGACTTTTCGGTCTGATCAAGAATATATCTTATGCCGTCCGCGCCCGATACATTAGCTGCCTCATGAGGATCGACTATGAATGTGGTCGTTCCGCATGCTGCTGCAGTCGCTACAAGCTCAGCCGGAGCGACCATGGTAGATTCAAGATGAAGATGTGCGTCTATGAAGCCGGGAGCGATGTAAGCACCGCCAAGGTCTATCTCCTTTTTGCCCTGATATGACTTGGATACACCCAGAATGATGCCGTCCTTCACAGCCACGCACGACTCCACGATCTCGCCTGTAAAAACATCCACGATTTTGCAGTTCTTAAACAGAAGATCTGCTTTTACCTTGCCGAGCGTGGCAGGCGCGAGCTTTTTATAATCTTCGTATTTCAAGGTATCACGCTCCTTCCGCTTATATTAAAGGGAAAGACACTGAAGTGCTTTCCCTTTGTTTCTTTTGCATATTCTGCCTTCCGTCACCGGTCTTCTCTGAAGTACGGAAGTCCCAATGCTTCAGGCGGCTGGTTCTCATGCTTGTTCTTAAGGCTGATGGCGATAAGAACAATGATCGTTACTATATAAGGCAGTCCCTTGTATATCTCCTTCATAGCGAAGTTGGTTCCCGTAGGGATGTACAGATAGAGGATATAGAGACCTCCGAAGAGGATCGACTCCCATACAGCCCAGTTAGGACGCCAGATCGAGAAGATAACGAGTGCGATAGCGAGCCATCCGCGGTCTCCGAATGCGTCGTTCGACCATACACCGCTTGCGTAGTCGAGTACGTAATAGAGTCCGCCGATTCCGGCTATCATGCAGCCTATGCAGATCGAGAAGTATTTATATCTGTTGATATTGATACCCGCAGCATCTGCTGTCGCAGGGTTCTCTCCTACCGCTCTGAGCTCAAGACCTGTACGTGTTCTCTTGAGTACATAGGATGTGAAGATCGCTATGATGATCGCGACATATGTCATGAAGCTGTAGGACAGAAGCAGATCGCCTACGACTCCGGCCTTACCCGCGAAAGGAAGCGCTGTCTTGAACGCCTTACTTGTTGCGGAAAGAGCGATCGACGGTACTTCAGCTCCGGTCAGCTTGATGATGGAACCTCCGAAGAAGTTACCGAATCCAACGCCGAAGGTAGTCATCGCAAGTCCTGTTACGTTCTGGTTTGCTCTGAGTGTTACTGTGAGGAAACAGAATATCAGTCCCATCATCAGTGATCCCAGCATGCAGCACAGAATAGGTATCAGCAGGCCTATTACAGGATTGAAGGTCGCGCCGGAGTTTTCATAGAAGAATGATCCTATAACTCCTGAAATGGCGCCAACGTACATGACACCAGGAATACCGAGGTTAAGGCTGCCTGCCTTTTCGTTGAGAGTCTCTCCCACGCATCCGAGCAGCAGCGGAACGCTCTGCACGATAGCCCTTGGTATGAAAGATACAAGACTAAACATCTGCAGCCTCCTTTCCATGTGACTTGCGGAAGTGTACCTGGTAATTGATGAAGAATTCACTTCCTATTACGAAGAACAGGATAACGCCGGTGAGGATGTCTCCGAACGATTTATTGAGTCCGAAGGCAGTGGATATCTCGCCGCCGCCTCTGTTCATGAATACCATCAGAAGGCCCGACAGCACCATCCCTATAGGATTGAAGTGTGCCAGCCATGCGACCATTACTCCGAGGAAGCCTCTGCCGGCTTCAATGGTGGTAGTCATGGTGTGGTCGGTACCTGCTACGAGCAGCCATCCGGTGAGTCCGCAGATAAGTCCGCAGAGAATAAGCGTACGGATTATGACCTTTCCTACGTTGATCCCTACGTATCTCGCCGTATTCTGGCTCTCGCCTACTACCGAGAGCTCATAGCCCTGTTTGCTGTACTTCAGATATATGTACATGAAGATGGTAACTGCTATCGAGATCAGCACAGGCAGAAGATACTGCTTTCCTGCTATGATCGGAAGCCATCCGGCCTGAGTGTGCTGATTTACGATACCGATCTTTCCGGATCCCTTAGGGCTCTCCCAGATGATTATGAAGTACGCAACTATCTGAGTTGCTACGTAGTTCATCATCAGGGTAAACAGTGTTTCGTTGGTATTCCACTTAGCTTTGCAGAAAGCCGGAATGAAAGCCCAGAGAGCGCCTGCGAAAAGAGCCGCTACCAGCGACAGCAGGATAAGAGCGCCGTTAGGCAGCTTGTCGCCGAGAGTGATCATGCAAGTCGTTGTCGCAAGTACTCCGGCCATAACCTGTCCGCCTCCGCCGAGGTTCCAGAACTTCATCTTGAATGCCGGTGCCAGAGCTACCGACACCATCAGCAGTATTGAAAGTTCTTTCAGCAGTGCCCAGACCTTACGTTCGCTTCCGAACGATCCGTCGATCATGGATGCATATACGCTTATAGGGTTGAGGTGTGTCGTAAGCGTCGTTATGATGGCGCATACCACGAGCGCGATCAGTATGCTGCCGAGCCTGATCGCCCATTCATGTTTTTTGGATATCGCCTTGCGCTTGGTGATGTGAATCAAAGGTTCTTTTTTGTTTTTATCCAATTTCACCACCTCCGACTTTTGTCATCAGCAGACCGACTTCGTGTTTATCTGCTGTTCTGCCATCGACTATACCGCTGACCTTGCCTGCGCAAAGCACCAGTATACGGTCGCTGAGTTCGAGAAGAACGTCAAGGTCTTCACCGACAAATATGACCGCCACGCCTCTTTCCTTCTGCTGATTGATAAGATCATAGATGGTGTACGAAGCGTTGATGTCGAGTCCTCTTACTGCGTAAGCTGACATGAGCACCGTCGGATTCATCGCGATCTCACGGCCTACCAGCACCTTCTGTACATTACCTCCGGACAGTCTCCTTACCGGAGTTTCAAGGCCCGGTGTAACTACTTCAAGTTCGTCAACTACCTTTCTTGCGAGATCCCTTGGAGTCTTCCGGTCTGTGAATCCGGCGATCTTGCCTTTTCTGCGGAAAGATCTGAGCATCATGTTGTCTACCAGGTCCATGTTAGCAACAAGTCCCATGCCGAGTCTGTCCTCAGGGACGAATGCCAGCGATACTCCCTTGGCATCGATCTCAAGATCGCTCATTCCGACCAGGCTGGTCGAAGATCCGTCGTCCTCGATGTAATTGATCTCGCCTTTTTCGATAGGCTGAAGTCCGGCTATCGCTTCGAGAAGTTCTTTCTGGCCGCAGCCCGAGATACCTGCGATACCGAGTACCTCCCCTGTATTTGCCGTAAACGAGACATTGTCGAGTTTAAGGACGCCGTCTTCAGATCTTACCGTAAGATCCTTGATCTCTATCCTAGGCTTTACGTTCTTTGGTTCCGGTCTGTCTATATTGAGTTTGACCTCGCGCCCTACCATCATGTTGGTCATTTCCTGGGCGTTGGTCTCCTTTGTTATCAGTTCTCCGATGAACTCACCCTTACGGAGAATAGCTACCTTGTCAGAGATCTCTTCTACCTCGTGCAGCTTGTGCGTGATGATGATGACTGTCTTTCCGTCAGCCCTCATATTGCGGAGCACGGCGAAGAGCTTTTCTGTCTCCTGCGGAGTAAGTACAGCTGTAGGCTCGTCAAGAATGAGGATGTCTGCGCCCTTGTAAAGAACCTTTACGATCTCTACGGTCTGCTTTTCAGACACCGACATATCATAAATCTTCTTGTTCGGATCAACTTCAAATCCATATGCATCGCAGATCTCACGGATCTTCTTTGCAGCGGTCTCAAGGTCGAGCCTGTTCCATTTCGGGACTTTCTTTCCGTCGTACGAGTCGATTCCCAGAATTATATTTTGAGCGGCAGTAAAAACATTTACCAGCTTGAAGTGCTGATGGATCATGCCTATGCCGTAATCATATGCGTCTTTAGGTGAGGATATCTGTACGTGTTTTCCGTCGATGAAGATCTCTCCCTCATCCGGGTAATAGATGCCTGAGAGCATGTTCATCAGGGTGGTCTTGCCGGAACCGTTCTCGCCCAGAAGCGAAAGGATCTCGCCCCTGTATATGTCGAGATTAACGCCGCGGTTGGCCACTATCGAACCGAATGTCTTGGTTATGTTTCTCATCGAAACTGCGGGTGTTCTGCTGTCTTGCAAAATAATCCCTCCTTTCGAAGATTAATACTCCTGTTTTGAAATATTGACCGGCCCCGCTGGGCGGGACCGGTCAAAACTATTGAGATTTGATCTTTCAGATTGATTTTAGAAAGCTGTATCGAGCAGGTTGATTCCGTCGATGTTGAGATCGAAGTACGGAGCCGATCTGAACTCTGATTCATGGAAGTATCCGTCAGCAAGGATCTTGTCCTCGTTAGCCGGATCGAAGTCGCCGTATGTTGTATCAGCCGGTACATACTTATCCATTGCAGCTCCATCAACTGTCCACATACCTGTGTCGAATACATGGATGGATCCGTCATTCAGACCAGCCTTAACTTCGTCGATCTTAGCCTGTGTGCCTTCTGCAGCAACATCCTCATTGAGCTCTGTCAGTTCTACCGAACCTGTCTCAATTGTTCCTGTCCAGTCAGGTTCCATAGCCTCGCCGTTCTGAACAGCTGCGATAGCATATTCATAGAACGGTGACCAGTTGATTCTGGACGAAATGATGTAAGTATTAGGAGCAGCGCTCTTTGTTGAGCCGTTGTACGAAACGTCAGGGATTCCTGCCTCTTCGCAAGCTGTAGGAGCACCCATCGAGTCTGCGTGCTGCGAGATCAGGTCGCATCCGCCCTGGATCAGCTTGTTAGCGCCTTCCTTCTCAGCTGTCTCATCATACCACGAACCTGTGAATGTAACGTCCATTGTTACGTCAGGGCAAACGCTCTTAGCGCCAAGATAGAATGATGTGTAACCGGAAACTACCTCTGCGTATGTGAACGCGCCTACATAACCCATCTTAGGAGCAGCACCCTTGAGTTTGCCGGCTTCCTTGATCTCGTTGAGCTTCATTCCTGCTGCAACACCTGCGAGATAACGTCCCTCATAGATAGCAGCAAATGCATTGTGATAGTTGTCGAGTCCTGCCGAAGCAGCGTTTGTTCCGGTGCAGCTTACGAACTGTACTTCCGGAGCTTCCTTTGCAGCCTGCAGCATGTAGTCCTGATGACCGAACGAGTCTGAGATGATCAGTGAGCATCCTTCGTCGGCAAGGTTCATAGCCTCATCATAGCACTCCTGTCCTTCAGGGACATTCTTCTTGATGACTGCCTCTACACCCATCTTCTCGCAGCTTTCCTCAAACGCACTGAGGAAGTTGAGGTCGTAAGTGGAGTTCTCATCGTGGAGGCAAATCAGGCCGACCTTCATCTTTCCTTCTTCAGATGAGCCGCCGTCATCGCTTCCGCCGCCGCAGCTTGCCAGAACCGGGATCATGACCATTGCCAGGCAAAGCATAAGAGCAATAAGTTTCTTTTTCATAATCATTTTCCTCCCTGTAATCAGATACACAGATGATTACCGACCGGCATGTGGGTACAGTTACCCTACCATATCAGTAATAAGGTTTATGATGGTTATATTTTAACCTCTCTTTTAATAAATGACAATATGAATAAGCAAAATGGTTTTATGTTTTGGTCCGTTTCAGATATGTCAGACATATGAAAAACGGAGACCGCATACGCGGTCTCCGTCTGTCATCTTACAGGTTTTTGAGCAGTCCCGTAGCTTCGTTGAACTCATTGATGAGCTCATCGATCTTTGCTCTTTCCTTTCTGAGAGCGCCCCATGTGTTCGCTTCATCATACCAGAGAGCATTCAGTTCGTCGCTTGTCTTGCCCTGCTGCTCGACCCATGTGTAATACTTGAGGTTGTGGATCCTCTTGCGGTCTGTGTAGCGGAGCTCGAGCATGTTGTCAGTCTTCTCATCAAGGATGTGCTTGTTGTAGTGGAGAGCAGCCATCTCGTGTGTGTACTCACCCTGCTCGTCCTGGAGTTCCTTGATTCTGGACTGATACATCTCTGCAGAGTCTGTCATTACTGTTGCCAGAACGTCATTCTCTGTCAGCTCATAGTACTTAGCCATCTTGATGCAGCACAGCATGTTTGCGATACCGCTGATTCCGAAGTATCCGAGCAGATCTACGAGTTCAGGATCGACACCCTGCTCCTTGAGGTACTCGCGGCCTACAGGCTCGTTGAAGAGTCTCAGGATGTTCTGGGAGTCTTCGTCGTCGATGTCGATGACCATGTCGGTATTCTTGACATTGTGGATCCATGGAACGTGCTTGTCGCCGATTCCCTCGATCCTGTGAGCACCGAACCCGTTGTCAAGCAGTGTCGGGCACTGGAGCGCCTCACCTACTGCCAGCTTAGCTGTAGGATAGAGTTCTTTCAGTCTGTCGCCGGAAGCCATTGTGCCTGCGGAACCGGATGTGAATGCCATTCCTGCAAGTCTTCCGTTCTCGCCCTTGACCTCTTCGAATGCTTCTGCGATGGCATTTCCTGTTACATTGTAATGCCACATGTAGTTGCCCATCTGCTCAAACTGGTTGAGGATCCATACGTCTTCTCTTGTCTCTCTGAGTTCGTGAGTCTTGTCGAAGATCTCCTTAACGTTGGACTCTGTTCCCGGTGTAGCGATAACTTCGCTGGCAACGTTCTTGAGCCAGTCGAATCTCTCACGGCTCATGCCCTCAGGCAGGATAGCAACGGAGTAAACTCCGAGCAGTGCGCTGTCGAATGCTCCTCCTCTGCAGTAGTTGCCTGTCGAAGGCCATACAGCCTTGTGGTAACTTGTATCGAACTGTCCTGTTACGAATTCAGGGATAAGGCAGCCGTAGGAAGCTCCTACCTTATGGCATCCTGTCGGGAACCACTTTCCGATCATGCAGATGATGCGGCACTTAACGCCTGTGAGTTCAGGAGGAAGCACGATGTAGTTAGGTCCGTGGAAGAGTCCGCCGGACTTCTTCTGCTCGTTCTTCCAGGTGATACGGAACAGGTTTACAGGATCGATGTCCCAGAGGCCGACCTTTGTCAGCTTATCGAGGATCTTCTGAGGGATCTTCTCAGGATGCATCTGCTGCTCGATTGTAGGCAGGATGATGTTCTGAGCCTTTGCTCTCTCAATGTTGTTTTTTAATCCTTTTTCATAGATGGTCAAATCAAGCATCTCATACCTCCGTAAAACGCATTTAATCTATATTTTCAATTTTATGCGATTGTTATCTCGTATAGTTTTATGATGCCAAAAAATCTTTTATATGTCAATAAAGATTTTCAGTCGATCAGCCTATTTAAGGCTCTTCAGAACTTCACGGAACTTATCGATATCCGGTTCAAGCTTAATAGGTTCGCCCGCTGCCTTGATGCCGTTCGCAGTATCCTTCAGTCCGTTGCCCGAAACTATTACCGCAACGCTTGCGTCTGCAGGGATCTTTCCCTCTTTGCAGAGCTTTTTGAGACCTGCCATGCCGGTAACGCCTGCAGGCTCACCGAATACTCCGCACTCACGTCCGGTCTCTCTCATAGCCTCGAGGATCTCGTCATCAGTTACTTCTACAGGTATGCCGCCCGATTCCACGATCGCGTTGATCGCCTTGTCAGGGTTGCGCGGAACGCCTACCGAGATGGAGTCGGCGATGGTGTTCTCTTCCATCGGCTCCCAAGGCTGTCCCGTGCGTGCTGCTCTGTTTATAGGGCATGTGTTGACCGACTGCACCGATATCAGCTTAGGCAGTCTGTCAGTGAAGCCTGCGCTGTAGAGGTCTTTGAATCCTTTCCATACTCCTGCGATAGTGCAGCCGTCGCCTGTTGACAGTGCGACATAGTCAGGCACCTTCCAGCCGAGCTGCTCTGCGATCTCGAGAGCAACAGTCTTCTTGCCTTCCATCAGATAAGGGTTGATGGCAGCGTTTCTGTTGTACCAGCCGTATTCATCGATGGCAGCCTTCGACAGTTCGAAGGTCTCCTCGTAATTGCCCTCTACCGAAATGACCGTAGCTCCGAAGATAAGAAGCTGGGCTACCTTTCCGATAGGTGCTCTTTCAGGTACGAAGATGTATGTTTTGAGGCCAGCTGCAGCGGCATTTCCCGCAAGGGAGCTGGCGGCGTTTCCGGTCGACGAGCATGCGATCGTATCATAACCTGCCTCTATTGCCTTGGCGACACCCATCGAGCTCGCTCTGTCCTTGAGTGAAGCTGTAGGATTCAGTCCGTCGTCCTTGAGCCATAACTTGCGGATACCGAGTTTCTCGGCCATGCGCGGCTCCTCGTACAGAGGCGACCAGCCGACTCTGAGAGGCGGCTGCTGTGTGTCCTCCTCCACAGGGAGGAACGGACGGTAACGCCACATAGTATAGTTATCGCTCTCCGAGATGCTTTCAGGACTGAAGTTCTCTCTTATGTAATCATAGTCATAGACTACATCGAGTATCCCTCCGCACTCGCATGTGGTGGCATCAGGTGCAGCCTCGTATTCCCTGCCGCACTTGATGCATTTTAGGCATTTGACGTTTTTCATGGATGCTTTGCTCCTTTCAGAAATTATCAGTTCTTTACAGAACTAAGTATGTCTCTTGCCACGAATACCCCGCTGGCGGACGCGTGAGACAGCGAATGCGTTACTCCGCTGCCGTCTCCGATCATATAGAGTCCGCTGTATTTTGTCTCGAGACGCTCATTAAGTTTTACTTCCATGTTGTAGAACTTGACCTCTACACCATAGAGGAGAGTGTCATCATTGGCCGTTCCCGGCGCTATCTTGTCGAGGGCATATATCATCTCGATGATGCCGTCGAGTATCCTCTTAGGAAGAACAAGGCTGAGATCGCCCGGTTCTGCCTTGAGTGTCGGTGTTACAAAGCTCGCTTCGAGTCTCTTGTGGTTGGTCCTTCTTCCTCTGATGAGGTCGCCGAACCTCTGAACGATGACTCCTCCGCCGAGCATGTTGGAAAGTCTGGCTATGCTCTCGCCGTAGCCGTTGCTGTCCTTGAAAGGCTCCGAGAAGTGCTTGGATACCAGAAGCGCAAAGTTTGTCTTGTCGGTCTGCTTTGCAGGATCCTCAAAGCTGTGTCCGTTTACGGTAACGATGCCGTTGGTGTTTTCATTTACGACACTGCCGCGAGGGTTCATGCAGAATGTGCGGACCTTATCCTCAAACTTCTCTGTTCTGTAAACGATCTTGCTCTCATAGAGCTCATCAGTAAGATGTGAGAACAGTTCTGCCGGAAGCTCTACCCTGACTCCGAGGTCGACTCTGTTGGACTCGGTCTCGATATCGAGGTTGTGGCAGACCTCTTCCATCCACTTGCTGCCGCTTCTTCCCACGGATACGATGCACTTTGAACATGTGAGGCTGCTCTTTGTAGTTACGATCTTGTAGCCGCCGTCGATAACAGCTATATCGACTACCGGTGTCAGGAACATAAAGTCGACTTTATCCTTGAGTTCATCGTAAAGGTTGCCCAGCACAACATAGTTCTTGTCTGTGCCGAGGTGCCTTACTGAAGCGTCCAGGAGGAGCAGTTTGTTCTGCATGCAGAGCTTTTTGATCGAAGTGTTCGCGGTCGAATAGAGTTTTGTGCCCTCTCCCCCGTGCGACATGTTGATTTCGTCGACATACTTCATCAGCTCGATGGCCTTGTCCTTGCCGATATATTCGTGAAGTGTTCCGCCGAAGTCATTGGTGATGTTGTACTTTCCGTCAGAGAACGCTCCCGCTCCTCCGAAACCGCTCATTATGGAACAGCTTGGGCAGTTTATGCATGTCTTGACCTTGTCTCCGTCGATCGGGCATTTTCTGTTTGCCAGTTCCTTGCCGGCCTCGATCACGGCGATCTTCATTCCTGTGTTGTTCTTTGCAAGCTCATAGGCAGCGTATATGCCTCCCGGGCCCGCGCCGATAATGATCACATCATAGTCCATACTTCCCACCCCTCTATTTCTCATTACTGCTTGCCTTGTTGAGCAGGAGCCAGAAGACTGCTGCCGCAAGCGAGAATCCTACTATAGCGTAAAAGTTTGTATCATAGCTGCCGCCCGCCGACTCAAGAAGCGCCGATGAGATCATCGGTCCGATCGTAGCCGCCGGGATAAGGCTGAAGTTTGCGATGCTGAAGTTGGTCGCAAAGTTGGCAGGTCCGAAAGCCTTGTTTATGTAAGCCGAAGTGATCGTAGGGCATCCGCCGTACGCGAGTCCCACAAAGACCAGTCCGCAGAGTATGAATGCGTAAGCGCCCGTCATACCGCCCAGTACCAGCAGTATGCCTGCTGCCAGCATGAACGCGTTGTTAACAAGAGTCGACATGAAGCGTCCGTGCCTGTCGAAGTTGTTGCCTGCAACGATGCGGCCTGCACCGTTGAAGAGCGAGACTATCATTCCGAGCACTGCTGTCCCTCCGAAAGCCACCGAGATGTTTGCCGCGCTGTTTATTACCAGCAGTCCAGCGGAGTTGAGAAGGATCGCCCAGATGGTGAAGAACCAGAATCTGGAAGTCCTGAGCATCTCGCCCGGAGTGTAATTCTTCACCTCTGCGTCTTCAGGCTTGCCTGCCTTTGACGCGCCGCCTGCGAGAAGAGCCAGAGCATCGGAATCCTCCTTGCCCGGCACCTTTATGATCATCGCAGCCAGAACGCATACGATGCAGATGACCACGCCGAGTATCCTGAATACCGGCAGTATACCCATGGAACCTATCATCGTGTTGACTATCGATCCGAGCACCAGTCCGCCGAGGCCGAAGCCCATCAGCATTATGCCCGATGCCAGTCCCACTTTGTCAGGAAACCACTTATTGAGAGTTCCTATCACTCCGTTATATGCGAAACCTACACCGCCTCCGCCGAAAACGCCGTAGAAGATGTACAGCATTATCAGGCTCGATGACGGAGAATCAGGCTTCACCATGGATACCGCGAAGAATCCGACTAGAAGCATCACCGCTGATATGAGCATTCTTGTCCTTATGCTGAGTTTTTTGCTCAGCACTCCGCCCGCGAACCCGCCGAGGCAGAAGAAAATCATTGATATAGTGAATGTCATGGAAAGCTGTGAGATGCTCCAGTCAGGAAAGAGTTCGCCGAAAGGCGTCCTGAAGATCGACCATGCGTAAATAAGACCAAGGAACAGCAGTGTAAGCGTTCCCATTCCGAGATATACCCATCTTTTGTTAGTGTTCATCTGTTAAAAATCCCCTTTTCTTTTGTTCAGATGCTTTTGTCTCTGAACTCATACATAGTTATTTTAGCATACAGCGGCGGGATTGTGGTAAAGTATAGAGCAGGATTATTGAAAAAGAGGATCGGGAATGGAGACAAACAGGCAGATTTTCATACAGGGATGCAGGCACGGTTTACCGATAGGACTCGGGTATTTCGCCGTGGCTTTTTCTTTGGGAATAGCCGCGCGTGACTACGGATTCAGCGCTGCCCAGGGCTTTATCGCAAGTCTTTTAACATACGCTTCTGCCGGTCAGTACATGGGCTTTGCTCTGTACGCGACAAACACCACACTTGCAGAACTGGTCCTTCTGATGTTCATCATAAACGCCAGATATATCCTGATGGGCTTTGCCCTCAACCAGCGCATGCCTGAAGGCACACCGCTGTCCACACGTCTTCTGGTCGGAAGCTGCATCACAGATGAGATATTCGGGATCACGATCGCAAGACCGGGCATCCCTACTCCTTACTATACTTTCGGCGCGCTGATCACGGCTGTCCCTCTCTGGGCTCTCGGCACGGCGCTTGGAATATCCATGGGAAACATACTTCCGGCGCGCATAGTCAGCGCTCTGAGCGTCGCCCTCTTCGGCATGTTCATCGCCGTCATTATCCCGCCGTCAAAGAAGGACAAGGCCGTAGGAGCCGCAGTCCTCATAAGTTTTGCCGCATCTTATGCCGCGGTCAGGGCTCCGTGGATATCCTCCCTCTCGCAGGGAAACCGCACCATAATTCTTACGGTAGTTATATCTTCCGTATTCGCCCTTCTCTTCCCGAGGAAGACAGAGGCCGTTTCAGAAGGAGGTGCGCCTGATGCAGATTAATGTCTATGTATATATCTTTGTAATGGCGTTCTCCACATGGATCATGCGTGTGGCCGCTTCACTCATAATGAAAAAACCGGTAGAGAACCGGTTCTTTCAGTCATTCCTTTATTATGTACCGTATGTGACTCTGGCTGTAATGACCTTCCCGGCCATAGTCGAAGCTACACAGTCACCCCTCGCGGGAGCCGCAGCACTCATCGTCTGCATAGGTGCCGCGTGGGCCGGCCGCGGTCTGTTTACAGTTGCCGTGGCAGGATGCCTTACGGTGCTCGTTCTTGAGTTATTCCTCTGATAATCAGTTAGAATACTTCAGGTCCGCTGCCCGGAGATACCACGTAGAACGTGCAGTCATAACCTACCTTTTCGAGATAGGTCTCTCCTACCGTGCGGCAGAATATGTCTTCATATTCTTTCTTTACGATCGAAACGGTGCAGCCTCCGAAGCCGCCGCCTGTCATTCTTGATCCTATGACTCCCGGGATCTTCCATGCGGTCTCTGCCAGGATATCCAGTTCTTCGCACGAGACCTCATAATCGTCGCGGAGCGAGACATGCGACTCGTTCATCAGCTTGCCGAAAGCTTCAAGATCTCCTTTTTCGAGCGCTTCGACTCCATCCAGAGTCCTCTGGTTCTCATATACCGCGTGATGCGCTCTTCTGAGGCATACCGGATCGCTTATCGCGCCGGAGTGCTTTCTGAATTCCTCAGGTGAAAGATCGCAGAGCGAATCGATGCTCACCGCCTTCTTAAGATCTTCAAGAGCCTCGCCGCACTCTCTTCTTCTGTCGTTGTATGCGCTGTTTGTGAGCGAGTGCTTTTTGTTTGTATTGGTTATGATGAGCACCTCGTCCTTCAGCACGAACGGTACATACTGGAAGTCCAGGTCCGATGTATCGAGGAAGATGGCGTGATCCTTCTTTCCCATTGCTGATGCGAACTGGTCCATGATGCCGCACTTGAGACCATTATAGTTGTTCTCGCTGTACTGGCCAATAAGAGCGATGTCCTGATTGCTGAGTTCAAAGCCGTAAAGGTCTCTCAGCATGACCCCGGTGAGGACCTCAAGCGATGCCGAAGATGAAAGGCCTGCGCCTGCAGGGATATCTCCTCCGATGACTACGTCGAGTCCGCAGTCCATCTTCATTCCGCGCTCTGCCATAGCCCACATCACGCCCTTCGGATATGCGGTCCAGCTTTTGTCATCCAGCGGTCTGAAATCATCGAGGCTGCATTCAGTGACTCCGCCCTTTATGTTTACGGAGTAAAACCTGAGTTTCCTATCGCTGCGCTTCGCTGCGGCAGCATATGTGCCGAATGATATCGCGCATGGGAATACGTGTCCGCCGTTATAGTCGGTGTGTTCGCCTATCAGGTTCACCCTTCCCGGTGCGAAATATGTGCGTATGTCTTCTCTGTCCCCGTATAATTCAATAAATATATTTCTTACAGTTTCTATCATTGCAGTTTAAGCCTTTCCGAGTCTCGCCAGCACATGCAGAAGCCAGCCTGCGTTTTCCCTTAGCTGTCTTTCCGTTACCTTACCGTCTCTGAGTCCCGTTATTATCTGTTTATAGTCTTTTCTGCCTCCCGGCATGAACAGGCTGCAGCCCGCCGCAGCCACCTTTGCTGCATCAGGAGTTCCGTACTTTGAGCCCTTTGCCAGGAGAAGATCTCCGCCGATCACCCAGTCTGTCATTATGAGACCGTCAAAGCCGAATTCCGACCGCAGTACTTCCGTAAGAGCCTTGCTCTCCGAAGTGTGTTCTCCGTTGAGCAGATTGTACGATGTCATCACAGCCATCGGATCTGCTTCGCGCACGCAGATGCCAAAGCCCTTAAGGTATATCTCACGCAGAGCCCTCTCGCTTACCATGCTGCTGTTGGCATAGCGGTTGGTCTCCTGGTTGTTCACCGCGTAGTGCTTTATGGTCGCTCCTCGGCCGGCATGCTTCTGTACGCCCGCGGTGAGCGCCGCAGCGAATCTGCCGCTCAGAAGAGGATCCTCCGAAAAGTATTCGAAGTTGCGTCCGCAGAGCACGCTCCTGTGTATGTTCAGAGCCGGAGCAAGCCAGAAGTCTATGCCGAAGATCTCCATCTCCGTTCCGACGATGTCTCCGCATATACCGGCGAATTCAGTATTCCAGCTCTGGGCTATGGCTGTCGCGATCGGGATGGCTGTGCAGTACTGCTCCTTTATTGCGGTGCCGGCCCTGAGCTTCGGTTCTCCGGCGACCAGTTTTCTGACAAGCGAAGGCAGCATCTCTGTCATCGACTCAGGAAGAGGCGACCCTATCGTATGCTTGCCCTTGCCGTCCTCATAGTACTTCTTTGCTATCCTGACGCCCGCAGGTCCGTCGGACATGATTATATTGTTTATACCCCTGCTTTCAAAGAGTTTTGTCGATTCACCGGCGGCACCCGCGACGCTCTCCGATGAGTCGCCTATAACGCTGATAAGACCTTTGCTTGCAGGATCGAAATTTCCGACATTGAGGTAAGCGAGCTCTTCCCCGCTCATATCCGCGAGGATGCTGCTCCCTGCCTCGCTGCAGATGGCAGCCGACGGAAGGAATGTTTCACACTCCGAAAGGTCGAGCTCTGTCACCGGCAGACCTTTTGTATCGAATGCAGCAAGCCCCGGACTCCTGAGATCTTCAAAGCCGGCTCCTCCGAAGAGATTCGCCGACCGCCTTACTATGAAGTCAGACGCTAGTCTCAGTACCGCTGCAGGTTCTGCCGCCCTGCTGTCAGGTCCGGCAAGGACGATGTAGTCGCCCTTTTCAAGTATATATGAAGCCGACTTCTCATCAAAGGCGGCCAGATCTCTTATGTCAAAACTGACTTCTGCCGTGCAGCTTTTTCCCGGCGCCAACTCTGCGGTCTTTGTGAATCCGGCAAGACTTTTGAGTTCTCTGTCCATCCTGCCTCTCGGGCACGATACGTAGACCTGCAGGGTCTCCTTTCCGGCAAAGTTTCCGGTGTTTTTGATCTTTGCCGACAGACTTACTTCAGAACCTTCGGCGCTGACTTTCGCCTTTCCGAAGGAGAAGTCCGTGTAGCCAAGACCGAAGCCGAAAGGAAACAGCGGTTCAAGACCGAAGGAGTCAAAATATCTGTACCCGACGTAAATGCCCTCGCGGTACCTGGTCTCGTCTCTTTCAGCGAAGTCACCTGCCGTGCAGTAGTCTTCGGTGACCGCCCAGGTCGTTGCCAGTTTACCCGACGGATATGCCTTGCCGAGCAGGATGTCTGCCAGTGCCGCGCCCGTCTCAACGCCCAGCTGCGACAGAACAAGTATGTTGCCTGCATCCATTACAGGTTCAAGGTCTACCGGTCCGCCGGCATTTATCACCAGCATGAATCTCTCATAGCATTCATTCAGAGCCAGTATGTCTCTGACTTCACTGTCAGTAAGCTTGAGATCTCCCTTTTCTGCCAGTCTGTCGTTTCCTTCTCCGGATATGCGTGATACCACGTATATCGCGGCATCAGCGGTCTTATCCAGCGGGATGATGTACTCCGGCTGCATCATGACCGCTCCCATGGATGCTGCCAGTATATTTGTCCTTTCTTTGCGGGCTTTCTTTCGTATTTCGGAATGAAAATCCTTTTTTGCCTTATCGTTAAAGACTTTGAACATATCAGGCCAGAACGGATTCACTATTGTGAAACCCGCATCCCTGAGCCCCTGCTCTATGCTTACAGAATATCTGGAGTTCACCTCGCCTGAGCCCGTACCGCCTTTGACGGTATCTCTCACTCCGCTTCCGTACGCCGCGATGGTACACGGCGCGTCAAGAGGAAATGCTCCGTTCTTATTAAGGAGCACCGTACACTCTGCGAGATAAGGCCTGAGTCTTTCGATATGGTCTTTTTCGTATCTGTTCATTATTTCACCTTTGTCAGTATCCCACGGCAAGCCCCAGCATCAGCAGTGCCGATGTAAGGACAAGATTGAGCGCCTGGAATTTCCATGAGTATCTGAACCACTTTCCGTAACTTATGTCTGACAGCCCCAGAGCTATGAGGAGCCCGGCATTTGTCGGATAGATAACATTGCTGAATCCGTCTCCGTAGGCGAAAGCCACGATAGACAGCTGCATGCTGATCCCGAAGAGCTGAGCCAGCGGCGCTATGATCGGTATCAGGAGGAACACCTTTGCTGAGCCTGAAGCAATAAAAAAGTTCATGACCAGGCAAATGGCATAGATAAACAGCACCACGCCTGCCTTGGGCATTGAACCCGCCATTTCCGTGGCGCGGTATAAAATTGTATCAAGTATCTTGGCTTCTGTCATCGTATATTTTATCGATGACGCCATGAGTATCATGATGACAGACGGCGCGATCATTATTATTCCGTTCAGGAATGTCCTGCCGAGCTCTTTCAGCGGCGTTCCCGAAACAAGGACGGACGCTATGCCCGCAGTCAGGAACATCAGCGCCACTATTATCATTGTGTAGTCCTGCAGCGCCTTTATGAAGCCCGAACTCAGCACTGTCAGTATGCCTGCGCCGAATATGACGCCGAATACCCTGAGGCCCCTGTCCATTTTTGCGTCCCTTACGTGAGTTCCGCCCAGATCTGCCTCTTCCGCGGGCCTCTCCACCTTTCTGGCGTGCCTTCTTACAAACCACAGAAGGAGAGGATATATGAGTATAAACGACAGAGCCCTGAACCACATTCCGCTGAACATCGGAAGCCCCGCGAGGCTCTGCGCGACTCCTATTGTGAACGGGTTCGCTATTCCTGCGGCAAATCCGCAGCCGGTCGCCAGCAGAGACATCGCCACTCCTGTGACGTCGTCCCATCCGAGGGCGCATGAAAGCGCGACCACGATCGGCGCCATCGGAATGACCTCCTCAAAGGAGCCCACCAGGGAGCCCAGCGCCATAAAGAAAAATATCAGGACTGCCATCAGCCTGTATCTGACTCCTCCGAATCTGCTGACTATACTGCCGAGCATGTAGTTCATCATTCCGCAGGCGGTAAGAGAATTGAACACTCCTCCTATCACCAGCAGAAATATCAGGATCGCGATTATCGTACCCGAGCCCTCGGCTCCGAGCACAAGAAAAGGCGACAGTAACCATTTCCAGAATGGAATGCCGCCTTCCACGTATCTGAATCCCGCGTCTGTGTCTATTACCGTATTGCCCGAGGCGTCAGTGATCCTTGCGTATTCTCCGCCCGGTATAACGAGCGTGAGAACATAAGTGGCTGCCATGAGGACAAATATGATCCCTATGGCTATCAGAAACGACCTGACACCGATATTTAAGCCGTCGCTGTTGTCTCTCTTCCCATTGCCTGCCATGGCTGCACCCCCTTAAGTGTCTTAAACGTGCCTGTACATGTATTTGTAATAGTCAACGGCCGGAGCCAGTGAATCGATGTTTAAGCACTCGTTTACGCCGTGTATGGAATCCATCTGCTCAGCCGTGATGGTGAACGGAAGGAACCTGATGCACTGGTCGGATACGATATCGAAAAACCTCGAATCCGATCCGCCTGTCATGATATAAGGCGCGCAGGCATCAACTCCCGGTACGCACGCCATCGCAGCCTCGGCAGCGAGTCTGAACGCGCTCCCCTTATAATCAGCCAGTCCCGACTCAGGTTCGGATGCGATCACTTCCGTCTCAATATCAAACTTTGCCGCAGCCTTCCTGATCGCTTCGACCGAGGCTTCCTTCCCCTGATGATGCGAGCATCTCATATCAGCAATGACCCAGACTTCGTGAGGTATCACGTTTACTGCCTCTCCGCCTCCTGACATGGTAAAGGCAATGGTAGTGGAAAGAAGAGCTGTCGCTGTCGCACCGAACATAGGTATTATCTTCTCGAGAGGCTTTCTGAGTTTCTCAGGCTTTGCAAGCACCTTGCCGGCAGCTCCCATATAAGGAGCAAAGGTCCTGAACATCTCAGCTATGGTCGGGGACAGCTTTACATCAAAGACGTGATGTTTCTCGACGTAAGCCATAAACTTACCGAGCCTTACGAGCGGAGTATTCTTTCCCGGTGTTGACGCGTGTCCGCCTGTGGACTTTGCGGTGAACTTAAGGTTGACCACGCTCTTTTCACCGACTCCTATCATGGCAAAGGTACCGTCCGCCCCTCCTATCGGGTCATGGACGATGTCACCGCCTTCATCGAAGACCGCTTCGAATCTGACGCCTTCGGCATGCAGCCATTTCGCTATCCTTTCGGACCCTTCTCCCATGGTCTCTTCGTTGCAGTTTGTCTCGAACCAGATATCCCTCGCAGGAGTGAATCCCTCTGCAGCAAGTTCATCGGCAGCCTGAAACATGGCCCAGAGTCCTCCCTTGTCATCGAGTGTGCCTCTGCCCCATATCTTTCCGTCAGCTATATCTCCGCTGAAAGGAGAATGTTCCCATCCGGCAGGATCTGCAGGAACCACGTCGTGGTGGTTCATGAAGAGTACCGGCTCTTTCGAAGAGTCCCTTCCCTTCCACTTAAGGAGAAGCGGACCTCCGAAGTCCTTCAGTTCGCATGCCTCGCGAATATTTGGAAACATCTCCCAGAGAAGACTTCTGAGTACTTCAAACTTTTCAGGACTGCTCCCGCAGTCAGGATCCGATACGGTTTCTATCCTTATGAGTTTCTGCAGACTCTCCGCATATGCCCGGTTTTTTTCACTGTCCATAGTCCCCTCTTTGCCGCGATGTGGTCTTTGCTATTTCTGCTCCTTCAGCAGGTCTCTGATCTCTTTCAGAAGAGCGATGTCTGCAGGATCAGCCTCAGGCTCTGCCGGAGCTTCTTCCTCTTCCTTTGCAACTGCAGCTTTCGCTTTGTTGAGGGCCTTGATGATCATGAACAGCACCCATGCGATGAGGAGGAAGTCGATAATAGCCTGAATGAAAGCTCCGTAGCCGATAGCTGCGTTTCCTACCATGATCGACATATCTGCAACGCTCTTTCCGCCGCTGATAGCTCCGATGATAGGCATGAGGATGGAATCAACGAGTGCTGTCACGATAGCTGTGAAAGCTCCGCCGATGATGATGCCTACTGCCATGTCCATTACGTTTCCCTTGCTGATAAATTCCTTAAATTCCTTGATCATTTTTCTTTCTCCTTTTCATTATTATGAACTGCTTCTTCAGCAGATGTTTATCATTCAAAGTATACTACAAAGCCGCGCTGCCATGCCTGATCATCAGTCGATTATTCTGACTGTCGTAATGACAGGCTGGTCTTCAGGCGCGATGGTCCCGTTGCTGTCGAGCGGTTGTGCGTCCTTCGCGATCTGGTCGACTATCTCCTGGCCGGCTGTCACGTGACCAAAGGCAGCGTACTCACCGTCAAGGTGTGATGCAGCCTCGACCATGATGAAGAACTGCGAACTGGCGCTGTTAGGGTCCTGGGCTCTTGCCATCGAAATGACTCCCTTTTCATGCGCTATGTTGTTCTCTATGCCGTTCGATGCAAACTCTCCCGGGATGTTCTTTCCCGAACCGCCGGTTCCGTTGCCGTTAGGGTCTCCTCCCTGGATCATGAAGCCGTCGATGATGCGGTGGAAAGTCAGACCGTCATAGAATCCCTCATTTGCCAGATCCATGAAGTTCTGCACTGTGATAGGCGCCTCATCCCCGTCGAGTTCGAGGCTCACTGTGCCGTAACCGGCTATCTCTATCTCGGCATGATGTATCCCGATGCCTTCAGCCTTTGCCGTTTCAGGAGCGGAAGGCTCTTCAGTCTGGCTGCTGCCTCCGCCGCAGCCGGCAAGAAGCATCGATACTGCAAGCATAGCAGTAAGAATGATCGCAAATGTCTTTTTCATTTCACTTGTCCTTTCAGTTTGTTCTGTTTTACACAGACTAAAAATAACACCGTGCGCGCACTTAATCAATCGCGTGCATCAGCATAGCCTGCTCCGTATCTCTTCTTCGGTGCGCTCAAGCATCGCGAGGAACTCACGCGAAGAGATCCTGAGTGCCCCGTGTGTCCAGGCGTCCGTCTGGACGAGGCTGTCTGAAGATACGGCATAGACCTGCCTGTCCTTCATATCTGCCGTCATCTTTCCCATGCGTATGTCCGCAGGCTCATCGGCAGCCGTGAACATTACGCGTATGCCGTTTATGATCTCCTCATGGCCCGTTCCGTACGGCACATTGTACGCATCAAATATGACCGTCACATCAAAGCCCGTATAGCCCGCGTAATTGCCGAGCATGTCGAGCAGCTGGTCTCTCGCCGATCCCATGTCGCGTTCGGAAAGTTCCTTAAGATATTCGTCCGCGAATATCAGGTTGTAGCCGTCTATCAGGACAGTGACAGGTCTTTCATCCTGCTGTCCTTTTTTGTGCTCAAGGCGCGATTTTATCTCCTCGTTGCGGGCCCGGTTCCTTGCAGCTTCCTCTTCAGTGAGTTCCGGCTTCTGTCTGTAATCGGCCTCTCTTGCGTCATTGCGGTGCGTCTGCTTTGAAGATCCGTAAGTGCGTTCAAAGATGCTTCTGAGTTCTTTCTCTGCCGCAGCCCTTCTGCGCGCTGCTTCCTTTGCGTCGACATGGGCTTCACCGCCCGCGCTGCGAACCGCTGTACTGAAGTACCCATCGCTTCTCTCCGCAGACCGCCTTTTGAGCACACTTGCTATGTGCATGTGCTCTGCTGCCTCGTCCCATCTGACGATATCGCTTCCGCTGTGATTGACGAATACGGAGTCCGCTGTGTTTTCAGTATCGCGCTCAGGATCATAGCCGCTTTCTTCGATCACAGCCGCAGCATTATGGCATTCGGAGTAACCGGCAGGAGCAATGGACAGACGCCCCTCTCCGGAGGTGTATCCGGCAAGCGTCACCTGATAGTCGGATATCTCCGAAGCCGGAACGCGCCCGCTTATCCTTGCACTGTCCCCGTTCTGCTCGAGGCCCGACTGGCTGCCTCCAATCTGCTTTATGTCCGTCATGGCGCGGCCCACATTCTGGGCCGGCAGCTCTATCTCGTATTCACACCACGGCTCAAGCAGGACTGCATTACCTTCGGAAGCCGCCTGCATGAGAGCGTGCCTTACCGCTCTGTATGTAGCCTCTCTGAAATCGCCGCCGTTGGTGTGCTTGTCGTGCGCCCTGCCAGCCGCGAGGCTTATCTTCACATCTGTCAGTGGAGCGCCCGTCAGTACGCCTCTGTGTTCTTTTTCTTCGAGATGCGTCATGATGAGCCTCTGCCAGTTGAGCGCGAGCTCATCCTCAGGGACATCACTCGTGATCACTATGCCGCTTCCGCGCTCACCGGGTTCTATGATCAGGTGGACCTCGGCGTAGTGCCTCAGCGGTTCAAAGTGACCCATGCCCTCGTATGTTCCCTTTACGGTCTCGAGGTAGAGGACGCTTCCCGTACTGAAGCTGACGTCATAGCCGAACCTTTCCTTTATCTCTGCCTGCAGGACCTCGAGCTGGACCTGCCCCATGAGCCTTATCTCGATATTGCCGTCAGGCCGCCTGGCCACATTCAGCATAGGATCTTCCTGCTCGAGAAGTTTGAGGTCTTTCATGAGGAGGAACGGATCCATGCCGTCCGGACCGTCTACCGCATATACCATGAAAGGCTTTATAGAATGGGTATGGAGCGGCGGCTCGGCACCAAGGCCGTCGCCCGGCAGGGCCCGCGCGGGCCCCGTCACGGCGCACGCCGTGCCGGCCGGTACGGAATCGGCAGTGACGTACCGGCTGCCGGAGTAGAGCATTATCCTGTTGATCTTCTCCTCGCTGCCTTCGCCGCCTGCCGCGCTGTTTATCCTTACCTTATCCCTTACTTTCAGTTCGCCTCCGGTGACCTTTATGAAGCAAAGCCTCTCGCCGTCACCCGAGTCGGCTATCTTGTATACCCTTGCACCGAATTCATCGCCGTATGCGGGTTCTTTAGTATATCTTCCTATAGCCTCTATCAGCGGCTCTACGCCCTCTATCTTAAGAGCTGAGCCGAAGAAGCACGGCACTATCTCGCCCCTGAGTACCGCATCTGCGATCTGTCTGTCATCAGGCAGTCCGCCCTCGAGAACGGTCTCTGCGAGTTCAGGCGAATGCAGAGTCACTGCATCAATGAAGCCGTCTGTCATCCCCGCGGCGCCGCTGAAGTCAGCGAGCCCGGCGCTGAGGTCAGCCGCCATTTCGGATATGAGGTCTTCCTTATCCCTTACAGTTATGTCCATCTTGTTCACAAAGATGAATACAGGGATGTTTCTTTCATTAAGAAGCCTGTACAGGGTCTTCGTGTGAGCCTGCACACCTTCGGAGCCGCTCACCACCAGAAGAGCGTAGTCTATTACCGATAGCGATCTTTCCATCTCGGCCGAGAAGTCCACGTGTCCCGGAGTGTCTATCATGGTCACTTCGGTATCCGGCTCACTCTCAACTGCGCCCTTTACCGTGAATCTCGCCTGACGCGAAAAGATCGTGATGCCGCGGTTTCTTTCTATCGCGTTGTCATCAAGAAATGAGTCTCCGTGGTCTACTCTGCCCGGCTTTTTTATCTCGCCTGTAAGGTACAGCAAAGCCTCCGACAAGGTCGTCTTGCCGGCGTCTACATGCGCGAGTATTCCGAGTGTTATCCTTTTGATGCTCATTTCCCTTCTGACTGATATGTTCTGCTGCCTTTATTTAAAAAGGTGTGGCGGTCATAACTGAAAAGTATTATCATTTTGTATTGTCTTGTACTATTATAGTGAAAAATACCTGCTGAAGGTATTGTTTTATTAAAGCAACAAAGGCTGGAAAACAATATGAATATTATAGTAGTCGGCGCCGGTAAGGTCGGGGGTCTGCTCGTCGAGCAGCTTGCCCAGGAAGGCCACCGCGTCGTATCGATTGATCATAACGAAAAAAAACTTCTCGAGCTCCAGAACAGCTTTGATGTTCTTTGTCTCAGCGGAAGAGCTACAAACGCGAAGCTCCTGGCAGAGGCCGGCGCCGGATCAGCCGACCTCGTTATTGCGGCAACAGACAGCGACGAGGCCAATATGCTCTGCTGCCTGCTCGCAAGAAAGCAGGGCGCAAAGCATACGATAGCGCGTGTAAGAACACCGGAACTCGCAGATGAGATAGACCTGTTCGCTGATGACATGGGCCTTTCCATGACCATTAATCCTGAAAAATACGCGGCCCAGGAGATATTCTCCCTGCTGCGCTTTCCGGGGCTCCTTTCCGTGGAGTCATTCGGTCACGGACTGTTTGAGATGATCGAATTCAGGCTCACGGAAGAAGGTCCTGCAACATCCATGCCTCTTTATGAGCTCGCATCAAAATACAATTCCAGAGCCCTCGTCTGCGCTATAAGGCGCGGACACGAGACCATCATTCCGGGCGGCAATGACAGGCTCATGGTCGGAGACGGCATATGCTTTGCGGCAGAGCCTGCAGAGACAGAACGTTTCCTGTCGCTCTGCGGTATAAAAAGGCATATGCCTAAGCAGGCTCTCATACTCGGAGCCGGTCATATCACCTACTACCTTATCCGCATGATGCGTGAGATCGGCATCAGACCGGTCGTCATGGAGCAGAATCCTGCAGCTGCCGAGAGAATGGAGCAGTTCTTCCCTGAGATACTTGTCATCAATTCCGACGGGACCAACAGGGACGTGCTCGAGGAGGAAGGGCTCGACACGACGAGTGCTTTCATCTCGCTGACAGGTACGGATGAGATCAATATGCTCATGGGCATGTACGCGATCCGCAAAAATGTGCCGCGCGTCATCACAAAGATATCCAGGACCAACATGAGCGACCTCATAGACAATGACCGCGCCGGAAGCATCGTTTGTCCGCGCGACATCATCGCCAGCCGCGTAGTCGGATACGTAAGAGCGATGGAAAGCGCCGGCGACAGCAATGTCGAGGCTCTCTACCGCATCGCCGACAAGTCCGCAGAGGCTCTGGAGTTCATCGTCAACGCGGAGCACAGCGAGCTAACGGGCACCCCTCTGAGAGACCTTCAGATCCGTGAGGGCGTGCTTGTCTGCGCGATACTCCGCAAGGGAAAAGTCATAATAGCCCGCGGAAACGACACTATCGAGCCGGGCGACCACGTGATAATAGCAACCACCATCGGACAACTGACCGACCTGTCCATGATCCTTAAGTAGATAAAGATAATGAAAATAAAGATAGTACTTCGTACAGTAGGAATGATAATGCTGGTAGAAGCCGGACTGATGCTTTTGCCGGCTGCTGTCGGACTTATATGCGGCGAGCGCTCCTCAGCGCTCATTTTTGCGGGCACCGCCTGTCTTACAGCTCTTGCCGGAGGTCTTCTGATGCTCATAAGACCGGCAGGCAGCAATATATATGCGCGCGAAGGCTTTGTCATAACAGGCCTTTCATGGATCATGCTGAGCCTCTTCGGGAGTCTGCCTTTTATCATAAGCGGCCAGATCCCGAATTTCTTCGACGCATTCTTTGAAACGGTATCCGGATTCACTACCACCGGCTCGAGCATACTGACCGAGGTGGAATCGCTCGACAGCGCCATGATGTTCTGGCGCAGCTTCACCCACTGGATCGGCGGCATGGGAATACTTGTATTCGGCATGATAATCCTTCCTTTGGGCGGAAAACGCAGCATGCACCTTCTCCGCGCGGAGTCTCCGGGTCCGTCCTCAAGCAAGCTCGTTCCTAAGATGCGCGACACCGCAAAGATCCTCTACGGCATCTACATGGTGATGTCTGTCATACTGCTGATCCTTCTGCTGGCCGGCGGTATGTCGCTTTACGACAGCCTCATCAATGTCTTCGGAACAGCCGGTACCGGCGGATTCTCGAACCACGGAGCCAGCATTGCCTACTATGACAGCGACTACTTTGAGATAGTTATAGGTATCTTTATGCTGCTCTTCGGAGTCAACTTCAACCTTTATTACCTAGTGCTTCTGAAGCGCCTGGGCACTGCCCTGAGGAGCGAAGAACTGCGCTGTTATTTCGGTATAGTCGCCTTTGCAGTGGTCACTATTGCCGTAAACATAAACAGCCTGTACGGAAACTTCCGCCAGGCTGTGCTTGATTCATTCTTTTCTGTTTCTTCGGTCATCACCACCACCGGCTTTGCGACCGCGGACTTCGATCAGTGGCCTCAGTATTCCCGCATTCTGCTCGTCATACTGATGTTTGTCGGAGCCTGCGCAGGAAGCACAGGCGGAGGTCTGAAAGTGTCCAGGGTGATGCTGCTCTTCAGGACCATCAAAAGAGGTATGCGCAGGATGATACATCCGAGGTCGGTCGAGAGCATCCGTTTTGAGGGCCGCATTGCCGAAGAAGAAACGCTCTCGGCATGTCTCATCTATTTCGCGGTATATTGTCTCATCATGATCTCATGCATACTTGTCGTCTCGCTCGATGACCAGTCATTCGAAACGACAGTTACTGCCGTTATCGCCTGCGTCAACAACATAGGGCCGGGCCTCGGTGCAGTCGGTCCTGCAGGCAATTTCGCTGATTTCTCAGCGCTTTCAAAACTTGTCCTTTCGCTCGGCATGCTTGCGGGCAGGCTCGAACTCTTCCCTATCCTGCTTCTCTTTGCGCCGTCCACATGGCGCCAGGGCATGCTGTACCGCAGATAATGTCTAAAGATCGGTGATGACAGTATTCATCCACTTCTTTGAGATGAATCTCTTTCCAACTATAAACGCTCTTATAAATATCTCTGTCCTTGTGACAAGGAGTGCCAGGTGAACCGGCAGATGCCACACCAGGGCGGCTATGAAAGCAAGCGGAACCGCGATCAGCCATATGCATGACATCTCTGTTATCATGGCGAATCTGGTATCGCCCCCTGCCCTCAGAATGCCCGCTACCTGAAGACCGTTGAAGAGGTCTCCCGCCATAGTGACGCCCAGCACGATAATGATGTACTTTGTGTACATCTGCCCGGCTTCGGTCAGGTTGAAAATCCCTGAAAGCGGTCCTGCTATGGCTGCGGTGAACAGACCTACCGCCGCTCCTGCTATAAGGCTCACCTTTACCAGGTGCTTTGAAAGCTCCCAGGTATACTCCATATCCCCCTCTCCAAGCTTTTCTCCGACCAGGATCAATGCGGCATCGCCTATACTGAATGTCGCAAAGTTGAATATGTTGAATATCGCGTTGGCAGCCTGGTATGCGGCATATGCCGTGGTGCTTATGCGGCTGAATGCTGCTACATACATAGTCTGTCCGAATCCCCAGAAGAATTCGTTCAATGTTGTAGGCGTCGAGTTCTTTATGATGCGGCGCACAAGCTCCCTGTCCCATCCGAAGTAGCTCCTGATACTGCCTGCAAACTCATTTCTGCTGCGGAAGCCGAAGTACGCGTTGAGGACCACCTCAACTATCCTTGCCGACAGCGTACCGATGGCCGCTCCCGCAACGCCGAGCTGCGGCGCTCCGAACTTTCCGAAGATCAGTATGTAGTTGATCGTGAGATTGGTCACAAAAACGGCCGCACTGACTGCCATAGGTATCCTCACCTGCTGTGTAGCCTTGAAAGCCATTTCAAGAGGCGCTGAGAATGCAAGGAGCATGAACGATATGCTGTTTATCCTCACATACTGCATGGCCAGAGCCTTTACGGCCGGGTCTTCGGTATATATCGATACGATAAGATCTGTAGCTCCGAGAGTCACAGAGAAAAACACTGCTCCAAGCACGGCAAGAAGTGTGAAGTCCAGGCCTATCACCTTTCTGATGTTTGCCATGTCTCTGGTGCCGTAGAACTGAGCCATGAATGTGGCAGAACCCGACAGTATGCCGAAGAGCACAAGATAATGCACCATAAACAGCTGGGATCCCACGCCCACTGCCGCAAGCTCGGTTTCTCCCAGCATGCCTACCATGATGTTGTCGACCATGGTAAGAGTTGCCGATACCACTCCCTGTATCGCTATGGGAGTTGCTATTCTTACCAGTTTTCTGTTCAGCTGCTTTTTATCGAATTCCATGTATGTTTGTTTTCCTGATATGGCAAACGCATCCCGGATATATTAATATATTACGTGGAAATAATCCACAGGAGGTATTACTTTTTATGATCAACATGACTCTTGATGAGGGCCGCGAGGCATTGATGTCACTGCAGCGCAAAATGGCTGCGTACGACCATGCCGCGGGTCTCATTTATTATGACGGCTGCACCACAGCTCCGAAGGCTACCGCAGAAAACAGAGGCGCCACCCTGTCCATACTCTCAGAAGAGATGTACAGACTGGCTGCATCGGAAGAGACTGCAGAGCTTCTGGAGTTCCTTGATGCGAATAAGGAAGACCTTTCCTATGATGAGCGGCGCATGGTGCACCTTCTTCTGAAGGATATCCGGGAGATGAAAAAGATCCCGATGGACGAGTACATCGCCTATCAGGAACTCATGGTAAAAGCTGATGATGTATGGCATGACGCAAAGGAGCAGTCAGACTTTGAGATGTTCCGTCCGTATCTGGAGCAGCTGGTCGCGGCAAAGAAGAGATTCGCGAAGTATGTCGCTCCTGAGAAGGATGTCTATGACTATTGCCTTAATGAATATGAGGAAGGCCTCACCATGGAGGCCTGCGACAGCTTTTTCGGAAGACTGCGCTCAGAGATAGTGCCTCTCCTTAAGAAGGTCTCAGAAGCTCCTCAGATCGATGACAGCCTGAGACACGGCTTCTTCCCCGAAGACAGGCAGGAGGAACTGTCCTACTGGCTCATGGAGCTTATAGGTCTTGATCTCGGACATGTTGGTCTCTCGACTACTGAGCATCCTTTCACGACGAGTCTGGGATCTCACTTTGATGAGCGCATCACCACGCACTACTTCGAGGATGACTTCGCGTGCTCCATGTACAGCGTGGTACACGAAGGCGGCCATGCCCTCTATGACACCGGTTCTGCCGATGAACTTGCATACACCGTGCTCGACGGCGGTGTTGCAATGAGCATACATGAGAGCCAGAGCAGATTCTATGAAAACCTCATAGGAAGGAGCAGAGCTTTCTGCACTTATGTTTTCCCGAAGCTCGCCGAGCTATTCCCGGAGCATATGGCAGGCCGTGACGCAGAGGAATTCTACCGCGCGGTGAACAAGGCCGAACCGTCGCTCATAAGGACAGAATCGGATGAGCTCACCTACTGCCTGCATATCATGGTGCGTTATGAACTCGAAAAGCGGATAATGCATGATGAACTCGAAGTAAAGGATCTTCCTGAGGAATGGAACAGGATGTATAAGGAATATCTCGGCATTGACGTTCCTGACGATAAGCACGGCGTCCTTCAGGACAGCCACTGGGCAAGCGGCCTGATGGGATACTTCCCTTCATACGCACTCGGAAACGCGTACGGCGCACAATTTCTGGCGAAAATGAAGGAAAGCGTGGATGTGGACGGATGTATAGCAAAAGGCGATTTCGGTCCCGTAAACGACTGGAACCGCGAGAACATCTGGAAGCACGGTGCAAGATACACCCCTGCCGAACTCCTGAGAAGAGTCCTCGGAGCAGAATTCGACCCGGGCTATTACATAGATTATCTGAAGAACAAGTTCTCTGAAGTATACGGGCTGTAACAATCATAACCACCAGTTAAACTGGTGGTTATGATTTGTAGAATTCTTCGAAGTACTGGATGTTAGCCAGCATAGGTCTCAGTCCCTCATTCTGCTCTTTCTTAACTACTTCGACTATCCTGTCGTTCACAGGCGTAGGGACTCCGTATTTTTTGCCCCACTCGCACACGACTCCGTTGATGGCATCGATCTCGCAAGGCTTGCCCTTCTGAAGGTCCTGAAGCATCGAAGGGAAAATGCTGAAGTGCTTTTTCATCGCTATCGGCATAAGCAGCTCGGCAAATTTCTTCTTCGCCTTGTTGTTATAGTAGAAGAGCTTTGTGATGTCCTTGCCCTGCACAGGTGCAAAGGTGACTCCGCCTGCACGGGCAACATCCACGCATTCCTTCATGCAGCTGAGAGCAGTAAGTCTGGCCGGCTTCCAATTTGCAACATCGCCGAAGGTCCCTCCTATTACGGTACCCAGTCCGGAGAAAGTAGCGTTGATTAGAAGCTTGGACCAGCGGGCGCCCATGAGGTTGTCCTCGATGTCCACCGGACACATGTATTCGAGCACGCTCTTTACCTTTTCTATCCTCTCCTCAGGAATGCCCTCCATGCCTCCCATATGGAAGGACAGGCTGTCAGGGTCGCTCGTGAGTTCGCACTCGCCCGGACCTGTCATAGTTGCGCCCCATTCGACCGTGCAGCCGATGGTCCTGTCAGCTCCTACTATCTCTGCGATGCCCGGCTCAGGAATGCCGTTCTGCAGAGTCACTATCACGCCGTCATCTGCCAGCATCGGCTTCAGCATTGTCACGACTTCAGGGTTGTGTAGCTGCTTCGTCATCAGAAATATGATGTCATAAGGTCCATTCATCCGGTCAGGAAGGATCGCGTTGACCGGAGTCGAAAAATCCACCGTTCCGGAAACATGCGCTCCGTTCTTCTGAAGAGCTTCAACGTGTTTTACATTGCGGTTCACCAGTTCGATCGGAAAACCATTTTTTGTGAGATAAGCTCCCATTATCGTGCCGAGAGATCCGGCTCCGTATATCGCACATTTCATAACAGTACACCTCCGTCCCGTTACATCGTTCCGCAAATATTGATCACAAGATATATTTTACCATAGCCTGCTGTCACGGACATACACGGATGACAGTTCCCGATCCTTCAAATGAATAACCGCCGAGTTCGTCGAGCTTGCTTCTGAACTCATCGCTTCCGAGCAGTCTGAGGAAGCATTTCATCTCAGGACTCTCATAGGTCTCAGGTCTCATCGCGAAATCGTATTCTTCGTCTCCTACAGGTATGAAGTCGAGCCCCATCGCATGAGCAGCGGAATATACTCCCATGCCGCAGTCAGCCTCACCGCTCGCCACCTGTGCAGCAACAGCCATATGAGTCGCTGCTTCAGCATCATAACCGTCGATCTCTGACGGGGATATGCCTGCCTGCTTCAGCTTGTAGTCGAGGAGCACTCTTGTGCCTGCGCCCCTCTGCCTGTTTACGTATTTTACTCTTGTAAGGTCCTCCACACCCTTTATCCCGAGCGGATTCCCCTTTGCGACCATAAGGCCCTGTATCCTTCTGACTCCCTTAACCAATAACATTTCTTCGTTAGGGAACAGTTTCCTTATATAGGATTCGTTGTAAACACCTGTCTCCTCATCAAGAAGATGTGTCGGCGTTATATGAGCTTCGCCTCTTGCCAGCGCCATAAGGCCTCCGAGGCTTCCTACATGTGTGCTTGAGAGCCTTATACCCTCATTCTCACCCGACAAAAGATCGGATATCACATCGAGAAGAAGGTCATGGCTTCCCGTACAGACTATCGTCCTGCCTATATCCTCTGCGGATCTGAAGAGTATGACCTCCACGGTCTCTCCCGCTTCAAAGCCCTCACTCTCCTGCGGTATGATGCAGAATCCGTCAGCCTTCACCATGCTCATCGCGGCTCCCGCTCCTCTTGCAAGCGGCGCGCATACATACCTGCCGCCAACACGTCCTACTCTTACGCGCACGTATTCTCTGTGCTTGAGTGAAGACACAAGACGTCTTGAAAGAACAGCTTCTATCCTGTGGTCATTTGCTTCCCTCAGTCCTGTAAAGGACCTCAGGACCGGATAAACGAAGTTCTCGACAGCCAGGTAAGCGGATACCGGATAACCCGGGATCCCGATGACAGGCTTGCCGCATGCCTTCGCAAGAATTACAGGCTTGCCCGGCTTCATCGCCACTCCGTGTATGAACACCTCGCCTATCTCCCTAAGTATATGAACGGTATAGTCCTCCGTGCCTGCGCTCGATCCGGCGTTTACCAGAACCATATCGTTCTCATCGAGTGCTCTGAGCACGGCCGCCTTTATCTTTTCATAATCGTCCTCGACTATGTCATATCTGCGTGGAATACCGCCGTTTTCGCGCACCATAGCCTCGAACATCCTCGAGTTGGATTCTATTATGTCCCCTTCCTCCGGGTCCTCATATGGCTCCACTATCTCGGTGCCGGTCGGTATGATGCCTACTTTCGGCTGAGCGTAAACTGAGATCTCGGTTACTCCTCCCGAGAGCAGGACACCTATGTCGATAGGACGTATGCGGTGGCATCTTGTGAGTATCATCTCGCCGACTACTATGTCCTCGCCTACCGGTCTCACGTGCTCCCACGAATGCGCGGCCGCGCGTATCACCATGCCTTCATCAGTTTCCTGGGTGTCCTCAGCCATGATGACCGCATCGTATGGCTTTTTGATCGGATCTCCGGTATCGACTATCATGTAGTCTTCGCCCGGTTTCAGTGTGAGAGGAGAAGCCTCCGATGCGCCTTCAGTAGCTGCGGAAACGACTGCTATGCCGTCCATAGCCGCGGAATTATAAAGCGGCGATGAATACTTCGCGTAAACAGCTTCGGAAGTCACCCGTCCCAGGGCCTCAATAACACTGACAGTCTCTGCCTTTGCTGATGCAGTATCACCGAGAGCGCTCATGTAAATTTCTCTCGCCTCTTCAACCGGCGTTGTCTTCAGATAGAGATTCCTCTTCATTTTTCTACCTCCAGAGGTGGACCGTGACCGTATCTCCCGGTCTTATTCCCTCAGTGTTCTCACTCATCACAAAATACCCGTCAGAAGCACTCATAGGCGATATCATTCCCGATCTCGCGAATACAGGCACGGCTTCGGGCTCATCTCCGTCCGTCAGTCTTACAAGCTGGAATGTCATACGGCCCGGCGCGGCAGGAATATTTGCGGTGACCTTCGCCCTTATCTTCAGTCCGCCGTCATGACCGCTGAACTCATGCCACAGCCAAATCAGCACTTGCTCATATACCATCAGAGCCGCTGCCGGATGTCCCGGAAGACCTATGAAAAGCGTATTGCTTTTGCTGTCATAGGCCGTGATCGTAGGCTTCCCGGGTTTTGCGGCAATGCCGTGTGTGAGGACCCCGCTGTCGGCCGCTTTTCCGATGAGTTCTGCCGACATGTCCTTCTTTCCCTGAGAGCTCCCGCCTGACATTACGACCAAATCGCTGTCTGCCTTTGCCGACTCCAGCGCGTCTTTTATCGCCCTGTCATCATCTTTCAGAGAAAGCACCCTTACAACTGAGAACCCCTCAGCAGCGCTCCTTGAAGCTATCGTATATGAGTTGATATCACGTATCTGGCCCGGCCCCGGAGTCTCGTCAGGTCCAACCAGTTCATCGCCCGTTGATATTACAGTAACACGCCACGGCACGATGACCGGTACCGAAGCTATCCCTGCCGCGGCCAGTACTCCTATGTCCTGAGGCCTGAGTTTTCTGCCCTTCGGCAGCAGCATATCACCTTCCGCAACGTCCTCTCCGATCTGCACGACATTCTCTCCGTGAGCCGCAGACTTTGACACAGCCAGCATCCCGTCGCCGAAGGCCTCGCAGAACTCTATCATCACTACCGCATCCGCGCCTTCAGGAACGTATCCGCCCGTCGGCACGTAAACGCAGCATCCGGGTTCAACAGTGAGTCCTGATGAGTCCGTTCCGAGGAGTACCTCTCCGCTGACCTTCAGCATGGTAGGTATCATGTCTCCCGCTGCACCGACATCCGAGCTCCGTACAGCGTAACCGTCCATAATCGACCTCCTGTACGGAGGGATGTTTTCCTCTGAAAAAATGTCAAAAGCAAGGATGCGCCCCGCCGCTTCCGTGAGGCTGACCTCTTCCGTTCCCGGCATCAGCCCGCTGCAGCGTTCCCTGAGCTTTTTCCTTGCTTCACTTACAGTATCTACCGTGAGAAGTTTCATTTTACGATCCTTCCCTTCTCCATATGATGCACCTTGTCGAAGAGATCATTCATCTCATCCCACTGATGGCTCACGATAAGCCATGTGGAACCGTCCTCGCGGTGCCTCTCCATTATTATTTCCCTGAACAGGGCCTCACTTTCGGCATCGAGATTCGACAGAGTCTCATCCATAAGGACCATCTTCGGCCTGAAGACGATTGCTCTTATGAACGACAGTTTCTGCCTCTCTCCGCTCGAAAGGCTGCCTGCGTACTGATCCTTAAGATCCAGCAGACCCACGCGCTCCATAAGTGCCTCCACCTCATCGCGGTCGATTTTTTCTCCCCTTATCTTGAGAGGATAGATTATGTTGTCATATACGCTCGTATGCATAAGGTAAGGCCGCTGGCTCATCATGGTCATGTCGGTCATGCTGAGACCCTCATAGTCTACCGAGCCCGAATCCGGCTGTACGATGCCCATGATAAGTTTTAAAAGCGTCGTCTTGCCGCAGCCGTTAGGTCCGACAAGCCCGTGCACCAGTCCGCTTTCTATTTTCAGATCTTCTATGTACAGATCCGTTTTTCCTATTTTCTTCCGGAGCTCAGTAATTCTCATCCCTGATCTGCTCCTTCCTTACATAGTCCCCCAGGGTCTGAAGTATGAACGCCATGATCAGAAGCA
Source organism: uncultured Eubacteriales bacterium (assembly GCA_902778585.1). GTDB lineage: Bacteria > Bacillota > Clostridia > Peptostreptococcales > Anaerovoracaceae > Crickella. The sequence goes on along the minus strand of CACYYD010000001.1, from coordinate 75,996 downwards.
GCACTCCGAGGCCTATTCCCTCAGAATATATGCCCTGGCTCTTGAGGAGCGAGATCATGGTAGTCATGGTCCTGGTGTGACCCTTTATATTGCCTCCCACGAGCATGACGGAGCCGACTTCACTTATAGCCCTTCCGAAGCCCGTGATGATGCAGAAATATATCTCATTTCTGAGTTCGCTTATGATCAGCCTGTCAGTCTGTTTTTTATCTGCGCCCATCGTCCTCGCAAATGCCCGTATCGCCGGGACTGCGCTTTCGGCATACGAAAAGACCATACCGCTTATTATAGGCGTTATGATCAGGACCTGAGCGAGCACCATGCCTCTGACAGTAAACAGAAGCGACAGAGGGCCAAGAGGCCCTCCGCGCATCGTAAGCAGATATACCAGCAGTCCGATGACTACAGGAGGCACTCCCATGAGTGTCCTGTTTATCCTTACAACTGCCTTTTTACCTGTAAAATCGTGGTTCTGAAGCCACAGTCCTATTGCCACACCCAGCACTGCGGATATGAGCGTGGACGCGAAAGCCATCTCAAAGGTGACTTTGATGGCGCTCAGCACAGCGGGATTCGAAAACACTCCGCTGAGCCATTCTCCCATATTTTAGTTGTCAGTACCTGCGTTAGGTGTGAAGAGAGCCTGTCCGTATTCCTCTACGCCGTACTCTGCGATCAGCTTCTGCACTTTATCGGATGTGATCCACTCGATGAATGCGTTGGCTGCCTCGTTGTTGACCTCAGGGTACTTCTCAGGATTTACAGCGATAACGCCGTACTGGTTCAGAAGTTCCTTGCCGCCTTCGCAGACGATATCGATAGTGTACTCGTTCTCGGAATCCTTCGACTGCTTAAGCCAAGTTCCTCTGTCTGTCAGACAGTAAGCGTTCTTCTCGTTTGCCATTGTGAGAGTAGCTCCCATTCCCTGGCCGGATTCGAGATAGTTAGGATTTGCGTGAGGGTCGATGCCGAGACCTTCCCAGATCTTCTTTTCCTTCTTGTCCGTACCGGAGTCATCTCCGCGGGATACGAATGTCAGCTGCTGATCATTGAGAGCTCCGAAGAATGCAGCAACGTCATCAGTCTTTTCGAGCGGTTCAGCCGGTCCTACTACAACGAAGTCGTTGTACATTACCGGGAATCTCTCAACTCCGAATCCGTTTGCAACGAATTCCTCTTCACTTGCCTTTGCGTGTACAAGCACTACGTCGACCTGTCCGTCTTCGCCCATCTTGAGAGCTTCGCCGGTTCCTACAGCTGTCCACTGCAGGTCGATGCCTGTATCCTCTTTGAACAGCGGCTGCAGATAGTCAAGAAGTCCCGTGTCCTCAGTACTTGTTGTGGTCGCCATCATCAGTGTGTCGCCCTCTTCAGGAGCAGCTGCTTCTTCCTCACTGCTGCCGCCTCCGCAGGCTGCGAATGAAAGGACCATCATACCGCTGAGAAGCAGTACCAACACCTTTTTCAGTTTCATAATTCTTTCCTCCTGATTGCTGTAACTTAATTATCTACGTTCAAAACAATATATATCTTAAGCGCAGCGTACCGCGCCGCAGATACCGTTACTTACGGTCTGGCGCACTCGCCGTCGCGGCCGAGCATTATCTCAAGCCCGTGTTCCAGCGGATGCATCAGAAATTCCAGACACTCCCTTACAGCCTTTGGGCTTCCCGGCAGATTGATTATGAGAGTCTCGTTCCTCATTCCTGCCACAGCCCTTGAAAGCATGGCCGTCGGAGTCTTTGTCATCGAGTATGCTCTTATCGCTTCGGAGATGCCCGGAGTCATGCGGTCGCAGACTTCCTCAGTCGCCTCAGGCGTCCTGTCTCTCTGCGAGAAACCTGTGCCTCCTGTAGTGAAGATGACATTCACCTGCCTCTGATCTGCAAGTCTCATGAGCTGCTTTTTGAGCATCTCGGGCTCATCAGGTATGAGAACTCCCTCAACGACGTTGTATCCGTTCTCTTTCAGTATCTCTCCGATCAGCGGACCGCTCTTGTCTTCGCGCTCGCCTGCCGCTCCCTTGTCAGAAAGTGTGATCCACGCAGCGGTGAACGGTCTGGACGGGTCAGCCTCGATCATCTCGACAGTGTCTCCGGCTTTTACTTCTCCGCCTTCGAGGACTATCGTGAAAACGCCTTCCCTCGGCATTATGCAGTCGCCCACCTGGTGGTAGATGGCGCAGTGCGTATGGCATTCCTTTCCTATCTGGGTAAGCTCAAGAAGCGCATCCCCGATGCGGAATCTTGTGCCCACAGGAAGCTTTCTGAGATCGAATCCTTCAACTATGATGTTCTCACCGAATGCTCCGAAATCCACATCGGCTCCCTTTTCGCGGAAGGCCTCAATCTTTTCAAGAGCCAGCAGGCTTACCTGCCTGTGCCACTTACCGGCGTGAGCATCTCCCTCGATGCCCCATTCCGGAACGAGCTTTATCGACGGCACCTCAGTCTTTTGGGTGCCTTTTCTTTCACTTGTGCATACGGCGACTACGCGGCCGTTCATCTCCATAGTGTTATCCTCCTATCTGCGACATCAGGCGGTGTTCGGCATGATCGTCACCGTCTGTCTCTGTTTTATCGAAGCAGTGCGCTTCCGGCTTTTTCATTATTGCCCCACGGAGAGCTTCCATGAGTTCATCATCGGAACCTTTGAGATACGGGACCAGATCAGTCCCCGAATCATAGCTGAGGCATGGCTTCAGCTGTCCCTGTGAGGTCAGCCGCACTCTGTTGCAGTATTCACAGAACTTTCCGTGCATGGCGCTGATGAATCCTATATCTCCCTTAAGGCTTTTGCTTTTGTAATATACTGCCGGTCCGTTGCCTCTTGTCTCCGGATCAGACTCGAGATCCGGCCACCTTTCCCTGAGCATCTTCAGTATGTACGGATTTGAAATGCCGTTCTCGGCACTGGCTGCGCCGACAGGCATCAGTTCTATGAAACGCACATCTATGCCGTATTTCCCGGCAAGTCCTGCAAGATCCGCAAGTTCATCCTCATTGAAGCCCTTCTGCGGCAGAACGTTTATCTTTGTTTTGATCCCCGACGCCGCTGCGAGTTCAATGCCGCGCAGGGTCTTTTCCAGCTGTCCTCTTCCGGTGATATATTCAAACTTCCCGGGATCGAGAGTATCCAGGCTTATGTTTATTCCGTCTATCCCGATATCCTTAAGCTCATCTATATAATTCTCAAGCTGCTGGCCGTTCGTGGTGACAGTGACTTCTTCGATCCCGTCCAGCGCCTTGAGCTTCTTCATGAGATCTGTGCATCCGAGCCGTACGAACGGTTCGCCTCCGGTTATCTTTATGCGGCTTATCCCGAGTCGCGCTGCAGCCCTGCAGATGCGTATGATCTCCTCATAGGTCAGGATGTGGCTCATCGGTACCTTCTCACACCCGTCGGGCATGCAGTACCTGCATCTGAGGTCGCATCTGTCGGTTATTGAGACGCGCATGTATTCTATTTTCCGCCCGAAATTGTCAACCATGTTTGAATTTTACCACTTTTTATATTATAGCTTACCAATAAAAAGAAATTAATATATTCCTTTTAGTAATAAGCGCTAAAAAACTGCGCACAGCGCGCAGCTTTATTTGTCAGAAGCTGAAGTCTCCGCTTTTTCCGCCCGTCTTCGAAACAAGGTGTATATCGCTTATGACCATCCTCTTATCGATGGCCTTGCACATGTCGTACACGGTAAGAAGTGCCGTGCTGACACCTGTGAGGGCTTCCATCTCCACCCCCGTCTTCCCGTCCGTAACTGCTGTGCAGAAGACCGTTATGGTGCAGGCATCTTCATCCGTCTCAAAGCGTATCTCAGCGTTGGTAAGGCTCAGCGGATGGCACATAGGGATAATATCCGATGTGCGCTTTGTGCCCATGATACCGGCAGTCTGCGCAACCGTGAACACATCACCTTTTTTCACTTTTCTCCCAAGGACCGCATCCATGACCTCCCTGCTTACGGATATCGTGCCCTGAGCAGTCGCGCTCCTTCTTGTGACCTCCTTATCCGAAACGTCGACCATACGGGCATTTCCCTTTTCATCAAAATGTGTGAATTCGCTCATGTTCAGTCCCTCTTTTCAAGTTTATCCGTTATGCGCCTTCTGCAGCGGCTCCCCTGGCATCTGCCGAAGCCCGCTCCCGTGCGCCTCTTTACGGATTCAAAGTCATACGCGCCTCTTTCTATAGCCTCAAGCACTTCAGCCTTTGTGACATCCATGCACGCGCATATGACCTCACCGTAGTTTCTGTCTTTATCTATAAGCGCGGCGCGTTCCTCTTCATTCAGATCGCGTGCTCTTATTATACCCTTTCTGCGCGGATCAAAGTCAGGATTTTGTCCTGTCTTTCCCGCATAAGCGGCTGCTTTGCCGGCGACCAGTGATCCCAGTTCATTAGAAAAAGTAAGCCCCGGGGTCTTGATGCCTATCAGGCTGAAGAGACCGTCCTCTTCGAGAATCTTCAGTTCCTTAATGCTGTCGTCCTTTTTTATTATGCCCCCGCTCTCAACGGAAACATAATACGGATCCGGTCTCAGGGAGCCGAACGTTCTGATCTGCTGCGTGAGGTCTATTCCCGGAGCAACCATACGGCAGAGTTCCTCAAGCTGACTGAGTCCTGAGCCAGATGTTCTCATATCTTTTGTTTCAGTTTCTTCTGCCGATGCGTCACGCCTCGTCGGTCCGATCAGCAGATTCCCGTCAACGGTCGGCACTATGGTGAGGCCTTTTCCGTCCTCGCCTTCATGAAAGATTATATGGTTCGCGAAGGCCCCTGTTGCCCTGTCCAGGACGATATAGTCGGCAGCTGCCGGATACAGTCTTATGAGGGGTTCTTCCGTCATCTCTCTTACGCTGTCAGACGAAAGCCCCGCCGCGTTTACCACAGCCTTTGCGGAATATATCCCGTTATCCGTTTCGACCGTGAAAGAGCCTTCTTCACGCCGCATGCCGGTCACAGCATCTCCGAAGACAAAGCGTGCTCCATTGTCTTTTGCGTTCTCATACGCAGCTATGCCGAGCTCCCATGGGTCGACCGTAGCTGTAGACAGTGAAAGCAGAGCCGAGCTTATGCCTTTTGCGAGTGACGGCTCAAGTTCCTCCGCCTCCGCTCCGCTGAGCAGCCTGAGGCCCCTGACACCGCCCTTTATGCCGTCGCTGTATTTTCTTCTGATGACTTCATCTGCCCGCGGACCGTAGCCCACCATCAGCGAGCCCGGTCTGCTGAAAGGCACATTCAGTTCACTGCACAGGCGGTCAAAGTCTTCGTTTGCCTGTACGCAGAGTTTTTGTTTCTCCGTACCCGGCTTATTATCGTAGCCGGCGTAGATGATACCCGTGTTTGCCTTGGAGATACCGCGGCACACGTCATCTTCCTTCTCGAGCACTATGACATCGATGTCATATCTCTTAAGGTTTCTGGCAGTGAAGCAGCCGAGAAGTCCCGCGCCTATTATCAGCACATCCGTATTTATGATGCTGTTCTTCCCGTTCTCCATGCTCTCTGTCCTCTGCATATATGCATTCTTATTCCACATGTAAATATAACCTCTTTGAAGATGCGCTTCAACAGTGGTAACATTTTGCCATAAACAGGGAGGCATACGTGGCGGATATACGGACAGTCGATACTGAAATACTGATCATAGGAAGCGGAGCGGCAGGAATGGCCGCTGCTTCTGCTGCCTCGGCATGCGGCGCCTCCGTTACCCTTGCTGACGAGCGCAGCGCTGCGGGCGGAATACTGTCTCAGTGCGTGCACAAGGGCTTCGGGCTCGGAAGATACGGAAAAGAGATGACCGGTCCGGAATACTCAGACGCAGAGTTCAGCCATTTATCGGATTCATCAGCGAAGTATCTTCCCGGATGCCGCGTCCTGTCATTATCGGCAGATAAAACGGCTCTTGTTTCATCCGCTGAGGGGCTCAGCAAGATAAGCTTCCGCGAATGCGTGCTTGCGACAGGCTGCACTGAAAAGCCTCTCTGGTCCCTGCCGGTATCGGGGACACGTCCGGAAGGCATATATACCGCCGGCGAGGTTCAGGAGATGATCGAGCTCGGAGGATACGATATCGGAAGGCGCGTGTTCATACTCGGAAGCGGAGACATCGGACAGATTATGGCCAGACGCTTCGTCCAGCTCGGCAAGACTGTGGTCCGCATGGCAGAGATAAGTGACCATCTCGGAGGTCTCAGGCGGAATCAGGAAGAGTGCATAAAAGCCTGTGATATCCCCGTCTCGCTGAATTCAACTGTTACGGAAATACACGGTCATCCCCTGCTTTCCGGTGTCACACTTCATCACTTTGATACCGGCGTAGACGAATATATAGAATGCGATACACTTATCACAGCATTAGGGCTCGAGCCTGACAGATCCCTGGCAGACGGCCTCAGAAGTGAGAACGGATATCCTGCGTGGCTTCATTTCTGCGGCAACGCGGACTTCGTACACGAGATAGCTGACAGCGCATCTGCGCAGGGCGAAAAACTGGGAAAAGAGATAGCGGAGCGCATCCGCGAAGGGCGAAAAACTGGGAAAAGAGATAGCGGAGCGCATCCGCGAAGAGAAAGGAGCATAAGGATGTTTGAGTTAAGAGAGAGACACAGCCGGAACATCCCGTCCCTGTCCATCGAAGAGATGGAAAAACTGTCCGGCAGCAGAGTGCTGGTAGCCGGATGCGGAGGCCTTGGCGGAAATATCATTGAGCAGCTTGCACGGGCCGGCGTAGGATCACTGACCGTCGTTGACGGTGATGTTTTCGAGGAATCGAATCTTAACAGGCAGCTTCTCAGCACCTCGGAAAACCTCGGGCAGAAAAAAGCCGAAGCTGCAGCTGAGCGCGTGAAAGCTATCGATCCTTCCATCAGCGTAACGGCAGTCTGTGAATTCCTCACAAAAGAAAACGCACCCGCACTTATGGCGGATGCTGACCTTGTCGTTGATGCCCTTGATAACGCTGCATCCAGGCTCATGCTAGAAGATGCAGCTTCCGAAGCCGGTCTTGCGATAGTACACGGAGCCATATGCGGCTGGGAATATCAGGCAATGGTGGTCCCTCCGGGGTCAGGACTGCTTCACCAGATATATACTGAGGATTACAGGCCATCCTCAAAGACTTCGCTTCCTGTCACCCCCGCGTTCTGCGCTTCCATCGAAGCGGCTGCGGCACTGCAGTACCTGTGCGGCCGTAAGACTGCCATAGAAGGAAATCTTCTTATAGGATCACTTGCCGACATGAGTTTTGACATCATTCGCTTCTCAGATTGAAGTACTCGATCATGGATTTTCTGAAAGCACTTCCCGTAACGGAGAGGTGCTTTTCTCTTTTGAAGCAGACTTTCATCTGCCTTGTGAATCTGTCATCGGTCAGATGCAGCAGTTTTATACGGCTGTCATTCCTGTACATCTCGGCGCTGCCCTCAGGCACAAAACCGCATGCTATGCCGTTTGAGATCATCTGCCTGTGATGGTCTCTGGAATCCACAAAATTAACAGCACTCATCTTCACCGTCTGCGCCAGGCATACATGGTAAGGATATTCATATTCCGTTTTATGCCTCAGAAAGACCATCGGCAGACCGCTCATGTTTTTGACCGGAAGTGATACCCTCTCTGCCAGCGGGTTGTCGTTTCTCACGGCAAACATGTATTTCTCAGTATAAAGATCCACTCCCTTGAACTTTCTGTATCTGAGCTCATCCGGATAGATTATGAGGTCATATCTGTTTATGTCCGGGAGCTCGTTACCATCAGAGATCGTGTCTACTGCATATTCCACATCAGGATAAGAGACCCTGAATATCGACATGAATGTAAACATATGCGGATCCATTCCTACCGCGCATATACGTATCAGGTTGTCATCACCTGTAGACATGTAGCGTAGGTCTTTTGTTACGGTCTCCGTCTCCTGAAGTATGCGGTCACAGCTCTCCAGAAACCTTTTTCCTGCATCATTAAGGATAAGCTTCTTGCCGTGCCGGTCAAAAAGCTTTGTTCCGAGCTCCTCCTCCAGTGTCAGGATGTTCTTCGAGATCGAAGACTGCGAGGTATGCATGAGCTCCGCCGCCCTCGATACGTTCTCGAGCTTGGCCACTGTTGCGAAATACTTCAGATTCTGTATGTTCATGCTTCGATTATAGGTTTTGCTTATTCCAAAAAGCAATATGCAACTGCCCTCTCCCATATTATTTATAGGAATATAAACGTTTACAATCAAGGTGTAGATATTACTCCTCATTTTTGATGTAAATAAGGGAGGTGAAGGGCAATTATTGCCCGCGATATTATGAAACAGTTAGTTATCAAGCCGGAAAAGTGCATCGGCTGCCGTACATGCGAACTTGCATGCTCGTTCGGACACTACGGAGAATTCAATCCGAAGCTTGCCAATGTGCATGTGTTCGAGTATGAGAAAGCCGCTGTAGCCATTCCAATGATGTGCCTTCAGTGCGAGGAGCCTTCATGCATGAAGGTCTGCCCGGTAAAGGCCATCACCCGCAATGAGCACAATGCGGTAGTCATCAATTACAGCAAGTGCATCGGCTGCAAGATGTGCCAGAATGCCTGCCCTCTCGGCAACATTTCTTATCATCCTCTTATCAGCAAGGTGTTCAAGTGCGACCTCTGCGACGGCGATCCTAAGTGCGTAAAGTATTGCCCGGGACACGCTCTGGAGTTTGTCGACACCGATGCCATCCATGACAAGAGAGCTGCAGTCAGCGCTCAGTACAGAGATCTTATCGGAGAGGAGGCGTAATGATGAACAACGGATATGTAGGAACGATCATCCGTGTAAATCTGAACACGGGCAAGATAGTCAAGGAGCCTCTCAACGATAAAAGCGCACATGATTTTGTAGGCGCAAGAGGTCTCGGAACAAAGTATTTCTGCGACGAGTGTGATCCTAAGTGCGATGTTTTCGGTCCGGGAAACAACCTGATCTTCATGACAGGTCCTCTGACAGGTACATTCGCCACATCGGGCGGCAGATACAATGTCATCTGCAAGTCCCCTCTCACCGGCACCATCGAAGCTTCGAACTCGGGCGGCCACTTCGGTCCTGAGCTCAAGTATGCCGGATACGACGGGATCATCTTTGAAGGCATCTCCGAGAAGCCGGTATACCTGTACATCAACGATGACAAGGTAGAGCTCCGCGACGCTTCAGCCATCTGGGGATCAGATGTATTTGATGCTACGGAAGCCCTCTACGCTGAGTGCGGAGAAAACTTCAGGATCGCTACTATCTCGAAGGCAGCCGAGGAAGGTGTCCTCTTTGCAGGAATCATGAACGATAAGCACCGCGCTGCGGGCCGCGGAGGCACAGGAGCCGTTATGGGTTCCAAGATGCTCAAGGCCATCGCAGTCAAGGGTACAAAGTCAGTCAAGGTAGCTCATCCTGACGCATTCTTCAATGTATGCGCGGATGCCAGGGCAACTCTGGCCGCTCACCCTGTTACAGGAGCGGGCCTCGGACAGCTGGGAACGATGATCCTCGTAAACATTGTAAACAGTGTAGGCGGACTTCCTGTCAATAACGGCCGTGACGGAGCACTCTTCCCTCAGGCTGACGACATCTCGGGTGAGACTCTCGCCGCTAAGCATCTTATCCGCAACAAGGGCTGCTTCGGCTGCTCCATCGGCTGCGGAAGACTCGTAGACATCGCTGAGGGCGCATTCAAGTCCAGAGGCGAAGGTCCTGAGTATGAGGCAGGCTGGTCATTCGGATCGGCATGCGGAGTAGACGACCTCGGAGCTGTCTGCAAGGCAAACTTCCTCTGCAACCAGTACGGTCTTGACCCTATCACTATGGGTTCGACGATCGCATGTGCTATGGAGCTCTTCGAGATGGGCTGCATCAAGGAAGAAGAGATCGGCTTCCCGCTGAGATTCGGCGATGCGCAGGCCATGGTAGATGCTACAGAGATGACATGCAAGGGCGAAGGCTTTGGAAAGATCATGGGACTCGGTTCGTACCGCATGGCTGAAAAGTACGGACACCCTGAACTCTCGATGTCAGTCAAGAAGCAGGAGATGCCTGCATACGACGGACGTGCTATCCAGGGCATCGGTCTTGAGTATGCTACATCCAACAGAGGCGGCTGCCACGTAAGAGGATACATGATCTCGCCTGAGGTACTCGGTATCCCTAGCGCTATGGATCCGCTGGTAACTGAAGGCAAGGCTGCAACACTCAAGATCTTCCAGGATCTCACAGCACTCTGCGACTCAGCCGGGATCTGCCTGTTCACAACATTCGGACAGGGTCTGCCTGAGATAGCCGGTATGCTTAGAGAAGCATGCGGCTGGGATGATGAGTCAGATGAAGACATCCTTCTGAAGGGCGAGCGCATCTGGAACCTCGAGAAGAAGTTCAACATAGTAGCCGGCGTCGAGAAGGATACACTCCCTCCTCGCCTCCTGAGAGAAGAGCTCAAGACCGGACCTGCCAAGGGCAAGGTAAATGAACTTGAGACGATGCTCAAGGAATACTATGAAGTACGCGGCTGGGATGCTGAAGGCGTTCCGACAGCAGCAAAGGATGCAGAGCTCGGTCTCTGATCCGACCGCAAACATAAAAAAAACACAATGATCCGGGAGCGGCACATGCCGCTTCCGGATTTGGTGCATTATCGGAGGAGACCGTAATGACAGTAAAATTCTTTGCATACTACCGCGATCCGGATTTTGCCGGGTGCAAGGAGATGGATTGGCCTCAGGAAGCAGACAGTGTCATTGTCCTCTGCAGGCAGATAGCAGAGCGTTTCGGGGATAAGTTCCGGACCGAGCTTCTGACTCCGGACGGCAACGGCATATGTGACCGCTCCATCGTAATGGTCAACGGGCGCCGCATAGACTTCATAGGCGGCCCTGAGGCTCCTCTCAAGGACACTGATACCGTACTTATATTCCCTGTTGTTGCAGGGGGTTAAACAGAAAGGCTGGTACAGAAAATTGCCTGTTAACACAGAAAAGATCAATGAGATACTGAAGTCCTACCCTGCCGACCAGCATTACAGTCTGGCTATTATGCAGGACCTTCAGCATGAATTCCAGTATATCCCGAGGGAAGGTCTTGAGGCGCTGGCTGACTACCTGAGCGTCCCTCTTTCGACGCTCTACTCCATGGCGACATTCTATAAGGCTCTGTCCCTCAAGCCAAAGGGGAAACATATAATCAAACTTTGCGACGGCACTGCCTGTCACATCAGAGGCTCAATGACTCTGGTGGAAGGCATCACCCGCGCGCTTGGCATAGCAGACGGCGAGACCACCGAGGACGGGCTCTTCAGCCTCGAGCTGGTAAACTGCCTGGGATCCTGTGCGCTCGCGCCTGTAATGGTCGTCGACGATACTTATTATGGCAAGATGACTATGGAGAAGCTCCCGCAGGTGCTTGACTCCTACAGAAAGGAGGGATAAGCGATGAAGACCATCCGCATATGCTGCGGCACCGGCTGTCTTGCAAACGGCAGCGCAAAGGTCGCAGAGGAATTCGAAAGGCTTACGGCGGGCGCTGAAGGCGTAAAGGTCGAGTGCGAGATAAAGCGCACAGGCTGCAACGGTTTCTGTGAGAACGGTCCTCTCGTCACCATTCTCCCCGATGAGATATCCTACTACCACGTAAAGGTATCCGACGTAGAGGACATTCTTGAAAAGACTGTTGAAAACGGAGAGCTTGTAGAGAAGCTGCTCTATAAAAACGATAAGGGCGAATACGTAAAGAGCCAGGACGAGAACCCGTTCTATGCTCCTCAGATCAAAATTGCCCTCAGAAACATCGGAAAGATATCCCCTGCCCATATAGAGGATTACATCGCATCCGGCGGCTATGAAGGCCTCCGGAAGGCACTCGGCATGACTCCTGAAGAGATAATCGACGAAATCGATGCTTCGGGCCTCAGAGGACGTGGAGGCGCAGGCTTCCCTACCGGACGCAAATGGCGCACGGCACTCGGATATGACAACTTCCCTAAGTATGTGGCCTGCAACGGCGACGAGGGCGACCCGGGCGCGTTCATGGACAGGTCCATACTCGAAGGAGACCCTCACAGCGTCATTGAAGGTCTTGCGATATGCGCGCTGGCCATCGGATCCGAGCAGGGCTACCTGTACATCCGTGATGAGTACAATCTTGCTGTAAATAACGTCCGCAAAGCTCTTGCAGACGCAGAAGCCGCTGGATTCATCGGCGACGATATCTGCGGCACGGGAAGAAAGCTGCATCTCGAAGTGGTCCGCGGCGGAGGAGCTTTCGTCTGCGGCGAGTCTACTGCTCTGATGCAGTCGGTCGAAGGCAAGGTCGGCGAACCGCGCGCAAAGTATATAAGATCCGTTCAGAGAGGTCTGTGGAACCAGCCTACCGTTCTCAACAATGTTGAGACTCTGGCCAATGTTCCGTACATAATCAGCCGCGGCGGAGCGGATTTCGCTTCCGTCGGAACGGAAAAGAGCAAGGGCACCAAGGTATTCGCCCTCGTAGGAAAAGTCAAGAGAACGGGCCTTGTGGAAGTCCCTATGGGCACTACCCTCCGCGAGCTCATCTTTGACATCGGCGGCGGTATCAAGGGTGACAGACCTTTCAAAGCCGTACAGACCGGAGGACCGTCGGGCGGATGCATACCTGAATCGATGCTCGACCTCCCTGTCGACTTTGATACTCTCAAGGAATACGGCGCGATGATGGGATCCGGCGGAATGATCGTAATGGACGACAGAAGCTGCATGGTCGATGTCGCCAGATACTACGTCAACTTCCTCTGCGGCGAGTCCTGCGGAAAGTGCACTCCGTGCCGTGAAGGTCTCAAGCAGATGCTTCAGATCCTTACAGATATCTGCGAAGGACGCGGCACAATGGAAGATCTTGACCTTCTCGAGGCTCTCGGCGAGACGATGATAGACTGCTCGCTCTGCGCGCTCGGAAAGTCGGCACCTAATCCGGTGCTCACCACCCTCAAGTATTTCAGGGACGAGTATGAAGCCCATATCCTTGAGCACAGATGTCCTGCGGGAGTCTGCAAGGAGCTTACGACATTCAGGATCGATCCTGAAGCCTGCAGAGGCTGCACTTCGTGCGCAAGGGCCTGCCCTGCCGGAGCCATCTCCGGTGAGGTCAGAAAGGCTCACAGCATAGACGCAAGCAAGTGCATCGCCTGCGGAAGCTGCCGCGAGAACTGCAGATTCGACGCAGTACGTACAGAAGGGAGGGCCGCAAGATGATCATAAAAATAGACGGAAAGGAATGCAGCTGTGAAAAAGGCGAATTCCTGCTGAACATCGCGCGCATAAACGGCATCACCATCCCTACCCTCTGCCAGCATGACTCGCTCGAAGAAGGCATGGGCGCATGCAGGCTCTGTATAGTCGAGATAACGGACCGCGGCCGCAAGAGCGTTGTCGTGTCATGCGTATACCCTGTTAACAGTGAAATCGAAGTTGAGACGAACAGCGAGCGCATAAAGCGCGAGCGTGCGATGATACTCACCCTGCTTGCAAAGCGCGCTCCTGAGAGCCCTGAGATCGCAAGGATGTGCAAGTACTACAAAGCTCCTGAGATAGACAGGTTCATAAAGGTGGACGGCGAAAAATGCGTCATGTGCGGACTCTGCGCGAAGGTGTGCGGTTCACTCTCAGTAGGAGCTATCTCTACGGTCAACAGAGGTATAACAAAGGCTATCTCAACTCCTTACGGTGACCCGAGCAGCGTTTGCATAGGCTGCGGAGCCTGCGCGAAGGTATGCCCTACTAAGGCTATAGAGATGTCTGAGGACTTCAATACAAGGACCATCTGGGGAAAGACCTTCGATCTGGTCCACTGTGAGCACTGCGGAGAAGTCATAGGAACACCTGAGCAGATCGCAGAGGCCGCAAAGAGAAGCGGGAACGAGCCTGACTGCCTTTGCGACAACTGCCGTAAGGAAAGAATGGCCAGAGTAATGGCATCGACATTCGGTTTCGAAGCTCTGCAGGATTAACGCTTTCAGTGATCCAATCAAAAACAAAAGCAGGCCGGGATCATTCCCGGCCTGTACTTTTTGTATCCTATCCGCCTGCTGTCATGAAACTGAGGTAAAAGCGGTGATATAGTTCTTCAGCATTATCCCCCGTGATGATGATCCTGGTCTGCGGCAGTTCCATGGACCCGAGCATTCTTCCGGGCAGAGAGATCACCGTGACGTCATCACAGCCATCACCGAAAAAAGCTTTTACGCGCTCAGCGTCTACAGCCCAGATTTCGTCATACATAAGGATTCTCTGTCCCTTCCCTAACCTCCGGAGACAAGTGAAAAGAATCCCACTACGTCGCCGTCGTGAAGTTCACGGCTGAGCTTTGTACGCTCGCCGTTGACACTGACCAGAAGCAGCCCGGCTTTCACCGGACTGCATTTTATTATTTTAAGAGCGTCGCCCACTGTGCTGCCTTCGGGAAGTTCTGCCCACGATCTTGTATCAAGAGCGCTCCTGTCGCATCCGCGCGGCGGTATGATCTTAACCCTCATACGGGATCTCCATGTGGATGCAGTCCATAGGGCAGCTCTTTACGCAGAGCGCACAGCCTATGCATCTGTCGTTTACGAGTTCAGGGAAGAGATTGCTGTATCCCCTGCTCTTTCCCTTGCGCGTAAGATCCAGCGCGCCTGCAGGGCAGGCCTGGACGCAGATGCTGCAGCTTACGCAGTTTTCATATTTAAAGGCAGGTGTTTTCTTAAAAGCCATTTCACACCTCCATTAATTTATTGATCCCAAGGGATTCGATGGTCTCAGGGAGCGGATGCCCTGTCTTCTCATCCCAGCCGAAAGCTTTCCAGTGAAGCGAGACCTGTTCGGAGTTTTTGAGAGTGACACCCTTCAGCGGACCTGTCTTCAGAGGCGGCTTGCCCTGCATGCGCTCAGGCAGCTTCACGTCCGCAGGCTCGTAGCCGTGCTTCACGTTGAACATCTGCCTGATGGTCTGTATGCGGGCTCCTACCTCCATGTAGTGGTCGCCGTCATAGTCCCAGCCTGCAGCGGCGTTGATGAAATCGATTGCCTTGTACATATGCACTCCCATCATCTCGGCATAGTAGCAGCCGCCGATGCCGTCAAAGAGCATCGAATAGCAGGCGTTCGCCTTGGAGATAAGCGCCATCTCCTCGGTCGCTTCGAGGTCGTTCTTTTTCGGATGGATGGTCGCCGGAGGAGCCCAGCTGCATATGTCGCACAGAGACATTGCTCCGTACTGTATAGCCATTCCGATGGTATGCTTTCCCGGAGCAGGTTCGGCTACCATGTGGATCCCGAGCTGCGGGTCGTTTCTTGTATCGTGCATGCCAGGCTCCTGACCGCCTACATGCATGGCGTATTCCTTGCCGCCGTACTTCTCCGAAGCGCGCTTTACGCCGTCAGCGAGGTCGTTTCCGAAGCCTTCGCGGGCTATCATCTTCTTTATGAGCTCTATTTCGGCTTCAAAATTGCCCCATGTAAGCTCAAGACCATCGGTCTGCTCTTTTGTCAGGATGCCGTTCTCATAGCACTCTATAGCCCAGGCTACCGTGTTTCCGGCAGATATCGAATCCAGGCCGGACCTGTTCAGCAGCTCGTTCAGGTACAGCACCGAGTTGAGATCATAATTGACGCAGAGCGGTCCGAAAGCCTCAAGAGTCTCATACTCAGGCTTATGGGTCTCATAAAACTCACTGTAGTCTATGCCGCTTATATCGAGCCTGCCTCCGCAGCCCAGCGGGCACGAATAGCAGTGGTACTTCGCCTCTTCTATCTTATTGATCTTCTCCGGATTGTATGCAAGAGCCATCCTGAGTCCGCCTGCTTCAGACGGACCGGCGCCCCAGTTTTTGAGAGGTCCGTCACCGCTTGTGACCGCCATCGGTGTGTTGGACGGTGTTCCCCAGTGCTTGAAGAGCATAGGTGTCAGAGAGCCGTCCAGCGGTATCGACGGGCCGGCGCCCATTGCCATACCGCCGAGCGCAAGTGAGCCGCCCAGTCCCTTAGGGACTTTTATCTTGTGGATCTTGCGGCCGAGCTCCTTTGACAGTTCCTTGACCGCTTCAGGGTCCGCACAAGGCATAGGCCTGCTTCCGGCAAGAACGACAGCCTTGAGTTTCTTGCTGCCCATCACGGCACCCACGCCGCTCCTGCCGGCTATCCTGCCGCCCTCGTTGCAGATTCCCGAGATAAGCGACAGGTTCTCTCCTGCCTGCCCTATGACTGCTATGCGCGGAATCTTTTTGCCTTCATTTGCCACCCTGAGTTTGTCTTCAGCTTCGACTGCATCAAGGCCCCAGTATTCCGAAGCGTCGCGTATCTCAGCTCCCTTGTTATTGCAGTACAGATACACCGGCTTCTCAGATATGCCGCTTATAAAGATCGCGTCATATCCGCACTGCTTTATAGCAGGCGAAAAGACTCCGCCGCAGTTGGCATCTCCCCAGCCTCCGGTAAGCGGACTCTTGCAGACTATGGTGAATCTGCCCGCCATAAATGTGCCCGTTCCCGTCAGGGCTCCCGAGCAGAAGCCGAGTATATTGTCCGGTCCCAGAGGATCCGCTCCGGCAGGTATATTCTTATAAAGATACCAGGCACCCAGACCCTTTCCCGAGAGCACTGCCTCATAGACTTCGTCAGGTATCTGCTCCACTGCTGTGGTACCGGCTGTCAGATCGACTTTAAGGATCTTGCCCATGCATGATTTCATGCTGCTGTCCCCCTATGTGTTTTATTTCTTAAGGATGACCTTTCCGTTCCTGCCGCCGCAGTACTTGCTGTCCTGCAGCACAGGCTGTCCGTTTACATAAACGTGTACTATTCCTTCAGGTGTGAAGTCAGGTTTCGACTCGTCTACCTTCATTCCGTCAAGATCGATGACAGTGATGTCCGCCTTGTATCCTTCCTTCAGATATCCTCTTTCCGGGATCTTATAGCGGTCAGCGGTCTTTCCTGTCATCTTGCGCACGATCTTCTCCATAGGGATGCCGTACTTCTTTGCGAGTATGAAGAACTGCGGGAATGTCTGGAACGCCGCGATGTTCTGAAGACCCTTGTCCTCTATCCACGCGTCAGTCATGAATACCGAAAGCTCATCATTCATAAGGCTGCGAACGATCTCATCGTTGTAGTACTTGCCGAGATAGATGCTGCCGGCCCTGTTTGAAAGCTCAACGAGTTTCAGATACATGTCAAGATTCTCGAGGCCTTCTTCCGCCGCGCACTGCGGTATGGTCTTGCCCTCGTACTCAGGATGATCATCCGAGATATATGCAACTACCATGTCGTCCCAGTCGATGCCGAGCACCTTGCGGTACATCAGGATGGTAAGCTCGAGCTTGCGCCTGTTGGCAGGCTGCTTTGTCTCTTCCGGACTCAGCTTTGCGTACCACTCAGGGAATACTACAGTGATGACAGAAGCTCCGTAGTGGAAGGCGTAGTTATCGTATGCGATCGGATTTCCATTCTCAAAAGCTTCACGGTAGAAAGTCTTCTGCAGCTTGTCCAGAAGCTTCCAGCTGCGCTGTCCTACGAATATGATGTGGCTGTATTCCATCCTGCAGCCTGATTTGTGCATTATGTCAACTACTTCATCCACACCCATCTCAAGGTGAGATTTCTTTGTGAGCAGCGGGTAATCAGCGCTTACGATTGAGTTGGCTCTCGGATGAACGGTGACGATTCCATCGTACTTTGCGATCTCCTTCGCGAACGCGATTATCTCGTCTTCCTTGGCGTATCTGTCAGGTTCATACATGAATCCGAAGGATCCTCCGAACGCTCCGCCCTCCATGGCCTCACGCACGTGTGAGAGTTCTTCCTCTATCTGAGCCTTTGTGTAAGGTGCAGGATCATACCCGGTCATTCCGGCACGTACCGAACCCTGTCCAATCAGAGGAACTATATTCACAAAGAGATTGCCCTCGGCACGCTTCTTGAAGTCAGCGAAGCTGCCCGGATTCTTGCAGTCGAAAAGTCCGCCGCCTATCTTATCGCGGTGCGGAGTGTTTTTATCCATGCCAAACGGCGAAAAACTGCAGTTTCCGGTGATCTGAGTAGTTATACCCTGCTCGATGAACGGTCTGTAGAATTTCTCTGCATCGTCCCTGTCATAGAAGAAGTCGTTGTGGGAATGCGCATCAATAAGCCCCGGGCATATCTGATAACCGCTTATATCAATAGTCTTGTCAGCCTTGTTCCTGATCTTCTCTGCGACCTTTACGATGCGGTCGTCCTCGATTAGCACGTCGCCTTTGAAAGGTTTTCTTCCGGTGCCGTCATAAATAAGTCCGCCCTTGAACAAAGTCTTCACTTTGTGTACCTCCTGTACCTTTTGTTTTGCTCTTATCTGTAGTTTATACGGTTATTATCATTCTCTGACTGAATCGATGAATCTCCTGAAATCACTGCGCTTCCACAGCACCGGCGTAGGATACAGAGGATTCGCCTCGCGCATCGCCCAGGTGATTATCTGCTCTATGTCTTCGTCCTTTATCATGTCGAGTTTTTCCGGGATGCCGGTCAGTCTCTTCATGTCTTCTATCCAGCTGATGAATTTTTCGGCCTTCTCGGCATCGTTTCTGCCTGTGATCCCGCAGGCATCCGCCAGTTCTGAAAGCCGCCTGTGGGCCTTAGGTCCGAAGGCTCTCATCACATGCGGAAGAAGTATAGCCATTGCTTTGCCGTGAGGCACTCCGTATAAGCCTCCCAACGTATGGCCTATGGCGTGAACATATCCCACGCAGCCTCTGGTGAAGGCTCTTCCGGCGTAAAGCGCAGCTATCTGCATATTCTCCCTCGCATCTATGTCCGAGCCATCCTTATACGCCCTGTAAAGGTTGTCATATATAAGCCTTACTGCCCTTACAGCCATTATATTCTCTACCGGCGTATTATAGAAGTGATTTGTATAAGCCTCTACTGCATGGCATAGAGCGTCCATACCTGTCGTTGCAGTAAGCCCCGGCGGCATGGTAAGAGTAAGTTCCGGATCGAGCACCGCATACTTCGGTATCAGCACAGGGTCATTTATCGATGCCTTGCGGCGCGTCTTTGAATCTGTGATGACCGATGCCAGCGTCGTCTCCGAACCTGTGCCTGAAGTAGTCGGCACTGCAAACAGAAGCGGAACTCTCTTATGGACCCTCAAAATCCCATGAAGCTGTCTTGTGGTCATTCGCGGATGTGCGGACTTTGCGCATATCGCCTTGGCACAGTCCATCGGAGCTCCTCCTCCGAGTGCCACGACCGATTCGCACTTATTTTCCCTGAATACTTTGAATCCTGCCTCGACATTGTCGCTTGTAGGATTCTGCTCCACATCTGTAAAAAGAACATAATCTATTCCGGCCTCATCCATCGGGTCAAGCATCTTCTTCGCTGTGCCAAGTTCTATAAGCGCTTTTTCAGTCACCACAAGCACCCTGCCGGCGCCCTTGTCTTTAAGCATCTGCGGAAGCCTGCTGATAAAACCCCTGCCGCAGATATATTCAGGCAGGCGGTAGCCCAGAAAATAATCGAATACTTTTATCCCGCACTGCGTAATATCGCAGACAAGATCGTAAAAACCATACATTAACTTTATTCCCTCTCCCTTGTTTACTCCGGATCGCAGTATTCACCGTATTCGCATCCGATGCCTTCTGCGTATACCTCATCTATCAGAGTTTCCTTGCGCCCGAAGAGCGAGCGTTTGTAGAGCTTCAGAGTGCCCGTTCCGTTGCCTCCGTTCCACAGCCTGTTGTGTTTTTTGTAACCGGTAGGAGCCTCATATTTTATGTTCAGCATGTCCTTCTTATAGCATCTTATCTGGGTGTCGAGTTTTGCATCCTTTGTTGTCTGGATAACATGCCATAGTATCTCGTCGTCAGTCTCCCAGCAATCGAATTTGGTGCGCGAGAGAGTCCAGAACTTCGAGAAGTTGAACTCATAGTCCTTGCCCTCGTAATAGAACTCTCCGAGCAGTTTTCTGTTCAGAGCAAGGAAGAACACCTTAGGTCTCCCTCCTCCGATGTTGAACACACTGTTTTCAAGTTTCTTTCCTGTGACCAGACTCCTTAGATTGTTGGATGAGAGCCACACCCACGGGCTGGTGAAGTCTCCGCCCCAGTTTTTGTCAGAATATCCGTTGCAGGTCTCAGGCCTCAGAATGTATTTTACTCCATTCAGAATGATCTCTCCCGTGAAAGCGGATTTCATTCCTTCTGCGTGCCAGAACATCTCAAATGCGTTGATCGCTCTGAAGAACTTGCTTGCGCCGTAGCCTACATGGAAAGCGATCTCTTTGCGGATATCGAACTTCCAGCTCATCTCGCCCGCGTCGCTCATCCACTCAGGGTGTGCGGCAGCCTCTTCAGGCGTGACTTTGATATGTCCTTCAGTATGCACCTCGCTGCACCTGCAGTCATCAGCGGTGATGCTGTACGGCGCGGTCGCATGGATGTTCACGTCCTTCAGGGAGAAGAACCGGTGAAGCTGTCCGTGGTCTTCGCCCCAGAACCCCGCGTTCACCATGAGATACGACGGGCGCTTTCCGGCCTTCTGCGCTTCCGGATCATTCCAGACTATGACAGGCTCGTCCTCTGCAAGAGCCGGATTGCAGGTAAAGAATTCTACGTAGAATGGTTTGAGTTCGCCTGTCTCTGCGTTCTCAGCCGTCATCGAATGCCACCACCAGTCATAACCCTTCCTGGAGAGCGGGCCGTAAAGCATCCAGCGGTCACGTGTTATATCATGGATATTTGCCATTTCAGACTCCTTTCACTTCCATTCCGATAGTGATATCTCAGGTCCCTGCTCTCTGTTTCTACAGTCTGTCTGCGATCTTGTTTTCAAGAGCCGCTTTTTTCCGGATAAACCTCTTGAGTCTGTTCTTTTCAATGCCCCAGTATGCGCTTCTTACCTGCGGGACCACTGCCATCAGCAGCTTTGACGGTTTCCAGATGCGGCACGGATAAATATGCTTCTTTGCCTGTTCTATGCCGCTTATCATACGGTCAGCCACAAGTTCTGCCTTCTGCACAGGGAAAGGCCTTCCGACATCGATGCCGTTTCCTCCTACATTGAAGAAGTTTGTCGCCGTAGACACAGGATATACCGCTGTGATCTTTATGTTCTTTGGCGCCTCGAGCCTGATCTCCTCCTGGAAGCCTTTCATCGCGAACTTTGTTGCCGTATACAGGGCATATCCCGGTATAGCCATCTCGCCCATTGCAGAGATGGTAAACACAATATGGCCCTCCCTGCCGCTCAGATTTTCAAGGTATTTTGAGTAAGTGTAGATAGGCGAAATGGTATTCAGGCTGAAGATGTTCTGTATGCGGTCCCAGTCGACATAATCGAACTTCTCGTAATAAGGAGCTCCGGCATTAGCGATAACGAGATCGACCTTGTCGAAAAGTTCTCCGGCCTTATCGAACAGCCTGTCGACGCCTTCCTTTTTACTGACATCGCTGTTGAACAGCGTTACATTGCCGCCGTAACCCTTCAGTTTCTCGATGGTCCTGCTGGTCGCCAGGATCCTGTTGTTCTTTGACGGATCAGCCAGCCTGTCGAGCACTTCTTTGCCTATACCGCTTGACGCTCCGGTTATAACAATGGTTTTGTCCCTGATCTGTCCCAGTTCTTTCTTAAGCACCTTTTCTGTGATGCTGCTGATAATGCCCATCGATGCCGCCTCCTTATCTTTTTTTCTGTCTGAATGTCTCCCTTTCCCTATTTTCATTACCGTATCATATGCGCTGTGGCACGCATGAGCGATGGTACCGCTCTTCTCCGCATCTCCGACGCAGAATACATTATTAAGGCCGAGATCCTTCAGTTTCTCCGCCAAAGCCGTCTCAGGTCTTACTCCCATCGCAAGGACAACGCGGTCCGCCTTTATCTTCTGCTGCACTCCTGTCGATTTATCCTCGACAGTCACGCCGTCTTCGTCGATCGAGCAGAGCTTTGTGCCTGTCATTATCTTTGTGCCGTATGGCCTTATCCTTTCCATCTCATCATCGACAAGCTGGAACCACGCTCCCGGTGCGATCTCATCAGCCATCTCGACAACGGTGACTCTGTTGCCGTGCTCATTCAGGAACTCAGTGGTCTCAAGACCTGTCATACCGGAACCGACGACCACGACGTCGCTGTTTTCAATTTTTGTCTTGCCAAGAAGGACATCAGGCGCCGCAGCAACATCTTCTCTGTCTGTACCCGGTATGGAGCGCGGTCTCAGAGGCGATCCGCCGGTAGCACAGATAACCGCATAAGGCTTTCTGTCTGCTATCTCCTCTGCAGTCAGCTCTTTTCCGATGAAGACTTTTGCGCCTTCCTTCTTTGCTGCTGTCATGAGGTCCTCTATAGCCCAGTACAGACGTTCCTTATGGCTGCCGGAAGATGCGGCGATCACCTGTCCGCCGGCCTTTTCTGCCTTCTCATAGAGTTCGACATCAAAGCCTCGCATGGCCATGGTCTTTGCAGCCGTAAGACCCGCAGGACCGGCACCTATCACTATGACTTTGCGCCCATTGCCGTCCTTAGGCATGCTGTAATAGGCTCTCTCGTTGGCGATACTCATGTTAAGAGCGCACTCGCCCGGCTGTCCGACTCCAGCGTTGGTCATGAACGACCTTATGCAGTTGAGACAGCCTATGCACCTCTGTATGTCTTCAGGATGTCCCTCCTGAGCCTTCCTCGGCCAGTGCGGATCACAGATGAATGCCCTGGCGGATGCTACGAAGTCCTGATATCCCTCCTCGAGCTGGGCCTCTGCCTGCTCCGGGGTCCTTATAACATTCGCGGCTATTACCGGGATGTTCACTGTCTCCTTTATCGCCTTAGCAAGGTATTTTCTCCAGCCGGGCTCATAAGTCGTAGGTTCGAGCCAGCAGTTGTATGTATCATAATTGGCGCTCGAAACGTTTATCGCGTCCACGCCCAGTTCTTCAAGTCTCCTGGCGATTCTCTTCCCTACCTCAAGGCCGTAGCCGGTGCCCGGCTTTCCTATCCTGTCAAACATCTCATCGACACTGAGTCTTACGATGAGAGGATAGTCCCTTCCGCAGCGCTGCCTTATTCCTCTGACGATTTCTTCCAGAAATCTCATACGGTTATCGAAACTGCCGCCGTATTCGTCAGCCCTGTGATTTGTGTATGGAGACAGGAACTGCTGTATGAGGTAACCATGCGCGGCATGCAGTTCTACGGCATCGACTCCTGCTTTTTTGCAGCGCTCAGCAGCATCGATAAAATCATTGATCAGTGACTTTATCTCCCTTTTGCTCATTGAGTGCATGCGGCCCGCGCCATGCGGGGCCTTCGGCTCACCTGACGGTGCCTGGACTGAAAAGCAGATGCCCTTTTCCTCCATAGAAAGAAGCATAGGAGTGCACTTGTACATCAGATCCATGAATTTAGGCACTCTCTCCGCAACAGGAATGACTGCCGGTAACGAGTTGATCGAACTGGCCAGTCCCTGACGCCCTGCGTGGTGAAGCTGTATCGCAAGCTTTGCGCCGTGGCTGTGGATCTTCCTTGCCATCTCGCGCATCGGCTCTATGTGGTAATCATGGCTCATAGCCAGCTGTGTGTAGGTCGCGGCTCCGGCTGCGTCGTTGACCCTGCAGATACCCGGGATTATCAGGCCTACTCCCCCTTTTGCCCTTTCCTCATAATAATCGGAAAGTCTCTGAGTGACCTTGCCGCTTGGTTCACCCAGACTGAACTCCGCGGCTGTCATGACGATCCTGTTTTTGACCGTCATCGTCCCAATATCCATCGGTGAAAACAACATGTCATACATAGTCTTTCCTCCAATGAATAAGCTTATATATCAAAGGGCCCCGCAGTTTATCCATGCGGAGCCCCAAACGGCTCAGTAGCCTTTTTTTATATCGATCTGTTTTATCATCTTGCTGCCTTCTGCATAATGCCTGAGATTTTCGCAGAAGAACTCAACAGTCTTTTCGACTGTATACGGAAGACCCATATCGCCCGACATATGCGGCGTGACTATGCAGTTCGGAGCTGTCCAGAGCGGATGGTCCTCCGGCAGCGGCTCAGGATACATTACATCCAGTGCTGCGCCTGCTATCCTGCCTTCATTCAGCGCATCAAGGAGCGCGTCCTGATCGATGACCCAGCCGCGCCCTACATTGATGACATAGGTATTCCTGCTGAGCATTGATATGCGCTCAGCGTTGATTATCCCCTGGCTCTCAGCCGTGCCCGGTATGCAAAGGACCAGCACATCGACACTTTCCGAAAAGTCAGAATTACCGAACAGCCTATCGAAATCCGCCAGTCTGTATACCTCGTCAAAACCTTCAGCCGGCCTTCCGCTTCTGTTGAATCCTGTGACCTTCTTTGCTCCGAGCGCGTGATACCTTACGGCGGCATTGCTGCCAATATCACCGGTACCGATGATCACGATATTGCTCCCGGCGACCGACCTCAGCGGGAGGTCCCTGGTCCATTCATGTCTGTATATTATCCCGTTATAGTCAGGCATCCTGCGCATCAGCATCAGAGTTACCATGATTATGTGTTCAGCTATGGTCCTGCCGTATGCACCGGAGCTGTTGGTCAGTATCACCTCTCCCGAATCGAATACTCCGCTCGCAGCATACGCTCCGACTCCTGCAAATGCGGTGTGGCACCACTTAATAGCAGGCATCTGCTCCAGTATCGACGCATCGCCTCCGGAATAGAACACCTCAGTGCCGCTTACCTTTCCGTCCGCTGCTTCCGTATCTTCAAAAAAAGCGACTTCAAAGCCGGTCTCAGAAGCGCATTCCGTTATCTGTTTCTTATTGTCTGCAGACAGAAAATCCGCGATCACAGTGCATTTTCTCATTTTGTGCTGTCCTCCGAAAAAAGAGTGCTGCCTGTTACCTAGATTTTACCACAGCGGAGTAAAAAGATTTCGCAAATGACAAAAAACTGAAGATAGCGTGTGTATAATTAGCATTGTGGAAATGCCGCTTGGCATATGTAAAGAAAGGAATGAAAACTATGAGAGACCTTACACTCGGAATGACAGGCATAACGGTGCCTCAGAACGGATTCGGAGCTCTTCCGGTGCAGAGACGAAGCATCGAGGATGCGGTAGCCATACTCCGCAGAGCATATGAAGGCGGAATGCGCTACTTCGACACAGCCAGAGCTTACTCTGACAGCGAGACAAAGCTGGGCATAGCCTTTGAAGGCATGCGCGACAAAATATATATAGCGACAAAGACACAGGCAAAGACCGGTGAGAAGCTTAAGGAAGACCTCGAGACTTCACTGCGCGAACTCCGCACAGATTACATCGATGTTTACCAGCTCCACATGGTAGACAGAGTCTACGCACCTGGCGACGGGACCGGCGTCTACGAGGCGCTTCTTGAGGCAAAGGAAGCCGGAAAGATCCGCCACATAGGCGTTACGGCGCATAAGATAGGTGTTGCTTTTGACCTGATAGATTCGGGGCTTTATGAGACTCTTCAGTTCCCGTTCAGTTATCTTTCGGATGAACGCGACTTTGAGCTTGCAAGACGCTGCGCCGAAAAGAACATGGGCTTCATCGCTATGAAAGGTCTGGCCGGCGGACTCATCACAAGGTCTGACGTTGCCATGGCTTTCCTCGAGGACTATCCTAACGTTCTGCCGATCTGGGGAGTACAGCACATGAGCGAGCTCGAGGAGTGGCTGTCATACATGGACGATACTCCTGCATATACAGACGAGATGCGCGCATTCGTTGAGTCGGAAAAAGCCGACCTTGCCGGAGAATTCTGCAGAGGCTGCGGCTACTGCATGCCTACCTGCCCTGCCGGCATCACCATAAACCAGTGCGCCAGAATGACACTCATGCTGAGACGCTCACCGTCAAAGGCATGGCTCAGCGAGCACTGGCAGGCTGAGATGGAAAAGATCAACGACTGCATAGAGTGCGGACAGTGCACCGCTCACTGCCCTTATGAGCTCGACACACCTAATCTTCTCAAGAAGAACTACGAAGACTACAAGAGAGTACTGGCAGGCGAAGTCAGCGTAGACTGACGGACAGCTGCCGGCCGCATATACAAAACAAGGAGGCCTATTCACCAAATGAGCATAACAGAAAGATTCATGAGATATATCTCCATAGACACGCAGTCTGATGAGGAGAGCAGCACTTCACCGAGCACTGAAAAGCAGTTCCGTCTGGCGAGGCTGCTTGCTAAAGAGATGACAGAAATGGGCATCTCGGGCGTACGCCTGGATGAAGACCACTGCTGCGTCTATGGTTATATACCTTCAAATCTTGAAAATAAGGATGTCCCTGCGCTGGGCTTTATCTCGCATATGGATACTGCACCGGGAACACCGGGCGACGCAAGCAATGCGCGTATCCACAGGGATTACGACGGAGGAATCATCCGTCTGAACGATAGCGTTTCCCTCGATCCCGAGATCTTTCCCGAACTGAACAACTATGTCGGCTGTGACCTCATAGTAACAGACGGAGTCTCCCTTCTCGGTGCTGACGACAAGGCCGGAGTCGCCGAGATAATGACGATGGCAGAGAGACTTCTCGCCGATCCGTCCATCCCGCACGGAAAGATAGGTATCGCGTTCACTTCGGATGAGGAGGTCGGCCGCGGTGCGGACTTCTTCGATGTCGCAGGCTTCGGCATGGATTACGCATATACAGTTGACGGCGGAGAGATCGGTGAACTCGAATATGAGAATTTCAATGCCGCAGATGCGCGCGTATACATAAAAGGACGTGACATCCATCCGGGCAGCGCCAAGGGCAAAATGATAAACGCGGTAAGGATAGCCGCCGAACTCGACAGCATGCTGCCTCAGGAGCAGCGCCCTGAATACACTGACCGCTACGATGGTTTTTACCATCTGATCCAGCTGAACGGCACCGCGCCTGAAGCAGAAGCGCATTATATAATAAGGGACCACGACGCTGAGCTTTTCGATCAGAAGATAAAGCTGATGGAGACCTGTGTCGCATACCTTAATGCCAAATACGATAACGCTGTACAGCTTGTGATACGCGAGCAGTACCGCAATATGAAGGAACTCATCGAGCCTCACATGTTCCTGATCGACAACGCGAAGGATGCTTTCAGGGCGTGCGGTGTCGAGCCTATGGTAAAGGCCATCAGAGGAGGCACGGACGGAGCGAGACTCACATATGAGGGTCTGCCGTGCCCTAACCTCTCTACCGGCGGAATGAACTTCCACTCGAACACAGAGTACATCCCGGTCCAGTCGCTTGAGAAGATGGCTGATGTCCTGGTAGAGCTCGTAACAGTAAAATAAAAAACCGGTACAGCGACCGGTTTGCGTCAGTGGCAGCTGCAGACGCGGCTGCCTTTTTATTCTTTGAAGTTTCTGAAACTCAGAACTGCCATGGAAAGCGACATTATGAAAGCCAGAGTGTCCGCTATCGGGCTTGCGGCAAGTATTCCGTTTATACCCATGAAACGCGGCAGTATGATCAGTAGCGGTATCAGGAAGAGCCCCTGCCTCGACAGTGACACGAGCAGGCCCTGACGGTGATTGCCCGTTGCCGAGAAATAATTGATGGATACGGGCTGTATGTTCTGGAAGAACACGAACATCATGAATACTCTGAGGTATCTCTCTCCGAATTCGAAATAAAGCTCGTTACCGTCTCCGAATATGGAGATGATCTGCCTCGGGAAGAACTGGAAGGCGAAGAAGAATATCACACCTATGGCGAATGCCGCCGTGAAGGCACGCCAGTATGTGCCTTTGACGCGGTCATATTTTTTTGCCCCCAGGTTGAAGCCCCACACAGGCTGACATCCCTGCGCTATGCCGACTGCGAAGGATACCATTATCATTCCGGTCTTCTGCGCGATTCCCGATATAGCCAGAGGTATGTCAGGGCCGTATACCGACAGCGCGCCGTATGTCGCGAGCATGTTGTTGAGCACGATATTGGTGCACATCATCAGCATGTGGTTGCAGAAGTTAGGTATTCCCGCTTCCATATTGCCCTTCAGATGGCTCAGGCTCACGCGGAGGTCCTTCGCGTCGATACTGAAGGCTTTGAACTTAGGATAGTATGATGCAGCCAGTACGCAGCTCAGTATCTGGGACAGAGCCGTCGCAGCTGCGGCACCCTTTATGCCCATTCCGAGTGGGAACATGAAAAGCCAGTCCAGCCCTACATTTACTATCGCGCCAATGACGGTGCACATCATCGAATAGCGCGGACTGCCGTCCGCCCGGATTATCGTTGATGATGTATGTGTAAACATCTGGAACGGAAGACCGAGCGCGGTTATGGAAAGATATGTCACTGCATAAGGAAATACATTTCCGCCGCGGTCTGCTCCGCAGAGAACAACTATCTGCTCTCTAAGTATAAACACCGTAAGGCCCGTCACTAGACCGGCGATGATCACCCCGGCAATGCCGGTATGAACGTATCTCCTCGCCTCCTCCTCTTCACCTGCTCCGAGGTTGATGCTGAAATTGGCTGCCGTTCCTATGCCGAAGAGCATACTTATGCCCGTGGTAAGAGTGACCGTCGGAAAAGCTACGTTCGTGGCAGCATTTCCGAGCATGCCAACCGTATGCCCTATGAATATCTGGTCGGTGATATTGTAAGCCGCTCCTACGAGCATGCTTATCACTGCCGGAATTGCATAAGAAACAATAAGTGGGATCAGCGGAGCTGATCCCAGCGGATTGTCGTTTATACGGTCATGCGAAGTATTCAAAAGTCAGACCTTTCTAGTTTTCCTTACCCTTGAGTTCTTCTATCCTCTCAAGGATCATCTTCTCCTTATACAGGAAGAAGAGGCATGCGCCTATCATGCATGTAACGAAGGCAACGGCTGCAGTAGCACGGTAGCTTGCAGGAGTGCCGGATACAGTGATGGATGTGAACACAACCATGGCGAGAGCCTGTCCCATCTTGAACGCGAAGGTACGGGCAGCGAAGAACATTCCGCTCCTGTCCTCACCTGTCTCAAGACGGCTGAGCTCTGCAACGTCAGCGACGCAGGCCTGCGGCAGGATACCCAGGATAGCCATAGGAACAGATGCGCAGACGGCAACGATGAAGCCCCAGTGCAGACCCTGTCCGCAGAGGAATGTGATCAGGAATACGACGGAATATCCGAAGAATCCTGTGATGATCATTTTCTTCTTTCCCAGCTTAGGAGCCAGCTTGTTGACTGCCGGGTACAGGCATACGCTGATGGCTGTCATTGTAGCTGTCAGCACGAATGTCCATGTATCCTCGATGCCCATCAGCTTGGTCTCATAGAACGCAAGACCTGTCTGGAAGAGTGTCAGAGCAAAGAAGTAGATAACATCGCTGTATACGAAGCGGCGGAACATCTTGTTCTGGAAAGTCTTCAGAAGTGATGCGAAAGCCTGTGTCTCGCTCGGCTTTGCCTCAAGATATTCTCTCTCCTTGATGTACAGGGACGGTACCAGCATCGCGATGCAGGCAATAGCTGCCATGATGGCAACAGCCATTCTTACCGAACCCGCAGGTCCGAAAGCTCCCTGGAGCATGCCTGCTACGTTCGGAAGCAGGAACGATATCGACTGTCCTACGATAAATGTGAATGAGATATATGTCGAAACATTGATGCGGTGCTCCTGCGTGTCGCCGAGCTCTGCGATAAGAGCGTTATACGGCGTGCAGAATATCGTCATGAACAGATAGAACGTGATGAGCAGCGCAAAGAGGATAACGTCGTTTACAACGATGCTTCCTGTCTGCGGCAGTGTGAACAGTCCTATAGTCACCAGTGCGAACGGGATCGCGATCGTCTTCATAAACGGTATGCGGCGACCGCCCTTGTATTTTGCGCGGTCCGACCATCCTGCGATCAGCGGGTCTGTGATGGCGTCAAAGATACGTCCCACAGCGAGGACCAGACCGAAGAGTGTCAGTTTGAACAGGATAGGATGCTGAGTGATGCCCGATGCGAAAATACCTGTCAGAGGATTCTGTGCGTCAGGGCTTCCTGTGTAGTAATACACCATCCAGTTTGAGACGATACCCGAGAGCAGGCTCCAGCCGAACTGGCCTACTGCGAATATCCAGAGAAGCTTGTTGGTAATAGGTTTCTTTTGCATGATTTGATTCTCCATAATTAACATAAAAAAACACCCGACTAATATTATCATATAAGCGAAGCAAATGCTTCAACAAAAAACCGGGACTGGTTGCCCGGTTTTTCTTTCTATTGATCAGTTTCCGTTTCCCCGGATTCCTCTTCTGCTTCCGCGGCTTCAGGAGCGGGACTCTCCTCATCCTGTGGCTCAGCGCCGTCGTCTTCCGCTTCCGGCTCCGGCAGCGGTTCGACATCGTCCCTGGTCAGCGTGCTGCCGTCACCTGTATAGCCCGTAATGATGACAGTGCAGTCTGTAAATTCTCCATATACACATATCCTGTATGTCTCGCCTGTCCCGGCGCTGAACGCAAGGGCAAAATCCTCGGTGTTTTCGCTCATTGAGGCTTCCGTATCGTTGTCCGTTCTTAGAGGGAAGCCCTCCTTTTCATAGATAAGCGCGCGTGGGTCTCCGTCCGATTCCGAATAAACCGCAATATTTCCGGTTTCTGCGGGACGGTACTCTATGACCGTGTCTCCGCTTATCTTTATTGCGCCCTTCCCGTCTGTCTGCATACTTTCCATCGAGTCGCAGGAAAGGATCACATCAGTTTTCTTTCTGTTTGTTTCATGTACAGAGACCCAGACATAGTACTCCTTGCCTTCCTCGAGCATGCATATCCCGTCGGTTATGCCTACGGACTGCCTGTTGCTGCCCTTGACGGATGAGATAAGGGAATAACCGGTAGAGCGTCTCTCAGGATCGATGGATGTGCTGAACCTGTAGTATCCTGTTTGCGGCGGTGTAAAAACAGCGCAAGCCTGAACTCTCTGGCCCACCTTCAGTGTCACTTTTTCACCCGGATGGACTTCAGGGGGTTTCTCCTCCTCAGGGGATTTTGAGATGCTTATTTTGAATGAGCCTGAGAAATGGTTCGTGTCTTTATTCTCAGGTTCGGCTTCAGCAAGTATAAAGCACTCCTGCGAAGCCTGCAGGGCCGCTTCAGCAGTAAAGCTGTCTGTAAGAGTTTTCGCATCCCTGTCATAGTTTTCTGCCTCGGCGTAATCCTCAAGTTTGTCGTCCATGACGCTCAGACTGATGCGTACGTCGGCATCACACTTTATATCAGTGATGCTGACCGTATACCCCGTGCTTTCAGCAGGCGTGAATCTGAACACCGGTATCCCCTTCACGGCAACATATGGCACCGGATCGTCAGGATCACCGGCTTCGTACTCAAACGAGACCTCGCGGACTTCGTCCTCAGCGAGATCCTTAGCCATCAGGCTGATGATCAGATTGGGGTTCTTCTGCAGTACTATGTATGCAGCTATGACGGTAGCCAGTATGACCACCGCAATGACTGCCAGGATGATACTTATCTTTTTCTTCATCATTTGCGCCCCCATACTCCCTCATCTACGGCCAGTATTCTGTCGGTTTTGATAAGGGCTGTTTTCCAGAAAGCAGCGGCTGATTCAAAATTTATGTGTATCGTTGAACCGTCAACGATTATCTCCTCGTTCATTTTAGGCACCTCTATTCTGCTCAGCTCGCGTCCCTGCACATAGCATGCTCCGGCAGAATCCATCGCTCCCCTGATGTCATATTTTGTGATGAATGAGGACTTTACAGCACCTGTATATGCCTTGTATGAGCTTGAGACATACAGATATCCGTCTTCTATGTCAGCGCCCTGCGCGCTCGAGTCGATGCCGGCTATCAGAGAATACATTACCGTATTGAGTCTGCGGTTTCCCGGTTCGCCCGTTATTCCGTATCCGTTCATATAGGCTTCAGCTGTATTCTTTCTGCCCGCGTATGTCCCGACCCATAGGATCCCGCTGTCGCATTCAAGGAATGACGGCTTGTTTTTGATATAGATGTTTCGCGAAAGATCGGTTTCAGGTACCTCGCTCACCGGATTTTCGATGTGTTTCAGAAATGTGTCATATGTCATGTACTGTACAAACGGGCGACCCTTGTAGAGGTCTGAGGTATCGCCTGTTGTCCAGATGTTTTCGCCGTCAAAGGCTATCCCCCCCGCATGGTATCTGTTTGGCATGGTAAGAGTTGATACGATCCTGCCTTCATTTTTACTGATGACATATATGACAGAATTTAGTTTTTTTCTGGCGTCATAGGCTGTAACCAGCATATAGTCGCCTGCAAGGCACAGACCCTGCGGGATATATCTGTCCGACAGGATCACCTCGCCGTCCATCTTTACAGATGTTCTGACAATGCCTGGGATCGGCATCGTCTTCTCCTCGTCCATCCTTCCCGACAGAGTTTTGTACACATCCTTCATTTTTGTTCTGAGCGCATTGTTGTAAGAGATCTGATCCGGATAATCCTTGTACTCAAAAGATGACTGCGGTACTTCATCAGCGTATACCGCAGCCGCCGGAAGGTATGCCGGCAGCATCACGGTCAGAGCCGCCAGCACCAGCACCATTATGCATCTTTTCAGTTCTCCGGTCTTCATACGTATCTTTATTCTACTAATTCACAAAAACCAGTCAATGAGGCTTCAAAAAAACTGCGCTCAGGCTTATGTCTTTTTATGTTAAACTCATACTCAGCAAAGCAAATCGAATCACACAGACAGGAGGCCCGGACATGCCTGAATACATCAAAAGAAGCGGAACTGACAGTGCAAAATGGGACGGTCTTAAGCAGACCTTCGGAGAAGAAGGACTTCTTCCGTTCTGGGTCGCCGACATGGACTTCAGGGTGGACAGCCATATAGAAGAAGCACTCAGGGCTTATCTGGACACCGGTGCTTACGGATACTATACGGTGCCGGATTCCTATTACGATGCCTTCATTGAGTGGGAAAAGCGTGAACACGGGCTTTTCGTCGAACGCGAATGGATAAGATTCACACCGGGCGTGGTAAGCGGCTTCCATTTTGCTGTGAACATCCTCACGGAACCCGGAGACGCTGTGATCCTGACCACACCTGTCTACTATCCGTTCATGAATGCGGTAAAAAACAACGGCCGTAAGATGATATGTTCGGAGCTGGTGAACAGGGACTCCCGCTACTATATAGATTTTGAAGATTTTGAGCGGAAGATACAGGAGAATTCCGTAAAGGCATTCATACTCTGCTCCCCTCACAACCCGGTCAGCAGGATATGGTCTGAAGATGAACTGAAGACCCTTCTGGATATCTGCAGGAGGAATGGCGTCGCACTGATATCTGACGAGATACACCACGACCTCGTGTTCGGAGGAAACACGCACACCCCTACCCTCAGTCTGGCTGACGAAAGCGACCGCATCATCATGTTCACCGCTGCGTCAAAGACCTTCAACATCGCGGCATTCCAGAACTCATTTGCGGTAATAAAAAATCCTCAGCTCCGTGAGGAATGGGACAGATTCATAGGCGGGATCCGTACAGGCAGCGGCAACCCTCTCGGATACATCGCGACAGAAGCCGCATACCGATACGGCAAGCCATGGCTGGAGGACGTCAAAGAGACCATCTATGGCAACTATCAGTATATAAAAGAGCAGTTTGCTGAGGATCTCCCGGAGGTCCGCGTCACTCCGCTCGAGGCCACTTACCTCGCATGGGCCGACCTCGGAGCTTATGTGAAGGCCGGAGAACTGGAAGATTTCATACAGAAAAAATGCCGCCTTGCCTTCGACTACGGAACGTGGTTCGGGGGAGACAGGAGCAGCACATTTATTCGTATCAATCTCGCCACATCAAGGGAAAATATAGAAGAGCTTGTGCGGCGCATAGTTTCAAATCTGAAATAACGACAGGATCAGGGCAGGTCAATCCTGCCTTTTTCTGTTAAGCTTGGCCATCGATGACAGCGTAGGGATCTTCATCGGGCAGACCTCGACGCACGCCAGCGATTTTGAGCAGCCTGCCGCGAAATGCCTGTCATAGTCTTTTTTTATGTCCCTGTTATACACATCGCTTCTTGTAGCGATCAGATAGCAGTCGTTCGCAAACAGGGCGCCGTAGAATCTGTCGCCTTTCATATAGTTAGGACAGACTTCAAGACAGAGCCCGCATTTTAAGCACTTGGCAGCGGCATACTGGTGTTCGTACTCTTTCGGAGGCGATGGCTTGTATTCTTTTATATAGTCATTCACCTTCAGAGCGTTCTCATGAATGATGCTGCGGTCTATGACGAGATCGTTGATAACATGGAATTTGCTCAGCGGTCTTATAGTGATCTCATCTCCCAGATCTCTTACAAATGTCTCGCAGGCAAGTGCCGGCCGGCCGTTTATGACCATGGCGCATCCGCCGCACATTCCCTGGAGGCATGAGCATTCCCAGGCAATACGCGGAACGTTTTCTCCTGCGGCATTTACTATGTCGTCCTTATAGTTCAGGTCATCGAGCATTCCGGCAACAGAAATATCCGAAGGTCCTTCGTATATGAACTCCTCCCAGTACTGCCTGTCTTCAGTTGGTCTTTTACGTAATATTCTGACCTTCATATCAGTGCTCGAAACGGCCCTCCCTGTCATATGTGATATCAAACTGACCGCCGTTATACATGATCAGACTGCCCGCAGCGTACTCATCTGACGCCTCCGGATAGTCGCTTCTTATATGAGCTCCCCTGCTTTCCTTTCTCTCAAGTGCCGAGAGCATCGTCGCCTTTGCCAGATTCAGTATCGCCGGCAGGCTGTAGTTGAAGTATTCAAGGACAGAGCTGTCGTATCTGATGCGGGACGCGATATCTATGTAATAATCCAGACCGCTGATCCCCTTCCTGAGCGAATCACCGTCTCTTACGATACCGAGCTCGGTATTCATGATCTCTGCCGCCATGTCCCTTATATACATGACCGGGAACTTGCTCTCCGAAGAAAAGTCCCTTATGATCTTTTCTTCCTCGGTCTGTATATACTCAGCGAAGAGGTCTGAAGCCTCCGCATTGCCCTCATCTGCCGCAGCAGGGCTGGCCGCTATGGCCGACGCCGCGGTCTTTCCGCTGTGCACGGCAGCCAGGAGGGAGTTTCCTCCGAGCCTGTTTGCACCGTGATAGCGCGATGCGCACTCTCCTACTGCATAGAGGTTTTCTATATTCGTCTCATGATTCTCATCGGCTGCCAGTCCGCCCATAAAGAAATGTACCGACGGCTTTACCGGTATGCTCTCTTTCTTTATATCCAGACCCGCATACTTGAGACAAAGGTCCCTTACCTCCGGTATCTTTGCGACTATCACGTCCGGACCCAGATGCGTGACATCGAGGAAGATGTCTTTTCCGGTCTCCTCCATGCAGCGAGAAACTATGTCTCTCGGCATGAGATTTCCCCGGCTTCCGAACCGCTCCTCCATGAAGTAGACCCGTTTGCCGTCCTCTTCATAATAGAGCCTTCCGCCCTCGCCGCGTGCTGCCTCCGAGATCAGCATCCTCTTCTGGCTTGTCTCCATCGTCGTAGGATGGTACTGGATAAACTCCAGATTCTTAAGAGCGGCACCCTGCATAAACAGTCTGCCCGCCGCGTAGCCGTCGCACTGCGTGGATCCGGTTGTCTTGCCGAAGAGCGCATTCTGGCCGCCGGTAGCCATGATCACGGCGTCAGCATATACCGCTTCGAGTGATGCTCTCGCTTCATTGAACAGGAGTGCCCCGTAGCATTTGCCACCCCTTATGAGACCGGAATGAAAATCGTTCCAGAGTCTCCTCTCGATAAGCCCCATTGCTTCATAGCGCCTGCACTCCATTACAAGTGCTGACACTATCTGCTTGCCGGTCGAAGCTCCGCAGTAGCAGGTGCGCCTGCAGGACTGCCCTCCGAAGGCGCGCTGATCGATCTTTCCGTTTTTATTCAAGGTAAATACAACGCCCAGTTTCTCGAGCCATCTGATGATGTCCGGAGCGCTTGTGCAGAGTCCCGCAACAGCGTCCCTGCCCGCGATCATGCATCCGCCTTTGAGAGTGTCTTCTATATGCTTATCGACTGAATCGCCTTCGCCCATGTTGTCGAGAGCGGCGTTGATCCCGCCTGCCGCCAT
This sequence comes from uncultured Eubacteriales bacterium, assembly GCA_902778585.1. Classification (GTDB taxonomy): domain Bacteria; phylum Bacillota; class Clostridia; order Peptostreptococcales; family Anaerovoracaceae; genus Crickella. The sequence goes on along the minus strand of CACYYD010000001.1, from coordinate 39,920 downwards.
CACGGACTGTGAACGCTCAGAAACAAAAGGAGATACCAGAATACTCCTGATCCCCTTTTCTGCCAGTGCGATCGCAGCCGTCATTCCGGAAATACCGCTTCCGACTACGAGAACCGTCCTGTTATTCGCGTTTGTTCTGTTCGTGCTTTCTGCCATGATACTCTTACGCCATCAGTACATAGCAGCCAGAGCTATGTAAGTCTTTCCGACCACAAAGACCGTGACTGCCCAAAGTACGGCACATATGACCCATACAACACGGTCTATCTTCTTCTTTTTGTCCATGTCACCAAGGAGTCCCAGAGTGACAAAAGCATTGGTGAACGATGTGCCTATATGGATAAATATGAAGCTGAAAAACAGAAGCTGTATCAGCTCTGCCGCAACAAGCCCCGGAGTCCCCGAACGCAGGATGTCGTAGGCCTTGATGTGCAGCACCAGCATCACCATTATTCCTATGGCCGACGCGCGTTGCAAAATGGTCCTGCGGTTCATCCCAGGGTACGCCGCCACGCTGCCTCCGTCATGGACAAATGCCAGCATGCTCATACCGAGTATGGCATGGACCGACACGACTGCAACGGTTATCCATCCGAGCAGGCGCGTCACAAGCGGATTATAGATAAACATGATATAGGCAACTGTCTGATATCCCGCATGAGCAAGCAGGATAAGTATGGCAAACAGGCCCAGTATCGCATTCGCTTTTTTGAGTTTCATAATCTTTATGCCGTATTTATTCCATCTCGACAGTCCCAGGCGGCTTGCTTGTAAGGTCGTAGAATACGCGGTTTACGTGGTCTACTTCGTTTACGATGCGTGTCATCACCCTCTGGAGCACATCCCAAGGGATCTCTGCGGCAGTCGCTGTCATGAAGTCAGATGTGATGACTGCTCTCAGTGCGATCGCGTAGTCGTATGTTCTGAAATCGCCCATAACGCCTACGGTCTGCATGTTTGTAAGAGCTGCATAGTACTGGCTTATCTCCCCTGCCAGACCTGCCTTATCGATCTCTTCTCTGTAGATGGCATCAGCATCCTGGACGATCTTTACCTTATCTGCCGTTACCTCGCCGATGATCCTTACACCGAGTCCCGGTCCCGGGAACGGCTGCCTTGTGACAAGATATTCAGGCAGGCCGAGCTCTCTTCCCAGCTGCCTTACCTCGTCCTTGAAGAGCATGCGGAGAGGCTCGATTATCTCCTTGAAGTCTACATAGTCAGGAAGACCTCCAACATTGTGATGTGACTTTATGACCGCAGACTTTCCGAGTCCGCTCTCGATGATATCCGGATATATCGTGCCCTGCGCGAGATAGTCAACAGCGCCGATCTTTTTCGATTCCTCTTCGAAGACCCTGATAAACTCCTCGCCGATGATCTTGCGCTTTCTCTCAGGCTCTGTGACGCCGGCCAGCTTTTTATAGTATCTCTCTGCAGCATTGACCCTGATGAAGTTGAGGTCGAACTTGCCCTCTTTGCCGAATATGGATTCTACCTCATCAGCTTCGTTCTTTCTCATAAGACCGTGATCGACAAATACGCAGGTCAGCTGCGGCCCTATCGCCTTAGCGAGCAAAGCGGCGACCACGGATGAATCTACTCCGCCCGACAGAGCAAGAAGGACTTTGCCGTCTCCTACTTTCTCCCTGATCGCTGCTATCTGCGTCTCCGCATATGAGTCCATCTTCCACTCCTGGGCGCAGCCGCATACATTCAGCACAAAGTCTCTAATGAACTCAGCTCCGTGCTCTGTGTGGTTGACCTCCGGATGGAACTGCACGGCATAAAAGCCCCTGCTTCTGTCTTCCATCGCGGCGACCGGGCAGTCGTCCGTGTGAGCCGTGACGGTAAAGCCCGCAGGCGGAACGCTTATATAGTCAGTATGGCTCATCCAGCATACGTTTACGTCATCGGCTGACTTAAGGATGCCGTCCTTGCCTGTAACGGTGACTTCGGTGCGGCCGTATTCGCTCGTCGGAGCAGACTCTATGCTGCCTCCGAGGCGGTATGCCATGAGCTGAGCTCCGTAGCAGATGCCCAGCACCGGAACGCCGAGTTCGAAGATGCCGTCATCTATCGAAGGTGCGCCCTCTCCGTAAGCGCTCTGAGGTCCGCCGGTAAAAATAATGCCCTTCGGATCAAAGCTGCGTACGTGGTCAAGAGTCACCGACTCGAAGCCGATGATCTCAGAATACACTCCGCTTTCACGTACTCTTCTCGCGATCAGCTGATTGTACTGACCCCCGAAGTCGACTATGAGTATCTTGTTTTCTGCCATACTGTTTTTCCTTTCGAAAAGCTCCCCGTCACAGCGCTGTGAACGGGGAGTTTTAAGCACTTCTAACCTATGAAATTTTACTCTACAGTCACTGATTTTGCAAGGTTTCTCGGCTTGTCTACATCGAGCCCCTTTGCCACGCTGAGGTAGTATCCGAGAAGCTGCAGAGGTATCACCGCGAGGCTGCCCGTGAAGTGTTCATCAGCAGCAGGCACGTATATCGTGAAGTTGACCGAATCCTCAACGCTGTAGTTGCCGTTAGTGGTGACTCCCATGAGGTAGGCACCCCTAGCCTTGCACTCTGCCATATTGCTTACAGTCTTTTCAAGCAGGTCTTCCTGCGTCAGGATGCCGATGACCAGTATCCCGTCCTCTATGAGGCTTATCGTCCCGTGCTTGAGCTCTCCGGCAGCGTATGCCTCGCTGTGGATATAGCTTATCTCCTTCATCTTGAGGCTGCCCTCAAGACTGACAGCGTAGTCTAGACCTCTGCCTATGAAGAAGACATCGTGGGCATTCGAATACTTCGAGGCAAACCACTGTATGCGCTCCTTGTTCTCAAGAACGCGCTCTATCTTGCCCGGAAGTTCCTGCATCTCGGCTATATAATGCCTGTAATCGCTGTCATCGATCCTGCCCTTGGCCTTTGCGATGCCTGCAGCGATGGCATACATGGCTATAAGCTGTGTGCTGTATGCCTTTGTCGTCGCTACGGCGATCTCAGGGCCTGCGAGAGTGTACAGCACGTTGTCAGCTTCTCTTGCGATCGTGGAGCCAACAACATTCACAACGCCCAGCGTCCTAATACCTCTCTCCTTTGCCGCCCTCAAAGCCGCGAGCGAGTCTGCCGTCTCGCCGGACTGTGAAATGATGATCACAAGCGCGTCCTTGTCTATCAGCATCTTTTTATATCTGAATTCCGAGGCGAGTTCTGCCTTAACGGGGATCTCGGCAAGGTCTTCGATGACATACTGGCCTATCATGCCCGCGTGCCACGCCGACCCGCATGCCGCTATCCTCACCTCGCTTATCCCGGCCAGAATATCTTCCGTAAGTCCGGCTGCTGAGAGGTCTATTTTGCCGTCCTTGATGACCGAGGCGAGAGTGTCCCTGACAGCCTTAGGCTGCTCGTGGATCTCCTTTATCATGAAGTGCTCGTAGCCGCCCTTTTCGGCAGCCTCTGCATCCCATGTGATATGGGTGCTCTCCATGCTGACCTCATCACCGTTGAGGTCAAAGAAATGCGCCTCGCCCGGAAGCAGTCTTACAGACTGCAGATTGTCTATATAGTATATGTCTCTGGTATATTTGAGGACCGCCGGTACGTCAGAAGCGAGGAAAGTCTCTCCGTCGGACACTCCTATCACCATAGGGCTGTCCTTCCTTGCGGCGTAGATCTCTCCCGGATAGTCCTTGAACATCAGTGCCAGTGCATAGGATCCGCGGACACGCACCATCATCCTGTTTATGGCGTCGATAGGTCCTATCTTGTATTTCTTGTAGTAATAATCGACCAGCTTGATCGCGACTTCCGTGTCAGTCGTGCTGTAGAATGAGTATCCGTTTCCCGCGAGCTTTGCACGCAGCTCTTCATAGTTCTCTATGATACCGTTATGCACACCGACTACATCGGATTCCACCGGGCCGGATGCCGATCCCGTAGCGTTGCCGCTCACATGCGGATGAGCGTTGGTCTGTGAAGGCTCGCCGTGGGTCGCCCATCTTGTATGGCCTATGCCGCAGGTCCCCGCAAGAGCCCTGCCCCCGTCGATCTTTTCTGAGAGATTCCTGAGTTTGCCCGTGGACTTTACCACCTCTGCAAGCGAGGAGCCATCCCTCACAGCAAGACCTGCTGAGTCATATCCCCTGTACTCAAGTTTCGAAAGGCCGTCAAGCAGCACGGGTGCCGCCTGCTGTCTTCCTGTAAAACCTACTATTCCGCACATTATTTTTCTCCTTTACTTCCCGCTGCCCTTATAAATTCTCTGAAGATAGGGTGAGCCCTGTTCGGTCTGCTCTTGAATTCCGGATGGTACTGCACGCCCACAAAGAAGCCGTTTTCAGGTATCGTGACCGACTCAACAAGGCGTCCGTCAGGCGAAGTCCCGGCTATCGTCATTCCGGCCTTCTCATACTCTTCCCTGAAGCTGTTGTTGAATTCATAGCGGTGTCTGTGGCGTTCCCCTATGCTGAGTTCTCCGTAGATATCCGCAAGCAGTGTTCCCGGCTTTATGCTGCAAGGATAAGCTCCGAGCCTCATGGTGCCGCCCTTCGGGATATCTCCGTACTGGTCCGGCATCAGGTCAATGACCTTATGAGCGCTGGTTTCGTCGAACTCGCCCGAATTCGCGTCAGCGTACCCGAGAACGCTTCTGCCGTATTCGATCACGGCTATCTGCATGCCGAGGCATATGCCGAAGTACGGGATGTTGTTCCTTCTGGCATATCCGGCCGCTCTTATCATGCCTTCTATGCCGCGGTCTCCGAATCCGCCCGGCACTATTATCCCGTCGGCATCCGAGAGCATCATATCTTCAGTTTCTGCGGTAATATCTTCCGCTTCTATCCATTTTATCTCAACAGTGCAGCCTGTTTCAAAACCGCCGTGTCTAAGAGCCTCGGCGACCGAAAGATATGCGTCGTGCAGCTTTATGTACTTGCCCACAAGCGCGATGGTGACCTTCTTTCCGCCCGCTTTTATCCTGCCTACCATGGACTTCCATTCCTCCATGTCGCACGGACCGGCGTCGATGCCGAGCTCGCGGCAGACTATCCATGAGAAGCGCGCCTTCTCAAGCATCAGCGGAGCCTCATACAGCACCGGCAGCGTTATGTTCTCTATGACGCAGTCCCTTTTGACATTGCAGAACATCGATATCTTGTCGAAGATCTCCTCATCGATATGCCTGTCGGATCTCATGATTATTATGTCAGGCGTGATCCCCATATTCTGGAGTTCTCTTACGGAATGCTGCGTCGGTTTTGATTTATGCTCTCCCGAGCCGTGTATGAAAGGAACGAGCGTGACATGGATGAAAAGGCAGTTCTCCTTGCCCTGCTCTATGCAGACCTGCCTGGCCGCCTCAAGGAAAGGCTGGCTCTCGATGTCTCCTACAGTACCGCCGATCTCGGTGATGATAACGTCGCTGTCTCCGGCTCTTCCGACGCTGTAGATGAATTCCTTTATCTCATCCGTTATATGAGGTATGACCTGCACGGTGCTTCCGAGATACTCGCCGCGCCTCTCTTTATTGAGTACGTTCCAGTAGACCTTGCCGGTCGTAAGGTTTGAGTATTTATTGAGGTCTTCATCGATGAATCTTTCATAGTGACCGAGGTCGAGGTCGGTCTCAGCGCCGTCCTCTGTAACATATACCTCTCCGTGCTGGAACGGGCTCATCGTTCCGGGATCCACATTGATATACGGGTCGAGCTTCTGTGCCGCCACCTTGAGCCCCCTCGCTTTCAGAAGGCGTCCCAGTGATGCCGCCGTTATTCCTTTTCCGAGTCCGGATACGACTCCGCCTGTAACGAATATGTACTTCTTGTCCACAACAGTCACCTCTTTTCTTCTCCAAAGCAATCAGGAGACCGCATGGATCTCCTGATAAAAAACCGGTCAAAAGCATCAGATGCCGCTGGCACCGTAGTTTGAAAGCACCCTTGCCGAAGGGTCATCAACGTCACAGCCTTCCCACGAGCGGTTAGGCATCCAGAAGTCTGTAATCATCTCTGCCTGGCCGGGATAATACTTTTCGAATATTTCCCTGTACAGGAGGGACTCCTTTGTGAACGGTCTGGCGTGGCTGTATTTTGCGCATCCCCCGGCAAACTCTTCATCCGTATATAAGGCTTCGGCATATTCCTTGAGGTCATCTACCATCGAATGGCCGACCGCATCCGAGAACGCCGCCTTTTCTCTCCAGAGTATCTCATCCGGAAGATAGTCTCCTTCAAAGGCCTTTCTCAGAAGGTATTTCCCTTTGCCGTACTTATTCATTTTGAGTTCGGGATCTATCGACATCACATACTGTACGAACGCGAGATCGCCGAAAGGCACCCTGCCCTCAAGGCTGTTTCCCGAGATGCATCTATCTGCTCTCAGAACGTCATACATGTGCAGTTCTCTCATACGCTTGCACGCCTCTTCCTGGAAGGCTGCGGCAGATGGCGCGAAGTCCGTGTATTTATAGCCGAAAAGCTCATCGGATATCTCGCCCGTCAGGATGACCCTGATGTCCGTAGTCTCGTGGATCGCCTTGCACACAAGATACATGCCTATCGATGCCCTTACGGTGGTGATATCGAAGGTGCCGAGCAGGCGTATCACCTCATCAAGCGCACCGAGAACATCCTCTTTGCTTATTATGACTTCGGTATGATCGCTGCCTATATAGTCGGCAACAGTCTTCGCGTATTTGAGGTCGATAGCGTCCTTATCCATTCCTATCGCGAATGTCCTGATGGGATCCTGACTTTCCCCCGCGGCTATGGAGCACACGAGGGATGAGTCGAGACCTCCTGAAAGAAGAAATCCTACCTTGGCATCGGCCACAAGTCTCTTCCTGACCCCTTCAGTCAGCAAGGCATTGATATTGCCGCATATTTCATCGATATCGCCCGTCACGTATCCCGTGACTTCAGTCATGTCGCGATACTGTATGAAATCCCCTTTACGCCAGTAACATCCGGGTGGGAAAGGCATCACCCTGTCACATATACCAAGCAGGCCTATAGGCTCGCTTGCAAATGCGATGCAGCCGTCAGCATCATAGCCGTAATAGAGCGGTCTGATGCCTATAGGATCTCTTGCAACTATGAATTCGCCGCTTCTGCCGTCATATATGACGCAGGCGAATTCCGCATCAAGCATTCTGAACATTTCCGTGCCGTACTCAAACCAGAGCGGTAGCAGTATCTCGCAGTCAGAACCCGAAACGAAGGAATACCCCTTTGCTTCAAGTTCACTTTTCATCTTTTCAAAGCCATATAACTCGCCGTTGCATATGACGCTGCAGCCTTCCCTTTCGAATGGCTGCATGCCCTCCGGCGTAAGGCCCATTATGGATAGCCTGTGGAATCCCATTATGCCAGCGCCGGCACGTATGATCCTGGTATCATCTGGTCCGCGGTGTCTGATAAGGGAGAACGCCTCTTCAAATTCTCCCATTCCCGTATGGCTCCCCGTTGTTGTCATTATCGTGCACATACCCGAACCTCCTTATTTCTCACCAAATAGCAGAAGCCCGTAGTTAGGAAGCGGCCAGTATGATTTTGAAGTCCTTGCTTCGGCATCATCACTGTCCTTTCTGAGCGCTTCCATTGCCGGCAGAAGACTGTCCCTTATGACTTCGGAGTCATGCACATAGTCCGCAAAGCTCAGTGAAGCCATGACCTCTTCAAGCCGGTCAACATCATCGTATATGCGGTCCGTCTGTCCGGAAAGAAATCTGATCGTTTCTTCCTCAAACCTGCATCCGAGATCAGGTATAACAGCTTTCTTGGCAGCGGCGTTCGCAGCAAGCTCCGCGGTGTACTTCTCGATAGCCGGAGCTATCCTCTTTACAGCCATCGATCTCATCGTCCTGGCCTCTATGCAGATGGTCTTGCAGTAGGTCTCAAGCATGATCTCACATCTTGATTCAAGTTCGGACCTTGAGAAGACCTCATGATGCAGCAGCATATCCACATTCTTTTTATCCAGAAGATGCGGCACACAGTCCGCTGTGGTCCTGTAATTCGAAAGCCCGCGCCTTTCAGCCTCTCTGACCCATTCGTCCTTGTATCCGTCTCCGTTGAAGATGATCCTTCCGTGCCCGCTCAGAGTTTCTCTCACCAGTGAGTAGATATCGCGGCTTATATCGGACGAGCCTTCGAGTCTGTCCGCAAAGTATTCGAGCGAATCGGCGACGGCCGTGTTGATTATGACGTTCGGAAATGCCAGACTGCTCATCGATCCCGGCATCCTGAATTCGAATTTGTTGCCCGTGAAGGCAAACGGAGATGTCCTGTTTCTGTCGGTATTGTCCCTGCTGAAACCCGGAAGGACTCCCGTGCCGAGCTTCATGAGAACATCCTCGCTTTTTTCGTACGGTGAATCCTGCTCGATCGACTCAAGGACTGCCGTCAGCTCGTCCCCGAGGAAGATCGATATGACCGCCGGGGGAGCCTCGTTTGCCCCGAGCCTGTGATCGTTGCTCGCAGACGCTACCGAGATCCTCAGCAGATCCTGATATTCATCCACCGCCCTGATAACCGCGCAGAGAAAGAGAAGGAACTGCGCGTTATCATGCGGGGTGTCACCGGGAGCCATGAGATTGACTCCCTTGTCGGTGGAGAGTGACCAGTTGTTATGCTTTCCGCTGCCGTTCACACCTTCAAAAGGTTTTTCATGCAGCAGAGCTACGAAGCCGTGGCGCTCAGCCACCTTCTTTATCATCTCCATTACCAGCTGGTTCTGGTCAGTCGTCACGTTTACCTTGGTGTATATGCAGGCGAGCTCGTGCTGGGACGGAGCGACCTCGTTATGCTCAGTCTTGGCTAGCACGCCCAGCTTCCAGAGTTCGCTGTTGAGTTCTTCCATGAAACGCGATATCTCGGGCTTTATCGGTCCGAAATAATGATCATCGAGTTCCTGCCCCTTTGGCGGCATGACTCCGAACAGCGTCCTTCCCGTGAACCTGAGGTCAGGTCTCTGCTCATAGAGTTCGTGCGGAACCAGAAAATACTCCTGCTCGGCTCCGACTACGGCGTGCACCCTCTTTACGGAATCGTTTCCGAGAAGCCTGAGCACTCTCAGAGCCTGTCTGTCGATCGCGTCCATGGATCTCAGAAGAGACGTCTTCTCATCCATCGCCTCTCCGCTGTATGAACAGAATGCGGTAGGTATGCAGAGCGTTTTTCCCTTTATGAACGCATACGATGTCGGATCCCAGGCTGTGTATCCTCTGGCCTCGAAAGTGGCCCTGAGTCCGCCCGATGGGAATGACGAGGCATCAGGTTCTCCCTTGATGAGCTCCTTGCCCGAAAAATCCATTATTACCCCGCCGTCCGGCGATGCCTGGATGAAGCTGTCATGCTTTTCAGCTGTCACACCGTTCAGAGGCTGGAACCAGTGCGTAAAATGCGTTGCTCCCTTGGAGACCGCCCAGTTCTTCATCGCCTGGGCAACAGCGTTTGCTATCTCCTGATTAAGAGGGTTACCTCTGTCGATCGTTTTTCTCATCGAATGATAAACATCAGCCGAGAGCATCGATCTCATTACCTTATCGTCAAAAACCATTGATCCGAAATACTCAGATACAGTACTCATTGCAGCAACCCCCTTTCCCGGTTTAACTTCTGAAAAAATATAGTTCAAAAATAATCCAATATTCTTCTCAGATAAAATACATATAGCATTGGGCTTATCATATTTTTTGCATATGAAAAAGGCTCCCTCACGGGGAGCCTTTCAGTCTCTTATGTTTCATCACTGCGGACCGCTCACTGCTGCTGAGTGCCGTCCATGACCTTGTCTTTTACAAAATCAATGAATTTTTCTTCTATCACAGGAAGAGGATGACCCTTGCGCCATACAAAGAGGTATTCCATCTTTTTGTTTCCGGCGATCTCCTTGGATATCAGCGAATCGTTCGGGATATATGCCGTTCTCGGATAGATGCTCAGTCCGACCTTCCGGCCCGCGAGAGCGGCCGCATCAAGATAGCTGTCCATCTCGCAGACTATCTTAGGCTCTTCGCCGACAGTCCTGAACCACTTGTAAATGGTATCTATGAGCGCCTTTCTGCTCGGGACTATCAGGTTCTCTCCGACGAGGTCCTTTATCCTTACCTTCCTTCCGTTATCCGCTGCCAGAGGATGCTCCCTGCTCATGATCACGGTCATCTTCTCCTCTCCCACGCGGAAGCTGTGGAGAAGAGAATGGTCGCACGGCGAAGTTATGACCGCAAGGCTTATGATGCCGCTCCTCAGCTTTTCAAGCAGGTCGTCGGTACTTCCGTCCAGTATCCTGAACCTTACATTCGGATACTGTTTCATGAAGCCGGCAAACCATTCAGCCGCAATGTCGGGAGCCATGCCCTCGACAAGTCCTATGGATATCACTCCGCTCATGCCGCGGCTCAGCGAAAGGATCTCCGCCTGAGTCCTGTCTGCCATGCTCAGGATGTCCTTTGCTCTTCTGTAAAGCAGCTTTCCTGATTCCGTAAGGCTGAGACGTCTTTTCCCCCTTATGAAAAGCTCTGTCTCAAGTTCTGATTCCAGATTTTTTATCTGCGCACTCAGCGGCGGCTGGCTCATGTGCAGCTTTTCTGCCGCCCTGGTTATGTTCAGCTCTTCTGCAACAGTAACAAAATACTGCAAAGTTCTCAGGTCCATTCATACCCCCATTCTCTCATTCCCCTTACCTATACCGGATATGACCGATGTCATACTCAACGGATGATGTCGACTTGTAAGCGTCATAATCAGTGATCCCCTCTCCGATGTTAGGTGTATTGTGAGAGTATACCATATCTGCCGCAAAAATGATCACAAGCACTATACTGAGAGCCGTAAGGATCTTCGGATTTATACGGGACAGAAGGCTGTCTACGATAGGCACAAGGAGATATACTGCCGCCATGCCTCCTATGGCGAATACCATGAGCCCCTCTCCGCATATCCTTCCGTTGAGATTGAGGAAGTACCCGGTATAGTCCCACCAGCGCATTCCCTTTGTGACCTCGAGATAGTATGAAGTCATGTATTCCACAAAGCCGCAGAGCACTATCGTGAGTATCGCCTCTGCTGCAGGATTCCTGCGCCACCTTGCCAGAGCCACGATGATCATGGCGACTCCGCTTCCGTAGACAGGCAGCCACGGTCCGTGCATAACGCCTCTGTTTACGAACACGCCATCCTTTACAAGGTGTATGCCTACCTCCCAGCTCCAGCCGATAAATGCGAATACGAAGAATATCATTATGACCGACCATATCGTATATGTGCGGATGGACCTTGCATGCCTGAGGGCATGGTAGCTGTCTTCCTCCCAGAGAGGATTCAGTCTCTGCGGATACATTTCGCCCCTGATGGCTGCACGGTCTGCAACTATCTGCTGGCGTCTGTTGTCAACTTCGTCGTATGCTTTCTTCTCCTCAGTGCTTCCTATCCACAGGCCGAAGTTTTTGGCAAAGAATGCTTTGACCGGGCTCAGAGTCACCCTGTGTGTGTCGATATACATTTTCTGAGCCTCGATATCCACATAGGCCTCTTCGAGCATATCTCTGTCCGCCTTTTCAAAGAGGTATCTGTCATTGAGCTGATCAGATCCCTCAAGTTCAATAGTTCTGGCATCTGCTCTTCTTACGGCGTAGTATTCCGTAAAAGTCGCGATCTTGTACGGTACTGCCCAGAACGCTTCAGCAGCTCCGAAGGTCAGAATGCCGAGGATATGCCATCCTATGAACGAAAGGTCTATATAGAAGGCCTCCATCTTGTGTCCGTCCATCATCCGCCGTGACAGACTGATAGCTTCCTCCGGATCGATGTCAGGATTTTCGGCAATGATGTATGGTACAAGAAGATAGGAATAGTGCTTTATAACACCGCCCACGACTGTAAGCCACCACAGTAACTCATATATCGTGACCCGCAGCATAGCCATTGATGCGTTCATCCAGCATCTTACGATCCTGAAGTGCAGTACATGGGATACCGGTACACTGGCATACGTCCGCGCTTCAAGGAACATTCTCCGTAATATCGCTATATAGACGTTCTTCAGGAAGACCCAGATGAACAGGCTCACAAGCAAGGCTGCTATTATGAGTATCGTTTCTATGAGTTTGCGTGAATTCAGCACCGATTCTCCGGTATCCACTATGGTATCTACCAGCTTGCCTGATGAAAAGTACGAAGCCACGGATGCAAAGATGCCCCTCTCCTTGCTTTGTATTTTTTCCAGCTGCTGACTTCCGCTTACCCGGATCTTCTCCGTCCTTTCGAGCCTCTTCTGTCTGAGAGCCTCGATGTCGATGCCCATCTTTTCCTCTGCGATCTCGATCAGAGACTTGTCATCGATCCTCAACTTTATGCCCGTTCCTTCAGGATCCTGACCCGAAAGAAAATTGTAGGTATCGTTCGTATGCGAACTTACATAGTTGAACTCATTGCCGTAGAATACGGAAACAAGGCATAGCAATACCAGCAGTATGTAATGCTTTTTTACCACTGCCCTGGCTTTTGCCTTCCAGAGCTGTCTCCCCTTAAGATCATTTGTGTCCATGCCCTCACCGCCTTACTCAACATCAATAACGGCTATCTCGCTTATCGTTGCCACCCTTATAGGCGGCCCGTAGAAGCCTACTCCCGAAGTAACGATAACATTCGCCGCGCCCCACTTTTTAAGTCCGTAGGACTGAGGTCCCCTTATACGTGAAAATATATTTCCCGGGAATATCTGGCCGTCGTGCGTATGTCCGGAGACGGACAGGTCTATCCCGTATGTATCGAGTTCTTCAAGATCCGAAGGTTCATGCTGCAGAAGAAGGACCGGTTCGGAAGGCTCTGTCCCTGACATAAGCTCAGCAAGGCTCGCCCTCACCTTTACGCCGTCGCCCGGGCGGCTCTCGTCCCTCCTGCCGGCTATGCAGAGGCCGTTGAATTCAGGCAGTATTATGACCTCATCTCTCAGCAGGGTGAATCCGCAGTCAGCTATGAACTTCTCCATCTCAGGATGTCTCAGGGCGTTCTCAGCCCCTATATACGTAAATCCGCCGAGCAAAGGCTCTTCAACGTCATGATTGCCGTAGACTACATATTTGCCGCGCTTTGCCTGTATGCGGCTCAGAATCTCTGAGTAGACCTCAGGCTCCCTCATAGCTCCGTATGAGCTTGTCACTATATCACCGGCAAAGACAACGATGTCAGGATCCTGCTCATTGATGCGGTCTGTCATGTCACGGTAAAGCTGAGGCGTCGAATTCACTCCGATATGAGTGTCGCCTATGAGGACTATGCGGAGGGGCTCATCCTGCCCCAGAGTTTCTTTCGGTATTTTATAGAACGTGGTCTTAACATCATGCGCAGTTATACTGCCGCATACGTTCAGGGCGACAGCTGCCGCAAGTATAAGGATCAGCATAGACCTGCAGTAGGCACGTGATGGGGTCTGTTTTTCGTGAGTCCGCAGCCTGCGCACTGCCCTGACAGCGAATTCGGCAAGCCTTACGATAAGAAGGATGCTGAAGAAGTAGATCATATACCCTATGGTGATATTGCCCCACTTCTGGAAAAACCAGCATGCAGGTCCGTCCGGGACCAACGCCCCGATCAGAGGAAAAAGAAACAGGATGCCGAGGATCAACAGAGGGAGGACTGCCCTGTTTTTTTCTTCGTTGCCGAATGACAGAGCTTTTCTCAGCGGTCCGCAGAGCAGGCTGAGCCCTAGGGCTTCTACCGCAAGATATATCACCGTCATTATGATCAGCTTAGTCAAACCGGCACCTCCTGCATCTATGAGTGAGAGCGCATCCTGAAAACTATAAAACTGAGTTAGAAATGTGATACTCATATTATAGCACTCTTCTATCCGCACGGCACTTGTTTGAACGCTCCCGCCACCTACGCTGACGCTTAGAGGTGGGGGATTCCTGCTTCACGGAGAACTGCGCGTCATCCGAAGACTTGGCGTCTTACACTCTCTCCACAGGCTTGAATTCCCGTGCGGCCCACGGTACTTAGTGTTAGTTTCTACAAGGGCCTATGATGCAAGCATCTCAAGGCCCTTTTCAAGTATGTTCTTAGCAGCATTGACATCTCTGTCGTGCCCGGCCCCGCATGATGGACATATCCAGCTGCGAATCCTTAGATCCTTCAGCTTCGATTCTTTTCTGCCGCAGCAGGAACATATCTGGCTCGAAGCATATGCCCTCGGCACCTTTATGAGGATGCCTCCATGGTCTGCTATCTTGTACTCGAGCTTACGACATAGCTCGCTCCAGGATGCATCAGATATATGCTTTGCAAGACGATGATCCTTCATCATACCTTTCACATCGAGATCCTCTACGCAGACGACTTGGTTCTCGCTCGCCAGCTTATGAGTGATCTTATGCTGTATATCATTTCTGATGTCGGATACCTTCTCGTGTTCTTTTGCAAGTCTCAGTCTTGCCTTCTCGCTGTTCTTAGAACCTTTCTTCTTTCTTGAAAGACTGCGCTGCAGTCTCTTCATCCTCTTCTCATGCAGAGACAGTGTCTTAGGATTTGGATATATATCCGAATCGGAAGTCGTATACAGGGACTTGAGTCCGGCATCGAGTCCTATACTGCCTCCATCATTAGGAAAGATCTCATACTCCTCTTCTACCTGAAGGGATATGTAGTATCTGCCGCTTGATGTCCTTGATACTGTCGCGCTTATTATCCTTCCGTCAAAGTCTCTCGTGTTTACGATCTTTACTCTGCCTGCTTTAGGAAGGGTTATACTATCTCCATCTATGGATATGTTGGCATTTATATTCATAGTTCGATAGCTCTGCTTATATCGCTTCGATTTGAACTTCGGATATCCTCCACGCTTTTTGAAGAAGTTGTCATATGCTCGGTCGAGATGTCTGAGACTCTGCTGGAGAGCTATACTGTCTACCTCTTTCAGCCATTCCCTTTTTCTTTTCAGAACGGAAGAAAGATCTTTGGACATCTGGATATAACTCTGCGTATCACGCCATTCTCTCCACAGTCTTTGCTTTTGTTCAAGGTAATAGTTATACACGAAGCGGCAGCAGCCGAAGGTCTTTTCAAAGAACTCCTTCTGCTTCTTATTTGGATATGCCCGATACTTATATCCCCTGATGCGCTGCATGATACACCTCCGAACATCTGTTCATATAATACCATGGCAGTCGACATCGAAATTGAAATATCCTGCATTTCCTTGTACTTTTTCAGTCGTTAGTATTCCGCGTTGATCGTTTGATCAGAGCATACGCTCGCCATAGAGGGCGGGCCTCATGGGGGCGGGCTTGTAGCGAGCGGATGTTTACTGTATTTCAGAAGTAAGGTGTGCGATTCATCCCGCTACCTACTGCGTGGAGGTAGGGGTATTCTCGCACGGTTTGATAAAAAATCCCTGAATAATCCGGGAGTCCGTGATCATTCAGGGTATTTTCATTTATGCGTGTTATCAGTTGCCGCCGGTGCCTGTGCCGCCTCCGGTCTCTCCGCCGGTGCTGCCGCCTGTATTGCCGCCTCCGGTCTCACCGCCGGTGCTGCCGCCGCCGGTCTCTCCGCCAGTGCTGCCGCCACCTCCGGTCTCTCCGCCGGTACCGCCGCCGCCGGTCTCTCCGCCAGTGCTGCCGCCGCCTCCGGTCTCTCCGCCGGTATTGCCGCCTGTATTACCTCCGGTGTTGCCACCCGTATTACCTCCGGTATTGCCGCTGCTGCTTCCACCCTGAGAAGTACCCGGATCTACTGTGATCTCCGGAGTGGTCGTATCAGCATCGTTATCATTGTCACTAGCTTTGCTCTTATTGCTTCCACCACCCTTGTAGTTGCTGGTGTTCTTTTCGGTGCCTGTAGTGTAATACTCGCCGTTCTTCTTTATAACGTTCGAAGGCATTTCCGGGTACTCGCCCTCTCTGATGTCGCTGACCTGACGCAGTATCCTGCTCCAGAGAGCAGCAGCCTGGTTGGATCCGCCGATCATCTCAACATTGAGGTCGGTTCCGATCCACAATGCAGCCGAATACTTCGGAGTGAATCCGTCGAACCAGACATCGAAGGTATCATTCGTAGTACCTGTTTTGCCGCCGACCTTGACGCCCGATATGGCAGCATTGCCGGCTATTCCCTTTGATACTACAGACTGCAGAAGGTCTGTCATTATCCAGGCCACGCCCTCGTCGATGACCTTTATGGATTCAGATTTGCCTGTAAGCAGAGTCTTTCCGTTGCTGTCTTCAACTTTTGTATAGCATACCGCGGTATTGCGCACTCCTCCGTTAGGGAAAGTAGCGTATGCGAGTGACATCTCAAGCGGAGTAACACCGTATGTCATAGCACCGAGAGCAAGCGCAGCCGGATTTACATCATTCGTCTGCTCGCTCTGGTCAAGCACAAGAGTTGTCAGTCCGTACTTCTCAAGCAGATCTGCAGAATAATCCAGACCTACCTGCCAGAGTATCTTTACGGCGCAGGTATTGATGGACTGCTGGAGCGCCGTCCTCAGTGTCTGGTGTCCCGAGTATGACTTCGTGAAGTTGCGAGGCCACTCCTCGCCGTTCACCTTGAGAGGCTCGTCTATGACAACAGAGCTGGCTGTTATGTAATCGCCCCAGTACTTTGTACCCTGCTTGTCGATGCCGTAGTCGATGTAAGGGAACGGTTTTTTCTTTGACGCAAGCTCATAACTCTTCTGAAGAGCAGCGCCGTAGACCGCGAGAGGCTTTATGGATGATCCCGGCTGCCTCGGACTGACCGCCCTGTTGAAGAGCTGGGAGCCTTCGGCATCCCTGCCTCCGACCATGCCGCTGATATATCCTGTTCCCACCTCTGTGACGACCATGCTGGCCTGTACCTTGCTTCCGTCCACAGCGACCGGGAAGTTGTAGTCATTCTGGAACTCACTGTATATAGCGTTCTGGACTTCACTGTTCAGTGTCGTATATATATCCAGTCCGCCGGTATATACCATGCGCTGAGCATCTTCTTCACTCATCTTGTACTGATCGATGAGATCCTGCATGACTATGCCTGCGACATAATCAGTGAAGTATGTATATGCGGATTCGCTCTTTTCGAAGCTAGGCGCGATTATGTCTATCAGGTCGACCTTTGCCTTTTCTGCTTCAGAATCCGAAATGAATCCCTGATCGGCCATCAGGCTCAGAACAAGGTCGCGGCGGTCCTTCGATACATCGTTTGCGTAGTATCCGGTACCGTCATCCTTGTCCTCGCCGTCCTCATCGTCATCATCCTCATCAGCCGTATCAGCTTCTGTGGCCTTCGCGTCACCGCTTATCTGGTCGAGAGTGTAGTAATTGATCTTCTCGATAGGTTCGCTGTCTTCGCCCGGCTCGGTAGTTATCAGAGCATAGGCATCAGGCGCCTGAGGCAGAGCGGCAAGAGCCGCGCACTCCGCGAGATCAAGATCGCCTACATCCTTGGAGAAGTAAGTACGCGAAGCGGCCCCCACTCCGTAGTTGCCGTATCCGAGATAGATCGTATTGAGATATGCCTCGAGTATCTGGTCCTTTGTAAGACTGTGCTCGAGCCTCCACGCTATGAACATTTCCGAGAGCTTACGGTGTATGCTCCTCTGGCTCTTGATCTCCGACAGATAGACGTTACGCGCAAGCTGCTGGGTTATCGTGGATGTTCCGCTGATCGCATCCGACCTTCCGAGGAGCTTTGACAGCACCGCTCCGAACATACGTCTGAAGTTGAATCCGTGGTGCTTATAGAACGTCTTGTCCTCTATCGCTATGAACGAATTCTTCAGGTCTTCAGGCATCTCATCTATGGAGACGATCATTCTGTCCTGAGTATAATGCAGGGTATCTATCTGCTCGCCTTTGATGTCATACAGCGTTGAAGATCGCTCTATGTTCTGGTACAGGCTGTCCATGCTTATATGTCCGAGACGTACGGCAAGAACACCCGTCATGATCACAAGATAGACCGCTCCGACCGCGACCAGAGCCAGGATGCTTTTAAGGATCACCTTCTTTGTGCCTCCCGAAAAGAACCCTTTTACGGCTTTGGACGCGCCGCTGTTTTTCATTCTTTTTCCTTTAGATCTTTTTTTGCTTTTTTCAGCCATTCTATATGTCTCCTGTTTCTGACCATCGGGGTCACCACATACGACCCCAAGCCTATTGATGATATCACAGCTCAGGCAAAAATCCTATGCATCATCGCAAAAAGAGAGCAGCAGCGCTGCCCTCTTCATGTATGCTCTTCAGTATGTGCTACAGATTTATCTCTGCCGACTTTACGTCCGCACCTTCGATCAGCGGGCGGATCTTTTCAAGGAACTGCTCCACCTGCTGCGGGCATCTTCCGATGTAGAGTTCAGGCTTTAGAACTGCCTGTATCTCATCATCGTTCAGCTGAAACTGCGGTTCTGCTGCCAGCCTCTGCATGAGATCGCACTCCTCGCCGTTCTTCATCTTAGCAGTAGCTTCCATGGAACATCTGCGGATGACTTCGTGAAGTTCCTGCCTGTCTCCTCCGCGCTTTACGGCCTCCATAAGGAGATTCTCCGTAGCCATGAAAGGAAGGAACTCATTCAGGGTCTTCTCTACGATCTTCTCATTGACGTGAAGTCCGTCTGTCACGTTCTGCGCAAGCCTGATTATAGCATCAGCGCAGAGGAAGCCCTCAGGCATGGAGATACGGCGGTTCGCCGAGTCATCAAGGGTCCTCTCCATCCACTGTACCGATGCAGTCATAGGTGCGTTCATCGCATCTGCCATCAGGTATCTTGCAAGCGAGCATATCCTCTCGGATCTCATCGGATTGCGCTTGTATGCCATAGCGGATGAACCGATCTGGTTCTTCGCGAACGGCTCCTCGACCTGTCTGTCATGCTGCAGAAGGCGTATGTCGTTGGCCATGCGGTAGCAGCTCTGCGCTACAGACGAGAGAGCGTTCAGGATCCTGCTGTCGGCCTTTCTCGGATAAGTCTGCCCGCACACGTCAAAGCATCTGTCGAAGCCGAATTCCGCAGCGATGGCACGGTTCATCTCATCTATCTTTGCCTCGTCTCCTTCGAACAGGTCCATGAAGCTTGCTTCCGTTCCCGTTGTTCCACGGCATCCGAGGAACTTCATGTTCTCAAGCACAAAGTCTATCTCTTCCACATCAGCTGCGAAGTCCTGCATCCACAGGGTCGCCCTCTTGCCGATGGTGACCGGCTGGGCCGGCTGATAGTGTGTGTATCCGAGCGCAGGCGTTGCCTTATACTTGTCCGCGAATCCGGCAAGGTTGGCGATCACGCCGAGCAGCTCATTGCGGATGTATTTCAGAGCGTCCCTGTATATCACAAGGTCTGCGTTATCTGTGACGTAGCAGCTCGTTGCACCGAGATGGATGATGCCGGCAGCTGACGGCGCGACCTTTCCGTAAGCATATACGTGCGCCATTACATCGTGCCTGACTTCCTTCTCCCTGAGCCTTACGACCTCATAATCGATGTCAGTTATGTGAGCCTCAAGTTCTGCGACCTGCTCCTCCGTTATCGGAAGGCCCAGTCTCATCTCCTGTCTTGCAAGAGCCACCCACAGGCGCCTCCAGGTCTGATACCTGGTGTCCGAAGAAAAGAGTCCGAGCATGTAGTCAGATGCGTATCTTGAGGACAGCGGGGATTCATATTTATCTGTCATTGGTTTTCTCCTGATTATCGCCTGTACTTACTTTATCACGATGCTTTCTCTCTCTGCGCCGACCGAGATGTATCTCACCGGGCAGCCCACGGTCTTTTCGATCATGTCGATGTAGTTTCTGGCGGCCTCCGGGAGGTCTTCCCACTTGCGGGCTCCCGATATATCGCAGTTCCATCCGTCGACATACTCCACTACCGCTTCCGCGTCATTCAGCAGAGCCGGGAACGGGAATCTGTCAGTAC
The DNA here is from genome assembly GCA_902778585.1 of uncultured Eubacteriales bacterium. Lineage (GTDB taxonomy): Bacteria > Bacillota > Clostridia > Peptostreptococcales > Anaerovoracaceae > Crickella. The sequence continues at coordinate 20,025 of CACYYD010000001.1, read as the reverse complement.
ATTCGCCGTTCACCTTATATGCCGTGATGACAGGGATCCTGTCAAGATAGCTGAGAACGTCCATCTTGGTTATGGCAAGGCATGTTGCAGCCTGCATCTCAGTTCCGTACTTTGTGGCGACAAGGTCGAGCGGAGCAACGCGGCGCGGTCTTCCTGTCTTTGCGCCGTACTCGGCACCCGCCTCACGGAGTCTGTCAGCCTCTTCGCCGTGCATCTCGCCGACGAAAGGTCCCTCTCCTACGCATGTCGAGTATGCCTTGACGACACCGATGATCTCATCTATCTCGGCAGATGGGATGCCAGCTCCGATCGGAGCATACTTTGCAAGAGTATTTGACGATGTAGTGTAAGGGCAAATGCCGAAGTCGAGGTCTCTCAGAGCGCCCAGCTGCGCCTCAAAGAGTATCTTTTTGCCCTGCTCCTGAGCTTCCTTAAGCAGGAGGCCCGTATCACATACATACGGTTTTATCTTTTCGCAGTAATCATTCAGCCAGTCCTCGAGCATCTCCATGGTATATGGCTCTGCTCCGTATACGCCGCTGAGAGTAAGGTTCTTCCACTCGAGAAGGTCCTTAAGATGCGAGCGGAGCTTGTCAGGGAAGAACAGTTCACCAGCGAGGACTGTCTTTTTCTGATACTTGTCGGAATAGAACGGAGCTATGCCCTGCTTTGTCGAACCGTAATTCTTGTCGGCAAGGCGGGCCTCTTCAAGACCGTCAAGCTCTCTGTGCCATGGCATCAGCAGCGATGCCCTGTCGCTTATCCTGAGCATATCCGGTGTGATCTCAACGCCATCGGCAGCGACCTGCTGGAGTTCATTCCACAGGTTCTCCGGATCCACCGCAACACCGTTTCCGAGTATATTCATGACACCGTCTCTGAAAACTCCGGACGGAAGAAGATGAAGAGCGAATTTGCCCTTTTCGTTGATAACGGTATGACCGGCGTTTCCGCCGCCCTGGAATCTGACCACTACATCGTAGTCTTCGGTCAGCAGGTCGACCATGCGGCCCTTTCCTTCATCTCCCCAGTTGATTCCTACTACTGCGCAATTACCCATTTATTAATCCTCCATGTTTGCTTCAAGGCGGCTCATGATCTCTTTGTACGCCTCTTCAACTCCGCCCAGATCTCTGCGGAATCTGTCCTTGTCGAGTTTTTCCTTTGTTTCGCTGTCCCACAGACGGCATGTGTCAGGGCTGATCTCATCGGCCAGGACGATGGTGCCGTCAGAGAGTCTTCCGAACTCCAGCTTGAAGTCGACCAGTATGACGCCGCACTTTCTCCAGAGCTCCGAGAGTATGTCGTTGACTCCGAAAGCGTACTTCTCGATCAGCTTTATCTCCTCTTCGGTCGCGAGCCCGAGAGCAAGAGCATGATAGGTGTTGAGGAGCGGATCGCCCAGATCGTCATTCTTGTATGAAAACTCCACTGTAGGTGACTCGAATACAACGCCTTCCTCTACTCCGTAATGCTTTGAGAAAGAGCCTGCGGCGATGTTTCTGACGATGACTTCAAGAGGCACGATGGATACCTTCTTTACAACTGTATCCCTTTCATTCAGTTCCTCGACGTAGTGTGTCGGAATGCCCTTTGTCTCAAGATATCTCATGAGCATGTTGGACATCCTGTTGTTGATCACGCCTTTACCCTGAATAGTCCCTTTCTTGAGACCGTTGAAGGCGGTGGCATCGTCCTTATATGAAACGATCAGAAGCTCAGGGTCTTCTGTGCTGTACACCTTTTTTGCCTTGCCTTCGTATAACTGTGCGCCTTTTGTCATTTCCCAATACCTCCGTTTTGATGGACCGATTTCCGTGTAAGATTACAACCAGATAATTTTACATTTTTCTGTGTTATGCATCAACTTCTATGTTGGTTTCACCGGGATATACAGTCTCTATATAGTCTGAGAATTCCGGTGCAAGCCCAAGTCCCCTCGCCTCTTCACGAAGATACAGATCCTGTATCCACATGCATGGCTTCCCAAGTTCAGTACTGAAGCCGTGAGCGACTATGGCATATCCCCAGAGACTGTCGTCCGATTCCTTATATGCAAATACAAAGCCATCAATAAACCTGCTGTCCGATAGGCATTCACTTATGTTTCTGCTGAATACAGCGTCGCGATCAGATGTCAGAGCAGCTTTCGGAGAGAAGGCCTCACGCATCAGTTCCATGACCTCCGGCCTGTCGCTCCTGCGCATCTCTCTGACAGTGATGCTGCCTGTAGTCTTCGAAGCAGGTTTTTCCCGGCTCTGACCGGCCTGCCCGCTGCCGTTCAGGGACTCTGTCGCCGACTTTACGGCGCTGTCCTTCAGAGAATTTACGGCAATTTTTGCGGCCTTTCTCAGCAACTTTCTTTTCAGCTTTTTCATATCATTCTCACCTTTTCCGTGCACCGTTTTCTTTACAGTATCAGTTGGCTTCCGCGTCCCAAGAAACATTATGACTGCTCCTGCAGTTCCTATCGCAAATGCTGTTTCTTCTCATTGTTATGATATCTCACACCCAAAGACCTGTTTCAGGACCCTTTTGATACTGTTTTGTTCGAGCGGTTTTGAAATATGTCCGTTCATCCCTGTATCGAAAGCCTTCTGCACATCCTCGGCAAAAGCATTCGCTGTAACGGCAATGATCGGCACCGACGCGAGTTCCCGGTCCGGAAGTGAGCGTATGAGTTCTGCAGCTTCATATCCGTTCATGACCGGCATCTGTATATCCATAAGCACCGCATCGTAATAGCCCGGCTCAGACGCAATGACCATGTCAGCCGCCTCTCTTCCGTTCACAGCTGTTTCAACCATGAATCCCATGGATGTGAGCATCATGACCGCGATCTCGCGATTGACTTCAACATCTTCCGCAAGCAGCAGCCTCATGCCTTCAGCACAGTCACAACTGTATTCAGACCTGTCAGGTGCATTTACATTCTCTTTTGACGTTGTTTCAAGGCTGAAGCGGACAATAAATTCAGTCCCTTTGCCCTGCTCAGTCTCAACATCTATCGTTCCGCCCATCATTTCCACTATGCTGCGCGTAATGGCCATTCCGAGGCCTGTGCCCTGCAGACTGCTTACAGTGGATGTCCTCTCCCTTTCAAAGGAGTCAAAGACCTTTGCAGCAAATTCCCTGCTCATTCCTATTCCGTTATCTTTGACGCGGAGCTCGTAATCCGCTCTGCCGCCTGTAGTACTGCCCTCCGTCAGAACTGCGCTTACCCTTCCGCCTTCTGGTGTGAATTTATATGCGTTGCTTATGAGATTCATCAATATCCTGCTGAAGCGGATGCGGTCGCAGATCACGTATCTGTCGCTCACAGCGGACGTATCGACAGAAAAATCTATACCCTTTTCTTTCATCTGATCGCCGAATACTGTCGCCACCTCATCGAGCACGCTTAAGATATCTGCAGGAGCTTCTTCAAGATGCATCCTGCCGCTCTCGATCCTGCTCATCTCGAGCACATCATTTATAAGGTCAAGGAGATGTCTGCCGGCAATACCGATCTTGCCGATATACTCGCGGAGTTTAGCTTCATCGGCCGGTTCGCTTTCAGCCATGGCGGAGTAGCCTATGATCGCATTCAGCGGAGTCCTTATATCATGCGACATATTGGAAAGGAATGCCGTTTTGGCCTTGCTGGCTCTTTCGGCAGCCTGGAGTTCCACTCTCAGCTGCTCTGAGTTGTATACGCTCACCGCAAGCCCCCGCAGAACTTTGATTATTATATAAACAAAAACACTGCCCCCGAAAAGAATACCTGCCATAACTATATCCGGTTTCCCGAATAAACCGACAAAGAGGTATCCTATCAGGAACAGCACAAGCAATGCGATCGGCACATACAGGCCGGCAACGTGGGTTTTGTTTCCCCAAATATGCCGTATATACCGCTCGAATCTGATGTACAGGATTATATTGATCAGCATCAGGGCACTGCCCAGAAAGACCAGTGCCAGTATAAGTGTGTTGCTGTTCATAATAAGTAGATCCCCGCTCCTCAGCCTTGCGAAAAGCGTCCCGTTTACTTTAGTAATTATACCATTTAATTATAAGACTTTATACTTTTCGCTGTTTTCGCTGTAGCCCTTGTTTATCACTATATGTCCGCCTTCCACTACGGCCGTCCTGACCGGCTCATCTTTCGGCTTCAGTTTTTTGTTGCCGGTGATAGTGGCTATCTCCTTTAAAAGCCAGCGCAGGTTTTTCTTCATAACTTCCGCTTCATCCGGAGTTTTCTCCTTTATCTCTCCGACTTCAGCATAACCGCGGACATAATTGTCGTAAACCGTAGCGCGTTTTTTCAGCTGATGGATGATAAATCCCTCCGGAAAAGCTTCGGTCCCTATGTAAAACGCCAGCTGCTTGCTTTCATAGTTGGTGAGTTTCCTGAAACCTTCCCTGTTGAAATTATAGGACACATCACCATCATTGTTTTCTATCTGTATGCCGTCAAGGGATACAGTAACGCTTTCTGTCTCTTTGGCCGAGATCCCGGAAAGGACCCCTCTGACAAAGTCATTATCAAATCTTTTTCTGATATCTGCGAGCTCTGCTTCACCCGGCATCCATTTGAGCATTTCCGTATCAAGTGCGTCCGCCTTGCTCTTTACGCTGATCGCCCAGAGAAAAATAAGCAGCGCAAGAAGCAGAAGTATCAGGGATGCTGCAGCAAGTTTTGTATCCATCGCCTTTGCGACAGCATGGAATCCTCCCGAGAGTGTATCGAGCGACAGACCGTCCTTGCCTGCCGTCTTGGAATATTCTCCGGCAGCTTTGCTTAGCTTTTTTATGAGATCATTAAGGTAATCGAAGCCAAAAAATGCAACGATCAATCCTAAGACCACCCGTCTGGAGCCCCTGTTTCTGTACTTCTTTATCTTTTTTGTTATCTTCTTATCCCCTTCAAGAGTTTGTTTTTCCCATTCCTTAGAAGTCATTTTTTCCTCACGATCGTTATCATGTGCGAATTATCAGTCTCGTCTCACCGTCCAGCTTTATGCTGTCGTGATCCTTGAAGTATTCTTCCAGTATGTTCGGTGCCTTTGTGGCAACTTCGACAGGTCTTCCGTTCTTCTCTATCTCCTCATGCGGAAGGTCGAGGAAGTCCCCGATATTATCGAAGAAGAACTTCTGCATCACAACAGTGAACAGGTCATCATCTTCCACTTCTTTTCCGTTCATCTTCAGAGAGATGATACTGTGGTTTTTCCTGTCGAACTCGCAGCAGAAGCCTTTCGAGAACTGGAACCATTCGTTATGCTCGCTGTCCAGGAACGATTCTTCGCGAAGCATGAAAGTCACCATATGGCGGAGCTGTTTGCCGCTGATCCTGAAGCCCATCGCCGGCTCCGCGAACGGGAATATCTCTATGAAATCCCTGAGTGTGACTACCGGTCCCAGAGACGGCTTGCGGATGCTTCCGGAGCCAACAAGGACCAGATCCGCGCCCATCTGCTCGCGCATGCATTCTGCCAGGAGATCCCCGAGTTCGGTCTCCCTGTTGCGTGCCGGATGTGTATACGCACGCGGGAATCTGGTAAGGATGCGCCCGTACTTCTCGTCTGTATAATCCTTGTACTCGCTGATGACTTTCTCGAGCTCCTCATCACGTGGGCAGTTCTCCTCTGTAATAGGGATGCACTGCCATGTATATGAATCTATGCAGTTGCTGTCTGTATCGACCATTATATCGAAACGTCCTATCTGATCCGTTCCGACAGCCGCCTGCACGATCGGGATCCCTGATACTACACAAGGCTCGGAAAGAAGTGTATGGCTGTGTCCTCCGATTATGATATCCACTCCGCACGCAGGATCGAGCGCCTCTGCAAGCCTCTTGTCCTCCTCGAAACCGATGTGCGTGAGCAGCACGGTAAGATCGATATCATCTGTGCGGTAAGCGTCGCAGATCTTGCTGACCTCAGTTGCCGCATCCTGTATATCTATCAGAGTGCCGACCACACCCTCGCTTTTTGTGTTCTTAAGCACTTCTTCTGTCAGTATGCCTATGAACATCACTCGCATCCCGTCGATCTCCTTGATGAAGTGCGAGTTGAACAGGCGCGTGCCGATGTACTTGATATACATGTTGGCATTGATGATCGGGAAAGACGCGCACTTTTCAATGAAAAGCATATGCGCCAGACCGTAGTCAGCTTCATGATTGCCGATCGTCACGACATCAGGTGCGAGCAGGTTCATGATCTCGATCGTCGAGAGGCCCTGGAACTCGCTGTCGATCAGTGAGCCGCGGAACATATCTCCGGAGATCGAATAGATAACATTCTTCTCCTCGTCACGCACCTTATTTATATAGCCGGACAGGCGCGAAACGCCGCCGATGAGTTTGTCGTCCACCTTCTCTGCAAGGAAATCTCCATGAAGATCGTTGGAATGCAAAAGAGTAAGTTTTTTCAGATTTTTCATTTAAGACTTCCTTTCAGCCAGGCAACAAGCGCGTCTATGATCTTATCTTCTATAGCATCCGGGATCAGACCTTCATCCTTATCCGGATCCGTAATGCGCGGTATCATCTCTCTTCCCGAATCTTCCCTGACCACCAGATCGCTTATGCTGATATGCAGCCCGGCTTTGCTCAGGCTGTCAGACAATACTGAGATAAGTTTGCTCTTCACATAATCGGCAGAAAGAAGACTGATCACATCCTTCTCGATGGTCTCAGGATCTGAGATCCTTAAAGCCAGTTTTGCCAGACCTCCGGAAATACCGGTCAATGCCGGGCTTTCAGCAAGTATTTTGCTGTCTGTCTTCACCTTTCCCGCATACAGCGAGATCTTTGTGCCCGGCCTGTCCAGAGCGTACAGATCTCCGATAACGACAGCATCGCCGCCGAGCATGTCATGCAGCGCCTTGTTCACGGATTCCACGATCATACCCTGCTGCATCTCGAGCAGCCACACGATGATCTCATCCCGTGTATCAGTGTCCAGAAAGCCCATAAGCTTATTTACCACCGGTGCAGCATCATCTCCGAGCCGTGCGATCAGCTTGTCTATCTCGGTCGGATCCTTTCTCGACCTGCATTCTTCCGTTACCTTCGGAATCAGGCTCTCAAAGCATTTTTCGTAGTTGATCTCCCTGACTTCACAGCCGATTTTTATCATGATTCCTCCACTGTTACAGATCATTTTATCCGTATATCGTTCCGCCGTTAATGATAACACAAAAACGCAACGTCACAAAAACCCGGACTGCTGAATGAATACGGATATAAAATGACCGACCCGGGACAGGTCGGTCCGTATAAGTCATTTGCATTTTTGAATAAAGAGCAGCTCAGGCTATGAGCCTTACTCGCCTTTCACCGGAGCTCCGGCAAATCTGACCGCAACTTCTGCGATCACATCAGTCGGATCTATAGTCGGGAGCCCTGCTGCCGGTCCAAGAATACTGAATGCCACAGGCAATTCTGTACATCCAAGGATCAGTATCTCGGCTCCTTTTTGCTGCATCTCAGCTATAAGACCTTCGATATCAAGGTCTGAAAAATCCATCTTTCCTGCTTTGACGTGATCATAGATAAGGCTCATGACCACTTTCTGCATCTCTTCGGATGGGTAGACGGGCTCTATCCCCATTTCTCCGAGGACCTTTCCGTAGATACCTGCAAGGCAGGTCCCGTCAGTAGCCAGAACCCCCGCTTTTTTAATGCCTTTTTCCCTCAGCAGATCTGCAGTCTCAAGCGGCATATTCAGCACGGGTATGCCTGTTTCTTCGCATATCTTTTCGTAAAAGTAATGTGCTGTGTTGCAGGCCATTACAAGGAAATCCGCTCCGCCCGCTTCGAGTCTCCATGCGCTCTTGAGCATTTCGGGCACCGGATCTTCCCCGCCGCTCAGTATTGCCGCAGTCCTGTCCGGTATACGGGTATTGCAATCAATCAGCAAAGGAATGTTTTCCTGGTCACACGAAGCTTCAGTCTTGCCCAGTATCTTCATGCCGAGATCGTATGTCGCCATAGGTCCCATCCCGCCTATTATTCCGATCGTTTTATATTTGTTCATCCGCTGATTCCTTTCCCGTATAAACCTCAGCGGGCAGCGAAATCAGTCTTTCGCCGCCCGCATTTTGATCAGCAAAGCATTAAGCAATAATCTCTGCCTTATGCTTTAGCTGCTTCCTTTGCCTCTCTTCTGTTCTCATAATCGCTGACGATCATGGCAGCAGACAGGTCGCCTACTACGTTGACTCCGGTACGTCCCATGTCGAAGATCTTATCAACGCCCATGATGAGAGCAATACCCTCAACAGGCAGACCTACAGACTGGAGTACCATAGCGAGCATGATCATACCGGCGCCAGGTGTTCCTGCGGTTCCGATCGATGCCAGAGTAGCTGTCAGGATGATCGTGAGCATCTGGCCGAGTGTCAGGTCGATGCCGAAACAAGTTGCGATGAAGATCGAGGCTACGCCCTGATAGATCGCAGTTCCGTCCATGTTGATCGTAGCTCCGAGCGGAAGCGTGAAGCTTGCGACATCCTTACGGGCGCCCATCTTCTCAGCGCACTCCATTGTTACAGGCAGTGTTCCGATCGAGGATGTGCTCGAGAATGCGAACAGGAATGCCGGAAGAGCTCCCTTGAGGAACTTGATCGGGCTCATGTGTCCGAGAGTCTTGACAGCGACCGAATACGTGAACAGAGCATGTACGGCATAAGCGATGTAAGCTGTCAGCAGTACCATTGCCAGTGATCCGAGGATCTGCGGTCCGTTGGATGCTACTACAGGAACCATCATGCAGAATACAGCGATTGGAGTGATTTTGATGATCCCGCTCATGATGACCATGAATACTTCATAAGCGCTGTCGATCCATGTCTTGAAAGGAAGTCCCTTCTCGCCTGCGATGATGATACCGAATCCGACAAAGAGCGCTATCACGATGACCTGAAGCATAGATGCATCTACCATCGGCTGGAAGAGGTTCGAAGGGAAGATGTTCACGAGGGTGTCCATGAAGCTCGTAGGCTCCGCAGCCTCATACTCAAGACCTGATGTCTCAAGTACTGCATATGATCCCTTGAACAGGTTCGCGAAGATCAGTCCGATAACGATAGCGAATGCAGTTGTGCAGAAGTAGTAGATGATGGTGCGAAGACCGATCGTTCCTACCTTCTTGATGTCGGAGAGCGATACCACGCCCTGTACGATCGATGTGATGACGATAGGTACTACGATGAATTTGAGCAGGTTGAGGAATATCGTACCGAAAGGCTTGATATAGGTCTCGGCAAAGTTGACTGCTCCCTCGCCTGCTGAAAGCATGATGAGTCCCACTACGATACCAAGGCCGAGGGCGATGAATATCTGGATAGGCAGTGAGTTTTTGATTTTCTCCATAAAACACCTCTTTCTTTAAAACCCGTTAGCTTATACAAATCGCTGGTAGCAATAACTTGTCATTAGTTTGCATCCCTTACCTTTGCTCCCGCCATCCTTATAGCGGATTTGGCAAGAATAACAGTTGGATCAACGAAGGCGTCTGAATGAAGTCCCATGAGACTGAAAGCGATAGGCAACTCGGTACTGGCAAGTATAAGTGCCTCCGCACCCTGCCTGCTCAGATCGCCTATCAGGTTCATGATATCTTCACGCATCCTGCCCGGGATCACCGCTTCTCCCTTCTTGACATAATCATACACTAAAGACATCACAGATTTCTGCTGTTTTTCATCAGGATATACAGTTTGTATGCCCATTCGCTCCAGACCATGTCCGAAAAGTCCGCTCTGCACCGTGCCGTCTGTTCCGAGAACAGCAGCCCTGTTCACCTCTTTCAGTTTAAGCAGCTTCGCGGTCTCCTCAGGCATCTCAAGGATAGGAATGTTTATCTTGTCCTTTATATCGCTTACAAAAAAGTGAGCGGCATGGCATGCAATGACGATGAAATCCGCGCCGGCTGCCTCAAGCCTGCGAGCGCTCGCCAGCATTTCAGGCACAGGACTCTCACCGTTTCCGAGTATGGCCTCAGTACGGTCAGGGATCCTGGTGTCGGAGTCGACTATCATCGGGATGTGTTCCTGATCGGAAGCAGCATCTGTCATGCTGATTATTCTGCTCATCAGATCTACTGTCGCGGCGGGTCCCATTCCACCCATAATGCCGATTGTCTTGAGCATCACTTCCTCCTTTCTCCGCCAAGCGGATGCCGCAGGTATTACTTCAGAAGCGCCGCTATGGCTTCAGCGCATTTCACGCACTTCTCTTTCGATATCGAAGCGATCGATACGCGTATGCCTTTTGCCAGCGCAAGGCAGAATATGTCCTGCTCCTCAAGTTTTCTTCCTACTTCTGCAGGATCATCGCAGGCGATGGTCACAAAGAATCCCGCGCTGAACGGCACACAGCTGACGCCGTTGTCGTTGAGCGTCTTTTCGAAAACACGTCCGCGCTCAAGCAGCATATCGCGGTACATTCTTCTCTCCTCATCGACCTTAACCTGAAGTTCAGGGTCAGAATAGATCTTGCTCATTACCACCATGGCCGAGCGGTTGCAGTTTGACCAGGTCGAGCGCGCAGAATATTCTGCAGCGCGTCTGAATTCTTCAGCGTCTTCTTCGTTCTTTGCCATGCAGACTATAGCTCCGCATCTCATTCCGTATGCGGTCAGAGTTTTTGATGCGCTGTATCCGAAGATCACGATGGCATGGTCTCCGAGATCTGCCAGCTTAGGCAGGAATGCGCGCACCTCATCCTCTTCGCCGGCATAATCGATGTAGGCGATATCAAGGAAAAGTACGACTTTGCATTCAGCCTTGTTCACTATCGAGATAAGAGCATCCCAGTCTTCAAGGCTGAGAGAATATCCCGTAGGGTTGTGTGCAGGAGTGTTTATCATAAGCACTACCTGATCCTGGACAGCAGCGAGTTCATTCAGCTGCTTTTCGAGATCGGCTGCGTCAAAGCCTCCCTCTTCATTGAAGAACCTGAATGTCCTGAGCGTGCGTCCCTGAGATACGGCAATATTTTTGTAATTTGCCCAGCACCAGTCATGTGTGAGCACAGCATCGCCGTAATTTGAATAATTGGCTATCACGCTGGTCAGACTTCCTGTGCCTCCCGGTGTCACGCATACGCTCACATGTCCCGACGGTCCGTAGCTTCCGAAAAGGGCCTTCACAACAGCATCCTTGAATGCAGGTGTTCCCGTTATAGGCGCATACTCAGCGTAGTCCGCAGGTGTCAGGGTGCGGATAGCATCCACTACGGATGACATGACCACAAGGTCCCCGTTGTCGTCGAGCAGTGCTCCTACCGTGGCGTTGATGACAGCATCCTTGCCCTTCGCAGCGATGGCCGCCTTTGCGCGTCCGCTGAGAGCAAATACTTTATCTTCCGCAGGTATGGTCCTGCCGTTTTCTTTAACAAAATTCATCTTTCCACCTCCGCATTTATGCCGGGTATGCCTTGTTCTTCATATCCATGGCATCCGGATCGACTTTGTTTCTGAGTGCAGCCCTTCTTCTGAAGTATTCCATAGCTACCTGTCCGAAGAGAGCATATGTCAGGACGTCTTCATCCTGCTCCTTATACTCGCCCAGTTCTTCCTCAAGCTTTGCCAGTTCCGGCTCAAGGAGGTCTGCAGGTCTGCATGTGATACGCTCGCTCTCATCGATCTTTGCCAGGAGTTCCGGATTCATCGGCATAGGTGTCTGTCCGTATTTGCCTTTGAGGATCTCCTGTGTCTCCTTGGACAGTATCTTATACCTTTCACCCATCAGAACATTCAGTACAGCCTGGGTGCCTACTATCTGGGATGACGGTGTTACCAGAGGCGGCATGCCGAGGTCATTCCTTACTCTAGGTACCTCCTGAAGCACCTCAAGATACTTGTCTTCTGCATTCTGATCCTTAAGCTGGGAGACCAGATTGGAGAGCATGCCTCCCGGCACCTGATAGATGAGCGTTTTTATGTCGGTTCCCAGAACTTTGGTGTTCATAAGACCGCTCTTGAGAGCAGCTTCTCTTACTGTCTGGAAGTGAGCAGCGATCTTTTCGAGCCTGCCGATGTCGAGGCCTGTGTCATACTCCGTTCCTCTGAACGTCTCCACCATGACCTCAGTCGCAGGCTGGCTCGTTCCGCCCGAGAACGGCGAGATGGCTGTATCGATGATGTCAACACCTGCCTTGACGGCCGTGTAGTATGTGATCGGCGCCACACCGCTGGTACAGTGCGTATGCAGCTGGATAGGGATCTCAACGTTCGCCTTGAGCATCGAGATCATCTCTTCAGCAGCCGTAGGGACCATAAGTCCCGCCATGTCCTTTATGCAAATCGAGTCCGCGCCCATATCCTGGATGCGCAGAGCCAGATCCTTCCAGTACTCCGGCGTATACGGCTCACCTATGGTATATGACATCGCGACCTGCGCGTGTGCGCCGTATTCCTTTGTGGATTTGACTGCTGTCCTTACGTTTCTGAGGTCGTTCAGCGCGTCAAAGATCCTGATCCTGTCGATACCGTTCTCTATCGATTTCTTTACGAAATAGTCCACTACATCATCGGAATAGTGTCTGTAACCCAGGATGTTCTGGCCTCTGAGCAGCATCTGGAGAGGCGTGTTCGGCATCGCTTCTCTGAACTTGCGGAGTCTTTCCCACGGATCTTCATCGAGGAATCTGATGCAGGAGTCAAAAGTCGCTCCTCCCCAGCACTCGATCGCCTCGTATCCAACACTGTCCATCAGTGCGAGAGCAGGCTCCATGTCGCTGAAAGGCATCCTGGTAGCTATCAGTGACTGCTGACCGTCCCTGATCGCAGTCTCCATTATTCTCAGTTTCTTTCCCATTTTATTCCTCCGTTGATATCAGACTCCGAATATAGCCATGAATACACCGGCTGCAACTGCAGTGCCGATAACTCCGGCTACATTAGGGCCCATCGCATGCATGAGCAGGAAGTTCGTAGGGTCGGCTTCCGCGCCGACTTTCTGCGATACTCTCGCTGCCATCGGTACCGCGGATACACCGGCCGATCCGATGAGCGGATTGATCTTTCCGCCTGTCAGTTTGCACATGAGTTTGCCGAAGAGGACTCCGGCAGCTGTACCGAAGGCGAACGCTATCAGTCCGAGTATGACGATCTTGATGGTCGTCCACTTGAGGAATGCCTCGGCGCTCGTGGTCGCTCCGACTGAAGTGCCCAGCAGGATGACTACTATGTACATGAGCGCGTTCGACGCTGTATCCTGCAGCTGGCGTACGACTCCGCTCTCGCGGAAGAGGTTACCGAGCATAAGCATTCCGATCAGCGGCGCTGTCGAAGGCAGCAGCAGGCAGACAATGATCGTAACGATCACCGGGAAGAGGATGCGTTCCCTCTTCGTAACATCCCTGAGCTGCTCCATCTTTATCTTGCGCTCCTTTTCAGTCGTGAGCGCTCTCATTATTGGCGGCTGGATTATCGGTACGAGCGACATGTATGAATATGCCGCGACGGCTATCGGGCCCATGAGTTCTCTCTGTCCGAGCTTCATTGCCAGGAAGATCGACGTAGGTCCGTCGGCTCCTCCGATTATGCTTACGGCAGCTGCCTGCGGCTCGGTGAATCCCATCAGCATTGCCAGAAGGAATGCTCCGAAAACACCAAATTGAGCCGCGGCTCCTAGCAGAAAGCTCTTCGGGTTGGCTATCAGCGGTCCGAAGTCCGTCAGTGCTCCTACTCCGAGGAATATCAGAGACGGCAGTATGGTCCACTCATCGAGCATGAAGAAGTAGTACAGAAGTCCCCCTTCTTCCATGATAGGCGGATACAGATTGACCAGCAGCATGCCGAACGATATCGGAAGGAGCAGGAGCGGCTCATATTGTTTGACGATGGCCAGATACAGCAAGCCGAGGGCAACAGCGATCATTATCACGTTGCCGACCGTCAGGCTGAAAAAGCCGGTCTGGTGAGCCAGGTTGAATAAGGTATCTCCCATTTTATTACCTCCCGGTACTATTCCACATAAGCTACTGTCTGTCCGGATGCTGTGGATTCTCCCTCTGAAACGACGATCTTACTGATCACTCCATCCTTAGGCGCAACGACAGGTATCTCCATCTTCATAGCCTCGAGAACTACTACAGTATCTCCGGTCTTTACCTGCTGTCCCTCGTGTGCAACGATCTTGAACACCTTGCCTGCGGTTCCGCATACGACCGGCTCACCGTTTCCCTTGCCGCCGGACTTGGCTGCTGCCTTTTTAGGTGCAGGAGCCGCTGCCTGGGATGCTGCCGAAGGGGCCGTGCCTGCGCCCTTCTTTTCTATCTCTACTTCAAATTCTTCTCCGTTGATCTTTACGATGTATGTCTCCATGTTGCCCTCCGTACATTCCTGACGATGTATTCCTCTTCGCCTTCTTCATCCTTTAAGTACTGATGGATCGCCGCAACGGCTGCAGCGACGACCTCGGGCCTGATGCCCTCAGCTGCTTCAGGCTCTGCCTGTGCTTCTGCAGCGGCCACAGCCGGCCTTTTAGGTCCGCAGACCTTGCCGAGCAGCCATATGCAGATCGATATGAATATAAGTACGCAGAATACCGTACCCATTCCTATCAGCGTATACAGCAGCGCTATTTTGAATATTGCTCCTAAGCCCATATCATCACCTACCTGCTGTTAACGAATACCTGGAATGCTCCTATCAGGTATTTTCTTGAATCTTCCGGTGCGATAACCTTGTCTACAAAGCCGTGTCTCGCCAGAGCAACAGCGCTTGACTGTGTGTCGCGGTAGCTCTGCTCGAGCTCCGAAGTCCATTCTCCGAATATGACTTCAGTAGCCTGACGCGGATCTACGATACTTACGTTTGCCGTATCCCACATGAATACGAAATCAGCTCCGAGTCCCTTGGAATTCATCATACTGTATGCGCTGCCGACAATGGATCCCGTAACAAGGTTTATCTTTGGGACATGCGACATGGAGAGCGCTCTCAGCATCCTCGCGGCTGCACTCGGAAGGAAAGCTTCCGTTTCTGAATCCGTCTTATATCCGTCTGTGTCCGTGATCGTGAGCAGAGGTATATGGAAGCGTGTGCACAGATTGATCATTTTTGCGGCTTTATTGCAGCCTGCGGCAGATATGCGCTTTCTGCCTTCAAACTCGTTGCAGGCGACCGCTCCTACGGTCATGCCCGCGATCCTGATAAAGCCTGTGACCATGCTCCGTCCCTTAGGACTTCTGCACTCGATCAGCTTGCCGTCATCTGAAAGCTCTCTGAGTATCGCTTTCGCATCTCCGGCCATCGATGCTATGTCTTCGCAGCTGCGGTTGAGGTCTTCATCGCTTACTTCCCTTATCTCAGGATAGAAATCGCTGCTGGAAGGCAGTATATCCACTATGTCGCGGATGTGCTCGACTATCTCAGGCCACTCGAAAGTGCCGTCGTCGAGTGAAAGAACATACGGGTTGTCACCGATAGCGTTGCCGACGACGCCCTGTGGATTGACGAAGATGCTGCCCTTGTCTTTTTCTATGAAGACAAAGTCAGCAAGCTGCGCCGCGATCGACATTCCGCCTCCGCACTGGCCTATTACGGCAACGATCTGAGGGATGACCTTCTCTGCCTCAGTCTGGCGCCTGTAGAGCTTTGCGAACTGGTAAAGACCGTCGAGACCCTCTTCGATACGGAAGCCCGCACAGTCAAGGAGTCCTATAACAGGAGCCTTTGCCTTTATTGCGTGTTCGTAAAGATCTACGATCTTACGTCCGTGCTGCTCACCGAATGTGCCGCCCATTACCTCATTGTCCTGGGCGTAAACAAAAACAATGCTGCCGTTGATCGTGCCATAACCGGTCACTACACCATCTGACTCCTCAACGGAGTCCGGGTGATAGAACTCGGTAAATCTGGCCGCAACGCGCTCGCCCATCTCCATGAAACTGCCCGGATCCAGGAGTTCGAGGACCCTGGAGATAACGGCAGTCTTCTCGTCACTTGGGATTACCTTCATAAGTTTCCTCCTTATGAGTAATGACAATACCGCTTGTATTTTTTGATTTTAATTAATACCGTTATTTTATAGTTAACCAAGTTGAATTGACAAATCATATAGTATGTTAAAAAAAAAATACAAACAGATACAAAAATGATCTTCAAAACGATCATGCAGATAATAAAAACGGACTCTGCCGGCCGTGACCGCGCGGCTGACAGAGTCCGTTTTTGTAGCAGGATATCACGGTTTCAGTTCAAGATAAAGCGACCTGTATTGCCATGCGGATGACTCCCAGGACACATCCTTTGCCATGTCTCTCTGCACCATCTCATCCCAGTGCCAGCGGTCTGTGAAGTACACGGTCTTTGCGCGGTTTACAGCATCATACAGAAGACCGGCTTCATACCTGTCGAAGGTAAATCCGTTCCCCTGCTGCGTAAACTGATTGTACGGCTCTACAGTATCCTTCAGACCTCCTGTCTCGCGAACCACGGGGATCGTACCGTAACGCATGGCTATCAGCTGAGTAAGTCCGCACGGTTCGAAGAGCGAAGGTACCAGCAGGGCATCCGCTCCTGCGTAGATCCTGTGTGCCCTTCCCTCGTCATACATTATGCATGAGCAAACGCTGCCCCTGAAGTCGTTCTCGAACCAGCGGAACGAATCCTCATAGCGGACATCGCCGGTTCCGAGAACCACGACCTGCGTATTGCCGTCGATAAGTGAAGGCAGTATCTGATTGACAAGGTCGAGCCCCTTCTGGTCGGTCAGGCGCGAGATAAGGCCTATCACGAATTTACCGTCATCGACTTCAAGTCCGAGCTCCTGCTGCAGTGCGCGCTTGTTGGCCTTTTTCTTCCCGAGCACATTTGTTATGTCGTATTTTTCCGCAAGTCTGGCATCATTCGCAGGGTCCCACTGGACCGTATCGATGCCGTTCACGATGCCGCGGAGCTTTCCGGAGTGATAGCGCATATGTGCATCAAGATTCTCGCCGAAGAAAGGTGTCTCTATTTCGCCTGCATATGTGTTGCTTACGGTCGTGATTATGTCTGCATAGGTCAGGCCGCCCTTCAGCATGTTGGCGTCCTCATAGCCTGTCTTGAATACATCTTTATTGAATATGTGCTCAGGCAGATTGGTCCAGTAGCGAAGTGTCGGTATGTTGTACACTCCCTGGAACCTGAGATTGTGTATTGTGAGTATTGTTTTTGCGTCCTTTATCGCCGTATTCGCAAACTGCGTCCGCAGCAGAACAGGCACAAGGCTTGCCTGCCAGTCGTGACAATGTATGATGTCCGGCACCCAGTCCATGTAGTTGAGGGCCGCCAGAGCCGCCTTGCAGAAGTAGCAGTACTTCGGGATGTCATCGACAAGATTCACATACGGATTGCCGCTTGTAAAGAAATCATCGTTGTCGATAAAGTCATACACGACTCCGTCCCATACATACTCCATGATACCTACATAATATGAGGTGCCGTCTGCGCACAGATCCATGTTGAATGATCCGCGGTAAACCATCTTCTCCTGGTATTCCCACGGTATACAGTGATAGCGCGGTATTATCACCTTCACATCGCAGTTAAGTGCGGCAAGTGCCTTCGGAAGCGCGTACATGACATCGCCAAGTCCCCCTGTTTTTACGAAGGGATAGCACTCCGATCCGATAAAGGCAACGCTCCTTCTCGGCTGTGGCAGCGTTTCTTCAACTTTTGGTGTCACTGACGGCTCTGCTGTTTTTGCAGATTCAGCAGTTGCTTTTGCCGCCCTTGCAGTTTTTGTGGTTTTTGCCGGTTTGCTTGTTTTCTCTTTTTTTGCCATTATTTGTCTCCTCTATCTCAATGCCGGGATCCATACCTCGGCGCTGTTTCCTTCAAGTGTAAACCTCAGTCTCCCGTTGTCCGGAGATATCCTTTTTCCGTGAAGAGCACCCTCATATTCGCCTTCAAGCCCGATATCGAAATACTCCTCCTGATCGCTGTTTGTGACTGTCACAAGCAGATCTCCCCGGGTGAACGCGTACTTTGTGGTCGTGAGTTCTCTCTCCCTGTATTCTCCGTACCTAAGGGCGGGCTCCCTTTTATATATGTCACCGAGCATCCTGATTATGCGGAGACAGTCATTATCCTGCATGTCTGCGCTTTCAAGCGAAAGCTGCGGGCGCAGCGGCGCGTCCGAACCGTTTTCCTTTCTGCCTTCGATCCCGAACTCTGATCCATAATAGACCGACGGTATCCCGGGCAAAGTGTACAGCAGCACATGCACAGGCAGGTAGTGCCTCCTGTCATTCAGCTTCGTCATTATACGCTCGACATCATGGTTGTCAACAAAAACGTACAGATGCACATCGTCTCCCAGGCCCATTTCTCTCTGCCGGCGTATGGTGTGCGCGATCTCAAAATAATTACGGTCGTTGTGGCCGCTGTAAAGCGCCTTATGAAGAGCATAGTTTGTTACAGAGTGAAGGGTGTTCTCATTGACCCAGCGCCCGTACTCTCCGTGTATGACCTCGCCCATCAGCCAGAAGTCCTCCTTCAGGCTGCCTGTCAGGCCGCGAAGATCTCTCATGAAGCTCTGTTCCAGCACATCTGCGGCATCCAGTCTGATCCCGTCGATATCGAATTCAGATATCCAGAAGCGGACGGTATCAAAATGATAATTCCTTACCTCCGGATCATACAGGTTGAGCTTTGGAAGAAGGTCATGTCCTCCCCATGTTTCATACGAAAAACCGTCATCGTAACTGTTGTTTCCCTGGAAGTCAACATTGCAGTACCAGTTTCTGAAACGACTGTCTTCTCTGTATTCCTCCAGGTCGCGAAAGGCAAAGAACCCGCGTCCGGTATGATTGAAAACTCCGTCAAGAATGACGCGGATACCTTCCTCATGGCACAGATGTACAAGCTCTTTGAGATCATCGTTGTCTCCGAGTCTCTCGTCGACCATGCGGTAGTCGGCAGTGTCATAGCCGTGAGACCCCGACGAGAAGCACGGACCGAGGTAAAGCGCGTTAAAGCCGCAGTCCTTCATGTGAAAGACCCATTCCCTCAGATCTCTGAGTCTGTGCACGGGAGCATAGTGTTCATTGTACTCCGGCGCTCCCAGCAGACCAAGCGGATATATATGATAAAATACAGCATCTTCATACCAGGCCATTTGTTCTTCTCTATCTCCTCAAGTGTAAGATCAAGGCAATCCTTGTACTCCATGACGACCTTCTCGAGAGCCTCGTCACGCGGGCAGTTCTCGTCCGTAATAGGGATGCACTGCCATGTATATGAATCTATGCAGTTATGATCCTGTGATACATGGTATTTGGTTTTGTCTATATGTATATGTAGTATCTGCATTATAAGGGTTTAGTATACTATTATAATACTATTTCGTTCCGCACTCCAATAGGTGCGGAGCGTTTTGTTTTTTGATAAAACCAAGCATTTTCAAGGCTTTCAGCTTTTTGCGCAAAAAGAGCCCGCCAACAGGCGGGCAAGTTAAGAGGCTGCCACACTTTTATTGTGCGACAGCCCCATTTCAGTTATGCGGGTTATCAGGGATCAGGTGAACGCAGATCAGTTATTCTGCAATTCTTGCATTGTATGTGCATTCACCGTCTGCGAAGGTAAGGAGTGCGTTCTGCGGATATGTATCATTCAGGATCTCAACATCGAAGTTCCAGCCCTCCAGTCCGTTTCTGCTGAGGATCTGCTCACCTTCTGCAGAGCATGTGTCTCCGAGTTCAATGACCTTATTCCACTCTGCCGGGTCGTCTGCTTTTGCTGCCGCCTCGGTTCCGTCCGAGAGGATCAGGAGGACCATTCTGTTGTTGTCATAGTCTGCCCTGATGATGGCTGTCATGTCCCTGGCATCCATGCTGTTCAGCATTACCGTCTCAACCTTGGCGACCGCATCAGCCTCGCCCGGCTCAGCCTTGCTGCTGTCCTCTGTAATATCTGTCGCTGCGATGCCCATTTTAAGTCCGCTGAGATCCATAGCTTTGATCTCGCTGAACATTCTGAATGTGTAACCGAAAACCATAACGAACATCAGAGCCACAGCTGTAAATACCGCTAC